>JAEZCO010000033.1 GCA_023433505.1 Bacillota bacterium | reverse complement strand
ATATTGCGTTTCAATCCAAGCTTGATAATTTCAACCTACCACAATTAATACAGGCGGATGCAATAAAATGATGCATCCGCCTGTACTTGTTTTTATTTAACTAATACCCGATCTTGAGTAAGAACCTCTATCTTCAGCATCCTTTTTATCATTCTCTATCCTTATTTACAAGTTTCATAATATTGTCAAGCGGCACATTCGCTGCCTCTGCGGCCTTTTTGTTCTCTTCCTGGATTTCAAGGTAGACTTCCTTCCGGTGAATGGCTACGCTCCTGGGAGCGTTGATGCCGATTCGGACCTGATCGCCCTGTATATCCAATACAGTAATTTCTATATTGTCATTTATGACTATCGTCTGATCCTTTTTTCTCGTCAGAACAAGCATTTTCCGCTACCTCCCGTCTACGGAGTTCATCCAGAATATAGTGTCTCACAGTATACTTGTCGGTGTCAAGGACTATTTGCGCGCCCTTCCTGCCCTTTGCATTGATGATAATGGGTGCTTTCAGGTTCATGCTGACTTTGGCCAAATCCTCGGGAACTACCAAAATCGAATACACCACGACATCCTCAGGATCCTCGATTCCCAGAGCCTTTGTGTCGTCATCGCCTATTTCAAAATCATAGTCCTCCTTTATTTGAAACGGATTAACTACGGCAAAGGCTAATTGAACATCCTCTATGCACTGAAGCCATTTGAAAATCGAATTTTCTTCCGGGCTATCGATCAGCAGGAATTTCTTCACATGATCAAATCCGGGGATTCCGTTATCAAACTTGATTATGCTTTCCTCGCAATAATCGATCTTGCCAAAATGCTTTGTTTCCAACACCATATTTTTCCCTCCAAAAATCAAATTGACGCATCCACGTTGTTTCCTAAATATTTTATCTCTACGGAAGGGTATTGAAGCACATTTACACTAATTTTCCCCGGAGTGTATCCAATATCCACATTGCCTGGTACATAATTCCCTTCAACGCCATTATTTGCGCCTTCCCAATTCCTTTCCGGCTCTATCTGTACATCGCCTGTCACATCGAACTTAGGACCCGCCTTCGGAATGAAATCCAGACCAAATTCATGCTCCGGAAAGGAATCTCTTCTGGCTATTGCCGCTATTGGATTGCCGCCCTTCTCTATTGCAGCAAGCATTCTGCCATCCTGCGCCTTTTTGCCTATTACCTCAATAGCATTTTGATACCCTCTTTGCGCAGCCTCCCGAATAAAATCATAATTGTTCTTCAGGCCCGCACTGGCAAAGCATTCATACTGATCAATCAGAACCATGGGCTTTTCTGTTTTTATATTAACCTTTGCATGCTTCTGATGCAATTCAAGTTTTGCATTGATTGTTTCAATACTGAGGCTTGAAGCAATCCTCTCATATTCTAATTGAATATCCGTTGCAGTAATGCTTAAAGCCATACCGCATTACCTCAAAAAGTCGATCAGGGACGGCTGAATAATCCTGGCTCCACCGCTCAAAGACGCCTTGTATACATTCTCCTCGTTTTGCAGATTCATAATTGTCTCAGCCATATCCACATCTTCGTTATCGCTCATCAGCTTGGTGAAGCTGATTTCATCGCTGTCCAACCGGTTGTTGGTCAACTCCACCCTGTTCGTCCTGGCCCCTATATCGGCCCTGATTCTCAAGATATTGTTCATATCATCATCCAGATTGCCAAGAAGATTGCTTATTGCCGTATGGTCACCAAGGTCGAATGCCGCCACCAATTTATCAAAATCATCAATCAGTTTGCCTTTTTGGCCGGATGTGCCGACGGTCTGTGTCGTCGTTGTTACACCCAGGCTTGCAGCCGATGCCGATGCGCTTGCATTAATATTTACGTGAGAGGCCTTCCCGGTACTTCCGCTGGTGAACTGCAATCTGTTTCCTGCCGCTGTCACGGTCACTCCGGCCGTTGCAGCCTGCTTGCCGCCATTGATTTGGGTTTGAACCGCGAGGGCCAGCGCATTTATATCATTATAGGAACCTGCAATACTTACCGTATACGTATCGCCATCCACGTCAACATTTAGCGTATCATTGGGCGCTGTTATTACCAGGGGTACTGCAGTAAAATTTACATCCGCATTGCCGGTTGTCACCCCTCTGCCGCCGTTGTCAAACAAATCTCCTCCCGGAACATTAATTTCAATATCGTCACCCACACCGATCTCGAATTTAATATTTTCACTATTTGCCACATTGATTACAAAGTTCCCTGTTGTTTCATCCAGAAGCTTTTGGTCTGTTTTGTATCCGGAAAAAACATATCTCCCTGCATAGGTTGAGTTCCCCAAATGCAACAGCTGGCTCCTCAGCTGCTTGATCTCTTCGTTAATTTTCTGCGTGTCTCCAGGCGTCAATGTACCATTAGCACCTTCAACAGTGAGTTCCCTGGTCTTTTGCACGACATCGCCTATTTTGGCCAGCGCATCCTCTGTGATCTCCATCCATGATTGTGCATCCTTTACATTTCGCTGATACTGTTCGATCTCGGCCACGTCAGTGCGCAGCTTTAGTGCCCTGGCAGCTACAACCGGATCATCGGAAGGCACGGAAATTTTCTTACCTGTTGCCAGCTGATTCTGGTACTTGTCCATCCGGGTCAGATTGTTGCCGATATAATTTATCATATTGTTGATGAGCATGTTATTGGTGATTCTCATAAATAACCTCCATTTGAATAAGATTGCCGCGCCGCTGTCGCTCTTCTCGCACTGACAACCGGTTTGCTATCGCTTTTAATGGCATATTGATTATGCAAATAATTTGTTAATCAGCGTATCATATATTTCACCCATGGTCTGAATCATTTTTGCAGAGGCATTATACGCCTGCTGGAACTTGACCATGTTTGCCATTTCCTCATCCATGGAGACGCCCGAATCCGCCAGTCTTCGGTTTCCAATCTGCTTGACGATGACGTTCTGGTTTGCTCCGTATCTTTGGGCCTGCTGGCTGTCGATACCCATGGTGGCTACCAGCGATTTCATAAAATCCTCAGGCGCACCTTCCGCAAACATATCCGGATTGTGGCGCATGTCCAGGAGGCTGTTAAGTACTTTTATATTGCCTGCTTCCCCCGCCACATCGGAGATTCCTATTTTATTATAGTCAGTCATTATATCGCTGCTGACGCAGAAATTTTTTGCGGTAATCTGGGAATATTTCGCATAGATATCATTAGGTGACGTCGCGGTACCAATGAATGTCGCACTGCTAGCCTCCTTATTGTCAGCCCCGGTATAGGTGAAAAACCGGATGCCTGTGCTGCCGTTCAGTCCGAAAGCATCCGCATGCCCCGCCAGATTTTCCCCTGCAGCCGCTGACGGGTCGATACTTCCGTCCCCGTTGGCGTCGACATAGCCTTCGTTGAAAGCCATGGCAAAGGTCCGGACAAACTCATTCATCTTCTTTTGATAATAGGGTATTCCTTTATACTCCGGTGAGGTTATGCCGTTGGGTCCTGTCTGCCCCTCATTGCCATCCCTTACGTCAAGATAGCCCCGGAGCTCGCCTCCCTTTATATTAAGACTGTTGCCATCCGCCCAATTGACCTCATAAAGTCCGTCAACATCTTCCGTATTGACCTTTTGAGATGCGTCACGCTGGACAACGGCCAGCTTGCTGACTTCAAAATGATCTACCAGCGCTTTTCCGCTGATGGTCAGAACAAAATGCTTATCATCTTTTCCATTGGGCAGCTTGCCTGCGACTACCTCATTGGCTTCTACATTCACTATTTTCGATATTTTGTCTACCAAAAGCGTCCTTGAATCCCGCAAATCATTTGCCGTACTTCCATCAAGCTCCGCAATATAGATCTGCCTGTTCAGCTGCTGGATCTGGGTGGCATAGGAATTGACTTCCTCAACCTTGGTTTTTATACGGTAATTGACATCCGCCTGCAGCTTTTCGAAATGTGCGGCAACGCTGTTGAAATATTTCGCTACAGTTACACCTTTTTGCTTGACAAGGGCTCTGACGGCCGCGCTGCTGGGATCCTTGCCCAGTTCCTGGAGTGAGTTGTAAAAATCGCTGAGAATGGTTGTAAATCCGCTGTTGGACGGCTCATTGAAAGTTGCTTCGATATCGTCCAGAACTTCGCTCTTAGCCGTCCACTCTCCCATGGTTATATTCTCACTCCAATATTTGAAGTCGAGGTATTCATCCCTGACCCGTTGGACTCCAACAACATCCGAACCGGTACCCATCATTCCTGTCCCGTCATACAACGCCATGGGCCTGGCCGCTGTCTGTATGGAAACCTGCCTCGAATATCCGGGGGTGTTAACGTTGTTCAAATTATGGTTCACGGTATCAAGACTTCTCTGGGCCGTGAAAAGACCTCTTATTGCAATATTCAGCCCCATAAAGGATTCACTCATACTCTATCACCTGCCTGCCAAGCCTGTACGGCTTATTACTGTATCCATCATCTGGTCGATTATATTTAGTACTCTTGACGACGCATCATATGCATATTTGAATTTCATCATATTTGTCATTTCCTCATCCATGGATACGCCGGTTATGGCCAGTCTTGACGCATCCGCCGATTTAACCAGCTGGTCCTGGCTGCCTGTAATTCTTGCGGCATCGGCTCCGCTGTTCCCCATCGCAAGAATAATGGACTGGTAATAATCATCGGGACTCAAAAGACCTTTGGTGTCCTGGAGTAAAGGTACATACCTTAAATTGGAAATCGCAAGAGCGTTGGAATTATCGCCATTCGCTCCTGTCAGTGAGGCTGCGATATTGTTCAGGTCGCTTAAATTGGAATTCAACTTTATATTGCCCATTTCTAGAGGCCTGCCGGGATTTATCACCGTAAAGAAGTCCTCTCCGGCAGCAGGAGTATTGCCCATGGTCATACCGCTTTTATGAAGATAGTTGACCTGGCGGGTAAGCATATTGACAAGTGCATTCAACCTTGCACGCATATCGGATACGATATTAAGTGATGCCGGTATGTCTGAAATATCACCACTTACATCTATGTTGGTATCTCCTGCGGCATTTTTCATCACCGTTGCATAATCCGGATCGTTTATATTATACGTATTACCATCTGTTGCCCCTACCAAGCTTGTCCAGGCTGCCGCCGCAGGTGAAGCGGTAACAACGGAAGCTTCCATGCCCTTGCTGCCCAATGCAGTTTGAAGTGCAGTGAAATTGCCAGTTGCGTTGTTGGTAAGTATCATGGCATATTTATTGGCGCCCGCCCTTAATCCGGTAGTAGCCGCAACCTGTGATGTAATATCGTCGATGCTTGAAGCAGCAACCGATACCATGGTAATATTGCAGTCGATACCCTTTTTCAAAAGCTCCGCTTTATATGCATTCATCCTTAAAGTCGCATCCGCTGCCGTCATGGAATTGGTATCAACATAAAAAACTACGTCCGCCTTTGTATTCGGCGTCCCATTTTCCACCCCGCCTACCGCACCGGATACCTCTCCCCGTGATTCCATAAGGCCTTTGATAATTCCGCTCTTGACGGGTACTTCAATGTTTGTCCCTTCAAGCTTGGGAACATAAAACAAATCGCCGGAATTCCTTTCCGCTGCGTATAGTCCGGTACTCACACCCTTTTGCACAAGAAAGTACCCACCCAGGGTAATATCAATCTGACCGTCCTGCATTTCATTGACGTCCACATTGGCCAGCTTTGTCAGGCGGTCTATCAGATTGTTGCGCTGGTCGCGGTAATCATTGGCCGTATCGCCCGAAACCTCGGTTTTCAATATTGCCACATTCAGGTTTGCTATCTGCCGGGTTATATCATTAACTTCATTCACTCGAACACTTAATTCGGAATTCAAATCGCTTTGCAGTCTGTCTAGCTGGGCACCCATATGGTTGATCTGGTCAACAAGAGCTTGTCCCCTTTGCCTTACAAGGGCTCTCACCGTTAGGCTGTCAGGCTCCTTGGAAAGCTCCTGCCAGGAATCCCAGAACTGATTGAGGACATTTTGCAGCCCCGAGTCCATGGGCTCCGCCATGATTGCCTGCACATCCTGGAAGGTCTTGTTTCTGGACTCCCAGTATCCCAGGGTGGTATTTTCCTGCCGGTAGACATTGTCAAGGAAGGAATGGCGGATTTGCCGGATTTGTTGTATATCCGCCCCCAGGCCGTACTGAAGCATACCCGATGCGGTGTATACGGTCTGAACAGGCCCGTTTTTAATCATGGCCTGCTGCCGTACATACCCCGGAGTATTGACGTTGGAAATATTATGACCTGTTACATATAATCCGCGCTCATTGACAGTGAGTCCGGAGCGGGCTATTTCATAACTGGCAAAACTAACCGCCATAGGTGCCTCCTACAATTTTACATCCAGAAAGTTTCTCTTTCTGCCGTCATTGGTTTGCCCGGAATTGCCATACATATTGCCGGATGCCTCCGCACCCGTCAGCAGATTGATGGAGAAATCGATATATTCAAGAGAATTTCTTATCAATTGGGCATTAAGCCGGTTAACTTCCTTAATCTCCTTCAATATTCCCGATAATTCTACAAGCACTCCCTGCAATTCCTGTGCCTTCTGCGGGGGCAGCATGCTTGCAATAACACTTACTGTGAGCTCAGCGGCTTTCTTTTTGAAATATTCCGCAAACTTCGCTACGATTTTTTCACGTAGATCCTCCAGATCCGCAATCTGAAAAACAAAAGTCTGCTCCTTCCTTGTAAGGCTGTCCAACTCAGCCGCCTTACCATCCACAATGATGCGGGTTTTTTCGTGGGATATTTTCAGGACTTCTCTATAAAGTCCGGCCTCATTCTTAAGTACATCAACCAATCCGTCGGCCAAAATAATGTCCAAATCGGAACACCACCCATCAAGGAAATTTCTTTTTCTTAAAAATTTCTATGCTGAAAAAAATTCGCTTAAAAAAATAGAGAGCATCTTCAACACTCTCATATTGCTTGTTTCTCATGCTTTTATGTCGAATGAATTCTTTATTACTTTATCAATAATGTCCTTACCGTCTACATCATAATTTCCAGCTTGAACTTTTCCGGACAATTCATTGACTTTTCCCTGCCTTATGTCGGGGATATCCTTCAAAGCCTTGAATACGGTCTGGAAATCTTTCGCCTCATTGGATATGGACAATACGTCTTTTTTTGAAGCAACAGCACCGGTTTTGCCCACTCTGCCCACACTCTTCTGCTGATCGTAAACTCCGGATATTTTTGAAATATCTCCCGGTATTCTCATCCCTACCACTCACCTTTACACTGTTACATTGTTGCCTATAATCATTTATTCTTACTCCAATGCCGCTTTAGCTGCGGCAAAGCAGCCATTTTATCCTAGGTGCTTCTGCTTTCATTAATATTATCGGTACATTGTTAAGTTTTATTAATATGAAAATAAAAAAGTTTGAAATGAATGATCATCGCAAACTTTCACCTAATCCAGGCCCGGTAATTATTTCCCTAAACCGCTTTTATAACGGCCTAATTTAAAATACTATATTTTTTGATGCCTTTGTTATATCTTTTTTCCTTCTTCCTTGTTCAGATACCTCATCCCTATAGCTTTCCTGGCTGATTCGTTCATTCCGTCCAGTTCACCCTTCATCTGGCTCGCGGTTGATTTAAGATTGGACGCCAGGTCTCTTTCACAGTCCTCACAATACCTGCCGCTCTTTATGGACCTGCCGCAGCTTTCACATTCAAGAAACAAGTTTCCGTCTTGGGAAACGATTTCCAACCGGCCTTCCTTTAAAAACCGCTTGATCTTCTCCACGCCGATGTCCAGTTCCACGGAAACCTGACTCAAGCCGGCTCCGGGATTATCATAGAGATATTCCTTAATCCGCTTGAAATCCTCTTCATCCATCTGTTTGCATGCAGGGCAGATGGGGCTCCCGCTCAGATAGGTGAAAATTTTTCCGCATTTCCTGCAATTTCTTACATCCGCCATATTGACCGCCCTCCTTAATTCATACAGCTTATTACTGTTGAAAATATAAACTCCTACTTTATAAAATGCCCGCCGCAGCAGGCCGCATTTTCAACCCTATACGGAAGCCATATTTTCACCCGTGCTTGCCTGTTGCAATTACTGCGGCTATCACAGTTTTTGCTCCTGCTTCCTTAAGTATTCTTCCGCATTCGTTCACAGTAGTCCCTGTTGTCAGTATGTCGTCTATCAGTAAGATACTCTTTCCTTTGACAGCTTCCGTATTTGTGACCCGGAATGCAGCCTGAACATTCACCAATCTGCTTTTCCTGTCCAAAAGGCTCTGAGCATCGGTATTTCTTATTCTAACCAGCAGCTTTGAGCACTCGCTGATACCCGTTAATCCGGCTACGGCTTTTGCTATCAGCCGGGCTTGATTGTAACCCCGTTTCAGCTCCCGCTCCCGATGCAAGGGAACACTAATGATCATATCAAATTTTGTAGAATTAGTCACTTTAAAAATATATTTTGCCATCAATCTTCCAAAGGTCCTGTAGTAGCCGGGTTTGTTGTGGAATTTATATTTAACCAGCGAATGCTTGACAATGCCGGAATAATGGCAAACGCTGACTGCCGCATCACAGCCTTCCGGTGAGCTTTCACCCGTGGCACTGATAAAACTGTCTCCTAAAAAAGTAATCTTTTTGCCGCATTCCCCGCAGATGTTCAATTCGGCTCCGGCATCCATTATTTGATTACAAAATATGCATTTCGGCGGGAATATAAAGTTTAGCAGTCCATCGAGAAAAATCGCCTTCACCCGGTTAACTCTACTTTCTTACATGCTATAAATCCCACTGTGTTCCAATGAATAATACCAAAAACTCAGGCGTCAATGTCGGCCTTCAATCCTGCAGTTCGCCATCCGGCAGCCACCGATCACCATACTTCATTATATATCGGCACCTTTCATCCAACGCTTGAGCTTGTCCGTTAATCCTGAATACCGCAGCATCTCCCGCTCATTGGCAACCATTTCCGCCAGAGTTCCTTCGTCCCCTACAAGGACCACCAGATCCCTGGCCCTTGTTACTGCGGTGTACAGGAGATTGCGGGTCATCAGTACCGGCGGGCCTGAAAAAACAGGCATGACCACTACGGGAAATTCGCTGCCCTGGCTCTTATGGATGGTCACGGCAAATGCAGGCTCGATTTCATCCAATATGGTAAAATCATACTCCACCAGCCTGTCTTCTTCAAAAACTACTTCGATGATCTGCTCTTTCTCGTCAATCTTCCGGATAATCCCCGTGTCTCCGTTAAACACACCGGTCCCGTCGGTATATGCCTGGCCTGCCTTTGTCCAGCGGAGATTGTAGTTGTTTTTGACCTGCATAACGCGGTCGCCTTCACGGAAGATATAATCCCTGTACTCCTTCTCAAACTTGCCTTTTCCGGGTTTGTTCAATACCTTTTGCAGTTCGATATTCAGGTTTACTACCCCGGCCGGACCTTTCCGGGTAGGCGTCAATACCTGGATCTGGCGCATGGGCTCATAGCCGTATGTATCAGGCAATCTTCTGCAGCAAAGATCCGTAACCGCCCGGACGACGCTTTCCGCATTGCTGCGTGGTACAAAGAAGAAATCCTTGTCTTTTGCATTCAGATACGGCATTTCACCACTGTTTATCCTGTGTGCGTTTACAATAATCATACTTTCCTGGGCCTGCCGGAATATTTCCGTAAGACGTACGGTCTTTACAAACCCGCTGTTGATAATATCATTTAAAACATTTCCGGCGCCAACGGAGGGGAGCTGGTTTATGTCGCCTGCCAGAATCAGCCTGGCCCCCGGCGGCACAGCTCTTAAAAGATGATTCATAAGAATGATATCTACCATGGACATTTCATCAATGATGATTACATCTGCCTCCAAAGGATTAATTTCGTTTCTCTGAAACTGCATATCCCGATCGTCACCGGTATACCCAATTTCAAGAAGTCTGTGGATAGTCCTGGCCTCATAGCCGGTAGCCTCTGACATCCGCTTTGCAGCCCGGCCCGTCGGTGCGGCCAGCGCTACCCTGCAGCCTTCCCCTTCCAGGAGTTTTATGATGCCTTTAATGATGGTAGTCTTTCCTGTTCCGGGCCCGCCTGTAATTACAAGCACGCCGCTTTTCAGAGCTTCCACGATGGCGGTTTTCTGCATATCTGCCAGTTCAATGCCCTCTTCGTCCTCTATCTTACCCAGCTTCTGATCAATATCCGCAATTTTCGCAGCATAATCCATTACGGTCAGCTCAATTAGCTTTTTACAAACGCCAAGCTCTGCATTAAAAAATGAACTAAGGTATACACGGTTCACTCCATCCAGCTTTTCTGCCACCACAATCCTATCCAGGATAAGGGAGATCAGGGAATTTTCTATCTCCGGCAAATCTGTCTGCAGCAGTTGGGAGGTATGCTCTTTGAGCTTGTCCTCCGGATAATATGTATGGCCATTCCCGGCAGCCTGGGATAATACGTGCTTTATTCCACTGCTGATCCTGAATTTCGACGCAGGATCAATCCCAAGGTTCATGGCTATTCTGTCGGCTGTTTTGAATCCGATACCGAAAATATCATCGGAAAGCTTATATGGATTTTGTTTGATTTCATTTACCGCCTTATCTCCAAAGGCCTTATGGATCTTCATGCAACAGGCGGGGCTGATTCCAAATTCCTGGAGGAAAAGGACCACATCCCGCAGCCCCTTTTGTTGGTCAAAGGCCTGTCCAATCCGGATGGCTTTGTCAAGGCTTATGCCTTTGACCTCCGCCAGCATCTGGGGCCTGAAATTGATGATATCCAGGGTGTCCTTGCCGAAAGCCTTGACAATTCTGGCCGCAGTAGCAGGCCCAATCCCTTTGATCACACCGGAGGCAAGGTATTTCTCTATCGCCTCCGCGGTTTGAGGAAGTATTTTTTCATAAAGCTCCACCTTCAGTTGATCGCCGTATTCAGGGTGATTTACCCATTTTCCCGTTATTTTAACGGTTTCGCCGACACTGAGAAAGGGCATGTAGCCCACAGCCGTTACGGTATTCTGGTCGCATTTTATGTCACACACCGTATATCCGTTTATTTCATTGCTGTAGATTATATCTTCTACCGTACCTTCAACAATAAGCAATCCATTCTCTCCAAAAATGATTTTAGAAATGGTCGAAATAATAATTTTTTTTACTTCTATTAGTATATATTAATTTTTATGAAGTGAAAAGAGAGAGAAGTGGGCTCCGGTAAAAATATAACTTATGCTGAAATTCTCTGCAGATGCAGTAAAATTCAGAAATTGCTGAAGACTCTCTCCTTGTCCTTGTCCGAAAGCACTTCCATGCATTCGAAATCCTTGTGGAGCTTCTCCAGTATGGGACCCGTATCGTCATTCGAATTCATGTTTATGACGGTTAAGGCGTCGATGGGAATGGACCTGTCCGACATAAATTTTACAATCATATCCCGGATCAGGTATTCCAGATATTTTTCTGAATTTTTAACGATAAGCACCAGCTTCAATTTTGAACCTTTCAGATGGAGTCTGGTGCGTATTGCCCCAAAAATGCCCAGAATAAGCGTTAAAGCACCGTATATTGCCAATAGATATATAATAAATTTCAATATTGCATTCGTTATATCCAATACCATCCCTCCAACACTATTGTATGCGGAAGGCCAAATTTTTGCGCAAGCTATTTCTTAACAAAAAAACAGAAAAGAGCCGCCCGTGAGGACAGCCCTTGCTTACTATTTACCACTTCTTACATTTCACTTGCTTCCTTCTTTAATATCTCTGCCTTATCTGTCTTTTCCCAGGAAAGGTCCAAGTCTGTCCTGCCAAGATGTCCATATGCGGCAATCTGTCTGTAAATGGGCCTTCTCAGGTTCAAGCTCTGGATGATCCCGGCCGGTCTCAAGTCAAAATGCTTTTGAATCAATTGGATGATCTTATCCTCGGACAATTTTCCCGTACCGAAGGTATCTACCATGATGGATACCGGTTTTGCCACGCCAATGGCATACGCCAGCTGCACTTCACATTTCCTTGCAAGACCTGCCGCTACTATATTTTTAGCTACATAGCGGGCGGCATAGGCTGCGGAACGGTCAACCTTCGTGGGGTCCTTGCCCGAGAAAGCGCCGCCGCCATGACGGGCATACCCGCCATAGGTATCAACGATGATTTTACGTCCGGTAAGGCCTGAGTCGCCCTGGGGGCCTCCGACAACAAATCTGCCAGTGGGATTTATTAGGAACCTGGTTTTGCTGTCCAGAAGTTTGTCCGGAATGACCGGCTTGATTACCTTCTCTATGACATCCTTTTCAATGGTTTCGTGGGATACGTCGGGGCTGTGCTGTGTGGATATGACTACCGTATCGATTCTTACAGGCTCATCCCCATCATACTCGACAGTCACCTGGGATTTGCCGTCAGGCCTCAGATAATCCAAAGTACCGTCCTTGCGCACATCCGAAAGCTTTTTCACCAGCTTGTGCGCCAGGGAAATGGGCATCGGCATAAGCTCCGGGGTCTCATCGCAGGCAAATCCGAACATCATTCCCTGATCCCCTGCACCGATGGCTTCAATCTCCGCGTCCGACATTTCACCGTTTTTTGCCTCCAGCGCCTTATCCACGCCCATGGCAATATCCGGCGACTGCTCATCAATGGAGGTTATCACGGCGCAGGTCTCGCTATCAAAGCCGTACTTGGCTCTATCGTAACCGATTTCCCGGATGGTGCTCCGGACGATTTTCGGAATGTCGATATAGCATTGGGTTGATATTTCGCCCATCACAAGCACCAAACCCGTTGTTACAGAAGTTTCACAAGCCACCCGGGCCGTGGGATCTTCTGTGAAAATTGCATCCAATACCGCATCGGAAATCTGGTCGCATATTTTATCCGGATGCCCTTCCGTGACAGATTCGGATGTAAAAAGTTTTCTTGACATATTTCTTCTCTCCTTCTTTGAGGTCCAAGCCTCTACTACTGTTTCTACGACGGCCGGGGGCCGTCCCCATCATTGATCCGTCCGTACTGCCGGACGCAAAACCAAAATAAAAGCCTCTTCCTGACAGAAGAGGCTTAATAAACCATTTACTCATCTCTCAGGAATAATTCCTGCAGGAATTGGCACCGTGCCGTTGGGCCGGTTGTCGGGTTTCATAGGGCTCAGTCCCTCCACCTCTCTTGATAAGGTCCACTATTTAATTCATCTTACTTTTTCAATTTACCATAAATCCAAGCGTAAAGTCAAGCGAAAAAGATCAGGTCCCGGCAAATATTTCTTCAAATTCCATGCCTTCCAGCTTTTCCTTTTCCAGAAGAGCCTGAGCAATCCGATGAAGTTTATCCATATTTTCTTTGAGGATGTTCTTGGCATGCTCATATCCGTTGTCTATGAGCTTTTTAACTTCCTTGTCTATTTCCGACGCAACTTCTTCACTATAAAGCTTGGTATGTCCGAAATCACGCCCGATAAACACTTCATCGTTTTCATCAAACACCAGATTCCCAAGGCTATCGCTCATGCCGAATTTGGTTATCATGCTTCTTGCCACTCCGTTGGCGTGTTTCAGATCGCTGGAAGCGCCTGTGCTTACCTCGCCAAGCACCAGATCTTCCGCCGCTCTGCCGCCCATGGCAATGACGATTTCCTCCATAAGCTGTCCTTTTGTATGGTAGGTCTTGTCGGTGTCCGGTTTATGGGCGGTATAACCGCCGGCTCTTCCTGACGGGATAATGGATACCCTGTCAACCTTGTCGGTGGAGGAAGCAACTTTAACCGCTATTGCGTGGCCGGCTTCGTGATAGGCGGTAAGCTTCTTTTCCTTCTCACTCATGACCCGGCTCTTCTTCTCAGGCCCAACCACAACCTTGAAGGTCGCTTCCTTTATTTCTTCCATTTCAATGCGCTTTTTGTTCTTTCTGGCTGCAAGAAGCGCCGCTTCATTCAAAAGGTTTTCCAGATCGGCTCCGGTAAATCCGGGCGTGCTCTTGGCCAGTTCATCCAGCTTTACATCGGAACTCAGGGGCTTGCCTTTGGAATGGACCTTCAAAATCGCTTCGCGGCCCTTGATATCCGGCAGTCCTACAAATACCCTTCTGTCAAACCTGCCCGGTCTGAGCAAGGCGGGGTCCAATATATCCGGCCGGTTTGTAGCGGCAAGGATAATAACTCCTTCATTCACGCCGAAACCATCCATTTCAACAAGGAGCTGGTTCAACGTCTGCTCGCGTTCGTCGTGGCCTCCTCCGAGACCTGCGCCTCTGTGCCGGCCCACTGCGTCAATTTCATCGATAAATACGATACACGGCGCATTCTTTTTCGCCTGTTCGAAAAGGTCTCTGACCCTCGATGCGCCCACGCCGACAAACATCTCAACGAAATCCGAACCGCTGATGCTGAAGAAGGGAACACCGGCTTCACCGGAAACTGCTTTAGCCAGCAAGGTTTTACCTGTACCGGGAGGTCCTACAAGCAGAACACCCTTCGGTATCCTGGCTCCCAATTCGATAAACTTCTTGGGCTGTTTCAAAAACTCTACGATTTCCTTGAGTTCTTCTTTTTCTTCATCGGCACCGGCCACGTCGTCAAAGGTGACCTTCTTTTTGTCGTCGGTACTCATTTTGGCCTTGCTTTTCCCGAAAGACATGACCCTGTTCCCTCCGCCGCCCTGAGACTGCTGAAGGAAGAATACCCAGAAAATCACAAAGATAACGATCAGTCCTACTGTCGGCAGTATAGCCACCCACCAGGGTGCTGACGGCGGACGTTCAATCTTGAAATTCCGTATTTGTTTGTTTTTCAGTGCATCCGTCATTAGATTTGTAAATGAGTCCACTGAAGATATATAAACCACATAGAACTTACTCTTCGCGTCCTGCTTTGCGGTTACCAGTTCAATGGTAGCCTCATCCCCTTTTAGGGTGACATCCTGAATATTGCTGTTCTGAATTTGTGACAAAAATTCCGAATAGCTCATTTCCTGCGGTGTACCCGATGTGGTGTACAAAGTAAGAATGAAGAGTATAATAACAAAAATAACTATATAAAAGCTTAGTCCCTTGAAATATTTCAAATATCTCCCTCCCGGCGGTTACAGTAAAACCCTGTCAATTTATTAGTATATCTTAACATATACATATTTACAACACAATAATCGTCAAAGTATTCAATTCCGGAACTTAAACATCCAGACTGTCCTTTTCCGGCCATTCTCCTTCCTTGCATGCGGAAACTGCATATACCTCAGGCTTAAGCGTTCTGATATCAGGCAGATTACGGTATTTTCCCGCATAATCAAGTCCATACCCGACAATAAATTTATCCGGGACGATGATCCCTTCATATTCCACCTGGATGTCAACCTTCCGCCTGGAAGGCTTGTCAAAAGCCGTACAAATTTTAACGCTCTCCGGTCCCCTGGTCCTGAAAAGGTCCTTCAAATACCTCAAGGTCAACCCCGTATCTACCAGATCCTCCACAATGAGAACATGCTTCCCCGTCACGTTAACGTCGATATCCTTCAATATTCGTACGACTCCCGAGGATTTTGTGGAAGCGCCGTAGCTGGATACTGCGATCATATCCATGTCCACGGGTATGGTGATTTCCCTCATCAGGTCGGCAAGAAATACAAAACCGCCTTTTAATACGCCTACAAGAACCAGTTCCTTTCCTGCATAATCCTTTGATATCTGCTTCCCAAGCTCAATAACCTTGCTTCTTATCTGCTGGCTGCCTACGAGTACTTCTTCAAAATCTTCTGTCATTAATCCTCCATGAGGGACATTTTCACCGTCAGCTTCAATACCCTCTTAGTATTTTCAGTTACCTTAAATTTATCACTAATTTTATGTCCGATGATCCAGACGACTTCATTGGCTGAAGCAATTAATGGTATTCCGTCTCGTTTCTCCCTGGGCACCTTATTGTCTATAAAGTATTCCTTGAGCTTTTTTGAACCATTGGATCCGTAGGGTGCGAAAACATCGCCAATCCGCCGGTTTCTTATATTTATTCCCTTATTCATTCTGTCATAATCAAAAAACTGCTCTAAAGAATTATAACCTATTCTTTCATATTTATCAATATTTGGGCACAAGCTTTCAAGGGAGGATTTGATTGACAAAGGGATTTCATCCAGGGATGCAAAGCCCGGAACCTCCAGTTCATATTCAAACTCCTTATCCGTTGAAGGCCTTTCCATAAAAACCTTCAATACACCGTAGGAAATGCCTGCCCGGATACCGAAGGGCAATTGTATCGCCGAACCGGTCCTGCTTTTTTTCAAAAGCGCTGTAATATCCTCAACATGTTTACTCTCAATCCCCTTCAAATTTCCTTTTATGCGGCCGACAGCTATTCTGATCACTCTGGCGGTTAGGGCCGGATGAAGCAGCTTTAATTCTTTGAGCTTCAACGCCACACATCCGTTGGAATCGGTATCAAGGCAACGGGAAAAAGCCTTTTGGGCTTCCAGCTCCATATAGCTGTTGTCGGACTTCAGAAGGAGAGCCATCCTATGCACGCTTTCAGTCAAATCCGTACCAAAGCTTTTATTTATCCCGGGTATCAGGTCCAGCCGAATCCTGTTGCGGGTGAAATCCCCTTTAAGATTGGAGCTGTCAATTCTGTACCCCAGGGAGTTTTCTTCACAGTATTTTTCAATCTCCCGCCGGCTGACATCCAGAAGGGGCCTGATGATGCGCCCGCGGATGTAATCCATTCCCGTAAGGCCCTGGAGCCCTGTTCCCCGAAGAAGGTTCATCAGGACTGTCTCCGCCTGGTCATTTTTATTATGGGCTACTGCGATTCTCGCAGCGCCGGTTTCATCGGCAAAGCGTTGAAACTCCCTGTATCGGGTTTCCCTTCCGGCTTCCTCAAGCGAGATCCCTTCCTTCCGGGATACTTCATTTATATCAAATGCAAGGCAACGCAAATTTATTCCCAGATTGCTGCAAATTTCCCGTGTAAAGGCTTCATCGCCGTCCGATTCTCTGCCCCGCAGCCCGTGATTGATATGAATGGCCAGAACTTTTATGCCCAGTCTCCCGGACAGCAGGTGCAGAACATGCAAAAGGCAGACTGAGTCAGGTCCCCCTGACACGCCTGTCACGACGGTTTCACCATTTTCAATCAATTGGTATCTTCTTATGGTTTCAACAACCTTATCCAGCATTTCGTGCACTGTTGGGATACTCATCCTTTTTCAAATTAGCGAATTTGGTATATTCACCAAACCATCTCAGCTCTATGGTACCCGTAGAGCCACCCCTGTGCTTGGCGATGATTACCTCCGCAATGTTTTTCTTTTCGGTATCGGGATTATAATAGTCGTCCCTGTATAGAAACATGACTATATCGGCATCCTGCTCGATAGCTCCCGACTCCCTTAAATCACTCAGCATGGGTCTGTGGTCCGTCCTTTGTTCAGGTCCGCGGCTCAACTGGGACATAGTGACCACCGGAAT
Organism: Bacillota bacterium; assembly: GCA_023433505.1. Taxonomy (GTDB): domain Bacteria; phylum Bacillota; class Clostridia; order Acetivibrionales; family DTU013; genus MnB-11. The sequence goes on along the minus strand of JAEZCO010000033.1, from coordinate 83,782 downwards.
ATGCAATTCCTTGGCCAGTATTTTCAGAGACCTGGAAATCTCGGATACTTCCTGCTGCCTGTTTTCATTTTTTCCTCTTCCCTGCATGAGCTGCAGGTAGTCGATGACTACCAGTCCCAGATTTTTTTCAAGCTTCAGCCGCCTGCATTTTGCCCGGATATCCATTACGGAAATACCCGGAGTGTCATCAATATAGACCGGAGCTTCCGACATGGGCCCCAACGCCCGTGCAATCTTCTGCCAGTCATCATCTTCAAGCTTTCCGGTCCTCATCCGGTGGCTGTCTACCATGACCTCGCTGCAAAGCATCCTGTTGACAATCTGGTCCTTGGACATTTCCAGATTGAAGATTGCTACCGGAACATTTCTGTGAACCGCAGCATATTGCGCTATGTTCAGCGCCATTGCCGTCTTTCCCATACCCGGACGGGCAGCGATAAGCACAAGGTCGGAGTCATGCAGACCCGCAGTTTTATAATCCAGGTCCGTAAAGCCAGTGGGGATTCCCGTGATGATGCTTTTGCTGTTATAGAGTTCTTCCAGTTTATTGAAGGTTTCCAGAAGAACATCCTTAATATGATAGAAGCCCTGGGTGGATCTTTTCTGCATGATATCAAAAATTGTCTTTTCTGCCCTGTCCAGAACATATGCCGCTTCTTCGGAAGCTTCGTACCCCATATTGGTTATGTCCGAAGAGGCTTTGATCAATCTTCTGAGCAGAGCCTTTTCTTCCACGATCTTTGTATAATGCTTGGCATTGGCAGTGGTAGGAACCCCGGAGGTTATATTTACCAGGTAATCCAGACCTCCGACGTTATCAAGGGTCCCCCGCAGCTTCAGCTGCTCTGAAACCGTAATCAGGTCCACCGGCTGGGCTCGTTCCGACAGGTCCATAATCGCTTCAAAAATTTCCTTATGGTCGTCCCTGTAAAAATCTTCGCTTTTGATCAATTCCGTAACGGTCGGGATGACGTCGGAATCCAGAAGCATACAGCCAAGGGCTGCCTGCTCAGCTTCCAGGTTGTGAGGCGGAATTCTCCCTATCGCGCTAATATCCACTGTTCCAGTTCCTCCAGCCCCGTCTACTCATGCTCGATCTTTACCGTCAACTTCGTACTCACCTCGGGATACAGCTTTACTTCAAGCTCCGTTGTCCCCAATGTTTTTAGCGCATCATGCATTACGATTTTTTTCTTGTCTATGTCAAGCTTGTGGTCCGCCTTCAATTTGTCGGCGATGTCCTTGCTTGTAATTGAGCCGAAAAGCTTGCCGTTTTCACCCGCCTTGGTCTTTATGACAACAACGGTGTCCTTGACTTTGGCGGCCAATTCTTTGGCATGGGCCAGTTCTCTGTCCTTTTTGGACTTCTCTGCCTCTTTTTTGGTATTCATCACATTTATGTTGGTTGAGCTTGCTTCCACTGCAACATTTCTGGGGAAAAGAAAATTCCTGGCATAGCCGTCGCTTACGTTGACCATGTCTTCCTTTTTGCCCAGCCCTTTGACGTCCTGCTTCAATATAACCTTCATATGTACCCTCCTACACTAATTTCTCTTTACTGTTCTCATTCATATATTCCATTATAGCATATTTAAGCTTCTCCCTGGCATCCTCCAGAGAAATTCCTGTCAGCTGCGCGCCGGCTACGGTTAAATGCCCTCCTCCGCCCAGCTTTTCCAATATCACCTGTACGTTGATATCTCCCAGGGATCTGCCGCTGATCCAAACCTCGTTGCCAACCAGGCCCAGAACAAAGGCGGCAATAATGCCTGAAAGGTTCAAAAGCTCATCGGCTGCCTTTGCTGTGACCAGCTGTACATTCTTTATGTTTTGATGGCAGACGGATATGGCTATTTCATTCCCGATGATTTCAGCCTCCTTAACCACCGTGGAGATGCTGGAATAAGTCGCCAGATCGTTCTGGAAGAGCTGCTTTACAGCCACAGTATCCACTCCCTGGCGTCTCAGGTAGGACGCTGCTTCGAAGGTCCTCACTCCTGTTTTGAAGGTGAAATTCTTGGTATCCACTACGATACCGGCAAATAACGCTTCCGCCTCAAGGGGTTTCAGTTTCAGCTTTTCATCAATATATTGGAGAATTTCCGTCACAAGCTCGCAGGTCGATGATGCATAGGTTTCCTGATAGGTCAGCACCGTATCCTGGATGAAATCTGCGCCTTTCCTGTGATGGTCGATCACCACCACCTGCCCTGCCCTTGGAATAAGCTCCGGAGCTTCAGTAAAGCCAGGCCTGTGCGTGTCCACGATGATCAGGAGGCTTTTCTTCCCTATCCTGTCAAGGGCCGCATTCCGTCCTGCAATCAGCCCTTCATAGTCGGAGTTCTTCTGCATTTTCGCTATTAAATTGTCAATGGTAGCATTTGAATGCTCCAGGACAATATATGCTTCCTTGCCCCTGCTTTTTGCAACTCTGTACAGACCCAGTGCCGCCCCCAGAGAATCCACGTCTGCATTTTCATGTCCCATAATGAAGACAGATGCCGACTGGTCTATAAGCTCACGCAGCGCGTAAGCAATGACTCTCGCTTTGACCTTTGTCCTCTTTTCCAGTTCTCTTGTCCTTCCTCCGAAAAAGCTGAAGCTGTCGCCATTCTTAATCACCACCTGATCCCCGCCGCGGCCAAGGGCTATGTCAATGGCGGCACCGGCGGAGTAGAAGTTTTCCACAATGGTTTTGCCGTTCAGCCCAAACCCGAGACTTAGGGTCACGGGAATCTTATTTCCTACATTAATCTCCTTCACCGTATCCAGTACTTCAAATTTCTTTTCTTCAAACTCCTTGAGGTATTTGTTTTCAAAAATGAAAAGATATTTGTCCCTGTCGAACTTTTTGATGATTCCATAGGTAAAGCCCATCCACTGGATAACCTTCTTATCAATCTCGGCAAGCATTTGAGGACGGGACGTATCTTCCATGCTCTGCATCAGGTCATCATAGTTATCGATGACTACCAGGCCTGTAACCACCTTCTCGTCCTGGTATTTCCTCCGGATCTCCACCAGCTCGGAAATGTCAATAAAATATAAGATCAGAATATAGCCGCTATTGTCGGCCTTTTTTTCAATTTTGGCAAAATTGCACAGCACCTTGTAGTGCATGCCGTTTAAATAAACCTGTTTGAAGATGTTTACGTTTTCTCCCACAAGGGTCTCGGGGTTCAGCTCACCGACGAAATCGCTTATGGTCTTTTCCAGCAGTTCTTCTCCGTCAAATATCTTTCGGAAGGATGAATTATACCAGATAATGGTGCCGCCCAGTTCCGTAACCACCAGAGGCATGGGAAAATTGAGCAGGGTGTCCTTTGTGGCCGTATCAATGTTGAAGGTCAAATTTTCTATGTATTTTGTGATTTCATGCCGCCTTCTGGACCCCGAGCGCGCATTGTAGTAGGTAAGAAAAGCAAGCAATATATAGCCTGGAATTGCAATACGCCATTCCAGTACGGTTATGACAATCAGCAATGTAAGTATGATCCATAAATAAAGGCTTGCGCGGGGCGCAAAAATCCCGGTGAATTTTTTGCTGTCCATCACCCTCAGTTCTCCTTTCTTCGAGAACTGCCCAGATGCTTCGAAAGCTCCGATAAATCTCCGTAATATTTTTCAACCTCATGGTTCTCTACAAGCCCCAGCTTTATCTTGTTGTGTATCTTCATCTCAATGGCGTTATAGCTGATTCCCAAACGCTTGCCTAAAAGATAACTGATCAAAATGATATTGGAAATCGTATCGGAGACGGAATCGTGAACTTCCTCACGAATGCCGTTGACAAGAACCCTGAAAAGATTTGCAATATCGGTAAGCAACTCGCCTTTGAGCCATTCAATCAGCTTTATGTTCCTGGTAATGTCGATCTCTTTATCAAAAACAGCCATATACTCAACTCCTTAGCGTCCTCCGGATTTTCGGCCCCAACCGGTCCGGAGGTGGTCATTCCTGGATCATGGGGGAACATTCCCGCCGGAAGGCTTAAGTGCGCCCCATGTACATTATACCATAATATGGATTCCATTCACTCCCATTTCCCAGCTCCGGTTATGTTTCAGAGTAACTCCCGGGTGTGCCCCCTATTCTTTGGCCGCTGGATAGGAACCCAGAAATTTGAAGAAAGAAGCTTTTCTCTTTATCATGGTTAATGCGTCTCTTATATCATCATCTTCCCTGTGACCGCCGATATCCACAAAGAAAATATATCTTCCCAATTGGTTTTTTGCCGGTCTGGATTCAATTTTACTCATATTGATATCCCACAAATTGAATATGTCCAATACCCTGTACAGGCATCCCGGCTTGTCCTCCGTCGTAAACACGATGGACGTCCTGTCGTTGCCGGTTCTATGGCCATCGGTATGGCCTACCGCAACAAACCTTGTATGATTATTCTCGCAGTCCTGAATGTCTCTTTCCGCTATATCCAGCCCGTATGCTTCTGCTGCTGCCGACGACCCGATAGCCGCGCTGTCGCCGGAACCCCCGGCTACTTCCTCTGCCGCGCCCGCTGTGCTGTATGTTGCTCTTATCTCCGCGCCGGGAAAGCGTGAATTTATAAAATTCCTGCACTGTCCCAGGGGCTGCGGATGGGATAAAATATGCCTGATACTGTCAACGGATGCTCCCTTTTTGATCAGGAGATTCTCCCTTACAGGGATCACCAGCTCCGACTTTATCAACAAATCCACGTCGGCAGCCAGTATATCCAAAGTAGCATTGACAGCCCCTTCAATTGAATTCTCAATGGGTGCCAGTGCCTCGTCGATTGCATTATTCTGCACAGCCTGGAGCAATTCCTGAATTGAAGAATAATTACAGGCCTCATACGCCATTTCTTTCGCATATATCAGCAAAGCTTCGTGGGAAAAGGTCCCCTTCGGCCCTAAAAAGCCTATTCTATACATATCCTGCTGCTCCACCGTCCCATTTCCAATAGAAATTTACTTCACAAAAAGCACTGAAAATGCCCTATGGGAAGTAATCCATTTACAGCGCTTGATGAAGAAAACAAGGGGACGCCTCCTCCATCTCATGAATACTACAGCGAAAGTCACAGTATCCTCCTTGCAGAATGATTCAAAACCGCAGTGCTCCTGCAAGACGTCAATCCGGTAAATATTGGAACTTTCGCTGTAGTACTATAGAGAAAGAAAAATCGTCCCCTTCATCTTTTGCCTATTCTGCGGTATAAGGCAGCAGTGCTACGACTCTTGCCCTCTTAATGGCAATCGTCAGCTGGCGCTGATGCTTTGCGCAATTTCCGGAAATCCTCCTTGGGAGAATCTTGCCTCTTTCGGAGATATATTTCCTTATTTTTGATACTTCCTTATAATCAATGTCGGTAACTTTGTCAACGCAGAAGGAGCACACTTTCTTCTTTGCTCTTCTCATTCTCATGCCGCCTTTGCCTTCGCCCTTGTCATAAGAATCTCTTCCGCCGCCGCCTTTGTTATCTCTTCTTCCACCTGGCATATCAAACGCCTCCTTTCATCATAATTTCACTTGCTTCAGGTTATCTAAAACGGGAGATCATCGTCTTCATCCAAAGGATAGAAGCCGTCACTTTGTCCGCCCGGAGCGGATGCTCCTGCAGGTCTCTGCGCCGGTGCTCCCTCATTTTTCTTGCTGTCTGCAAAATAGGTTTCCTCCGCCACAACCTCGGTGATATAGTGCTTTTTGCCTTCATTATCATCCCAGGACCTGTTTTGAAGCCTTCCCACCACAACGACCTGGCGTCCCTTCTCAAACCATTTGCCGCAGAATTCCGCTGTCTTTTCCCATGCTACGATGTTGAAAAAGTCAGCCTGCTTCTCTTCGCCGGGTTTTGAGAAACGTTTGTTTACCGCCAGGCTAAAACTGCAAACCGCAGTGTTATTAGCGCTGGTGTACCTTAATTCGGGATCCTTTACAAGTCGGCCCATTAAAATAACCTTATTCATAATACCACCTTAAATATCTTTCTTGATAATCATATACTTGATAATACCGTCGGTAATCTTGTAAATTCTCTCAAGCTCATGCGGAAACTCCGATTCTGCGCTGAAATTTACGAGAACATAATAACCTTCATTCTTATCATTGATTGGATAAGCTAACCTTCTTTTTCCCCACTCATCAATGCTTTCCAACTGTGCGGAAGTTTCCAGCAGGTTCTTGAACTTTTCTACAAGAGCCTTTGTATTTTCTTCCCCAATTTCGGAATTGATGATGAAGATGGATTCATACTTGTTCACCATTCGACCTTCACCTCCTTCTGGACTAAACGGCCCTGCAGCCAAGAGTGCAGAGCAAGGATTCCAAGGTAGTAGTGTATCATATCGACAGAAAATCCGCAAGGGGGTAAATTTTTGTCAGGGCGCACAAGATAAAGGCAGGCATCGATTTTTAAACAAATAATAGTTCATTTTGGTAGGATAGTGCATAATACGTGCTGTCATTGCGAGCGAACGCAGTGGAGCGCGGCAATCTCAAATTCCGGGATGCTATTCTGGGTTTAAGGAGATGGTGCTGACTTTCAGGAAAATGGGCGGACATGACTGCAAATCCCTGCATCAAGCTCCGTCATGGGCAGGCTGTAATATCCAGGCTCGTCCCAATGCGGGCGCTTGTCATTCGCCATCCCTGGCTCAAAGACAAGCGTCTTCGGCGTCCGTACCGAAGGGTGGCGGGCATTCCTCTGGGGCCCCGCATTCGAACTTCGCCTGGACAAACAGCCTGCAGTCATGACTCCACATGACGCATTCATTCGCAGCCATGCCCACCCATTTTGCTTTAAAAGTGATAGGGAAGTCAACCGCTACATCTGTCATTGCGAGTGAACGCAGTGGAGCGCGGCAATCTCCAAAAATCAAGTAGTTGCATGTGAAGGTGTCTGAAAAAAGAGAATAAGTTGGAGCAGAGCTCTCATTTATGTAGTTTAAAAGCTAGAACAGCCTGCCTGCCAGGAATATGAGCAGGCCAATGCTGCCGATCAGCAAGGTATTGATGATAAAGCTGATAAGTGATTTTCTTTGAAGAAACTTCATTTTTTTCCCGTGCCTGTCAGGGACTACGTGCATCCTGTTATCCTTTATATAATTGTTAATGAGAGACTCTGCCTCCTTCAGGATAAACTCGTTTTTTACCCTGCCCTTATTGGTTAAAACCACAGGCTGTCCGTTGTCTCCCTGTGAACCGGGATCACACTTTAAAATCAAAATGGCCTCTTCAATCAAATTAGAGGAAATATCCTTTATTACAACAATTCTTTTCGTATCACCGGTTACCATAATCGTCCTCCACAAACTATATAAAAGGTAAAATAGCAGATATTATGCCTTCGATATAGTTTGTGGAGAAAAATAAAAAATATACCAGTTCACCGATATCTCTTCCATACTTTTGCCACAATGACGGTCATGTCGTCCATGGGCTTTCCTTCGCAATTTGCCATGGCTCTTTCCAGAATATCATCGGCCACCTGTTGCGGGTTTATGCTTTGAATCTCCTGAAGAAATTTCAGCAATACGCGGTCTCCTGCCTCCTCTCCCTCAAAGCTGTCGATGATTCCGTCCGTCATCATGATGAGCATGTCTCCGGTATCTATATCCTTATGTATAAGCTCGGTATCAACACTTACCAGTATTCCGGCGGGAAGTGAGGCCGATTTTATTATCTCAATCCGGTCATTTGTCTTCAGATAGGTAGGTGCGGCTCCGATTTTCACAAATTCCGTCTCACCGTTGAAAAGGTCGATGACGGAGATGTCCATGGTGGAAAAGGTATCGTCGGTGGACCTCATTACAAGGACCGAGTTTACAAGCCTCACGGCCATATCCTTGTCAAAGCCGGACTCCAGAAAATTTTCCAGCATGCTTACTGTCGCCTTGCTCTGGACTGACGCCCTATAGCCCGACCCCATACCGTCGCTGAGAGCGATAAAATATTTGCCGTTGCCGGCATTCATAAAAGTAAAGTTGTCTCCGGACACATCGCTTCCATGTTTGGCCTTCTTTGCCACGTTCACCGATATCTTCAGGTTCTCCTCTTCAATAAGCTTCAATGAACACATGCCGTCCCTGGCCTTTTTACATTCCTCGCTTTCCTTTACCATATGCCTCCCCAAAATGCTGCTTAAGGTCTTTTCCACCAGGCTTATGCATACTCTGCCTCCGCCGCAGCCCGTATGGATTATGCCTGCTTCGTATTTGCCCCATTTATTTTTGTACACCACAACTTCCCTGGTCTTGATCCCTGCATTATTAAGGGCAATATATGCTTCATCTTCCAGGGCTCCGGAGAAATTCACCTCCGTATCGATTTCCTCCGCGAGACTGGAGATGACGGTGGACAGTCCGTCAAACTGCTGTGAGATAAGGCTTCTGCTCTCTCCGATGCGGTTTTTCCATACCATATCGACCTTGAAAAGCTCGTAAGCACTGTTGACGGCATCAACGAAATCATTGATTCTTTCACAGCGTTCGAGGAAATAGGGGGGGATGTCATTCACCTCGATTCTTCCTTTAAGCTCAAGACCTTCTACGATTCTGAACATCACCTGGTAGGTATCGTAAAAATTTCTATCCCAGCAGTGGAGACAAAGGCTGCAATCTCTGCAGACCCTTTCAGCAACCTTGTCAAAGAGAACCGTAATATCCTGCCTGTCCGTTACCACTTTTGTCTGGGAAATTTCACCGAAGGTTTTTGACAGCTCCTTGAAGGCCTTTGAGAATTTATCAAGCTTTTCAACGGTTATATCCCGGATACGTCTGGTATAGCCTCTCTTATCTACATAAGCCCCCGAATCCCTGTTAAAAGGGCCGGCTGTCAAATCAATCAGCTTCTGCGGTATAAAAAAGAAAATCGCCACCGACAGAATGATTTCCTTAAAATAGATAAATGCTTCCGCCGAGCTGTCCAGATAGATGGCAAGGATGGCATTGCCCAGGACAAAGCCCAATCCTGCGCCGGCCTTCCCAAAGCCCCTGAAAATACCCGACAAAAGTCCACAGAAGGCATACGTTCCGATGGCAAGGGGAGTTACCTCCGAGGACATGCTTACAATCAAGCCGATGGCCACTCCCGCAGCTGCACCGACTCCGGGACCGCATTTGAAGCTGAACAGCAAAATCATTAATATACAGATGATGCTTTCAGGAGAGAATCCGAATATGTTTATTCCTCTTATACCGGAAACGGCTAATGCGGCAGTGATGGCAATACTGATCATTTCCTCGCTGCCCAGCACATTTTTTTTGCCGGCAGCGGTCAGCATTGATAATGTGTTATGAAATACGAAAAAAATGACAAATACGATAAATGAACAGAAAACAGACCGCAGCAAATCATATAGAAGAAATCCCTGGAGACCTGTGAACAAAGCCTGAGGGATAAGAATACTCAGGAAAGCCAGACAGGAATGCTTTAACGGGAGCGCATTCCGTACGTTTTTTAAAGGAAGGCTGAAAACAATGAAAAGCAGCATGGCGGCGCCCGTTATATAGATATGCTCCATGCCTCCGCTTGAAAGTATTCCAATCAATACGGCCGCTGCAATCAACACTCTGTTGATGCCAAGTCCCGCCGCTGCTGCAAAAAAAGCAAAGCCGAAAGGCATCAGGCCGTCGGCAAGATTCGTCCTCCCCAGCAGCAATGCTGCCGGCAGCAGGATATAATTATTATCGGAAGCAAGCAGGCTGACGATTTTACTTCCGATTGTCCTTCCCAGGGCGTATGACGGCATACCTCCCTGTTTCCTCATGGGAACAGTCACAGTCTTCATCATTTGTACCTCCAGACACTTTTTTACCATTCCGATTATAACCAAAGCATCTGGAATTATTTGTCATTTTTAGCGGCCGCAGTAAAAAAAGTTTTGACAGGGATCATCAAAACTTTATGTTAATCAACTGCTGCTCAAGCTTGAAGGTATGCATTTCCAACCAGTATCCAAGCTAAAGTACCCGCGTTTGAATGAATAAATTGTAATATTCAGGCATACGAAAAACGTCCTTTTCCTTTTGTCGGATTTAAATCTCCTGTTCCGCCGTCCCTTTCCTCACAGATACGATACTTTCGCGCAATGCTTTCGCATTTGGCGCCTTGTATGGATCGGCATTATAAAGAACGGCATCTGCAAGATACCCCTCTTTTATGCAGCCAAGCATGCTCCCTTCGTCCACAATTCCGGCGCTGACTGCGGTTGCGGATTGCCACGCCTCCGCGCGGGTCAGGCCGCAATCCATCAGCGAGTCAAATTCCTCAAGGTTGCATCCATGCAGTGCAGGGGCTGCAAAGTCAGTGCCGAAACCAATCTTTACGCCCGCCCGTTTTGCATAGCGAACAGCCTTCGGGTGTGCATCGGCAGCATAAGCGGCACGTTCCCGCAATCCCGCGGGGAGTGCGAGAACCCCGGCAGGATCTGCGGCTATCCGATAGATGGCCGTAGTAGGGATCAGTGGGATTTGGGCTTCTGCAAGCCGGAATGCCTGATCTTCCGTCATATAAACTCCGTGCTCCACCGAGTCTGCGCCTGCTTCGGCAACCCAATCCAAAGTCGCGCCGCCCCAGGTGTGAACCATCACTTTCATAGCACAGGTATGGGCGCTGCGTACGATGGTGAAGAATTCTTCTTTTGAGAAAACTGGTTCGAGTACTCTTTCTCTCTGAGAACCCAGCCCGCCGGCAGCAAAAACCTTAATCCATCTTGCTCCGGTAGGGGTGATCTCCGTTATCCTGCTTTGGAGATGGCGGGCGCCCTTCGCATCTTCCGCCCCGAGCATGGCGCCGCAGGCAATAACACCTAAAGTCAGGCGATACTTCCGGCTGATTTGCTTCACAGCATCCGGTAAAAGCCCGCCGGCGTCGCGCACTGTTGTTACCCCGGCCCGCAAAGTCGCATCGAATGCCCGTGCCTGCAGAGTCTCGATTTCACTTGCTTCGCGCTTGAGCTGGTCGGCATACTCAAAATCCGTCCACCCCAAGTGAAGATGAAGATCGATGATTCCGGGACTGATCCACAATCCCTTGTCCGGAGGATTCAAGTGAAAGGTTTCCGACTCGGTAATGGATGTAAAACGTCCGTTGCTGGCTGCAATATCAAATTGTTTCCCCTCGATTCCCGCCACAAAAATATTCTTATACGTTTGCTCGTTTCCCATTACTATTTTTCACACCTTCCTTTCGGCAGATATTGCATCACCCGGTTCGCGATGCATGAGCTCTGAAAGTGTGCGGATTGCCTCTTCAACGCTTTCCTGATTTGCGTTTGCGCCAAAATGGTTGATTCTCAAAAGCTTATTGTAAAGCTCGCCGCCTCCGGGTGCCAGGATACCCACCGGACGTTGAAGCTGTAAAGTTTCGCCCTGCGGAATGCGCACCGTTGTGACGAGCGGAGAACGGCCATCTTTCCTTCTCTGCCACGGTTCAAGGCCCAATGCCTGAATTCCCGCAATTGCCGAGGCGGCCGCCAGCGCATGCCGGCGATAAACCGAAGGCAGGCCTTCTTCCTCAATCTGAGCGAGGGCTTTGATCGCGGCCCGCGCTTCCAAAATCGGAATGTTTGCCGCAACCTGTAAAGATTCGCCGCCGGGACGGGGTTTCAAATCAAGCAGCGACAGGATGGAATTTTGGGGAGCAACCGGATTTGACTCTAAAAATTCCCATCCCCGCGCCGAAATACCAACGGCACTGACCCCATTCGGGCCGGCCAGCGCCTTTTGAGCGCCGATTGCCACAAAATCCATTCCCCATTCATCCATGAGCACCGGCTCCGCCCCAATTGCTGAAACCGAATCCACCACAGTAACCAGATTATTACGGCGCGCGATTTCCAATATTTCTTTTGTAGGGTTGGAACCGCCTGTAGCCGCTTCCGCCTGCACAAACGCAAGCGCGCAGGGGCGACTGCGTTCAATCTCCGCAGCGACCGCGTCAGCCGCTGTCACTTCATTATAGGGCGTCCGCAGTTCGACGACCTCCGCACCGCCCCGGGCAAGCCAGTCACCGAAAATTTTTCCGTATGGGCCGGTTACCACATTCAGAATTCTGCGGCCCGGCGCAGCGACGCCTGCGGCAATCGCTTCTATGCCTAAGATAGCCTCGCCCGGTATGATCACGGGAGTTTCCTTTGTGGACAGAACCTGGGCAAATAGGGATGTCAGCGTGTGAAATTCCACCGCGGTAAAAGGAGTAAATTCATTCATGGGCTATACCTACTTTCTTTATGAATTGATCGCGGCATCTTGGGAACAGCAGACAAAAGCTCATAACTGTAATCCGTTTCCGGATGGGAGAAAAACTTGTCTTTTTCACTGATCTCAATAATTCTACCCTGCCGCATCACCGCGACTGTGTCGCTGATGGCGTTGATTACGCCCATGTCGTGGGAAATAAAGAGCATCGTCAGATTCAGCTCAGATTTTAGCTGATTCAGCAGTTCCAGCACGTTAAGCTGCACAGAAACATCAAGGGCACTCGTCGGCTCATCGGCAATCAGTACGGTTGGTTCCACACTTAATGCGCGTGCAATGGCAATGCGTTGGCGCTGGCCGCCGGAAAATGCATGCGGATATTTTTCCAAAGCGCCTTCCTCAATCTGCACACGCGCAAGAAGTTCTTTACAACGTTCTTCCAGCTTCGGATGTCCGACAATTTTGTGAAAGAGCAATCCCTCAGAAAGGATCTGCCGGATTGTATGTCTTGGATTGAGTGAGGCGTCCGGATTTTGAAACACCATTTGAATTGTTTTATGCTGTTGCCGGCTGCGCTTCCTGCCAAGCGGCTGGCCACCCAGGAGGATTCGGCCTTCCGCAGGAGGAATCAGCCCCGCAATTACCCGGGCCAGCGTCGATTTGCCCGAACCGGATTCCCCGACAAGACCAAGCGTAGTATGCTGCTCTATTGAAAGGCTTACTTTTTCGAGCGCGAGATATCCGCCATAAACAACCGTAATATTGTCAGCCTGTAACGCTACACTCAAGCATCATACCTCCTCTCCAAATCCGGAAGCGGAAGAACCGAATGAATCAGCATCCGCGTATAGGCCTTCTGAGGGCTGGTCAGAATTTCCGAAGTATTTCCCTGTTCGATCATGTGGCCCTCTTTCATGACGCAAAGCTTTTTGCACATTACGGAAGCAATGGCAAGATTATGCGTAACAAACACCACCGCAAAATCCAGCTCTTTCTGAAGCTTGGAGATAATTTCAAGAATCTGCTTTTGAACCGTTACATCAAGTGCTGTAGTGGGTTCGTCGCACAGGAGGATGCCTGGTTTGCACGCCAGTGCCATAGCGATGACGACGCGCTGGCACTGCCCCCCCGAAAGTTGGCCGGGATAGCGGTCTTTTGTTTTCATCTCCTCGGGCAAGCCCAACATTTCAAACAGTTCCAGTGCTTTCATGCGAGACGCTTTGCGGCTCAAACCCTGTCTGTAGTGAACGACCTCGGCAAGCTGCCCGACCACCGGACAAAGCGGGTCAAGCGAACGGATGGGATCCTGAAAAATCATCGCGCAGCTTTTACTGCAGCTTATTTGCCCGCTTGCTTTTACAATTCCCGGAGGCAGTAAATTGATGATAGAACGCAAAGTAAGCGTCTTCCCGGATCCCGATTCGCCGACAAGGGCGAGGCTCTCGCCTGCCTCCACACGAAAGCTGACATCGGAAACGAGGATTTTATTTGATTGTGTCGCAAGCGACAGCCGATTCAATTCTAAAACCGTAGGCGTAGACATCATTTCTTCCTCCATAAATCTGCTAAGCCGTCACCAACCAGAGATAGGGCAATGCCTGTGTATACGACCGCAAATCCGGGAATTGCCGAAAGCCACCATTTGGTATAAATAAAAGCCTGCCCGTCAGAAATCATTGTGCCCCAATCCGGTGTGGGAGGAGCTATGCCGATGCCAAGATAACTCAGCGTTACGATTGCAACAAGAAGACCGACCATATCGGTCATCAGTACAACCACAGCTTGAGGCAGAACATTCGGCAAAAGATGGCGCAGCATAATCTGTGCGCCGGGAAGTCCCAGCGTTTTAGCGGAAGAAATCCATTCCTGATTGCGAAGAGACGCACTCAGACCTTTAACAACGCGTGCAAAGACAATCCAGCCCACCAGGGCGAATGTGATATAGATGCCACGCTCTCCCGCGCCGCTTGCAAAAGCAACAATGATCACAAGCAAATAAAACGGAAAGGCAATGAACGCGTTCGTCATGAGAGTCACAACCGTGTCCGCCCATTTTCCATAATAGCCTGCAAACATACCAAGAAGGACGCCGGTGCAAAATGGGAACACTTCCGCCAAAACCATGATTTTCAAATCGGTACGTGCGGCATAGATCAAACGCGCGAACAAGTCACGCCCCAACTGGTCGGTACCCAACCAATACTCCTGGGAAGGAGCTTGCAGGATATTCGACAGATTTTGTGCAGACGGCGAGTGCCGGCTGATAACCGGCGCAAGAACGGCAACTCCCACAAGGAGAAGGATCATAATACTTCCGCCAAGAAGCGACGGCTTTTTTTTGATTTTTTTAGTGAATGCTTTGTCGTGGTCTGATGTGCTCAACTTCTATTCTTCTCCTTTCGACCGTGGATCAAGGTATCCTGAGAGAACCTCGATAATAAAGCTGATGATCACTACGGCTATTGCACAGTAGAGTGCGATTCCCTGAATTACAGGAAAATCCCTGCTCGAAATGGATGAAAAAAGCAAGCTCCCAATGCCTTTGATGCCAAACACCTGTTCCACCACCAGCGTACCGCCGATCAGATAGGAGAGGTTTACGCCAAGGAGCATCAGCGCAGGCAGAGAAGAATTGCGGAGTACATGCCTGAAAAGAATCACCCTTGAGGGAATTTCCGCCGCTTTCAGCGTGACAACAAAATCCGATTCCAACACTTCCAGCATCTGCGCCCTCAAAGAACGAACCAGTGAGGGAATCTGCGAAAACGCAACCGTTACCGCCGGAAGTGTAAGGCCGTATAAGGCACCTGCCACTCCTTCGCCGACTCCTCCAACCGGAAACATCCGCAGCCAGACAGCAAAAACAAGAATCAGCAATAAGCCAACCCAAAAAACCGGCATTCCAAGCGTGATGGTCGGAAGAATACGAATCAAATGATCAAGTAATCCATCCTTATGGGTTGCCGCAAGAATAGCAAGAAGCAGCGAAACAATAATAGTGATGACCATCGCCATTGCAATCAGAAGCAGAGTGACCTGTGCACGAGCGGCGATCAAAGTCCTTGTTGAAACGCCGAAGACAATCGAATTTCCGGTATCACCATACGCGAAAAGATTGTGCAAAAAGCGGACGAACTGCTGCCCGAGCGGAAGATCCAATCCCAGGCTGTGTCTCATTTGTACAATTTCCTCAGGCGTGCTGTGCTCACCGAGAATCATTTTGACCGGGTCTCCCGGGACAATTCGCATCAAAAAAAAGACTACGACCAACACACAGACAATGACGGAAACCGCTTTGAGCAGCGCCCGCAGAGGCCTGTTAGAAAAGGAGGCTGCCGGGTTACCGGCAGCCTGGCGGGATAAAAAACCCTTTTGGAGTGATTGTATTTTACTTGACATAGGCATTTTCAAAACGGACACTACCGTTCGGGAGTACTTCAATGCCCTTCACGGATGAGCGCACGCCGATTACGATATCAGGATAATAAAGCGGAATATATGGCACTTCGTCCGCGAGGGTCTGCTGAATCCCGGCATAAATCTGTGCGCGCTCCGCTCCATCGATGGTTGTCTGGCTTTCATGAAGCAGTTTTGTTACGTCATCGTTGGTATAATGGGTCCAGTAGGATTTGCTGAAACCGTTGGGGTCGGTCTGAAACGCAATAATTGAGTCGGCGTCAGGAAAATCCGCCTGCCCGCTGTTGATCATCATCGAAAAATTGTAGGCAAAGAAACGCTCACGGAAGGATGCAAGCTCGACTGACTCGATTTGAATATTGATTCCGATGGCTTTTCCGGCCTCCTGAATAATCTGCGCTTCCTTATTCCGTGCACTGTTTCCGGAGGCAATAATCAATTTTGTGTCAAATCCATTAGGATACGCGGATTTTGCAAGTTCTTCTTTGGCTGCCGTCACATCATAACTCAGTGCTTTAATCGACGAATTTGTATTGTAGGGAATGGTCGTCGGGAGCAGCGAATTTGCAGTTTTGGCATATCCGAAGGTGACTGCATTGGTCAGACCCTCGCGGTTAATGGCAAGCGCGAGTGCGCGGCGGACATGTACGTCGGAAAACTGCTTATCCAGTGTGTTGAAAAACAACTGCTCGGTTACCCAGCTTCCGTTAGTCTCAACCTTTGTATCGGCGCCCTGTGATAGCTCATTACCGTTTTCAAGCGGCACAGATTCAATTGCATCAACAGCTCCGGATTTGAGCTGATTTAATGCCTGACTGTCGTCAGAAATGAACTTGTAAACCAATTTGTCGATATTCGGCTTGCCTTTCTGCCAGTATGAAGTATTCTTCTTGAAGGTCAGATCGCCGGTGGGGTCCCACTTTTCGACAACAAACGGGCCGGTTCCGATGGGATTCTGAAAGAACTGCTCTTCTGTTGCGCCGCCGAAATTATCCGGTACAATCCCGTTTGAGAAGTTGGCAAGTTCGGCGAGAAACGGTGTGAACGCCTCTTCCAGCGTAATCACAAGGGTTTTTTCATCTTTTGCAGTAACCGAAGCTACTTTTGCTTCGATTGCAAGCGGGCCGCCAGCCGTCAGATGATGTTTAATTGAAAATGCCGCGTCCTCGGCGGTCACGCTTTTTTCGTTGGAAAATTTCAGTCCGTCGCGCAAAACGAACGTGTAGGTCAGTCCATTCTGGCTTACTTCGTGGGATTGTGCAAGCCAATCAATAATCTCTCCGTTTTTATCAAAGGAAAGCAAGGGTTCAAATACTTTGTCAATTGCAAATGCATTGTTCGATGTAATCTCCGTGTACAAATCAAAAGAAGTTACGGAAGCGGGACGGCCATAAGTGAATGTACCTCCTGCAGCGGATTGCTGCGAACTGCTGGCTGCCGGTTTCTGACTGCCGGCGCATCCTGCGGTTGAAACCAGCAAGATAAGCGCCAATCCTCCGGCCAGAAATGGCTTCTTTAGAAATGTGTAAAATTTTGTCATGTTCAATACCCCCGTTTCGGTCATAGTCATTATTAATTATATATGTTTACTTGGTTTTAACCATAATATATGACTTTGCTTTTTTTGTCAAGAGATTTCATTGAATAATTTGCTGTCTGCG
Organism: Bacillota bacterium; assembly: GCA_023433505.1. Lineage (GTDB taxonomy): Bacteria > Bacillota > Clostridia > Acetivibrionales > DTU013 > MnB-11. Next base: position 66,522 of record JAEZCO010000033.1, on the reverse strand, counting down.
CCGACCCAATTTTACACGATTTCCGAGGTTTAAGGCATAGTTCAATAGTATAGTATATTTGGAATCCGGCGTTTGACGTATATTTATTTCTTTACAATTATGTATGTATAAACCGACCAGACTATGTTTTTTACAATATTACAATTATCGGTATCCAAGTATACTCCGGCAACAAGCTTCTTATGTTACTATGTTCCAGTTATCAAGCTTTTCGACGGTTATGTCCCGGATACGTTAAATTGTAATATTCGGGCGTACAAAAACACAGTTTAATGAATGTAATTTTACAAATGAAATGATTGGTACCACCATGGTAGGCCACTTCTTCAGCGACCCGATTAAAAAAACTCCTTTTTCTTCGGCATGGGGACTCCCTTATCCCAAAAGCCGCATCGACTCGTTCAAATGTACAAGATTATGACGGGTGGCAGGCATCAGCAAAAGCCCTGAAATAGTTTTTTTACCCCAATAATCGACGATTCCCCTGGCTTCCTCTACCACTGCTCCCTCGTCCAATATTCTCTGCAATCCGGAGGCGTCGGCTTTTTGTTTTAATTCCGCGGCCTTCAGGGATTTTATAATGCTTCTTGTCTTTCTGCCTACAGCCAGGCGATATTCCCTTAGCACCTGCATATCTACCGAATTGCTCAATGCTTCAATCTCTTTTTCATTCATTGCATTGCCTGTATCCCGAACAGCCGTCCCCATCTTTCCGGACCAGTTTCCGGCATGGAATATTTGTGGATCTCCGGCGACTAAAATGTTCATCGTTATATCTTCTATCCGGGTGGAATGCCACAGTTTCCAGGCAATTGACTGCTCATCCTTATGTACCCTGCGAAAGGCTTCTTCACTCAGTTTTCCCCATAACTCGTCTTCAAAAGACCACAAGCCGTCATTTGATATTTCTGCTGCATGTACCATGGCGTGGATATTCATGCAAATTTCAATGCAGGTGTCAAAATTATCGGATTTAGGCCATGTGTCCTGCAATATTTTAAATTGCCGGTTCCAGTTTTGGCGGTTCGGATCTGCCATAAAAATTCTCCTTTGCCGTTTTTTTCGTTATTAATCCTTTATAATCGTGAAAGCTCCATGATGCAGCATTCCTATCGGAGATAGTATTTGAAGGACATGAGCATCCGCATAAGCTCTATCTGATCATTTAATTTATCTGATTCTGTTACAACGCTGCCATCGATATTTTCAATATAAAAACCTTCGTCCTCAACCTCTCGTAAAAATTGGCAAAAGGATCAAAACGTCCGTCCCCGGTTGCATGCAGTTGCTTCATTTTTGATATTAACACACACAGATCTCTATATTCGGAACTATGGCTTGCCTTTGCTTTATCAAAGCTATTGATATTATTCAGTAATCCTCCGTAAAATACCCGTTTTTTTCCTGACATGGTATTATTATATCACAGGGAAAGCCTCGTGCAAATTATTTGGCTGCTAATGTTTATTTTTCCTTCGCTGTGTGTCAGAACCTCTATTATTTTTGTTATCCTGCTGTTTATTTACCTTATCCTTTTTATCGTATTTTTTTCTATTATCATCCCGGGAATCTTTATACTCTTCCTTCTGCTTATTCCCGTTGCTTCTGGGATTTACTGTCTGGCGCTCCTGTTGCGTGTCTTCATATTTCTTTTCTCTGTTCTTCCTGTCATCCTTATTCCATTCTATTTTTTTGTCCTTTTTTACATCTTCATTCTTTTGCTTTATATCTTCTCCGTTCTGCCTCTTTCTTCCCTTATTGTCCTGTTTTCCCTCATTCTGTTTTTCATCTTGTTTATCCGGCTTTTTACCCTTTTTAATATGTTTCATGATTGCTTTCACCGGAGCATCTTTAAGCTCCTCAAGCTTCAATCCGGGTTGAGCTGACATGGCCTTTTCAATTAAGGCCAGTTTGCCCGGAGAGATTCCCATCTCCTTTGCCGTATCATGATTTTGAGAACTGACCTTCCGCGATATGACTGCAGAGTTTACCTTGCTTTGATCCAAAGCCTTTAAAGCTGCATCCTCCACATGCTTCTCTAGCTTTTTTCCCTTCTGCTCATCCTTACTGGTCACAGTAAGCAATACGGCATTTTTTGCCTGGGTTTTCAGATAACCTTGCTCTATAGCCGAATTGACGAGCTCGGTAATCCCTGCGTCAAGCTTTTTGTAAGTCAGCTTATGCTTTTCCAGAAGCTTTTCTCCATCCTCATTAAAGGTCTCGGTTTTTATAATAATGTCGTAAATATTGGCGGTAAGCTCCAGACTGGGATTTATATCAACATCCACATAGCTGTATGGCATAGTATAGCTGTAAGCGCCGTAACTCAACCCGAGGATAAATAAGGCTGCGGCAGCGATCGATGAAATTTTGGCCAGCATACTCCTTTTCGTTCGGAAGGGCTTCTCAAATTCGATTTCATGTCCTATCATAAAATAATCCTGGTTGTGTATCTTGCTAAAACTTCCGTCGCCTGTTAAAACAACGGCATGCCTTCCTTTGCGATCTACTACGATTCCTTTCATCTGCTTACCCCCTTCCTCCGATATTTACGTAGTCTCTTATGTACTGATAATCTCCCGATGCAATAATTACTACTGCTATTATATATTTTCGCGACCGTTCTACTATTTTCCGGGGTACATTTAAAGCACTTATGATCTCTGCAACAGGCAGATATTTCTTCTCTTTTATCAGTCTTACAAGATCGGACCTTGATAGCAGAAATCCGGCTATTTCGCTGCAGACCTTATGGGTTCTGTCCTGCTTGGGGGATACGGATACCAGATCAAAGAAGGTGATTTCAAATTCCGCCAGCTCTCTGCCCAGTTGCTCCAGCTCAAGCCTTCTGTATTCGCCAAGCCTGTCCTGGGCATATTTTTCCAAAGATTCGCCTGAACTTAGATCATACTCTTCATTTTCCTCACCCAGGTAGGTATTGAGTGAAATTACATTGTTGTGACGCTTTTCCTTGCGGTAATAATCGATCAATCTTCGCTTAATGACATTGTGCGAAAAGGAAAGGAAATTGCCCTTTGTATTGTCAAAGGCTTTAATGGCTTCTACAAACCCCATCATTGCAATACTCAGCTCATCGTCTTCACCATATCTGACATAGCGTCCCGTGAGCTTTTCCGTACAGGAAGCGATAAAAGGTTTGTATTCATCGACGAACCGGTTGATTTCCTCATCGTTGTTTTTTATTGCTGCAACTCTTTCATTGATATCGGCAGCTTGCATCCAGTGCCCCCATAGTCGTTTTTGTACATACATATATTCGTAAAGCGGCTCCGGAAAACCGTCGTAATTTTGATTATAGCATAATTTCTCTAAGCAGCGCCTTGCAATTCCTTACAGAGGGCCTTAAGTTTTCCTTGTTTAAATCAAATCATTATTTTTAAGCAAAACAAAATACCGAGGGGCTTCCTGCCTCCCGGTATTTTATCTGCTAATATTTTTACCTCTCAAGGGGTTATACTTTACTGTTCCATTTGCTTACCGAGGAACCCTGCGGCAGACTGCGCAAGCTTGGCTTCAACTTCACCCATTCTTGTGTTGGGATCGGTGGATAACAATATGACTGCCCCTATGGGATCTCCTTCAGAGATGATGGGTGAAACTACCTGGGAAGAATATCTTCTGTCGGGAGCTTCATCTGCCAGTATGGATATGGTTTTTTCATCCGGTGATTTCACTACGAAGGTGGTCTTCTCCTCAATCACTCTTTCGAGATCCGTACTGAGGGACTTCTCCAAAAATTCCTTTTTGGAAGCACCAGATACTGCGATGATGGTATCTCTGTCCGCGATGCATGTAATGTGTCCGCTGGTCTTGTGGATAGATTCGGCGTATTGAGATGCAAAATCTCCCAGTTCACCAATAGGTGAATACTTCTTTAATATAACTTCGCCTTCTTTATCGGTGAATATCTCCAGAGGGTCTCCTTCTCTTATTCTCAGAGTTCTTCTAATCTCTTTGGGTATTACGACTCTGCCAAGATCATCTATTCTTCTGACTATACCGGTCGCCTTCAATTTCCTTACCTCCTTAACTGTATCGGTTGTTATTGTAAATTTAGTATTTATATTTTATTGGAGTTTTATACATTAGTGGTGAATTGTGAATTGATATGAAAAAATCCCACAAAAAAACCTGACTTTTCATGTCAGGTTTTTGTTTGCTTATTTGATCGAAGTTACTTACTTGATTGAGTTGTATGCAGGGTCATTGGTTTTAACAGTGTATTTGGCATCTTTCTTCCAGCCGTCAAGCTTTTCAGCATAAAGCTTGCTAACAATAAAGTTTGTACCATAATCGCGGTATTCAGTGGCACATTTTAAACTAACCGGCTGATCCTTAGCATATTTTTCTTCGAGTTTAATTATATGAAAGCCATATTCCGTCTCAACCAGCGTATCATACAACTGACCATTGTTCAGAGAGAATGCCGCATTTTCAAATTCCGACACCATAACACCTTTAGCAAATAGATAATCGCCACCATATTGCGCATTACTATCCTCTGAGTTTTCTTTCGCCAAGGTTGCAAAATCAGCTCCACCCTTTAGTTTGTCCAGCAAATCCTGAGCTTTCTTTTTGGCAGCGTCCTTCACATCCTGTGTTGCATCTTTAGCTGCATTAATGAGTATATGTCTTGCCCAAACGGCTTCTGCCGCACCTGTGCGCATTGTATCTTCTTTATACCAGTCCGGATGCTCTTCATAATATTTTTTTATATCCGTATCTTTTATATCCAGCTTCTTTGCTTCTTCTGACCGGTACTTTTGCACCAGCGCGCTTTCAAGCTGAGTTGCACGGAAAGCATCAAGCCCTATACCATAATTTTCTTCAAAATACTTGTTTGCCTTTATCCTGTTGCCCCCACCAACATCCTGGTTATCAATAATCTGCTCCTTAATGTACTTATCAATATTCTTTATCTCACTGGAATCCAGCTTCATACCACTTTCCTTTGCTTTGGCAAGCTGAATTTTCAAATCTGCAATTCCATCAAGTGTCCTTTTCTTTGCAAGCTCCAGTGCGGTTTCACCTTCAATTTTAGTGCTCCAGAAGGTTGCTTCAGTTACAGTCGGATCAAGCTGCTGTGCCTGACTGAACATGCTTTGCTTTTGCGCTGTCAGATAAAATTTGTATTCCTTTGCGCCAATCTTCTCGTCTCCAACCTTGGCTATATAGCTGTTGGCCGCATTGAACCAGATAAACATGCCGCCGACGATGGCAGCGATGACGACCACTGCAATAATCCCGAACTTGACAAAGACCGGCAGGGTCTTCTTTTCTTCCTGCTTTTTATTTTTATCCATCCGCATTTTACCACCATTTCTCTCCAATAAAATCTCTCCTATCATTTAAAAAGTACGAGATTGCCTCATCACAGGCGCTTCTCAATGCCCATGCCGTAAACGGCATAGCTGAATATGAAGACACCGATGATATAATAAAATTGTACATCTTGTTATACATATTACATTATAATCAAATCGTCAATGCACATCAAAGCTTTTTAAGTCCTGTAATACAATCTTAATATTGTCCAACAGCTGATTCCTATTCATCCCTGCCGTACGGTACATAAGATAAGGGCTTGCCCCGGCATTGAAGAGAAGCTGTCTTTTATATTTTGCAGCGGTTTTGCCGATGGCCTCAATGTTTATATTTTTCATACTCCCTATGGGAAAAAGGATCGCGTCGTTCTTTTCCTGAACTGCGGTAAAACCTAGAGAACCCGCAATAGCCTTAATATGCGCAATGTTGATAAGATTGCCGACAGGGACCGGAATGTCCCCATACCTGTCTGTCAGCTCGTCTACGATATCCATGGCATCCTGCTGGTCCTGGATGGATGCGATCTTTTTATACATTTCAATTTTTCTGGCTTCCGTGCTGATATAATGATCATCAATAAAAGCGCTGACATTGATGTCAATGGTCACTTCCGCATTTGCCTTTTGCGCAGGCTCGCCATTCAGTTCCCTGACAGCCTCATCCAGCAGCCGGCAGTACATGTCATATCCTACGGTTTCCATATGTCCATGCTGCTCCGGACCCAAAAGGTTTCCGGCGCCGCGTATCTCCATATCCCGCATGGCTATTTTGAAGCCCGAACCCAATTCGGTGAACTCTTTTATGGCCTGCAGCCGTTTTTCTGCGATTTCGGCAACCACCTTATCCTTTTTATAGGTGATATATGCATATGCCAGGCGGTTAGAGCGCCCAACCCTGCCTCTCAGCTGGTAAAGCTGAGCCAGCCCCATTCGGTCGGCGTCTTCCACGACAATGGTATTGACATTGGGCATATCAAGGCCGGACTCAATGATCGTGGTACATACAAGGATGTCATATTCGCCTTTGATAAAGCTGAACATGATATCTTCAAGCACCCTTTCCTCCATTTGCCCATGGGCTACGGCAACCCTTGCTTCCGGCACAAGGGCCTGAATCTCCGACGCTTTTATATCGATTGTCCTTACGCGGTTATATAGGTAAAACACCTGCCCCTTACGGCTCAGCTCCCGGATCAGGGCATCCTGTATGACATCCCGGTTATACTCCATGACATAGGTCTGTACCGGATAGCGCTCTTCGGGCGGATCTTCAATGACACTTATATCTCTGATACCGACCAGCGACATGTGGAGAGTTCTTGGTATGGGAGTGGCCGTCAGCGTGAGGACACTGACATCGGGCCGCATATTTTTAAGCTTTTCCTTGTGCGTCACCCCGAAACGCTGTTCCTCGTCGATGACCAAAAGCCCCAGGTCCTTGAAATTGATATCCTTCTGCAAAAGCCTGTGGGTACCGATAAGCACATCAACATTTCCGGCTTTAACGTCCCTCAGGATTTTTTTCTGTTCCGCCGGGGTCCTGAAACGGCTGATCATATTCACGGTTACCGGAAAATCCTTCATCCGCTCGACAAAGTTGGCATACTGCTGCTGGGCCAGGACTGTGGTGGGCACCAGGTAAGCCACCTGTTTCCCGTCCATGACGGCTTTGAATATGGCTCTGATGGCAACCTCGGTCTTGCCGTAGCCTACGTCTCCGCATAAAAGCCGGTCCATCAGCCTTCCGGACTCCATATCTTTTTTGATTTCATCGATGCATTTCAGCTGATCATCGGTCTCTTCGTAAGGAAACTGCTCCTCAAACTGCTGCTGCCACACCGTGTCATGCGAGAAGGCAAAGCCTTTTGCCGCCTGCCGCTGGGCATACAGCTTGACAAGCTCGCCGGCCAGCTCCTTCAACGACTCTTTGACCCTGTTTTTGGTCTTGAGCCAATCGGTGCCTCCCAGCTTGCTAAGCTTGGGAGATTTGCCCTCGGAGCCTACATATTTCTGGATCAGATCCATCTGGTTCGTGGGTATGTAAAGAAAACCGGTGTCCTGATAACGGATTTTCAGATAATCTCTTTTCACACCTTCAACAACCAGCTTTTCTATACTTACATATTGTCCGATTCCATGGGCTTCGTGGACGACATAATCTCCGACATTGAGTTCCGTAAAGATATTAATCTTACTGCCTTTATGCTTACCGGAGACCTTTCCCGGCTTCCGGTCCTGGCCGAAAACCTCTTTGTCGCTGACAACAACGAAGCCGATAGAGGGATATTCAAAGCCTTTATGGAGACTTCCATGGGTAATGACTACCTGGCCCGGAAGAACGGTTGCTGCAATATTATGGGAATATACCGTCTCAATTCCTTTAGCTGACAGAGTTTCCCCCAGCCGTTCTCCCCGTCCTCTCGTGCCGGAAAGCACAATGACCCTGCTGCCGCGCGACTTCCACTGGCTCAGGCTTTCGCCAAGCAGATCGATATGCCCTTGAAAGGAGCCCATTTGTTTGCAGGGGATGCTGAAGACCCTGCTGCTTCTGGCAGCCTGGCTGTCTGCATTTATGGTATTCAGGCTTATGGTTTGCCGTCTGTCAAATCCGGAGGCCTGGCTTTCGTAATCAAAATAGAGGTCCTGGCTCCGGGGCAGAAGCTTTGCCTTTTCCATAAGGCCCCGGCAAATCTCATGGTGTTCTAAAAGAATGTTTTCCACTCTTTGCTTTTGCCTTACAGGCTCATCGATGAAAACAAAGGCATCCGGGGCATAGTCGGTGAGAAAATGGGGTTGATCAATGATATAGGGTATATATCTGTCAATTCCCGGGAAATAGTGATCTTCCTCCATCCGCTCCATATCCTCATCAATTTTATGAGACAGTCCCGGCATCTTTTTTGAATGCTTGGAAAGGTCGGAACGTATTTCACGGATGATTGCCTGCATCCTGTCGGCGGAATAAATCACTTCCCGTGCAGGGATAATCCTTGCTTTTTCCATTTTGCCAACGGATCTCTGGGTATTTACATCAAATTGCCTTATGGAATCCACCTCATCATCGAAGAGTTCGATTCTGACGGCATACTCGCTGTCAATGGAAAATATGTCGACGATACCGCCCCGGATGGCAAACTGGCCTGCTTTTTCCACGGTTTCCGTCTTCTCATAAGCCATCATAACCAGCTTCCGGGCAAGCTGTGAAAGGTCAAGCCTGGAATTCATGGTAATTTCCAGCATACACTCCCTGAAAATATCCGGTGAAACCAGCTTGTGGGAAACGGCCTCCGCAGAGGTGACCACCATCCTGTAATTCCCTTGCAGAATACGGTCCAGGGCCTTTATTCTCTGGTATACCGTATCGTAGCTTTTGGCTTCCACATCATACAGCATGATTTCTTTGGAGGGAAAAAACAAAACATCCTCGCCAAGGAAAAAGGAGAAGTCCTCATAAAGTTTCCTTGCCTGCATCTCGTTAAAGGCGATGTATACGCCCTTTTTACGGCTATGCAGCGCCAGGGCATGACAAACGTGGGCCTTCTGAGAATCCGAAGGCCCTACTAAGGTGGCTGGTCTGGTATAATTTTTCAGATAATCCAACAGTCCGTTATATTCATCAATTTCAAGAAGCGGGTTGACAAGGTTTGTCATAGTACCATCCAGTTTAAAATAATCAAAGTCCGTTATACAGGTTCATGGCCGTGCTTACCCCTGAACTCACGATGGCGGCGGCGGCATCGGCTGCATTGGATATCGCCCCGCCGATTGTTTTTCTTTCCTCGGGATTGAACCTGCCCAGCACATAGTCTGCAAGCTCCCAGCCTTCCGGCGCTTTGTCTATCCCGATTCTTACGCGCGGAAAATTATCCTTCTGCAGTTGGTATATTACCGACCTCATGCCGTTATGGGTCCCGGAGCTGCCGCTGGGCCGGATCCTCACCTTCCCCAGAGGGAGATCGACATCGTCATAGATGACAATCAGTCTTTCCATAGGGACCTTGAACCAATCCACCAAGTCCCGGATGCTCTCTCCGCTCAGGTTCATAAATGTCTGGGGTTTGACCAGCAGCACCCTTTCATTTTTTATGGTCCCGTCGCCAATAAGGGCTTTGTGCTTAAGCTTCGAGACCTTAATCCCATATTGCTGGGAAAGGAGATCAATGGCGTCAAAGCCTACATTATGCCTCGTATTTTCGTATTTACCGCCGGGATTTCCAAGGCCTGCGATGACAAAAATATTGTCCAAGCTCCTCTCACCCCTCTATGAATCCTGCTGCGTAAAAAGGGTGCTGATGGAAATATCTCCATAAATCCTTTCAATGGCTTCCGCAAATATACCTGCCACCGAAAGGGATTTTATCTTACCTACAGGCCCGCCCTTGGGCAAGGGAATCGTATTTAAGGTAACAAGCTCCTTCAAAGCGGATTTTTCTATTTTCTCCAAAGCGCTTCCTGAAAGGACGCCGTGAGTACAACAAGCGTATGCCTCTTTTGCACCCATTTCAATCAGTGCGTTTGCAGCATTTACAATGGTACCGCCGGTATCCAGCAGGTCGTCGATCAATATGACCTTCTTGTTGGCAACGTCACCAACTACATTCATAATCTCGCTGACATTGGCTTTAGGTCTTCTTTTGTCAATAATGGCTATGGGTATGTCCAGGCGTTCCGCAAATTTCCTGGTACGCGTAACGCTTCCTACATCCGGTGATACGGCAACAACATCGTCAAACTTTTCGAATTTATCGCAGAAATGGCTGGAAAGCACCGGTACTCCGAGCAAATGATCCACAGGAATATCAAAAAAACCTTGCAACTGCGGAGTGTGAAGGTCCATGGTCAGTACCCTGTCCGCTCCCGCAACGGTAATGAGGTTCGCTACCAGTTTTGCAGAAATGGGGTCTCTTGCCTTCGCCTTTCTGTCCTGCCTCGCATAGCCGAAATACGGCATTACTGCTGTTATTCTGCCTGCAGATGCCCTTTTCAGTGCATCAATCATGATCAAAAGCTCGATCAGATTGTCATTGACAGGACCACAGGTGGACTGGACAACAAAAACGTCCGAGCCTCTGACCACTTCTCCGATATTTACCGCAGACTCTCCGTCGCTGAATTTCCCTACGGTGGCCACACCCAGCGGCAATCCGATTTTTTCTGCAATCTCCTCGGCCAGAGCCCTGTTGGAGTTGCCGGCAAATATCTTGATGTCTTTACCGTGTAAGTTCATTATACCCTCCATGCCCCCATTGTGCCCCTCAGCGGCCGCAAAAATTCCGGCCGCTGCTGCGGCACCCAAAAAGCGCTATGTTTTAGGTTTCGCTTTTTTATGGGGTATAATTTATAATTGTACATTTTTTTATTTCCGCTGCATACCCTTTTTTATTACCCAGTCTGCTTTATTGATCTGTCTGCTCCTTGCGATGGAAAGAGCATTTTCAGGCACATCCTCCGTTATTGTGGAACCGGCGGCAATATAGGAGCTGTCGCTGACTTTGACAGGCGCTACCAGATTGACGTTACAGCCTACAAAGGCATTGCTGCCGATCACTGTTTTGTTCTTGGTTTTGCCGTTGTAATTTACTGTAATTACACCACAGGCAATATTGGTGTTTTCACCCACTTCAGAATCACCTATATAGGCAAGATGGGGTATCTTTGTCCGGTTTCCGACCACAGATTTTTTAATCTCCACAAAGTCGCCGATTTTTACTTTATCGCCGATCCGGCTTTCAGGCCTTATATATGCAAACGGCCCTATGGTTGTATTATCGCCCACGGAGCTGTCTGTTACTACGGAATTCGTTATAGAGGTATTATTGCCTGCCACTGAATTTGTAAGCCGCGTATGAGGCCCGATAACGCAGTCTTCGCCGATTTTCGTCGCACCTTCCAGGATTGTGCCCGGATAGATGACGGTATCCATTCCGATTTCCACATCTTCATCAATGTAGATGGAATTGGGGTCCATGATTGTGACTCCCGCCAGCATATGCCGCTCCAGTATCTTTTTCCTTAAAAGCTCGGAGACCTGGCATAATTGAACCCTGTCGTTGACACCCAGCACTTCGTCAGGATTTTCCATTCTCGAAGCACCCACCTTCAGCCCCTTTTCTTTGAATACTCCTAAGACATCCGTCAGATAAAATTCACCCTGGTCGTTTTTGTTGTTGATTTTTTTCAAAGCCGCAAACAATTCCTTGGATGAAAAAAGAACCATCCCTGAATTAATTTCCCTGATTTCCTTTTCAGAATCCGATGCATCCCTGTGCTCAACGATCCCCAGAACATCTCCGCCGCCGTCCCTTATGATCCGTCCGTAGCCCCCCGGATTGTCAGCCACTGCGGTTACCACTGTCATTGCGTTGTTTTGCGATAAATGCTCCCTGATCGTTTTTAGGATTGTATCGTGGGTTACAAGAGGAGTATCTCCATATAAAACAAATACCATTCCGTCATAATTGCTGAAATGCTGCTCTGCCTGCATGACCGCATGGCCGGTGCCAAGCTGTTCCTGCTGCATTACATAACTAACCCGGTCCTTCAGACAGTCCATGACCTGGTCTGCCCTCTGGCCGGCAACAACCACCGTATCTTCAATACCAGCTTTCTTTACGGCACAATGTACCCATTCGATCATTGCCTTACCGCATATCCGGTGTGTAAGCTTGGATTTCCTGGATTTCATCCTTTTCCCTTCACCGGCAGCCAGTATTAAAGCTGTTATATTTTCCATAAAACCTCCCCGTCGGATAACTTCAGTGTATATTTTCTCACTTTTCACAGGAAATTTCAACTCAAGATGTGCTTCTCTTCCCATTATTTTTATAGATAGGTTGAAGCAAGCTTTGCAGGTCAAAGTATTTAGGTCAGCTTATCTTACTGCAAAAAGAGAAAAAAAAGAAGAGCGAAAATAATTCCGATACATAAAATAAAAGACACTTGTTTTAAAAGTGTCTTTGAATGTTATTCTTCAGAAGTTGCAGTTGATTCATATTTCTCAAGTATGGCCTTCTGTATTTTCTCGCGGGTCACTGCATTTATCGGGTGTGCAATATCCTTGAATTCTCCGTCAGGTGTTTTTCGGCTGGGCATAGCTATAAACAACCCGTTCTGACTTTCGATAACCTTGATATCATGAACAACGAATTCATTATCAAAGGTTACGGAAACGACTGCCTTCATTTTGCCTTCGACATCGATCTTCCTGATGCGGACATCTGTTATTTCCATAAGATGTTACCACCTTCCGAATTTAATTGTACTTTAATATATTCTATACCAATTTCATTTTTCCTTCTTTTTGTAAACTTTTTGTATAAAAAATAGTACTTTTACAGGAAGGGATTTTATTGAATTTTGCTAATACGGCCTGCAAAGGCATTTGAAGGGAAAGACATATAATTTTTTGCACTTTTTTTATTTCCCGGCCTTTGGAGTGGGCTCAATGTCGATGGTCTTCTCTTCTTCATTGACATTTTTCAGGGTCAGCATGGAGAAATAATTGTCCACCAGCTTTTTTTCAGGCCTGGAGGTTTGAATCAGCACACCGATTCCAACTACCTCGCATTCAAACTCGCTGGCCAGGTCCAGAATTCCCCGGGCTGTGCCTCCGCCCTTCATGAAATCGTCGATAAAAAGCAGCCTGGAATTACGTTTCAGGGACCGGAGGGGCAATACCATGGTCTGGATGGTTTTGGACGAGCCGGAAATATAGTTGATATTTACAGAAGCGCCGTCTGCCGCCTCATTATAATGGCGTACGATCACAAGGGGGGTATTGAGGTATCTGGCTGTCATAAATGCCAGAGGGATACCTTTTGTCTCAACCGTGATCACATACTCTGCCCCGGAATCCAGAAAATGTTCGGCAAAAATCATTCCCATATCGGAAACCATTTGAGGATTGTATATGATATCCAGCATATAAAGAAAGCCTCCGGGCAGGATTCTTTCCTTTTTGGAAAGTTCCGCACACAGGGTGTTCAAAAGGCTCTTTACCTTTTCCTGCCCCGGAAGGGAAAGGTATCTTATACCGCCCGACGCCCCGGATATGGTCTCGATGGTGCCCAGGCCGAACTTCTCCAGCGTACTGCGCAAGATGTCGATATCCTCGCTCAAGGAAGACTTGGCGGAACCAAGCATGTCGGAAAAGCTGCCCAGGTTGAATATTTTCCCGGGTGCATCGCTCATAATTTTAAGCATTGCCGCAAGTCTCTCGTTCCTTTGTAGCTTTTCCATAAGCTCCCACATTCCGAATTATAATATAAACACGATACCGGCTTTAACGTCAAACAAAATTCCTCCTGCTCGGAGGGAGGCGTGTTCCTTTCCATTATACACACAGTTGGCGAATGATACCAGCTTTTTCCCGCAAATTGTTCGTCTTCTAAAAAATTTATTTTTTCAACCGTAAAATAAGCAATTTTACATTTTTTAAGAAATAATATATTATAATTCTAGTTATATTTTTCACGAGGAGAATTGCAATGCAGCAAAACAGCAGCTTTTTGGCAACATCAGACATACATAAAGTGCATTTTATCGGCATCGGCGGTATCAGCATGAGCGGCCTGGCGGAAATACTCAAGAGCCGCGGTTATACCGTGTCCGGTTCCGATATGAAAGCTTCAGCCATTACCCATAAACTTGAGCAAATGGGCATTCGAATAATGATCGGACATTCCGGTGAAAATATTGCGGGAGCCGATCTTGCGATTTATACCGCCGCAATACGCGAGGACAACCCCGAGCTGGCGGCAGCCAGATCCCAGGGCATTCCCTCCATGGACCGCGCAACGCTTTTGGGGCTTATCATGAAGGGCTATCCTGAAAGTATTGCCATCTCGGGCACCCATGGGAAAACTACCACCACTTCCATGATATCCATGATTCTGCTGGAAGCCGGCCTGAATCCAACCATTCATATCGGCGGTGAATTGGATGCCATTGGCGGCACAACCCATATCGGAAGCGAAAAATATTTTGTTGCCGAAGCCTGTGAATATTTTGAAAGCTTTCTGCGGTTTTCCCCCCACATCGCCGTGATACTCAATATTGAATTCGACCATGCCGATTATTTCAAGGATCTGGACCATGTCACCGAAACCTTCAGGAAATTTGCCCGGTTGGTGCCCTCCGACGGATACCTTGTCGCATATGCTGATGACAAAAATATCGCCCGAATCCTCGATTCAGCCCATTGTAATGTTGTCACTTTCGGCATGAATCCGGAGAATGCGGACTGGAGCGCAGGCAATATCGTTTTCGATGAAATGGGGTGCGCGTCCTATACATTGATATATAAAGGCCGTGAGGTTTCTTCAATCACCTTGAATGTGCCCGGCATCCATAATGTCGGCAATTCACTTGCCGCCATCGCAGCCTGCTCCATCACAGGGTGCAGCTATGAAGCCATAAGGCAGGCTTTTGTCAAATTCGGGGGGACACACCGGCGCTTCGAACTGAAGGGAGAGGTTGACGGCGTAAAAGTAATCGATGATTACGCCCATCATCCCTCAGAAGTGAAAGCTACCCTCAAGGCTGCGAAAAACTGTGAGCATTCCCGCATCTGGTGCGTATTCCAGCCCCATACCTACTCCAGGACCAAGTTTTTGATGAATGACTTCATACCGGCTTTTGAAGATGCCGACGAGGTCATTCTGGCGGATATTTATGCGGCCCGGGAAATCGATAAGGGCGAAGTCAATTCCGCAATGCTGGCTGACAGAATCAAGGAAACCGGGAAAAATGTGAAGTATGTCAAGGGCTTTGACGCCATCCTGAAGGACTTGAAAGGGAACGTGCAACCGGGGGATTTGATAATCACCATGGGCGCCGGAGACATCTACAAGGTGGGTGAAATGTTTCTTGGAGAAAAGTGAAAAGTAGGGCCGGCATTGACCGCCTGCCGTAGAAACGAGCATGAATATAACAAAGGGACATTTGTTGTTCCTGCAAAAAGTAAACAAAAGCACCCTATGTGCGAACAGGGTGCTTTTGCCTGTTTTTTCTTCCTCACAAGCTTACTTTTTCAGGCATTTCGGAGCTTTCTGTTGGTATAGCCATAGCATGCTTGCCGGACGCGTCCCAATGTCGGCTGTTTTATTAAGAATTGATCTGCAAATCCCTGCCATTTTTAGTTGTACTGATTTCTCCTTCATCCATTTCACCTCCAATCCGGTTGATTTCATCCTTGTATTCGTCCACGCCTATCAGTTCCTCCAGCAGGCTTACAGCGCCCTCAACATCTTTTTTTTCTTTTATGAGGCTATAAATCTTACTAAAGGCATATTTTGCGTTTTCTTCAAGCTCCAGGTACCTGTTATAGCCATGGCGCATAACGTCCTTCACCGTTAGGTAAATCAGTGTAAATATCAGAAAGTCAAAAGCAAATAGTAAAATTACAAGTACTAAAGCATATAAAATCTGATGTACTAAGGATAAGCTGCTGAAATATGCGGCAAAAATATTTGAGAAATATGCTTGAGCGAAGATAAATATCAGGTTGCAAATTATAAAAATCGCACGTATTCTTTTATTAATCCTGGTTATAACAAAGGCTTCATTATACTTCCATAATAAATAAATGGCTAAACATTGCAATATACGTTCTGGCAGAGAGCAGGTCAGGAGTGTGGGATTGCTGCTGAAAAAGGTTGTCAGGTTTTTGATTTTGTATGCTATTATAAAAGGTATATAAGCATTTTCTATAGTAATCATTAATATCGATATAATAATAACGCTTAAAAAAACAGTGCCCAAATTTATTCTGTATACAACTGTTATAATCATCACATACGCAATAATATGGAATAGAATATTGAAAGCAGGGTCCGGAGCCAAAGGACGCAGGAACCATGAAGCCGTCAGCATAAGCGTCAGACTTATAAAAAACCGCATTATATTTGACTTGCTGATTTTCAGGCGGTTTTTTCGCTCCGCAGCAAGCAAGATAAGAATGAGATTTAAAAACGCTTCCGGTAAGGATACCAGCACTAAAATAGAAAAATTCATTTCCATGCTTTTAGCCCCCTGCAAATATATAACCAGGACAACCAATACCTTCCAAACTTATTATACTCTTACTTGATGCCGGTTGTAAATATATTTTATACTATTAGTTTATTTCGTAATATCGCCTACAGCTATAAAGTTATTTCAGGAGGTATGGGCGTGGATTATAAGCAAATCGGGCAAAGAGTAAAGAACGAAAGAATAAAACGCAATATGAGCCGGGAAAAGCTTGCGGAAGTTCTGGAGCTTTCCTCTGTTTATATCGGACAAATTGAACGGGGCGAGCGGAAAATGAGCCTTGATACCCTGGCCAGCATTTCCGGCTACCTGGACCTATCCCTCGACTATTTGGTGAACGGCCATTCAAATCTTCCCCAGGAAATTGATATGGGTCAGATACAAGCTTTGATTAACAGGTGTTCCAGAAATGAAATGTCTTTAATAACCGGTGTTTTAACCGCCATATTGTCAAATCTGAATATCCGGGACAAGTAAAGCCTAAGAGCCAGCGGGGATGGTTCTTATCAGCATGCAATAAACTGCCTGGCGCACAAACCGCCGCCTTTTGGCAGCCCATACGAAAAGAGGGACGGAACTGCCGCCACTACCCGTGTAGTGACAACATCCCCATCCCCCTGGCAATGCCCCAAAATCCTATTTTTTAACGTCCACCATTGCAAACTTTATCTGGCCTTCTGCTGCGGTTTTGCCCTCTACGGATGCAGTAACCTTTGCTTTGACAATTCCCATTTTAGCGCTGAGTATTTCGGCTTCCAGCTTTAAGGTATCTCCCGGGACTACCTGCTTTTTAATTTTAAATTCGTCTATGCTGGCGAACAATCCCATTTTGCCTTTGTACTCCTCCTGCATGGCCACCGCAATACCGGCTGTCTGGGCAAGCGCTTCACAAATCAACACTCCCGGCATCACCGGATATTCCGGAAAATGTCCCTGAAAAAACGGCTCATTGGCAGTGACATTCTTGAGTGCCGTGATGCTTTTTCCAGGCTCAACCTCAATGACTCTGTCCACTAAAAGAAACGGATATCTGTGCGGTATTAAATTTCTTATTTCCATATTGTTCAGCATAATGCACCCCTCGAGTTAATTAAGTTTTTATTACAATAAAGTATATAGTAAGAAAGTAAAAATCTCAACACCCATTGCCGCAGCGAAAACTTCATCACCCTGCAAGTCCGTCGCATTCCTTCACAAGCTCGGGTAAAATTTCCGAAATAAAATAGTGAGTGCTGGCCAGATCGCTTTCTTTGAGCTTTTCAAGGATGGAATGGTATTTCCCGGCAAAAGGAATCAGGTTGTTCAGGCGGACTTCGCCGATACATTCCATAATGGCATCGATGTGGTCGGCGCATTTCAGAATTTTCCCCTCGATGGTTTCATCCTTTCCGTCAAACAAAATTTCCCGGTAAATGCTCTTATAGGGGTCTTCCATGTTTGTGAGCAGGCTCTCGTCGGCAACCTCCCTTTCCAGCATGTTCAGCATATCGCGCAGTTGAACGTTTTTATGTTTTACCGTACTTATAATGTCACCTGTAATCGCTTCCACAACATCATGATTCAAAAGCTTTTTGAACAGGCTCTCCCAATTGATGCTGTTGCCATTCTCCTCTTCAATCAGCGCAAGCATCTGCCCTATCTGGGCTACAAAAAACGAGTGCTCGCTGACGGTTGTCCTCTGGTGCATAAAGTCCGTTGCCCAACGCCCCATGTTGTTCAATTTCCTGACTGTTAACAGGTAATTGTGCAAGCTCATAGTATCCTCCGTATCACGATTCCAATGAATTTCTGTTAGTTTTCCAGTTATTCCTCAACTATATCCCTGTTTTTGCTTCCTCTCTATTATACATTTCGGACAGCCTTCTGCAAAGAATAAATGCCCCTTTGGGCCATGGCAATTGATGCAAAGGAATCTTCTGCATCCTCAAAGGATGTCTAACATGCGGAATTTCAACGAGGTGGGAGATATGCTCACCGCCGGAATACCAATCCGGTACCCGTCGTCTTGCACAGAGGCGGGGGAGAAGCCGCCGAGATTTTTACCAGCATCATAGGGCGCACCCTAAGCTTTGAAAGCTTAGAGTCAATGTTCCAATAGCTGAAAAACCGTCGGCAGAATTAAAAATGCCCATGAAAAAACAGCTTTTTCAAGCTGCTTTTTATAATCCCGCAAAAAAACATTGCGTCATCTTTTTACTGCATAGCCCTGATCTTCTATGGTAACTTTGATGGTATCCACACTTACCTTGGCTTCTTCATATTCCACCGAGACTTTTTTACTGTTCAAATCAACAAGCACATTTTCAACGCCGTTAAGTTCACCGACAGCCTTTTTGATTGCATTTTCGCAGTGGCTGCAGGACATATCAGGTACCGTAAAAATAACATTTTCTCTTCCCATGTGAATTCCTCCGTTTTTCTATAGCAAATCAGGGTGTTGTTCAAGTGTAATACAAGTATTTTATATTATACCAACTATAGCGGAAAGAAACACAAAAATCAAATAAATTTTAATTCTCCGGCGTTCCCGGCTCGAAATGTATGCTTATGCTGGTATTCTTAAGCGCCTTTTCCAGCTCCTGTTCTATCCTGTCACTAAGGCAATGTGATTCTTTTACCGTGATCCCTTCCTTTACCGTCATGTGAAAATCAATATACTTCATATTTCCCGACTTTCTTGTACGAAGCTCATGGTAATCCAGAATATCATGCTTGAACATATCCATGATTTCTCTTATCCTGGACTCATCCTCATCGGAAAGCTTTGTATCCATCAACGGCCCAAAGGCATTCCTGCAAAGCACCCAGGCCTCCTTTACGATCAGGCATGCCACCAGGATGGCGATGATGGGGTCGAATAATGCAATGCCGGTTATTTTAATCAGAAGTATTCCCGCTCCGACGCCAAGCGAAGTATATACATCGGTTTTCAAGTGCAGCGAATCTGCCTCCAGGGCTATGGAATCCTCTTCCTTTGCGGTCTTGTAGAGTATCCGTGAGACAATAAAATTCACAACCCCTGAAAAAATCATTACAATTGCAGCAACCGTTGCAGACGATATCTCCGAAGGATTAAAGAGCTTTTTAACGGCTTCTGCGATTATAAGGCCGGCCGCCAGAAAAATTAGCAGCCCTTCCACAACCCCCGATACATTTTCAATTTTTCCGTGTCCGTAAGGGTGCTTCTTGTCGGCGGGCTTTGATGACATCCGTACGGAAAAAAACGCGATCACGGCAGCTACCAGGTCCATCCCCGAATGAATTGCTTCGGAAATAATACTGACAGAGCCGCTGAGTATGCCAGCCACCACTTTCAGGACTATCAGGACGCTGTTGGATAGGATTGACAATGTGGCAACCTTTACTTTTTTATTTACAACCGACAAATAGAACATCCTCTCATTATAAATTCAGATAAAAAAATACCTGTGGCACAATAATTGTCAAATTATAGTCCCACAGATATTTTTCTGCTGCCGTAGACCGGCCCAGCCCCACCGGAACACGTCCGATCGCCTGCTCTATTCTTACTCATATGTTATGTTGTTGACCTGATAATAGTGTAAGGCCTTTTGGGTAATTTGTCAAGATTTTGAAGTGTTTTTTCGCTGCAAGATATCTGCCGGCTGCCGGTCAAGCTTTTCCACATAATGGTTTACCAGCTCCGGATATCCCTGAAGGAATGGTTCGGCCTGAGGATTTAAAAAGTAAATGCCCTTGGATATTTTTTCGAACCAGCCGTAAAAATTCTTCGCCAAAATGGACGGGGTTTTAGGGCCTGTCCCCAGCTTCTTCAACTGGGAAGGCGAAAGGCGGCCGTACTTCTGGAAACAGCAGGCAATAAAAATTGAGTTTTCCCTGTAGGCTGTCATCAGCTTACGTTTTGTGCTTCCTCCCACATTGTAGTCGCCATAGCGGGCTTCTGCCTCCCGGAGGATGTGGCTTCTTTGCTTTTTTGCCGTGTTTTTGCTTTTAAGCCTGTCAAAGGTGTTGGGATGAAACACGATTTCCACCCCAGGATTGTCTTTATCGGGGTTTACCAGGATCAGCCCCATTTCGAGACGTCTCAGCAGCAGGCACATATCGCTCCAGTTGGCGGAGCGCTTCCCTCCCTTTGGGACCGGAATGGCTACATAGACCGAATCGGCTATTCTCTGGCGCTTTGCCCCCTGGGCAAGCAGCTTCAGATTGAAGGACGTCTTCAATTCAACTACCACCAGCTCTTCTCCCTTGACAGCAGTGATGTCGCAGTTCTTTACCTCGCTGTGGACGGTATATCCCTGCCGTACAAGGTAATCATATACAGGTTTGTACAAGTCGGTTTCCAGCATGCCTTCCTCTTTTCTTCAGCCCTCCGGTTTAAAACATTAATTCTACATAACAATGAAAAATCCTGCCTGAAAACCAATTTGATTCCCGCCTGTTCAAAAAGGGACATCCTCATCCCAGAGCCCCTCTGCATGCGAGGTGTGTCCCCTTACCTTAGCGGAGATGGTAGACATTTTTGAGCCCCGTTATAATGTTTCCGGAGGTTCCGAATCCTGCTGCCCCTCATTTAAAGCGCCTATAGCTGCTATAAATGCTATAACGTCTGCAAGAACCATGATGGCGGCAGCAATTACCGCCAACTGGTCAGGAGTTAATTTATTTAAAGACATACCCGTCACCACAAAATGTATTAATACTCATTTATATTCAAAATCCAATAAATATGTTAACTGCTTGCAAAACAGGGCATGCATGTACGATTGGATATGATATCAGATGAATCCTCACCTAAGGTGGTCAACCTTGATTTACAAATAAATAGTCATTCAGTATTTCAGGATTCTTTTGAAGCATTTCAAGCATTCTTTGTGCAGGCCCTTCAGGTTTGTTTCTTCCTGATTCCCATGCTTCAACGGTTTTTACGGATACGCCTAATAATCCGGCAAATAAAGCCTGGGAGAGCTTCAGACTATTCCGGAGATTCTTAATTTCTTCAGACTTATACTGAGGTACTGGTGATACTTTGATAATCCTTTTTTTGACCTCTTTAAGATTTCCCTTCTCATATTCGACCGCCTGGCTGATGCCTTCCATTATATCGTCAAATGCGCTCATTTTATCCGCTTCCTTTCCAGTTCGCTTTCCAATAGTTTGATAGACTTTCTGATTTTATCTTTTTCATCCGGTGTCAAATCAACTTTTTCAGATTTAGTATATGCAGTAAAAAGATATATCCTTTCATAGAATGCAAAATCAACGTAGATGACCCTTGCTCCCCCTCTCTTCCCCTTGTCTTTTAAGCTGAAGCGGAGCTTTCGCAACCCTCCTGTACCAGGAATGATGTCTCCGGCATCTGGATGTTCGCAAAGAAATACTTCCAGATCAATCAAATCATCTTCTGTTAATCCGGCTTCTTTCCATTTGTCCAAGAATTTTGGCAACTCTATAAATTCTCGTATCATATGTACCTCTGAACCAATTATACCCTATTTAATAGGGTATAACAAGATGTTTTAATTATATTATTAATAGATTATTTGTCTATAATCTTCTAATCCGCAATTAATGAAATATCAAGAGTATTTATTCATATGTCAAGAATTGCATTAGACGCTGAATCATTATCATCTGTTATTAATTAGGAGAAACAAAAAAATAGTACATTTCCCTATTCCAAGACATAAAAGAAGCGGGCTTCAATTACTTGAAAATCCGCTTCTTCGCGTCTGATGAGAGTGGTACTGCAGCATTTTTTGAGGTTTAGCAGGTCAGCAAGCAGTCCTTTGATGGATTCCTGGCTTAAAGAAGACCTTCGGATTTTTGCTTTTCACTGCTATATCAATGAAAAAGAAATGGGAAATAAGGCTTAGCAACCGTATTTCACTCAAGCGTCCGATCTGGAATAGGCGTTCTTCATATTGCTGCTCAGTTCGAAGAGAACCTTGTCCAAAGTATTGGCGGTTTCTTTTTTCAACATATCCGCGATTTCCTGATTGGCCTGTTCCCGAAGGGCGGCCCGTTTTGCCATATCCGCTTCCCGCCGGAGCTTTTCATCATACCGGTTGATCAGCGCATGCCCTTTGGACTGTACGGCAAGCTGATACCGCTCAATATGAAATACGGACTTACCGAAAGATGCGTCTGCCATAGCAGCAATCAAGCGGCTGGACCAGTAGAAATTGCAGGTTGAAATTTCCTTTGTTGTATTGGCAAGATAATCCGGTGTTGCGGATACATTCGCATAAAAAGGCACCAGCACATTGAAGGTGTTGGATGCAAAGGCGATCCACTGCACCGCGCGGAACTCCTCCGAGACGTCCGGGCGCATCTGGATCAAAGCCATAAAGTCGTTCCGGTTGATGCCGATCGAGCGGAAGAGACCTTTCATGGCTGGTTCGCCATGGCTTTCATAGGGGTCATACGGTGTTCCCTGATAATGAGAGGACAGCGCGTATTTTACATCCTCCGGCGTGATCTTCTTCTCCGGCACCATGCACCAGGGCAGATCATCGGACCGCGGCGTAAAATCCGCATCCGGGCCGTCCCATACTTTAGTGCGGCGGTTAAAATACCGCAACATGAACCAGGCGCGCGGCGTATTGTAAACATGATCCGCATCATCGTGACTTCCAAAAGCGTCTCTTGGATTAAGGTCTCCGTTCAGCGACAGGTCCAAATGGTTCTCCGCAATGAACTCCTTCATATCAACTGAGCACATGTAGTTCTTCTTTCCGGTAAGCGCATCCTCCAGATCAAACCGGTCAAGTCCCAGTTGGTTCGGCATAACGACGTAAACGTCATCCGGCACCCTTCTTGCGATCCAGTGATGGCCGCCGATGGTCTCCATCCACCAGATTTCATTGACATCCTGAAAAGCAATGCCATTCATCTCATAGGTGCCGTATTTTTCCAGAAGGCCGCCCAACCTTTCAACACCTTCACGTGCACTGTGAATGTAAGGAAGTACAATATAAACGATATCCTCCTCGCCGATACCGCCGGCAGCTTCCGGCTGCCCGTCCTGCGCCGGATGATACTCGACCAGCGGGTCCGCCCCCAGCACTCTCGGATTGGAAGTAATGGTTTCCGTGGCCGTCATTCCGACATTTGCCTCATTCACACCACTGGCAGCCCAAATGCCCTCGCCTTCCACGGCATTCGGTACCGCCGTAAACCGCATAGGATTTTGGGGCAGTTCGATTACCACATGGGAAAGCACGGATTTGTAGGTTGAGGACTGCTCCCCGGGATGGACCGTTACGAACTTTTTAGCAGTAAAATGACCAGAAGCGGAATCATCGTTTCGTGCGATCATGGTAGAACCGTCATAAGATGCTTTTTTTCCAACCAGAATTGTTGTACAAGCCATAAATATGTCCTCGCCATTTAAAAGTAGTAGTGTTTAGAGCCCCTCTCCAAGGGCTATATGCTTCATGCCGTTTAGAATTCTGATAATTTGTTTTCATTGAACCGTTTCTTCATGTTAATTGCTCCATTTGCATTTTATCATAGAGTGACTAACTTTTCTATTAGTTCAGTTTTTGGGTTTCAGGTCAGCTTTATACACAAACACCTTTTTTCACCCAGAAATAAAACCCAAATTTAGAATGATGCTGTAAATATCAGAGAAAACTTCACCAAAGAAGCGTATCAAAAAACCCAGGCAAACAAAAGCTGTTGCCGCGCCAACAACTGATGAGCACATTATCGACACACCTCTCGCCGAGCTTCATCCGCTCCCCGACCATCCGTTTCAGGTACGGGACGACGATGCCATGCAGGAAACCGTGGCAAGCGTCAAAGACTATGGTATTCTCATTCCCACCATAGTCCGCCCCCGTGCGGAGGACGGTTATGAGATGATCTCCGGACACCGGCGAAAACGCACCTGCGAACTGGCAGGGCTGGACACCATGCCAGCCATTGTCCGCAGCGTGGATGACGACGACGCCATAATTATTATGGTGGATTCCAACTTGCAGCGGTCAGGCTGGGCAAGGAAATTTGCTTTGCCCGGTTTTTTTATGTTCGAGGACTGGAGGAAAACCATGTATATCAGCACATTCCGGTATGCCCCGGCAGACGTGAACTGTATGCATATATCAAAGGATGCCACCCTGTATCTTTTGACTACAAACGCGGAAATCTTTAAACGGGCCGCGAATTGCTTCTGCAAGCGCGGCATTGAGTTTGGATACACGCGGCTATCGGGCATTTCGCCCCATGACTACACCCTGCTGTCCACAGTGCGGGGCATCTGCAGTTTGCGGGCTGTTACTGATAAAAAAGCGGAAAAAGAAGTACAGAAGAAACAAAAATGATTGTATTTGGTTAAGTAAAGTTGTTCGGTAAGTTTTAAAAGGGGAAAACATTATGTTATAATTGCAACTATAAAAATGTCATATACTTAAGGGGGGTGATGTCGTATATGCATAAGATACTAAATATTTTAAAATGGTGCGAACCGGCTGCCCGTTTTATTCTTTTGGTTCTGACTGCAATTTGGGTTGCCACTACTTACCGACAAACTCCCTTACGGTTTTCTTTTTTTTTGATAATTGTTTTATTGCTGATTCTGCTTGACATCGGGCGGCTCCGGTTTCGGTTTATCCGGGAGCATCCTGTAGTATTTTCTATTTTTTCTTTAGTTCTGTGCATGCTGATCCTGTCGGTAAAAAGATCCGACACGATCCAGATTTATTATTTTTTCCTGCTCGACCAGATTTTCAATATACGAAAAGGCAAAACGCCTAAAGCGCTGGTTTCCGTTCATTTTTTCGGCTTTATGGCGGTTGAGTGTTATGCTTTAATTGTTACGGAACGTAAAGATTTCGGGCAGTATGCCCGGGATGTACTTGTTTTGCTTGCCTGCTACACTCTCGTCCTGTTCATCTTTGCGGTAATCCATTATTTCAAATGGGAGCGTGAAAAACTGAAAGTGCTCAATGCTAACCTGATCGAATATTCCTTTCAGGAGCGCGAATACCTGATTGCAAAGGAAAGGAGCCATATTTCACAGGAGCTTCACGACTCTCTCGGACATTCTCTCATGGCTGTGCTGATGAACGTAAGGTATCTTGAGGCGATTCAGGGCAGAAGCCAAGAGGAAAAAAACAAACAGATTGTCGAGATCGAGGAATTACTAAAAGAATGTGTCTCCAGCCTGCGCGGTAGCGTCTATCACCTTAAGAAACTCGATGATAACGTAAACCTGCGGGAAGAAATTAAACGTATCATAGACAAATTTGACGAGTTAAACCTTCTTAAAATCCGGCTTGATTATACCGATGAAGTGGATAGTACTGCAAACAGGGTAAAGACAGTTTTACTTACAACGATCCGCGAAGGGATTACAAACAGTATCCGTCATGGGGATGCTACGAAAATTGATATTTCTATTTACTTTGTTGCTGACCGGGTTGAGTTGATTATTAAAGACAATGGTTCTGGATGTGCTGCTATTCACAAATCCTTCGGCCTGAACGGGATTGCGGAGCGCGTAAAAGAGACGGGCGGCGAGGTGTGGTTTATCAGCGCAAGAAATAAAGGATTTACGATCAAAGCTTTACTGCCGGGAGGGGTTGAATGTTGATACGGGTTATGATAGCTGACGATCAGATAATCGTGCGGGAAGGGCTCAAAAAGATACTGTCCCTTGATCCGGAAATACAGGTCGTGTGCGAAGCCGGGAACGGATTTGAAGCGTTGTCCCAATTAAGCAAACATTCTGCCGATGTGATACTGATGGATGTACGGATGCCAAAGATGGATGGGATACAAGCGACCGGCAAAATCAAAGCGATGTATCCTCAGGTCAAAATCATTATTCTTACCACCTTTAACGAGGATAAATACCTGTTTGACGGCATTAAATGCGGAATCAGTGGCTACCTTCTCAAAGACAGCGATATCGAGTTTGTCATCAAGAGCATCAAAGATGCTTATCACAATAAGATGATCTTTGATCCGGACGTGACTCCGAAACTCATTGAGGCAATCATAAGTAAACAAGAGTCTGAACCCTTAGGTATTGATTGCCTGACCGAAAGGGAGCGGCAGATTGCGAGGCTGATTGTGAAAGGTGAAAGTAATCTGGAAATTGCAAATACTTTATTCATTTCAGAGGGGACAGCCAAAAATGCCATCTCCAAGATTTTAAAAAAGCTGAATTTACAAAGAAGAACACAGATCTCTGCCTATTTTCTGAATATGCAGGAAAAGAATATTTGAATAAAAGCAAACTGTTACCTACAAGGCCGTTTTGGATTGAAATGGTATAATTCAATTCTATTGATATTTGAAATTGACAATTGGAGGGCAATCAAATTGAATTCAAATTCAATTTTGGAGTTTATCTGCGATACTCTTATTTTACGGCTGTTATTTATTAAAACAGTTGCTTCAACGGCACCATGGGATCACGACAGACAAGATGGGCCGCGGAAGTAAGCCAAAACGAACCTTCATTATTGAGATTATATTAAAGCTATCACATTTTTGGTGGCAGCAATTCATCGATATGAATAGTAAAAATAAAAAATCGGCTTAAATGTTACTTTAGTAATGTTCAGGCCGGTTTTTTTGATGATGTTGTGACTTTCGGCACATTTCGGATTGGTAAAAAATCTTCTAAAATAGAACCATGAAGAAGTAAATTAATATGGGGGCATAATCAATGATAGAAGCGATTAATCAGAAAGCGATATTAAACATTAATAATATTAGTAAGAGCTACTCCGATGGCAAAATAGCCGTCTTAAAGAACATACATTTCAGCGTACAAAGGGGTGAATTTATTGTTATCCACGGTGAGAGCGGTTCAGGGAAAAGCACGTTGCTTCAGCTGTTGGCAGGGGTTGAAAAGGCGGATCAGGGTGAGATAACCCTGAATGGCACCAATATCTGCCGGCTAAATGAGTCCAGAAGAGCAATGTTCCGGCGTAAGAACGTGGGTTTTGTCTTCCAGCAGTTCCACCTGCTACCGGAGCTCACGGCGCTTGAAAACGTGATGATGCCGTTGCTGATCCAAAAGGCCTCTCTGAAAAAAGCCTCTGAAAAAGCAAAGCATCTACTGTTCTATGTCGGTCTTGAGGATCGGATAAATCACAGACCGGAGCAGCTTTCTGGCGGGCAGAACCAACGGGTCGCCGTGGCGCGCGCACTTGTGGCTGAACCAGCAGTTATCTTTGCCGACGAACCAACCGGAAATCTCGACAGCAAAAACCGGGCCGAGCTTCTCGCGCTGCTTCAAAAAATCAACAAGGAAAGAGGAGCCACACTTCTGATGGTGACGCATTCCGAGCAGGAAAGGGCGGTTGCCAATCGCGTGATCGAACTTAAAGACGGGGTGATCGTATGAGGTGGAGTAGCCTGCTGCTGAGAAAAGAGCTTTTTCAGGAAAAGACGAAAAATATCCTCTCGATACTGGCCGTGATGCTCGGCGTTGCGCTGATCGTTGCCACGGCCACTACGATTTCCTCAACGAAAAAAGAATTTGTCCAGATGGCAAATGAGGAAGGCTCCAACGCCGATTTGATTGCAACCTCAGTAGCCGACCAGAAGGTCAGCAGCGCTTCTTTCGATGATAAGGATGCATCGATCATAGACACCGTTCCGTTTTTCAGCAAAGATTCCTATTATGAGAATGGCGGCACCTATCACACACTCACGCTGATGGCGGTGGATTTCAGCGGTGAAAGCAAGTATGGAGGCTATCGGCTGTTAAACGGAAGTCTGCCGGGCAAGGGCGAATGTCTGGTCACGGAAAATATGGAATCGCTATTTCATCTTAAAACCGGAGACAGCATGCTGGTGCGGACGAATGACAGCAGTTCCTCCTTTCGGATATCCGGCATTGTGCAGGACGGCGGCGTCGCCTCCGATAATTTCTATCAGTGTGTCCTGACCGATATCCGTGACTATAACGGCTACGGAAGCATAACTTATAAGCTCATGCTTAAACCCGGAGCGGACGTGAAAGCAGAAAAGGTGTCGCTGCAAAACACCCTGAATGGGAAATATACCGTCGGTTATCCTGCGGGAAGGGCGGAGGAATTCCTGAAAGAAGCAAGTTCGCTTTTTGACATGATGATGGGCTTCGGCCTCCTGACACTGCTTTTGGGCGGCTACCTGATCAATGTCACAGTCAACGAATTCGTGCGGAATATGCGCTCAAAATTCTCCATACTCAAAGTCTTGGGTGCAAAAAGGCCGGCAATTATTCGCCTTATTCTGGAGAAAAGTCTGATTACCGGCTGTATCGGAACTGTTTTTGGGGTTACACTGGGTGCTCTCGGTTCGTTTGGCCTGATACGGCTTGTCGACAACTCCTTCAACGGCGGCGGGATTGCAATTCCGATTTTGTTCCCCTGGACAGAAATTATCGCCGTTGCCATTGGCGCTGTAATTCTCTGCCTGCTTGCGTCGCTGCCCGCCTCCCTGAAAGCGACAAGAGAAAGCATCATGTCGGGCTTCCAGCAGTATAACCGTACAAATGCTTTTAGCATTAAGCGAATTATCATCACGGCTGCACTTTTTATATTCTTTGTTGCCGTCCGGATTCTTGTTTCTTCGTCGCTTGGCAAGCTTATAACTTTCGTAGCACTTGCTACCGGCATCTATTTTGTGACGGCCATCGCCTTTCTGCCTTGCGCACGGCTGGTTTTAAAACTTGTCAGTCATATCTCCCCATTCAACGGCTTCACGGTGAAGAACAATCTGTTCAAGCAGTCGGGCAGGGCAATCAATCTGGCTGTACTTTTTTCTTTTGTAATTGCGATTTCTGTAGGAGTTTATTTCATCGTCAGCGAAATCGGCAACGCGACAAACAAAATGGAAAAAGGGCTTTATTTTGGGGACGCCATTGTTTCCTCTGTAACTGGCGAAGGCATCAGCAGCAGTATGCTGCAAAAGATTGAGGCTGCGTTGGGCGTAGACAGAGCCTACCCAATCTATCAAAAATATTTGAATCTCGGCAGTGACGACGTACAAATGAAAGGCTATCGTCTTGACGACACTACTTTAAAGAATTTTTCAGTTTATTGGGGAATCGGCAGGGCTGAAGCGAAGGAGTTGTCCGGCAAAAACGCCATGATTCTTTCCCGGCAGGTGCTTGGCGACCTGAAACTGCAAGTCGGCGATGCCATTACAGCCGATACGGATGCTGGAATGCAGACGTTCAATATTGTGGGAACTTATGAAACGCTAAACAACAATGGCATATCAGGCATCGTCTCGAATGATACATTTTTAAATATCTTCAAAGATTATACGATACGAGCCGTCAACATATTTCAAAAAAGCGGGACTGATTTTGACAGCCTGGAAGCCAGTATTGCACAGAGCGTCAACGACAACTTCATTCAGGTGGAAAGCGTTGACACAATGAGGAATACCGCACAAAAATCGGATGATCAGTTTCTTAATCTCATTGACTGTATGCTCGTCATATTGATTGTTGCAAGTGTACTGATTTTTGTTAATTCCATCTCCATGAACATTAAAAACAATGAGTATTCCCTCTCGGTCACAAAGCTCCTTGGAGCAACAAACCGAAAGCTGACGCTTCAAAATGGGATCGAAGGCATCCTTTACGGTATTTTCAGCATCATTATTGGGGAGATTTCCGGAGCACTGCTGGGATGGATCATGACTTCAAGTATGAATAACATGGTGGGATGGAATCTCACGTTTACCATTTCGCCGCGCATCCTGCTTCTGTTTGGGGCCGGTTTTATGTGCATTGCGGTACTTGCGGAAATGATTGCGACAGCATTGAATTATAAGAGCAATTATAAAACGGTGCTGATTCAGGAATAAGTCAGCGATATTTTTTGAAAGGGTGACCCGTATAGACAGACGGAGTTTTTCATATCGGCTGATTGCGATTAAGCCAAATTCCATGTTGTTACCCAGATTTGCATTCATCATTGTTACAGGTATTTCGGGAAATTATTGTTCATGGAAGTGTTTACCCCGCAGTCCGATCGTGCTAACAGCAGGTCGTAAGCTCTTTTCAATGAATGGTATACCCGTGATATCCTCAATTTCAAGACTTACAGCAAATCCTATAAGAACAAGAGGCGGATTGACAACGATCGAGAAAATTGGGTCATCTTCAAGGATATATACGATCCTATTGTTTGAACGAGACGCTTGGGAAAAAAGTACAGGAAAAGCGCGGATAAATCCGCAAGAGGCTCACCAATGAGGGTGAAAGCAATATGTTTCCTGCCTGAGCGTATTGAGGTACACAATCGGAAAAAGTGAATGGCAAATACGTTCAGAAACTTACCATTAATTGCAACTGCGTAGGCTCCATTGAAATACCCAATGTGTTGCCGCTGCCCCAATCGGACGTACTGATGCAAACGAGAAAAGGAGTAATCGTCAGCTACTCCTCAGCGCAGGTTGCGGTATAAAAAGCGAGTGTCGTTATAGGATTTTTGAAGGGACCTCAGTAAAATCAATGACTTGAGGACAGTCAAAAAGCAGTATTTACTATCATTTTATAAATCATTCATCAAAAAATCTATTGTGTTTTCAAACCGTATTCCCTCATGGTCGGTCACATAGCTTTTATCCATCGACAGGATAACTTTTTCGTAATTGTCATTGATGGAGAGGAGAGGCGCGAGCTCCCGCGTTTTTACACCTTCGTCCATCAAACTGAGCGTCACCTGATAATACTTTTTTGTATCCTGCCTCACTGCAAGGAAATCCACCTCACTGTTATACCACTTCCCTATAAACACTTGATACCCACGACGTAGCAGTTCGAAATAAACCACGGTCTCAAGCACATGGCCGACATCGTTGTCGGAATACCCTATAAGCGCGTTACGGATGCCTGTATCCACAACATAGTATTTCGACAGGGTTTTTAATTGTTCTTTCCCCTTGATGTCATATCGATAAACCTGGTAGATTATAAATGCTCGCTCCAGCGTTTCAAGATAAGAGGAAACTGTGGATGATTTGACGCTTTCGCCTCTGCCCTGCGCGCTCAGAAATCCGCTGATTTTGTTGGAAGAAATGATGTTGCCGGTATTGCTTATGACATACCGCAGGATTTTCTCAAGCAGTGAGACGTCCTTGTTTTTGCTTCGCACTAACACGTCCTTCACGATAACGGTATTATATATGCCCAAGAGAAATTCATTTACGGTTGTATTGTCCTGAGGCAAAGTCGTCACTGCAGGAAGACCGCCAAATTTAAGATAGTGCTGAAACTTATCCGCGACACTCCAATCAGCAGGAAGATGCCCTGCCTCTACAAATTCACGGAAAGAAAGCGGCAGCATCTTTATTTCCACATATCGGCCGGACAGAAGCGTAGAAATATCTGATGACAGCAAATAAGCATTTGAGCCGGTGATATATATATCAACATCTATATCCGTTTCCACGTTGAGGCTGTTGATGGCTTTTTCCCAATGCTTAACCTGTTGGATTTCGTCGAGCAGAAGATAGCATTTATCTGCACCT
This sequence comes from Bacillota bacterium, assembly GCA_023433505.1. Classification (GTDB taxonomy): domain Bacteria; phylum Bacillota; class Clostridia; order Acetivibrionales; family DTU013; genus MnB-11. The sequence continues at coordinate 34,672 of JAEZCO010000033.1, read as the reverse complement.
GGGATTCTCTCCCTGACCAAGCGGTAAAATTGCCGGTAATCCTCTATTTCATCATAGAACATAAGTTCAAAATTAATGTCTATGATATGACTGGCAGAAACACCGTCATTCAACAGGTAGGCTTTAAACAGTTGCAGCATCGTGGATTTACCACACCGACGCAGTCCGGTGATAACCTTGATGAGCTCATTATCCCGAAAGGCTTTCAACCGCTGCATATATTGCTCTCTTTCAATCATACCCTTCACCCCCTTTAAACATTATGAGGGAAAAAGTTCAAAAAAACAACACTATTTCCCGTCCACGGGCAAAACTTTTTTTGAACTGTACAAGGTTTTATGTGAAATGTTCGCAAAATGGATAACTCTGCACCATCGGGTGCAGAAATGCGACATGTGTCTCTATGATGTCGCAAACGATAATCCTCATATTCAACGTCCGAGTGGTCTTATAGAATTTAGTCTCTAAAAGCCTTGAAACAAAAGGACTTGAAAGCTCAAGTCCTTTTGTTTGCGACTGGTCGGAGTGACAGGATTCGAACCTGCGGCATCTTGGTCCCAAACCAAGCGCGCTACCAGCTGCGCTACACCCCGGTACATCTTCTGACGGAAATATTCTCCCCATCCTTTTTAGAGACGCATCAAATATTTTACTACATGGAAAGGACTTATTCAATGCTGCTTCACTATACTTTAAACGATTTACGTGCATAATCCTTCGCATAGCTTCAGTTTTCACGAGAGTACATGACTATAGCGACAGGTTCGTTGATTTTTTATCCGATCCCATGGCCTGGAAACCTCGCGGACAGGCAGCATATAAAATTTTTGAAAAAACTTCGGTTTTTTTGTAACAAAACGTTAACTTGATACGTCTAATTCAATAACTTATAATAGAAATAAGGGATTAGCGAATTATGTAAACTTGAAGAGCAGAGGTGTTTGCTGTAAAAAGGATTCTTGGACAAGTAAGGAAAGCCATTCAGGATTTTGATATGATTCAGGAAGGCGATAGGATTGCTGTGGGTGTTTCAGGCGGAAAGGACAGTCTGACCCTCCTTCTCGCACTCAGCAGGTTAAGAGATTTTTATCCCGTCAAATTCGAGCTTGAGGCTGTTACCCTTACCATGGGCATGTTTGATACCGACCTGTCCTCTGTTGTGGATTTATGCAAAAAAAATGGAGTGAATTATACAATAGAGGAAACACTTATAGGAAGAATCGTGTTTGAAGAAAGGCAGGAGAAAAACCCATGCTCCCTGTGTGCAAATCTGAGGCGCGGTGCGCTGAACAATGCCGCTGCAAGACTTGGATGCAACAAGGTGGCACTGGCGCATAACAGGGACGATGTAATAGAAACGCTGCTGTTAAGCACCTTTTACGAGGGCAGGATACATACCTTTTCTCCGGTAACCTTTCTGAGCAGAAAAGGCATCCATATCATCCGGCCGCTTATCTATGTCGAAGAAAAACAGAGTAAGGCATTCATCCGGAATTCAGGAATTACCGTAGTGCCCAATCCCTGCCAGGCAAACGGCAGAACAAAGCGGCAGCAAATGAAGGAACTGCTGCATACGATGTCAAAGGATAATAAAAGAGTTTACAGCACCGTCTTCGGAGCTGTCACACGGTCCGGCATCGATGGCTGGCATATATAGTATTGGAGGTTATAATGCGTAACAAAAGAAGAAGGATTTTATCAAGCTTTCTGGCCCTGGTATTTTGCATCCTGACACTGGGTACGGGCGTATCGGGTGCGGATACGAATATCATTTACCAGACAAGCAGCAAGCAGACAATTACCCAGGGAGTAACAAACGAAAACATCGTCCGGTTTACCACCAACGGATGGCTGAACATCAATGTTCTGACCGTTGATCTTTCCAACCAGTACATAAAGGTTGATACGCTTACAAATCCCGGTTCCACCGGCATGCTTGCGTCCACCAGGACATTAGCCGAAAAGGGCGGCGCCGTGGCGGCTATAAACGCCAGCTTCTTTACTCCCATGGGCGGCGGCTTTGGATATCCCATAGGTCCCATCCTGCAAGCCGGCGAGTTCGTAAGCGCTACCAATGAGTTTAATAGATACGGCGATACCATGGCGTCCTTTTCACTTACAAAACTGAATGAAATCATGCTTGATTACTGGAAAACGGATATCAAGCTGCTGTCCCCCAACGGGACAAGCATTCAGGTAGCCCGGTACAATAAGATCAACGGTTCCCAGTTCACAGACCTGACGATTATGGACAGGAAGTTAAGATCTACGTCCATAGGAGTTTCCGCTGAGCAACCCGATATCGTTGAAATGGTAGTCGTTGATGGGAAAGTAACCCAGTTCCTCATTTCGCAGCCTGCCGTTGAGATCCCGGAAAACGGCTACGTAATCGTAACCAGAGCTGCCGGAGGGCAGCAACTGGCAGCCAATTTCCAGATCGGCGATCCGGTGGAAATGAACATTTCCGCACATCCGGACCTGGAAAATATCAACATGTCCGTCACCGGCGGCTCCATCCTTGTAAAGGACGGGAAAATTCCCGCAAAGTTTTCCTATGACATACCCTATATTTCGCAAAAACAGCCAAGGACTGTAATCGCCAGTACTAAAGACGGTAAAAAACTATTGTTTGTCACCGTAGACGGAAGACAGGGCAGCAGCATCGGGATGACGCAGTCGGAAATTGCCCAATTCATGCTTGGCATTGGAGCCTATAATGCACTGAATCTCGACGGCGGCGGTTCCACCACCATGGTAGGCAGAGAACTGGGCACTAACGCTTTGGAGATCATGAACAGCCCCTCTGACGGACTTGCCAGAGGTGTCTCCAATGCCATCGGTGTTTTTTCCATTGCGCCGACCTCCTCGCTTTCCGGATTAGTCATGGACACAGAAGACGGGAATATATTTGTAAATGGCACAAGAGCATTTTCTGTTAGAGGGTATGACAAATACTTCAACCCGGTGGAAGTAGAACCGGAAAGTGTCAAGTGGAGCGCAACGGGAGTCAAAGGTACCTTCCAGGGAAATGTTTTCAAGCCGTCAGCGGTTGGAGAAGGCAAGATCGTTGCCAAAGTGGGCACTGTTTCCGTCTCGTACCCCATCAGCGTATTATCCGCGCCGGTTGAGCTTGCTTTAAGCAGCAGCACCGTCAAGCTGTCCATCAGCCAGACAAAGTCCTTCACTGTAAAAGGGATTAATAAAAACGGCTACCAGGCAATTATCAATCCTGCTGATGTAAAATGGTCTGTCAGTGGGGATATCGGTTCCTTCAAGGATACCGTTTTTACAGCTGCAACCAAAGGTGCAGGCTATATTGACGCCTCTATAGGAAATACTCACGCCTATTGCGCAGTATCGGTTTCATCCGATACAACTACCGTAAGGGACAGCTTTGAAGCTGCAAACGGAAGCTTTACCGCATATCCCGATACGGTCACGGGCTCCTATGAAATTTCCGCCGAGCAGCAATATGCAGGCAATTCTTCCGGCAAGCTGACTTATGACTTTACCAATACGGAAGGCACCCGGGCCGCATACATGGTCCTGCCGGACAAAGGCCTTGCATTGGAAGCCGGAGCCTCCAAGCTTAGTTTGTACGTCAACAACGACCATGAGAATTCCAACTGGCTCAGGGCGGAGATCACTGACGCAAAAGGCCAGAAGCAGTTGGTAGACATCGTCAAGAATCTTGACTGGACGGGCTGGAAAAAGGTGGAGACCACCCTTGACGGCATACAGATGCCTGCAAGTCTGACACGGCTGTACCTGGTGCAGGTCAATCCGGTGGCGGAATCGGGTACGGTATATTTTGATGAGCTCGCCGTCACAAACAGTGCCTATCCGGAAATTGACCCGACAAAAATTCCTAAGGACACCGTCCCCGTAGATGATGCCTTTAAAGCGGTAAGCTTTACAAAAGCGACATCCGACTCTTTCAGATTCGGCTTGCTGGGCCAGACAAGAGCACCGGCAAATACCGTTGAAAAACAGCTGATGTCAATCTACGCCGATAAAATCAATAATTACCTCGATGTATCCGTTATTCTTGGAACCGGCTCCCATGAAGCCTTAACAAAGCTGATAAAGAAGAAGCCGGTAATAGCGGTGAATACCGTCGACTTGAAAAGCACCAAGGAAACGGACTATAAGTACTCCTTCAAAGACATCAAAAACAGCAGATTCTTCAAAATGGACATCCGGAACAAGGGGCTGAGATTGAGCGACCCTGCCCAGTGGCAGCAATTCCAGAAGGATCTGGCCTCCTTCAAAGGCAGCAATGTTTTCATCCTGCTGGAAAATTCCCCGGACAAATTCAGTGACAAGCTGGAGATGAAGCTGTTTAAAGATACTTTGACAAAATACAAGCAGGATTCCGGCAAAAACGTCTGGGTATTCTTCAAAGGTGAAAAGAATGAAAGCTATATGGAAAGAGGAGTCAAATATATCTCCGCCGCAGGCTATGAGGTCGACGGACTTGCACCGGGTAAAACGGAGGCCGCCGCCTATGTGCTGGTGACAGTAAAAGGCAAAACCATCACCTATACCTTCCGGCCGATAAATTCATAAAAGCCCGCAAGGACAAACCTCCCTTGACTCAACGTCAGGGAGGTTTTTTATGTCAGCTCATAAAAATATGCGCAGGGGCCTTCAACTTATAAATTCACAATGCTATAATAAATTAGACCGTCAATGGTACGTCAAATTTTTTGTGGGAGGATATAATTTTATGGAATCAAAAATATTATTTTCATCTGTTAATTACGATAGATATGACGCCGACGCCACTTTACCGGCAAAATTCGGCAGGCTGGTGGACCGGATGGGCATGCAGGAAACCGTCAGGGATAAATGGACCGTCATCAAAATGCATGTGGGCAGAGCTATCGGCTATACGACCATTCCCCCGCTGTTCGTAAAAATACTGGTGGATAAGTTAAAGAGCTACGGCGCCAAAGTGTACATAACCGACCAGACGGTCGATGAAGCTAAAGCAAGGGGTTACAATGAAGATTTTCTTGGAGTGCCCGTAGTGCCGGCCTGTGGAGTTACTGGGAAATACTTTTATGAGCGGGAAGTATCTTTCAAAGGCTTGAAAAACATTGATGTAGCCGGAAACATTCAGGATGCGGAAGTAATGATCGACCTTTCCCACGTGAAAGGCCATGGCGCCTGCGGATACGGCGGAGCCTGCAAAAACATCGCCATGGGATGTGTCACCGACAGAACAAGGCAGCAGATTCATGGCCTTGAAGGCGGCATCGAATGGGATGAGGACCTTTGCACCCATTGCGAGCTCTGTGTAAACAGCTGTAACCATAAGGCAAACAGATTTGATAAAGACGGGAAATACAGGGTTTTCTACCACCACTGCACGCTTTGCCAGCATTGTGTTAAGGTTTGTCCCGTGTCTGCCATGAAAATGACTTCCAATGCCTATCACGATTTCCAGACAGGTATGGCAATCTGTACCGACGAGGTGCTGAAGGTATTCAAGCCGGGGCATGTATTTTATATCAACTTCCTGTTAAACATTACAGCCCTGTGTGATTGCTGGGGTCTCTCCACGCCCGCTCTTGTGCCTGACATCGGCGTAATGGCGTCGGAGGACATTGTAGCCGTAGAAAGAGCCTGTCTTGACGCCATCAAGGTCGAGAACCTTATTCCTTCCGGGGTACCTCAAGGACATGAGCTCCGGAGCGAAGGCCATTTGCTGGAAAGACTCCACGGCAAGAACCCCTTTGTCCAGCTGGATGAGCTGGAAAAGCGCGGCCTTGGCAGTCAGAAGTATTTTATTGAAGAGGTCAGGTAAGGCAGGCAGTTCGGGAAGAGTCCTCATAACCCTTTGGGCCTGCCGTAGTACGGCAGGCCTTCGTAATGCCTGTGCCATATGAGGCCCAAACAAACCAGTATTTCATTCTTCACTTCGTTCAGAATGACAATGCTTAGGACGCTTTCATAGCAATCCAGCCGTTTAACGGCACACCTGAGTATAAAAAAAATGTAGCGGCGATCATTGATCGCCATTCAAGGCCTTCCAGGGTGGGCAACCAGTGGTCGCCCCTACACTAGACACCTTTTCATTCCAATTACACTAAAATTCAGTTGGGCATATAAGGCCTTATCTATTATCTTCCGACGGAATATTGCTTTTTATTTTTTTTAAGAAGTGCTGTCAGCTTCTCCATTTCAGCTTTGTCCAGGTATTTTTTGAGAATATCCTCGATTTGTTTCATTTCGGCATAGGTAATACCGTCCATAGCCAGGTCGTATATCCTGTCGGCCTCCTCTTTGCCCACTTTGGCAATCAGGGATAAGGCCTCCAGCTTGTCCAGCATGTCAAGATTCCCAAGGAACCCTACCTCCCCTGTAGTCATAAAGTAGCTGGAATCCGGTTCTGCAGCTTCATTTGCGGTTTCCGTGCCATTGTCCTCCGGCACTGCCCCTTCGTTGGTTTCTTTCGGATAATTATCCTCCGTTGGCGCAGCGGTATCCTCCGTGCCCACGTCTTCCGCTAAAACACCCGTCCCGGGAGTACTCAGTGAATTAAAATCAAACCCGGCAATGCTGGTTTTAGACAGCTCCCTGTTCACAGGATTGAAAACATCCGTATTAAAAAACACATGCATGATCAGCATATTCAAAAAGAATATGCAGGCAAGGGCCACCGTAATTAATTTAAACGTATTTCCGACGCTCTTCATAAAAATAATACCTGTATCTTTGATATACAGGTATTATTGGCAAATTCTGCACTTAATTATTCATTCGAGCAAATATCTTTGTGGTCCTGCACAATTTTTCTAAGATAATCGGAAAAGTCTTCTCTCAGATCCTCGCGCTTAAGGGCGAATTCCACCGTAGCTTCAAGAAATCCCAGCTTATGCCCCACATCGTAACGCTTGCCGACAAAGTCGTAGGCGTACATGGCCTCCGACCCAAGCAGCCCCTTCAGGGCGTCGGTAAGCTGAATCTCCCCTCCCTTGCCCGGTACAGCGCTTTCAAGCTTCTGAAATATTCTGGGGGTAATGATGTATCTCCCCAGAATGGCAATGTTGGAGGGAGCCTTTTCCTTCTCCGGCTTTTCAACAAGATCCTTTATTTTATAAACACGTTCCTCAATATGCGTGCAATTGACGATTCCATATTTGGAAACATCCTCCTCCGGCACTTTCTGAACGCCTATGACCGTTGTATTATATTCATCGTAGATGTCGATAAGCTGTTTCAGACAAGGCACTTCCGCATCCACAATGTCATCCCCCAGCAGCACGGCAAAGGGTTCGTTGTCGATAAAGGATTTGGCGCAATAAATGGCATGTCCCAACCCTTTGGGTTCCTTCTGCCGGATATAATGTATATTCACCAGGTTGGAAATGTCCTGGACAAGGTTGAGCAGATCGTCCTGGCCCTTTTGTCTGAGAATATCCTCCAGCTCATAGGATTTGTCAAAATGGTCTTCAATGGCTCTTTTCCCGCGGCCCGTGACAATCATGATGTCTTCTATTCCCGAGTCGATGGCTTCTTCGATAATATATTGAATCGTGGGCTTGTCAACGATGGGGAGCATTTCCTTCGGCTGTGCCTTGGTTGCAGGGAGGAACCTGGTCCCCAACCCCGCTGCAGGTATTATTGCCTTACGTACTTTCAATGCCAGCACCTCTTTCAAAATTTGATACCTCAGGAAAAATCCTTCGGCCTATTTCTACTCTTTCAAATGTTAAATCCTTCATTTACTTTATCACATCCGGGACAGCCTTTTCAACACTTATTGCGGCAAAGACATTTTCACTGTCTTTTGTCCCGCATCCGCCGGGTGAAGAATGCAATCAACTCGGAAATAACGCCCACTGCAAGTCCGATGACCGAAAACTCAAGAAACAGCACCACCCCGAGCAAGTCCTCCCAGCCGTTTCTATCGCTGTTTACGGAAATGATCATCAGAATTATTCCTGTGACGATCCCCAGGCTTGTCAGAGAAAAAACAAACCGGAGCCCCAGATAGCCAAAGCCGCATATAAGCAATGAAACCAGCAGGCTGAAAAGCAATACCCCCGCCGCCCACGACAGGTCAGGCTGCGGGGTGATGCCCCAAAACCTTATGCCCGTCAGCAGGCAAAACAGGACCAAGGTATAGACAATGAGGAGCCCAATCCATTTTTTATTATATTTTTCGGGAAAGAACCATCTTATTTTCATATTTGTTACCTCCTATTAATATTTATACCACAAGAATGCACATAATTATTTATGGAATAAGGAGCCGGATAAAACAGATGAAAAATTTGAGATTGAAAGCCTATGCCCTGACAAATGAGCTGGACCTGAATAAAATAGCGGTGCAATGCGGGATTCCGAAGAAATACACCTGGGAAGAGCCTCTGATACTTCAGGGGGATATTCTGCAAACAATCCTGCGGGCCGGGATGGCGGAGGACAGCAAAATAATGCTGTTCTTCTTCGGCAGCGTAGTATTCATAAACATCCCGGAGTCCGATGAATCCATTTTTATCGATTATTTACGAGCCTTCAAGCAGGAAATCGGCCTGAAGAACTGGGACTTGTACAATGACGACTATGAGCTCCGCGCCGGTGATACCGGTGAAACCGCGCTCAATGACAAATATGCGGTCCTGTCCGACTTTGATTCCATCTATCCGGAGCTTGCCGCAACCGTCATCGCCAAGTCTGTGGCTCTGGAAAAGAGCGAGGATATGCTCGGAAAAATACTGGATAAACTGGAATCTATGATTGAGAGGCTGGAGAAAGGCCGCCTGCGGATCGGGGACAGGGAGCTTGCAGAAGCGACTGCGAGGGTGGCGCGCCATCAGTACGATACCATTAACTATATCATGATCCTGGACAAACCGGAGGTTACATGGTCAAACAGCGCCGCCGGCGAGTTCTATGAAAGGATGTCGGTTTTCTTTGAGTTACGGGACCGGTTTGCAATTCTGACAAAAAAGACCGATGTCCTGAACAATATCATCGGAGGCTTTTCCTCCATCAGCCGTTCCATCCGGGGGCTTTTTATCGAATGGATCATCGTGCTGCTTATCCTGGTGGAAATTATTCTTATGACCGCAGATCTGCTTTTTTAGGAGGATAACGATGAACTCACTGCTGCTGAAAGCTTTCAGAGTAGCACCAAAAATACGACTTGACGCTGTTGCCGGATATTTTATGCTTGAGCCCTCCGGAAGCTGGAAGGAATATATCGTTCTGGGCGGAAGACATCTGAATGAAATCCTTAAGCACAGGACTGCCGCAAAAAAGGCATTTCTCTTTGATTTCGGCAGCGTTGTGCTGGTAAATTTCAACTCTGAGGAGATCAGCACGTTCCTGGATTTTCTGCAGTCCTTGACTGGCAGCGTGGACTACGGCCTGTCTGTAAAATATCACGAAAGGCATGTGGCGAAGCTTTACCGGGACAATACCATCCGCCTCTGGAAAAGCAGCAGTGCCAAATACAAATACAATGAGGACGTCATAACCATGATCTCCGCTGTCCTGGCAAAGTCTACAGCCCTTGAAAAAATTGAGGCGGATCTGGATAAGCTGCTGGATGAAGCGGAAGCATACTTAAGCAAGCTGCAAAAAGGCAGGCTGAAGGCAACCAGCGGAAGGTTTGCTTCGGTGGCCGCCAACCTGCTGAGGTATGAATATGAAATGTCCGCCAACATACGGATTTTTGACAGGCCCCACTGCAGTGATTGCGACTTCATGTACCGGACGATCTACGATGAATTTTCAACCTATTATGAGCTGGCAGACAGGCTGGAGGTATTGGAAAGGAAGTCCGGCGAATTGAGAAACATTGTGAGGTCCTATGCCAATATAAGCTATAGCCGGCAGGAGCGCCGCCTGATCTTGTTTGAAGTTTTTCTGCTTGCACTTTTCCCCCTCTCATATTTTGCCGATACCCTGGTGAATGCCTTTAATACCCTTTTCGGATTCAGATAATGAATATTGCATGCATTATCTACATAAGCTAATTAAAATAGTCGTGCAACTGGAGGATTCTATGGGCAAAAGAAGGAAAAATCCGCCGACAGAGCTAAATGAATACGACAGGAAGATCCTTGGCAAATACACCGGCTATTATATTCACAAGATTGAAAGCAATACGGCAAAAACGGAACTGCATGAAGATGATTCGTACGTCGGAAAGGAATAGGCACGGAGAATTTTATTCATGAATTATTAAAATTTGTCATATAATTTTAATATACTTTTTTACTAAATTGTGGTACAATGAAATTGCCACAGCCAATAATACTAATTTTTTCATTTTTGTTCCTCCTTTTAATATAGATTATGGCTGATTTCATTTTAGTTTGATAAAGCACTTACAAAACGGAATTATTTTTAAAAAATTTTTATCCAAGTGCTTTATTTTTTTTGCCAAAATATGCTTTCACCTTCTCTGATGAAATCTCTTGCCAAGGTGGAGGATATTGAGTATAATGTTATGGGACATGAGAGATTGTCCCTTTTGAAATGACATGGCCGACTTCGGGCCATATGACAAGTTAACCCTTTGGCCGTGCTAGACGGGGAGGCAGCGGTGCCCTATACCTGCAATCCGCTACAGCAGGGTGGAATTCCCGTTCGAGGCTTGATTTTGTAGGGTCTGCCCCATACAAGTGGCAATGATAATTGGGTCTTGCGCAACGGAAGCCTGTGAACCCCGCCAGGTTCGGAAGGAAGCAACGGTAAGCAGTAACTTTCGTGTGCCGCGAGGATGCCTGGTTAGAGTCAACTATCTGGGTCACGCCTATAGAGGCAGGTCGAAAACGGGTGCACGGTCAATTAAATTTTATAGAAGGTAAAAAAAGGTTGTCTTGACAGACAACCTTTTTTGATAGCTGTTTTCCCTTTGAGATGGCCGCATCGCTGCCGCCTGTCGCGATGACAACGGTATTTGTCATAAGATGGCTTCTGAATTCACAAGGGACTTCCCAATTGTAACAATACAATTTTATCCTCCATCTTTTTAAATACCGTTGATTTTGATATACTTAGTTTGTCCTACAGACAGTAACCCTAGCTTTTGTATTTCGGAGGAAAATATGTCTTACATTGCCTTATATAGAAAATGGAGGCCTTCGGTTTTCGAAGACGTCGTCGAACAGCAGCACGTGGTTAAAACCCTCAGATACAGCATAAGCAGCGGCCGGATTGCCCATGCGTACCTGTTCTGCGGTACCCGGGGCACGGGTAAGACAACTATGGCACATATATTGTCCAGAGCCATTAACTGTCTTAACCCTAATGACGGAGACCCCTGCAACAAATGTGAAGCCTGTACCGAGATACTGTCGGGAAGCAGTATGGACGTGCTGGAAATGGACGCGGCTTCAAACAACAGCGTCGACAATGTGCGTGAAATCAGGGACGAAGTAATTTACGCGCCCTCCAGAACCAGGTACAAGGTTTATATCATCGATGAAGTCCATATGCTGTCCACCGGTGCCTTCAATGCCCTGCTGAAAACGCTGGAAGAGCCTCCCGCACACGTGGTTTTCATACTGGCGACTACAGAGCCTCACAAGCTTCCGGCCACAATATTGTCCCGGTGCCAGCGCTTCGACTTCAGACGCATCTCTGTCGAAAGCATTGTCGGCCGGCTGACCGAGATTACCTCCTCCAGTGATATAACCCTTGAAAAGGATGCCGCCAGGCTCATTGCCAAAATGTCCGACGGCGCCCTGAGGGATGCCATAAGCCTTCTGGACCAGTGTATTTCCCTTGGCAAGCCGGTAATCACCTACAATGATGTCCTCACGGTCATAGGCATCGTCACCGACACCTTTATCGCCATCCTGGCGGATAACATCCTTGGCAGGGATATCAACAGCATCCTTGCCAGCGTTGACCGCCTTGTAATGGACGGAAAGGATATTGCCCATTTCATTTCCGACCTCATCCACTATTTCAGAAACCTTCTGATCTGCAAGGTCACCGATCAGCCCGGAGAGATACTCGACCTGCCCGAGGATGTGATTCATGTCATGAAGGCGCAGTGTCAGAAAGCTTCCCGGGAGGAAGTGATTTACATGATCAAAGAGCTTTCTTCCCTGGAATCCAGTCTCAAATGGGTAACAAACCCCAGAATCATGCTGGAGGTAACACTGGTTAAATTATGCGAAAATAAACCCGCCCAGGGCGACAGCAACATTCTCGACCGATTGGAAGCTCTCGAAAAGAAATTAAGCAGCGGCATGCTTCAAGCCCCTGCCCCCACGGAGGGCAAAGCTTCCCTTTCCGCAACCGGACCCATACCTTCCTCAACGCCTTCCGCTGTGCCCCAAAATCCAGTAAAGGCGGCTGAAGCTCCACCCAGGCCGCAGAACCCCGGAGCAAAGGCAGACTATATGTCCGAATGGCAAAAAATATTGGACGAATTAAAAAGCATGGGCAGAAGAGCGCTGCACTCCTTCCTTTTTGATACCAAAGCCATCCGGCTTTCAGAGAACCAGGTGGGTATTGTATTCAATGAAAGCAACAAATTCAGCAAGACCATCGTTGCAAAAGCGGAGCATATGGAAACTCTCGAAGAAACTGCAAGCAAAGTCCTGGGCGTAGAGGTAAAAATAAAATGCCTGGACGAAGAAGCTGTGGGAAAAGAGCAAAAGAAAGCTGCCGCCGCGCCCAGGGACGAGTTTGTGGAAAAAGCCCGGGGCATCGCGGAAAAAGCCGGCGTCCCCTTTGAAATATTTGATGAATGACGCTTAAAATTTTTACGCAGTATGCCATCAACCCGTCTGTCATTGCGGGGGCAACGCAGTGGAGCACGGCAATCTCGAAAGCATTATTGCATCCTTTAAATCGATGAGATTGTCGCACGCTACCGCCTCTCGCATTGACACCGCAGTTATTTTAATTTATAAATTGTTCCACTTTTTTGATACTGTTGAAATGCATTAATACCCTTGTAGAATGGTTCTGCAATACTGTATAATATGTAAATACACAATCGAATAATTCATATTCAGTAAATATTCAAGGAGGATTTGCTATGGCAAAGGGTGGTTTCCCCGGAGGCGGCTTTGGCGGCGGAAATATGGGGAATCTTATGAAACAGGCACAGAAAATGCAAAAGGATATGGAACGTGTGCAGGAGGAGCTTAAGGAAAGAGCTGTAGAAGCCACGGCCGGCGGAGGTGCAATAAAAGTTGTCGCTACCGGCAAGAAGGAAATCAAGGAGATTGTCATCAAGCCCGAGGTCGTTGACCCGGAGGATGTGGAAATGCTCCAGGACCTGATCCTTGCAGCTGTTAACGAAGCACTGCGCAAAGCCGACGAGATGGTCAATTCGGAAATGGGAAAAATTACAGGCGGAATGGGCGGCCTTGGAGGACTTTTCTAAAGTATGAGCTATTATGCAGCCCCTGTCGCAAAATTGATTGAAGAATTTGAAAAATTACCCGGAATAGGTCATAAAACTGCCCAGAGGCTGGCATTCCATGTCTTGAACCTTCCGGCGGAAAAGGCGGCGGGCCTTGCCAACGCTATCCGGGACGCCAAGCTCAAAATCAAATACTGCTCTGTCTGCAACAACCTCACAGAGAATGACCCCTGCGTCATTTGCAGCGGACCTGCCAGAGACAGGACAGTTTTTTGTGTTGTGGAGGACCCCAGGGATGTGGTGGCCATGGAAAGAACACGGGAATTCAAAGGGCTGTATCACGTTCTTCACGGCGTCATTTCCCCTATGGAAGGTATCGGCCCGGATGATATAAAAATAAAGGAACTGCTGGCCAGACTGAAGGAAGCCGACATTAAAGAGGTCATCCTGGCTACCAATCCCGATGTGGAAGGCGAAGCTACGGCAATGTATATCTCCAAGCTGCTGAAGCCGCTGGGCATTAAAGCGACAAGAATCGCCCACGGTATTCCCGTCGGCGGGGACCTGGAATACGCGGATGAAGTCACGCTGGCAAAGGCCCTGGAGGGTAGAAGGGAAATCTGAGCCGAAAAAAGTCAGGACCTCATTCCATGCCGGACAAGTCTATTAAACAATTAATATAATAGTTAATCATTTTTGAAGGGATTATTAATTTTATCAATAGTCCTTTTAATTTTCTTAATTTTTTTATTAAAATATATTGACTTTCTTTGGGTATACTATTATTATAGTTATTGTAAGTTAATATTATTAATTTCAACATTAAAAATATTAATAAAAATCAAAGGACTAATTAAAATAATATAAGAGGTGGTTTTATGACAAGAGAGGTATTGGGAAAATGCCCAATCTGCGGCGGCAATACGGAAGTAACAAGGATTAATTGCAATGCTTGTGATACAAAGATCGAAGGCCATTTCCATTTGTGCAGATTCTGCAGGCTTACAGGCGATCAAAAAGCATTTATCGACGCTTTTATAAAATGCAGAGGAAATATCAAGGAAGTGGAAAAAGAACTGGGTGTATCCTACCCGACCGTGAAGAACAAATTGGAGGATGTGGCCTCGGCACTTGGCTACAAGTCGGAGCCGGAACCGGAAGAACCCGGAAAGAAGAAGGAAGTGCTGGATAAGCTCAACAGCGGAGACCTCACTGTGGAAGAGGCCCTGGAGATGCTGAAGGATTAGAAAACAAAAATTTGAAAGGCGAAACATTAATCAGGAGGGTGATATTGATATGTCTTTAAACGAAGAAAGAATGATGATACTTAAGATGCTGCAGGAGGGCAAAATAAACAGCGACGAAGCCTCAAAGCTTCTGGAAGCCCTTGACGGAGGAAAAAAACAGACCGCGGGCGAAAGCTCTTCAAACAGGCAGCAGAGACAGCAGGCCAATTATTATGAGGAAGTAAACAAGTTCAGAGATAGAATACACGATTGGAAAAAGGAATTCACCAAAAACGTCAACGAAAAGGATTTTGACCGGATGGTGGACGATTTCAGCGCAAAGGCTGAAAAATTCGGCAAAAACGTAGCTTCTACCACCTTTGGCATCGTGGACAAAATCGTCGATTATGTCGGCAGTGTTGTAGATACCGGATCCTTTAGTGTTTTCGGCGCTTACAATGTCGTTGAAAAAAACTTCGAAGCAGCGGTGCAGGAAGGCATGGACCTGAGCCTGGAAGGAATCAACGGACAGATCTCCCTTAAGAAGCACGCGGAAGATAAGATCGTCATAAAATCCAAGATCCGCAGTCCCCAAAGCTATACCGACGATATTCTTCTGTTTTCCGATACCGGAAACGCAGTGACATTGAAGCTGAACAAGACGGAATTTATCAGTGTTTCTCACGAGGTATTTGTTCCGGCTGTCAAATTCAATAAAATAAGGCTGGAGACCAAAAACGGAAAGATCAGCGTGGAAGATACCCTGTCGCAGCAGTTTGAAAGCATTACTAAAAATGCCATGATCGACCTGATGGGCGTCAACAGCGACAATTTGTCCATTGATACCAAGAACGCCAAGGTTTTTGCCAACTATATCACCGGCAAGACTGTCAACATTAACACCAAGAATTCCATTATCGATATAAAAAATATTAAGATGGAGAAGCTCAGCGCGGTGACTGCCAATGGAAAGATCGCCGTTGAAAACGTCCAGAACATCGACGGATCGGCTGAAATCTCCATGGAGCTTAAAACAAAAAACGGCGATATCAAGGCCAATATGAACGATATGGAAAACAGGGCTTACAAGGTGCAGGCAAGGACCACCAACGGCGGCATCAACCTTTTGATCCCCGAATTGTTATACAGCAATCCCAACAAATCCTTCAGCACCGACAAATCCGTCGACGCACAGAGCAGCACCTACAATACCACCCCTCAAAGGGTTAACATATATGCCGAGACCCTTAACGGCTACATTGAAGTAGTCAAGTAAGGTTTTAAGCGCAAAAGCGGTACGGCTACAGCCATACCGCTTTTTCATGCATTTTTCTGGATTAAAAAACACAGATGTGCTATAATAATAAACCGATAAAGAACGCAATGAGGTGTAGCATGTTTGACAGGTTGGAAGTCGCAGAAAACAGGTACGAAGAGATAAACCACCGGCTGAGTGATCCCCAGGTGCTGGGTAATCAGGATGAATACCGCAGGCTGATGAAGGAGCACTCGGAGCTGGGAGACATCGTTGCAAAGTACCGGGAATATAAAAAAGTAAGCAATGACATCAAAGAAGCCAGAGAATTGCTGGACGACACCCTGGACAAGGATTTCCGTGAAATGGTCCAATCGGAATTCGAAGATGCCAGAGAAAAGCTAGAAATCATTTCAAAGGAACTGAAGATTCTGTTGCTCCCCAAGGACCCCAATGACGACCGCAGCGTAATCGTGGAAATCAGAGGCGGCGCCGGCGGTGAAGAAGCTGCCCTGTTTGCCGGCGTCCTTTTCAGGATGTATACGCGATATGGCGAACGGAACCGTTGGAGATCGGAAATACTGGATGCAAATGAGACGGAAATCGGAGGCTTCAAGGAAATCGTCTTTTCCATCGAGGCAAAAGGCGCTTACAGCAAATTGAAGTATGAAAGCGGCGTCCACCGGGTTCAAAGAGTCCCCTCTACCGAGTCCAGCGGAAGAATTCATACCTCCACCGTGACCGTGGCAGTTTTGCCCGAGGTGGATGAAGTTGACGTGGATATCAATCCCAATGATTTGCAGATAGATACCTACAGAGCCTCCGGCGCAGGCGGACAGCACATTAACAAGACAGACTCCGCCATAAGGATTACCCATATCCCCTCGGGAATTGTCGTAACATGCCAGGATCAGCGCTCCCAGTATAAAAATAAAGATAAAGCCATGAAGGTCCTGCGGTCAAAGCTGTACGAAGCTGCCCAATCGCAGCAGAATTCCGAAATAGCCCAGGCACGTAAAAGTCAGGTGGGAACCGGGGACAGAAGCGAAAGAATCAGGACCTACAATTTCCCGCAAGGCAGGGTCACCGACCACAGAATCGGACTGACGCTTTACAAGATTGATGAAATAACAGACGGAGACCTGGACGATATCATTGATGCGCTGATTACTGCCGATCAATCCGACAAGCTTGGCAGCGGGACCGATGAGGAAGATTGATTGACGAGGCGAGGAATATTTTGCGCCTCGTTATAACGACCTAATTCAAAGGAAATTTGCCGGTTGTAGACAAATTTCCTTACCGCAGCGGAGTTTCAACAGGGCGGGGATATTTTGAGCCTCGTATAATATTGGCGGCACCTCCGGAATAGAATAAGTTAACCGTTTCTATTTCGAGGGTGATATGAGTCATATTATTAATATTACTATCCTGGGCCTCCTCTCCGGCATAACCGGCACGGGCATCGGAGGTCTGGCGGCCTTCTTTGTAAACAAGATTACAAACCGGGTCATGTGCGTTATTCTTGAGTTTTCCGCCGGCCTGATGACGGCGGTGGTTTGCTTCGAACTCATCCCAAAAGCCTTTGAGCACGGCGGAGTTTTGTACACCATTACCGGCGTGGTGGTGGGAGTCGTTACCATTGTTGGGATAGAAAACTCCATAAAGAATTCAAAGCTGCTGAAATCAGGGAAGGACAACGGCCTTTTACGGGCCGGAATCCTCATGGCCATCGCTATAGCCCTGCACAATTTTCCCGAAGGCTTTGCCGTAGGCTCCGGCTTTGAAGCATCGGCCAGTCTGGGTTTCACAATTACTGCCGTCATTATGATCCACGACATTCCGGAAGGAATTGCCATGGCTGTCCCCATGAGGGCAGGAGGTTTCTCAAAGCTCAAGGCCTTCACGCTGACAATACTTTCAGGTGTCCCCATGGGTCTGGGCGCCTTGTTCGGCTCGGTGCTCAGCGGAATATCCAGTGCCTTCATCGCCGTTTGCCTCGGTTTTGCCGGAGGCGCAATGCTTTACATTGTTTACGGCGAACTGGTACCCGAATCAAAAAGGTTGTATCTTGGAAGACTTTCTTCATTAGGGAATGTTGCAGGCATAATTTGTGGTATAATAGTGTCAGTATTAAACTGAGCATGATTTCATACAAGTTGTCAGTGCCTAAGAAATATCTTGCACACGGCAATTTTACGTTAAGTATGTTGCTGACTGGAGAATTGTAATTTGAAAACGGATATCATCAAAATCAATCAACACCATCCCGAAAGGGACAAGCTCAAGTATGCCGCAGAAGTGCTTAGAAACGGCGGATTGGTTGCGTTTCCCACGGAAACGGTCTATGGTCTCGGTGCAAATGCACTGAATGAGGCTGCCGTATCAAATATTTTCAAAGCCAAGGGCAGACCGAACGACAATCCGCTCATCGTACACATTGCCGACAATACGGCTCTGGACATGCTTACCTCATCAAAACCCGCAACTGCGGATATACTAATAAAAAATTTCTGGCCCGGACCTTTGACCCTCGTAATCTCCAGATCTCCTTCTATTCCCGATATCGTCACTGCCGGACTTGATTCCGTTGCCATACGTATGCCCTCCCACCCTATCGCCCATTTGCTTATAAAAGAAGCGGGAGTGCCAGTCGCTGCGCCCAGCGCTAACAGTTCCGGAAGGCCCAGTCCCACATGCGCCCTGCATGTCATTGACGATCTGGAGGGAAAAGTGGATGTGATCATAGATGGCGGCAGCGTCGAAGTAGGGCTTGAATCGACGGTTCTTGACATTACCGTACCGGTGCCCGTCATTCTCCGTCCGGGCGGAGTCACTCACGAGCAGCTTGAAGCCGTGCTGGGCAGAGTTGATATTTGTCCTTCCCTGAAAGATAGCGAAGAAGGAATTCACATTCCCAAGTCGCCGGGGATGAAATACAGGCATTACGCCCCAAAGGCCCGTTTGGTTATCTATGAGGGAAAGCCTGAAGAGGTCAGCATTGAGATTAACAGGGTGTACAGGCAAAATTCGGAGAGCGGAATAAAGTCCGTCGTACTTGCAACGGATGAAACCGTCGGCCATTACCCTGAGATTGACGTCATCACCATGGGAAGCAGAAAAAAGCCCGATACCATTGCGTCCCGGCTGTTTAATGTATTGAGGGAGTTTGACCGTCAGGACGTACAGGTCATTCTTGCCGAATCCATCGATGACCATGGGATCGGCTTTGCCGTCATGAACAGGCTGGAAAAGGCATCCGGCTATAATATTGTGAAGGTTTAGGGGATTATGAAAAAAATTTTGTTCATTTGTACCGGTAATACCTGCAGAAGCCCAATGGCAGAAGCATTTCTGAAAGCGGCGCTGGCAAAGGACCCGCAGCTGTCATCCAATTTTTCCGCCTCCTCGGCGGGGATATCCGTCTATCCCGGAGACAGCGCAAGTAGCCACTCCATGAATGTGATGCTGTCGGAATGGAAAATTGATATTTCCGGTCATACGGCTTCCGCAATCAGTGAAAAGAAAATCTATGAAGCCTTTATAATCCTGACAATGACCTGGCAGCAGAAGGAATTTATCCTCTCACGGTTTCCTGAAGCCATTGGAAAGACATACACCCTGAAGGAATTTGCCATGAATGGGCAGCTGCACGGCGATTACATGCAGGACTATACCCGCGGCCTGGATATAACCGACCCTTATGGCAGTCCCATCCATCTGTACAGCCGATGTGCCCTGGAAATTAAAGCGGCTGTTGACAAGCTGGCGGACATTATAAAAAAAAGTTGACTTTGACTTTGATAAATCAATACTATAAAATATAAGGCGGAGGAAATGCGGATGATTGCAATTGGAAGTGACCACGGCGGTTATGATTTAAAAATGGAAATAATAAAGTATCTAAGTTCTCAAGGACTTGAGTATAAGGATTTCGGTTCCTGTGACGGCAAAAGCTCCGTAGATTATCCCGACTATGGGAAAACCGTGGCGGAAGCCGTCGCCGGCGGTGAATTCGAACGGGGGATCATCATTTGCGGAACAGGTCTCGGTATTTCAATCACCGCAAACAAGGTTCCCGGAATAAGGGCTGCCCTTTGCACCGACAGCTACATGGCAAAGATGAGCCGGGAGCACAATGACGCAAATATACTTGCGCTTGGAGGCAGGGTCGTAGGCCCGGGGCTGGCGCTTGACATCGTCGAAACCTGGCTTAACACCTCATTTGCGGGTGGAAGGCACAAGATCAGAGTGGACAAGATATCTGAAGTAGAAGGAAAATACCTAAAAAAATAAAATTTATTGGAGGTTCCAAACCAATGGAAAAAGTATTTATATTCGATCATCCTTTAATCCAGCACAAGATCTCTCTTCTCAGGGACAAAAACACCACCGTCAAGGAATTCAGGGAACTCGTATCGGAAATCGCCATGCTGATGGGCTATGAAGTTACCAGAAACATGCCGCTGAAGGAAGTCGAAATAGAAACTCCCGTAGGAATAGCAAAAACAAAGGTCATCTCAGGGAAAAAACTTGGAATCGTACCGATCCTCAGAGCCGGCCTCGGCATGGTAGACGGTATGCTGAATCTGCTGCCGATGGCAAAGGTAGGCCATATCGGCCTCTATCGCGATCCTGATACCCTCCTGCCTGTTGAATATTATTGCAAGCTGCCTGTGGATGCAGTGGAAAGAGAAATTGTAGTCCTTGACCCGATGCTTGCCACCGGTGGATCTGCTTCTGCCGCAATAGGCTTTATCAAGGAAAAAGGCGTAAGCAATATAAAGCTGATGTGCCTGATTGCTGCAAAAACCGGTATAGAAAAAATCAACAGGGATCATCCCGACGTTGAAGTATATTGCGCCTGTGTGGACGAAAAGCTCAACGACCACGGGTACATCATACCCGGCCTTGGCGATGCCGGCGACAGACTTTTTGGAACTAAATAATTAATTGCAAAGTCTAATAGTATCGAGCTTGCATAAGGGGGTTACTGTATGAGGCCGTCGTGGGACGAATATTTCATGGAGATCGTTGATCTTATAAAAACCCGCTCTACCTGTATCCGACGTCAGGTTGGCGCTCTTATCGTGAAGGACAAGCGTATCCTTGCTACCGGCTATAACGGCGCTCCTGTCGGCTGCAAACATTGTACCGAATTGGGCTGTCTCAGAGACGAGCTTGGAATCCCCTCCGGTCAGAGGCATGAGCTGTGCAGAGCAATCCATGCGGAGCAAAATGCCTTGGTGCAAGCCGCCTATTCCGGCACCAGTGTTAAAGACGGCACAATGTATGTGACCCATCAGCCCTGTGTGTTGTGTGCAAAAATGGCCATCAATGCCGGAATAAAGAAAATAATTTTTAAAGGCGACTATCCCGACGATCTGGCGATGGAACTGCTAAAGGAAGCCGGCATCCGGGTTGTCAGACTTTAAAAGGACATGCGTTTAATTAATCGTTAGTTTGGTTAGAATGATATTTGTGAAATACGCAAGAAGGTGTTAGGTAAACTATGGAATATTTTATAACTTTTGTCCTGGCTTTCATCATCGCCTTCTCCTCCACTCCTATGGCTAAGAAACTGGCCTTTAAGCTTGGAGCAGTGGATGTGCCGAAGGATGAAAGGAGAATGCACAAAAAACCCATCGCTTTAATGGGCGGCGCCGCTATCGTAGCCGGATACCTGGTTTCAGTACTATTTAGTGCAGTCTCTCCCGTTAAAATATTCACTCCGGGCAGGGAATTAATCGGAATGCTGACAGGCATTGCCATTATAGCGGTGATGGGTGTACTGGATGATGTCAAGACGCTGAGATCCTGGATTAAATTGCTGTTTCAGCTGGCAGCGGCATTCGCGGTGGTTTTCATATCAGACACACGGATTGAGGTAATAACAAATCCCTTTGCAGCAACCGGAGCTACCAATCTTCCAGAGCCGGTTTCCTACATTCTAACGATACTTTGGATCGTCGGCATAACAAATGCAATAAACCTGATAGACGGTCTTGACGGCCTTGCAGCAGGCGTCTCCTCCATATGTTCCCTCTCGCTGTTTTTTGTATCCTTTTTGAGAACCGATCTTGATCCGGCAACAAAAGTATATACTTTAGTAATCACTGCAGCGCTTGCAGGCTCTACTCTCGGATTTTTACCCTACAACTTCAACCCAGCGAAAATTTTCATGGGCGAAACAGGCTCCGCCTTCCTGGGCTTTACTCTTGGAGTCATTACCATCCAGGGCGGCTTGAAAACCTATGCGGCTGTTTCCATCGCCATTCCCCTGCTGATCCTGGGATTGCCCTTATTCGATACCATCTTTGCAATATTCCGGAGGGTAACCAGCGGTAAATCAATCATGGAGGCCGACAGAGGCCATCTTCATCACAAACTGATTGATATGGGGCTAAGTCAGCGGCAGTCGGTGGTTGTAATGTACACCGCCAGTGCGGCACTTGGGCTGTGCGCCATCGTTTTGGCTGACAGGGGCGCTATCAGCGCTATCATCCTTCTCCTGGCGGTAGCCGTATTTGTTATCGGCGGAGCGAAATATATGAATGAAATGGGTAAAAGTTCCGAAGAGGATGAAGCTGAAGAGGCAGACAAGAAAGATGTGAGCTCGGAAAGTGACGATAAAAAACCGCCGACTCCCGAGGCTGCAATATTGCTCGAAAATACAACCAAAGGAAAATAAAATGAATAAGCTTAAAGTAATGACGGTTTTCGGCACCCGGCCCGACGCAGTTAAAATGGCGCCGCTGGTGAAGGAATTGGAGAAGCACGACCAAATAGAATCCGTTGTTTGTGTTACCGCGCAGCACCGGCAAATGCTGGACCAGGTGCTTGACATATTCCGTATATCTCCCCAGTACGATTTGAATATCATGCAAGCCCGGCAGACCCTTGAACAGATTACAATCAAAGCCCTTGAAGGTCTGAGCGGCGTTTTCGACAAGGAAAATCCCCAAATTGTCCTGGTGCACGGCGATACCTCCACATGCTTCGTTGCCTCTCTGGCAGCTTTCTATAGGAAGATCTCCGTGGGACATGTCGAAGCCGGCCTCAGAACCTTTGACAAATATTCCCCCTTCCCGGAAGAAGTGAACCGGAGGCTTACCGGCGTACTGTCGGATTTGCACTTTTCACCCACGCAGACAAACAGGAACAATCTTTTGGCTGAAGGTGTGAAAGCCGAAAAAATATACATAACAGGCAATACAGTCATTGATGCTTTGAAGACCACGATAAAAAAAGACTATGTTTTTGAAGATACAGCGCTGAAAAATGCGGATTTCAAAGATAAAAGGGTCCTTGCCGTCACCGCCCACAGGCGTGAGAATCTGGGGGTCCCACTGGAAAATATATGCCTGGCCTTAAAGGATACGGCAGATAAATATCCCGATGTGGAAATCATATACGCTGTGCATCTAAACCCTGCCGTTCAGGAAACTGCCCGCAGAATTCTGGAGAACCATCCGAGAATCAAGCTGATAGCTCCACTGGGCGTACAGGACATGCATAATTTAATGGACAGGTCCTATCTGATATTGACCGACTCCGGAGGATTGCAGGAAGAAGCTCCTTCGCTGGGTAAACCTGTACTGGTCCTGAGAAATGAAACCGAAAGGCCCGAAGCCGTCAAAGCTGGGACGGTTAAATTGGCCGGCACGGACAGGGAGACAATTTTCAAGCTGGCAAGTCAGCTGCTGGACGATAGCGACGAATACTCGCGGATGGCCAAAGCCGTAAACCCTTACGGCGACAGTATGGCCTCAAAACGTATTGTCGATGCTCTTCTGTACGAATTCGGCTATAGCAAGGATAAACCGGCGGATTTCCTGTAATCTTGCACTTCACATAGGTAGGCTAATGCGCAACAATCGTCTGTCATTGCGAGCGAACGCAGTGTAGTGCGGCAATCTCAATAATGCAATTTTGCCTAGAAGCCGAGATTGCCGTGTCGCTCCGCTTCACGCAATGACAAGCGGTGAATGTGCGTTGTGAATAAGTTAAAGGTAACTGACACCGTTTATAAACTTATTGCACATTATTTTCATTTAAGATGGGAGTAGACAAATGGAAACTCCGATTGATAGACGAGGAAAACTTAATGAAGAAGTGTTTACATACAAGATTACAAAAGCCAAGATAGTCTTTATATCTTGGCATGGAAAACAAGTTACTACCCTAAGTGGCAACAAAGCTGAAGACTTTATTGCAGACATCAAAGATGCAGAAGGTAAAGAAGCTCAATTGATAATGGCGAAGGCCACAGGACACTTCAAGCATGGTAATGAAAAAATGAATAAACGCCACCAATAAGCTTAATTTGAAGAGGTTTTACTTCGGAATGTTTTCATTCTACGAATCAATTTCCTGTCTTTTGGGTCTCCTGAACTGCGTCCGCTTCCCCGGCAGCGCTCTCATTCACCGGAGTTGCGGATTCCACACCGGATTCGGACTTATCAAACATGTCTTTTAGAATTGCTATATCCACTCTTCTGTTTTGAGCTCTATGCTCTTCCGTATCGTTGGGCATTTTCGGCCTGTACTCTCCATACCCGGTAGCGGACATGCTTTTAGGGTTAATGCCCACGTTATTGGCCAATATTCTCCAAACACTGTTCGCACGGGCTGTTGAGAGCTCTTGATTATCAGGAAATCTTGAGGTTTTTATAGGAACGTTGTCCGTGTGCCCTTCAATTCTTATCATCTTCCCCGGAATGGCCAGAAGCACCTTCCCGATCTTCTCGATGGTCTGCTTCGAATCAGGCTCCAGATCCGCACTTCCGCTCCTGAACAGCACTTTTTCCGCAATGGAAATAACGACCCCTCTTTCTTCGATCGTAACCTCTACCTGGTTGGACAGGCCTTCTTTTTCGATAACCTTGGAGATACTCTCCCTGACCACCTCCATTTGCTGCTCCTCCATCATGGCTTCAACTACCGGCGAGGGATTATTCCCTTCAATATTGATCAAGGAAGGAGCTCCTCCGGCATCCCCAATTACCTGACTGACCGTGGCGTCGCCAAAAGCGGCCCTTAGAGAAGCCGCAACCGTCTGGTATTTGGCAATATCCATCTTGCTCATGGTAAAAAGTAGAATAAATAATATCAGCAGCAGGTTCATGAGGTCGGCATAAGTCAAAAGCCAGCGCTCGGAAGTGTCTTTTACTATTTTTGTCTTGGCCATTGACTACCCCTCCGCCTCTGCATTGGCTTCCTGCTTGCCCTTACCACCCTTGCGGCTCATTTTTTCCAGAAGGTTCAGATTGAGTTTCTCTTTTATGATTCTCGGATTTTCACCGGCCTGAATGGATAACAGACCTTCAATGATCAGGTCGTTTATCATTTTCTCCCCCTCGGCATTTGCTTTGATTCTTCCTGCAAAAGGAAGGAAGAGAAGATTGGCAAAGCCCACGCCGAAAAGGGTGGCAAGAAATGCGACGGCTATTTTGGGGCCTAGGCCACTGGGGTCCGCATCCATAGTTTTCAATACATGAACCATGCCCATAACGGTTCCCAGAACTCCCATCGTCGGCGAATAACCGCCCATGGCCTCAAATATTTTAGCAACGGATTCATGTATGCTTTCATGGAGCTGCGTTTCACGTACCAGAATATCTTTAATGACCTCTGTCTCAATGCCGTCAACAACAAGGGCAAGACCTTTTTTCACCAGTTCATTTTCATTGCTCTGCGCATCCTGTTCCAGGCTCAGCAGCCCATCCTTCCTCGCTTTCTCGGAAAGCTCGGCTAACTGGTTTATGATGGCCACAGGATCGTTCTTTTTTGTGAAGAATAGTCCTTTCACTGCTTCAGGCACTTTTTTAATATCCGAGAGGGGAAACGAAAGTATCGTTGCACCGAAGCATCCTCCTAGAACGATGACAAACGGCGAGATTTCATGTACCAAATCCGCCGGATTGCCTCCTTCCAGCGTGAACCCGGCAAGCACTGCGCCAACGCCTACGACTATTCCAATAATTGTTCCAATATCCATATAAACACTCCCATTGTGAAATATAATGGTTTTTGTTAAAAATCTGTCATTTTCCAGTTTCAGGTATTGAATAATAAAAACCACTATGGTAATATTAAGTTTAAATAAATTTGCGAAGGTGCATTATATCTGTTTTAGCGCCCATTACTCAAATTGATTATCGGCATAAGTCACTGGGTACTTTAATGATTTTTAAGTTGCAAGAGGTAGGAGAATTTGTTAAAAAATAAACTTGCAATCTTTATTGCAAAAAGGGTATTGGTATGCAGTGCGCTACTGTCGGTAATGGTTTTAGTATGGATTGAGCAAAGGTGGTATACACTGGCAGGCTTGCTTGTGGGAAGCGCTTTCAGTGTGATGAAGTTTGGGAGCTATACATGGATTTTTAAAAAGATTGTCTCCGGCGCTGCAAGCTCGGCACAGAAGACAAATTCGGCCAGGAGCGGCATGCTGGCGTTTTTGGTAAACCAGATCGTCATATTTCCGCTGCTGCTGGCAGCGTATTTTTTGAATCACTGGTTTTTCGCCGGTATGGTAGCCGGGATTTTGCTTGTGCCCTTTGTTATTATGGTAAATTGTGTGACAGAAGCACTAAAGATAACCAGTAACAATTTTGAATAAGAAGGTGTTTTGATTTGGAATCGCAGAATGTATTGCAGGCAAATAATATTTTCTCTATTCATCTTTTTGGTTTTGATTTACCCATATCGGACAGCATCATCATGATGTGGATTATAATGGCTGTAATCATATTATTGGCATACATTTTTACCCGCAATCTGAAACAGGTACCCGAAGGAAAGCAAAATGTGGTTGAACTGGTGGTGGAAACCATCAATAATATCATCAAGGGCAATATCGGCCACCACTGGAGAGACTTTGCCCCCTATTTCGGCACCATTCTTTTGTTCCTTGCATTTGCAAACACCGTATCCCTCTTCAGCCTACTGCCGACCGGCCAGCAGCTGTATGAGATCACCGGAATTCAATTTTTTGAACGCCTGCCCGAATTCGCCATATTGCCCCCGACCAAGGACTATAACGTCACTCTGACTATGGCGCTTATGACAGTAACGCTCGTGCTTGTGGCAGGCATTAAATACAGGGGCGTCAAAGGCTGGCTTAAAGGCTTCCTGTACCCCACGCCCATTATGCTGCCCTTTCACATTCTTGATTACGGAACAAGGACGCTCTCTCTCTCATTGCGTCTTTTCGGCAACATTCTGGCGGGATATATCATCATGGAGCTGCTGTACCTAACGGCGCCATTACCGGTGAAAGTACTTATTCCCGTAGGCAGCTTTTTCTTCGATATGTTTGATGCAATGCTGCAGGCATATATATTTGTATTTCTATCATCAATATACATAGCTGAAGCTATTGAATAAGGGGGTGAATTGAATGGATTTAAGCGGAATGATTGCAATCGGCGCAGGTATTGCCATGTTTACCGGTTTCGGAGCAGGAATAGGCCTGGGTATAGCATCTTCAAAGGCTGCTGAGGGAGTCTCCAGAAACCCTGAAGCTTCAGGAAAAATTTTATCTACCGCACTTATTTTTGCTACCCTTGCCGAAGTAACAGCTATTTTCGGCTTTGTCATTGCAATAATGCTGATCGGAAAGATGTAATTTTACCGGGCATTTGTAGGGGGAAGCAGGATTTCCCCCTACATGCGGGAACTGTTCCCGCATAAATTTCAGACTGTAAAACTACCTTAATGATATAAGGCTCTTGAAAGGGTGGATATAGATGTTCGACAGCCTCAATGCGTTTAAAGTCCTGATGGTGGCACTGAATCTTATCATACTTTATACGGTTCTCAGAAAGCTTTTATTCAAGCGAGTGACGGAGTTCATGGAAAACAGGACGAAGTCGATAAAAGATTCTCTGGAAAACGCGGATAAAGTCAAGGCTGAAGCAGATGAACTGAGGCTTCAATATGAAAACCAATTGAAGTCGGCAAGAGACAAAGGCGACAAGATAATTGAAGAAGCACGCGTTAAAGCGGAAAAGGAATCCGACAGAATCATTGCCGCAGCCAGACAGGAATCGGAAAGCATTCTTGCCAAAGCCATGGAACAGATAGAGCAGGAGCGGACGCAAATGCTCAAGGAGATACGTGGTCAGGTGGCCGGACTTGCACTTGCGGCAGCCTCAAAGGTTATCGAGGCAAATATGGATACAGAGGCGAACAGAGCCCTGGTAGACAGATTTATTGATGAGGCAGGTGCTGCATAATGTCGCTTGTTGAAAACAGGTATGCGGAGGCCCTTATAAATATTGCAGCGGAAAAGGCTTCCATTGATGAATTCCTGCAGGATTTGGGCTCATTTGCCCATATGTACTCCAGTGAACCCGGATTTAAAGATTTTCTTCTGAATCCGCAAAACGAAACCGGCGTTAAAAAGAATGTGGTCTTTACTGTATACAACGGCAGGGTGAAACCTGAAATCATCAACTTTGTCTCACTTTTGCTGGACAAGGGCAGAATAAAGTATCTGCCCGGTATTTACGAGGAATTTATAAAGCTGGCGGACCAAAAGCGCAGCATTTTGACGATAAACATACTGTCTGCTGTTCCGCTCGGCGGTGAGCAGATCTCCGTAATAGCCAATAAGTACCAAAAGCTTTACAATGCAGTCTCCGTCAAAACCCAGGTTAAATACGATCCAGGCCTCATCGGTGGTATCCGGGTGGTGGTTGGCGACAAGATGACGGATGCATCGGTCAAGGGCAGGCTAAGGGAGCTGGAACAATTATTGCTTAAATAGAAGTTATTATAGATACGCTCTAATACGATATGAGGTGAGTTGCGATGAATCTTAAACCCGAAGAAATCAGCTCGATTATAAAGCAGCAAATTGAGAGCTACAGTACCAAGTCAAAAACGGAAGATGTAGGCTATGTCCTTCAGTCCGGCGACGGTATTGCCAGAATATACGGTCTTGGCGGCTGTATGTACGGAGAGCTTCTGGAGTTTGAAAACGGCACCAACGGTATGGCATTAAACCTTGAAGAAGACAATGTCGGCTGCGTGCTTCTGGGGAGTGAAACAGAAATAAAGGAAGGCTCTTCTGTTAAAAGAACCGGCAGAGCCGTTGACGTACCGGTTGGCGCGGCTCTTATCGGAAGAGTCGTCAATCCGCTGGGTAACCCTCTTGACGGAAAAGGAGAAATAAAGACAACAAAACGAAGACCCGTGGAATTCCTTGCTCCCGGTGTTATCGACAGAAAATCCGTTACCAAGCCGCTTCAGACAGGTATCATGGCCATCGACGCCATGACTCCCGTGGGCAGAGGCCAGAGAGAGCTCATCATCGGCGACAGAGGCACCGGAAAGACGGCAATTGCAATTGATACCATCATCAATCAAAAGGGTAAAGACGTTATCTGCATCTATGTCGCCATTGGACAAAAAGCCTCCACAGTCGCAGGAATTTACAACACGCTGGAAAAATTCGGCGCTATGGAGTATTCCATTATCGTATCGTCTACAGCCAGTGAAATGTCCACGATTCAGTACATAGCACCTTATGCCGGCTGTGCAATGGCTGAAGAATTCATGTATACCGATCACAAGGATGTATTGATCATCTATGATGACCTATCGAAGCACGCGGTTGCCTACAGAGCCATGTCCCTTCTTTTAAGGAGGCCGCCGGGAAGGGAAGCTTTCCCCGGAGACGTTTTCTATCTCCATTCAAGGCTTCTGGAAAGAGCTGCAAGGCTGTCCGATGAGCTTGGCGGCGGTTCCATAACCGCGCTGCCCATCATTGAGACTCAAGCCGGTGATATTTCCGCATACATCCCAACCAATGTAATATCCATTACAGATGGCCAAATATTCTTGGAAACCGAGCTCTTCTTTGCCGGCCAGAGACCCGCAGTCAATGTTGGCGTTTCTGTTTCCAGGGTTGGCGGCGCCGCCCAGATCAAGGCCATGAAGAAGATTGCAGGTCCTTTGAGGGTAAATCTTGCTCAGTACAGGGAGTTGGCAGTATTCGCGCAATTTGGCTCGGATCTGGATAAGGCAACGAGAGACAAGCTTATTCAAGGTGAGCGTTTATTGGAAACCCTGAAGCAGTCACAGTATTCTCCCATGCCTGTAGAGGATCAGGTAATCGTACTCTACATCGCCAGCAATAAATACCTTATGGATGTGCAGGTCAGGGACGTCAAGAAATTCAACAAGAGTTTGCTTGAGTATATAAAAGAGAAACACGCTCAAATACCGAAATCTATTCTTGAAACCGGTGAATTGAAGCCGGACGCCGAGGAATTATTGAAGAAGGCGATTGAAGAATTTAAAGGCGCACAGGGCGCATAACAAAATTAATTGAGGCATATCCCTGTCGAAAGAGGCGAGAGTATATGGCAAGCATGCGTGAAATAAAGCTGAGAATGAAAAGCATAAAGGAAACCAGGCAGATTACAAAGGCCATGAAGCTTATCTCGGCAGCCAAGCTGAAAAAGGCCAGGCAGCAGCTTGAGCAGACACTTCCCTATTTTAATAAGGTCAAGAGTACCATCGGAGATATCCTCGTACACAGCGGAAATATTGAGAATATCTATTTTGACGTACGAGCAGGCAAGGCGGATAAAAAAACCGGTTTTGTTATACTCACCGGTGATAAAGGGCTTGCCGGAGGATACAATCACAACATTCTGAAGCTGGCTGAAGAAAAAATCAAAGAGGCGGCAGCCCCTAAACTTTTCGTGGCCGGCCATATGGGAAGGAATTATTTCAGCAGGCGCAGCTTTGATCTGTATCCCGATTTTGATTACCCTGTCCAGAACCCCACGGTATACCGGGCCAGAGAGATTGCAGAGATCGTGCTGGAGCAGTTCAAAAACGGTGAGCTGGATGAAGTATACCTTGTTTATACGCTAATGGTGTCCACCATCAAGCTGGTGCCTCAGACCTTGAAGCTGCTTCCTCTGGATCTTGATGTTCTGGCAGCTGACGTCGGTTACGGCACGATCAGTGAAACCAGAGACGTCAAAATCGATGAAATGTTCACCTATGAGCCTTCTGTCAAAGCAGTTTTTGATGTGCTTATTCCCAAATATGTAAAAGGCATTGTATACGGCGCTCTGGTCGAGGCGTTCACGAGTGAACAAAGCGCCAGAATGAGCGCAATGGACAATGCTACGGCAAATGCCGACGATATGCTGCAGTCCTTGAACCTTTATTACAACAGGGCCAGGCAGGCAGCCATAACCCAGGAGATATCGGAGATCGTGGGCGGCGCCGCCGCCTTGCAGTAACATGGACTGTTGTAAGCCGGCAATTGGTGTTGTGTGTTAGGTAACTGGTAGTTCTGAAGGGGCGGCCATGGGTTGCCCGCTTTATAATAAGTATTATAGCGGAAAATAATTACATTTCTGAATGGAGTGAATAAAATGGCAGAGAACATCGGCCGCATTGTACAGATCATCGGTCCCGTCATAGACGTCCGGTTCGAAGGCGGAGAACTTCCCAGGATCTATAATGCCGTGAAAATCGATAATAAGGGAGCCAATATAGTTGCCGAAGTAATGCAGCATCTGGGCAATCAAATTGTACGCTGCGTTTCCATGTCATCGACGGATGGTCTGGTCCGCGGCATGAACGCCCTGGACACAGGCAGTCCCATCAAGGTTCCGGTCGGAAAGGAAACCCTGGGGAGAGTTTTAAATGTTCTGGGAGAGCCTGTTGACAAATTCGGAGATGTAAACGCTGCCGAATACTGGCCAATCCACAGACCGGCGCCCTCCTTTGAAGATCAAGCCCCGGCTACGGAAATTCTGGAAACCGGAATCAAGGTCGTCGATCTCCTGGCGCCCTATGCAAAAGGCGGTAAAATAGGCCTCTTTGGCGGCGCAGGAGTTGGAAAGACGGTTTTAATCCAGGAGCTCATCCGGAATATCGCTACAGAACACGGCGGATATTCCGTATTTGCAGGTGTTGGCGAGAGATCCAGAGAAGGTAACGACCTCTGGCACGAGATGAGAGAGTCTGGTGTTATTGAAAAGACCTCCCTTGTATTCGGCCAGATGAACGAGCCACCGGGATCAAGAATGAGAGTGGGCCTTACCGGTCTGACTATCGCCGAATACTTCCGGGATACCCTGGGCCAGGACGTATTGCTTTTCATCGATAACATTTTCCGGTTCATACAGGCAGGCTCAGAGGTTTCCGCTCTTCTGGGAAGGGTTCCCTCCGCCGTCGGATACCAGCCCACACTGGCAACAGACGTCGGTATGCTCCAGGAAAGGATCACCTCCACAAGAAAAGGCTCGGTTACATCCGTTCAAGCCATCTATGTTCCCGCGGACGACCTTACCGACCCCGCTCCGGCTACTACCTTCGCCCATCTGGACGCAACAACAGTTCTTTCCAGGGCTATCGTGGAAGAAGGAATTTACCCTGCCGTTGACCCTCTGGATTCCTCCTCAAGGATACTGGACCCGGGAGTCGTCGGCGAAGAGCACTATAACGTTGCACGCCGTGTTCAGGAAGTACTGCAAAGATATAAGGAACTCCAGGATATCATCGCCATCCTCGGTATGGATGAATTAACCGAGGAAGACAAGCTTATCGTTTACCGGGCGAGGAAAATAAAGCGGTACCTGTCGCAGCCATTCTTCGTAGCCGAGAACTTTACAGGATATCCGGGCAAGTATGTTCCCATAAAGGAAACCATCCGGGGCTTTAAGGAAATCGTGGACGGTAAAATGGATGACATCCCGGAGGCGGCTTTCTTTATGAAGGGGACCATCGACGAAGTATATGAAGCTGCCAAGAGTATGTAAGCGCCTGGGGAATGGAGGGTAAAATGGCCAATACATTTTATATTGAAATAATCACTCCGTCAAGAACATTCTATACCGGCGACGTAGAAATGATTGTCCTCAAAACACCGGAGGGTGAAATGGGTATTATGAAGGACCATATGCCCATGGTTGTAGCCGTAGCCATAGGACCCTTAAGAATCCTGAAGGATGGCAAATGGCTTGAGGCTGTGCTTTCTGAAGGATTTATGGAAATTATGAGGGATAAGACGGTAATCCTTACCGATACCGCCGAATGGCCCAATGAAATCGACATTAACAGAGCAAAAGCCGCTGAAGAAAGGGCACGGGAGCGTCTTCAGAGCCAATTGAGCCGGGTGGAATACATGCAGTCCCAGGCAGCGCTCCAAAGAGCCATAACCAGATTGAAGGTATCAAGATTTAAATAAACAAAGGGGAGGCGAAAAAGCCTCCCCTTTTATCTGGATTCATCCAAAACCAGCACCCAGTCATTCTTTCTCCCACTGGATGGAGGAGTAAACTCAAGGACCCCTTCATTGGAAAACTTACCGATAGGCTTGAACGTCCCCAGCCTGGGGTCAAACCAGCTGGCAGTGATTTCTTTCCCCCATATCTTTGCCATATTAACTTTGATCTTAAGTCCGTTGGGGCTGTAAACAAAGGCATACTCCTTCCCCCGCGTGGCCTGCAGATGGTTTGCGCCCGGGTAGTTGTCGGCAATAATGCTTTGGTCCGGGACCCTGTCCAAAAATGGCCTGGATTCCATCAACTTCCTCAGGTATTGCATTTGCATGCCTCCCGGCCGGACTAAGGCATTTCTCCAGTTCATTATGTAATAATCGCTTTGTTCAACATTCATTGACCAAATACAGTGATGTCCGTAGGTATGGCCGAAGGCTCCCGCAAAAACGGCCCAGTATGCCGCCTGTCTTACATCAAAGTCGTCAAAATATCCATTCACCGCTTTAAAGCCTATGGGATGGTCCTCATATCTGGGCTCTGCGTCGACAACAGGCTTTACCGGCACTCTGGAATAGTCGGCCTCAACCTTTTCATAATTTTCATAATTAAGTCTGCCATGGCCGGATTGAATCATGTTGAAATCCAACCAGGGCTCATCATGCAGGTGATGGGACGATGAAGCTTCCCCTGTGGGGTGGAAAGTCATAAGATGTCTCCCTTCATCCCCTTCCTTCAAGCCCGCAGCCATGTTGTTTACAACAGCAAAATGCTCCGAAGTGTACAGGGGCCTGTCTCCGCCCAGCACCCACAGGACATTCGCTTTGTCTTTATACCGAGCGCCAAGCCATCTCCCGTAAATACCCGCATTATGCCTGTTGAAGATGACAGGGCCTTTACCCCACATCTGATTGAATTTATCGCCCCAGGTCGGAAGGAGGGCAATATATAATCCCAGGCCCGCCGCATAGTCTATTATATAATCAACATGGTCCCAGTAATTGTAGCCGCTGGCTTCATCCCCATAGGATAAATTTGGTTTTGTCACATCATATTCTCCTGTAGAGTCCATCAGGAGAGGCTTTCTTCCATAGGAATTACCGGCGGTAATGCCGTCGAACTCGGAAAGAGCTACAGTCTGGATGACATTAAACCCTTCATCCCTGCGGGTGTTCAAGAACTCTGCAGCTTCTTCCCTGGTGGTTTTGTTTATAAGCTCCCACGCCGTATCACCAAGCCAGAAAAAAGGGGTATTGCCTTCCGTAACCAGATACCGTTTATTCTCACTAACTTTTAGCGCCTTCATCCTTTCAATTCCTCCAAAATCTTATGTAAATCCATTTATAGGCAAATTATATAGCCTGCTGCTGATAATTTCAATCATCCTGTCCATCTATATTTTTTATATAACTTTAATTAAAAAGGAAAACGCAAAATAAAAGGCCTGCACTTTTGAATCGGTTCTTGCTCAAGATCGGGTAAATTACAATTAGAAACTCAAAGGAAAATGATATCAGCAGATATCATTTTTTCTTTGAAAATATATTTCTTAACTTTGGGTATTATGGTATAATGTAAGTGAATC
>JAEZCO010000056.1 GCA_023433505.1 Bacillota bacterium | reverse complement strand
TACTAGCCGGATTACATCGGCTTTGAATTCTTCATTGTATCGTTTACCCGTATTCTTCATCTGATTGCCCTCCACAGTTATATTGTACCCTAACTCTACTGTGTCCGGCAAATCGGGTATGGGTCAGAAAATGTTCAGCATCTGGATAGCAGGCCATCCGTATTTTCTTAGACACATCAATTATAAGGTAAGAAATTTCTACCATCTCGTCCATCTGCGTATTTCGGTGACATCCGGACACTGATTCCGGCAACATCCGGACAACGTTTCGGAATTATCCGGACAGCATTTCGGCACATCCGGACACCTTGTCGAGAAAATAAATAAACTGGTACTATTTAATCAGAATGATTAAAGGGGGCCAATCGTTGAGGAGGCTGGACATGCTGAAAGCAAGAGAGATTTTGAGGTTGAAACATGAAGTGGGATTATCGTTAAGGGAGATCGGCCAGTCCTGTAACTGCGGCAAAAGCACGGTGTCGGAAGTGCTTTCAAGAGCTGAAAAGTCAGGAGTAAAATGGCCGGTTGATCTTAGTGACAAACAGCTTTTATCAATACTTTACCCACCAAATGAAAGCAAATCGTCACCCCCCGAACCGGATATGGAGCATGTTTTCTTTGAAATGAAAAGGAAAAACGTCACACTGATGCTCCTATGGGAAGAGTACAAAGAGCTGCATCCCGGCGGAATCATGTATACTCAATTCTGCGACCGATACAAAAGCTTTAAAAAGAACAACCAGATAGAAATGCACAAGGAACATAAGGCAGGCGAAGAAGTAGAAGTTGACTGGGCTGGCAGTACCATGTCCTATGTGGATGTCGATACGGGAGAGATTAGGTCCGCATATATATTTGTTGCAGTACTGCCTGCCAGCGTATATCCCTTCGCCTATGCTTACCCGGATACGAAAATTTCGAGCTGGATAGACGCACATGTCAGAGCGTACGAATACTTCGGAGGGGTCCCAAGAGTGACCATTCCTGATAACGCCAAAACAGCTGTCATTAAATCCGATCGGGTAGATCCGGTACTAAACAAGAGCTACAATGAAATGGCGAAACATTACCGGACAACAATCATTGCCGCAAGAGCCGGTAAGCCGAAAGATAAGGCAGCCGATGAAAACATGGTAGGCAACGTTTCAAGAAGGATCATCGCTGCTTTAAGAAGCAGGCAGTTTTTCGGTATCTATGAAATCAACCTGGCGATCCGTGAATATCTCATAAAATTTATCAACCGACCTTTCCAGAAGATGGAGGGCAATAGGCTCAATGCCTTTGAAAAGATTGACAAGCCTTGCCTACAGCCACTGCCTTCGGTGAATTATGAGTATTCTGAGTGGAAAGAAACAAAGTGCAATTCAATTATCATATTAAATGATGAGATAAACATTAAATGTGAAATGGAAAGCCCGGCAAAATGTAAAGCTTCTAAAAAAATCCTTTGCGACAAATATATTTCCATTTGTTTTCTTTACATTTTATCCTTAGCCAATAATACCGATCAGTACAATATCAAAGGCTAAGGAGGTTTTATCATGCATCAAAAAATTGACGAACTTATTGCGTATGCAAAAAGCTCACTCGTAAAAGATGGTCTTAGTGAGGAATACATAACCAATCTGTCTTTTACATGGAAATCGTTCAAGCAGTACCTTGACCAGAACAATTTAATTTTGAACAGGGATACCAGGCAGAAATTCTTGCTGGAATGCTATGGAATACAATCTGGCAATAATTATGCAAGACTCCGCCCGATAGATAAAAGGCGGAGACGAGCCATCAATGTGCTGTTCAACTGCCTTGAAAATGGCAACGCAACACGAATGAAATCCTATTGGCCCTGCCTTTTTGCAGAGCCATTTCAACAAACGTTTCATGCGTTTCTTGATGAACGCAAGAAAAGAAACTTCGCTCTTGCAACCATCAACAGAGACATATACAGTCTGAACAAGTTTTTAGAGTACCTTGTCCTGTCCGACATTTCTTCCATGTCAATGATCACAGGGAAAAATGTGGTCGGCTTTATCAAATGGATTTCTGCTGATGGGAAACTTCCTACAACAAAAAATGCGGCATCCACACTCAGACTCTTGCTGAAATACTCACATAGAGAATCTGCCATTTTGGAGGATTATTCGGTACATGTACCGCATGTAAGAGTCCATAAAGAACTGCCATCTGTGTATACAGCGTCTGAAATAGACGCGATGATTGGAAGCTTCGATAGAAACAGTCCTATTGGGGTTCGCAATTATGCAATGGTTCTTATGGCAGTGAGGTTTGGTATACGGGCATCGGATATATGTGCCCTCAAGTTCAGCAATATTAACTGGGATAAAAACACAATTGAGTTCACCACCATCAAGACCGGAAAGCATACTGTGCTGCCTTTAACGGCAGAGACAGGGAATGCTATCATCCGATATTTGAAGGAAGCGCGACCACAGACAGAGTGCAAGAATATCTTTATACGGCTCCAGAGGCCATTCCAGCAGGTCAGCCCCCCACTGGTACATACAATTGTAACAAAGGCATTCCGTGATGCGGGCATTGTGATTCCTGCTGGAAAAAGGCACGGTCCCCATGCGCTTCGGGCCAGCTTGGCAAGCGAAATGCTTCGCAACAACACGGCTCTCCCGGTAATATCTGAAACATTATCACATTCCTGTACAGACACCACTAAAGTCTACCTGAAAGTGGACTTTGAGCATCTCCGCCTGCTTTCCCTTGATGTCCCACATCTAGATGGAGTATGGATGAGAGGTGTTGTTTTATGACGTACTTTCTAGGACCATTTTCAGACCTTCTTTCGGATTTTGTGGCTTTAAAACGAAGCACCGGATTTAAGTATGTCAAAGAATGCGGCTATTTGAAGCAGTTTGCCTCGTTTTGCACATCGGAAGGAGTCACCGAACCAGTGATTACAAAGGAACTGGCTGAAGCATGGTGTATGAAAAAGCCTTATGAAAATGAAAAAAACTGCCACAAGCAACGCATCACCTGTCTCCGTCAGTTTGCACTGTATCTGGTTTCTATTGGCTGCGATGCTTACATACCTGTGAATCTTGAACATGTACGACACCGGAAGTCAAAGTATGTAGCCTATGTGTTTTCCCATCCAGAAATGAAGGCAATTTTTTCACACAGCAACTGTATCTACCCACACCGAAGGTCGACCATGCACCTTGTGATGCCGGTATTGATACGGCTGCTCTACAGCTCCGGACTTCGAATTATGGAAGCTTTGGGGCTGAAACTGCAGAATGTGGATCTTGTCAATGGTGTACTGCGTATCGAGCATGCCAAATTTAACAAAGACCGGCTTATCCCTTTGTCCGAAACCATGCTTGGAATCCTAAAACAATATTGTTCCGTTATGCATCCGAAGTATCTGGCAGAAGACTATCTGTTTGTTGGGGTCTCAAGGGAACCTTATTCCCACCATGATATTTATCTGCGTTTTCGCGAGCTTCTGATTCAGGCAGGAATTCCCCATGCCGGTAGAGGACATGGACCAAGAATTCATGACGTGAGGCATACGTTCTGCTGCCATACACTGCAGAAAGCCGTCTCGAATGGATCTGACCTGACTGCCATGCTTCCATTGCTGGCGGAATATATGGGACATGAATCCATAATTGCGACAAGCCAGTATTTAAGGATGACATCAGAAATTTACCCTGAGATACAGGATGCCGTTTCAAAACTGTGCGCATATGTGATACCGGAGGTGACATTATGAAGCCGACAAACCTTTCCCGGCATCTGGGTCAATACCTAACAGCTTATCTTCCAGGTACGAAAGGGCTCAGCTACAATACGATTGCCTCGCACCGTGATACGTTTGTTCTCCTCTTTTCATATCTTAAAGAGGTGAGAAATCTGAAACCTGAGAAAACAGAAGTCGCCACCTTGGGCAAAGAGACAGTCACTGCCTTTCTTGACTGGATTGAGTCCAATCGTAGATGTGGAATATCAACGAGAAACATCCGCCTTTCTGCCATAAAAGCGTTTTTCAGTTATCTGCAGATGCAGACACCGGATTACATATACCAATGCCAGCAGATCATGGCAATCCCAACGAAAAAATGCCCAGAAAAAGGGTAGGAGTACTTGACACTGGACGGCGTAAAAGCAATCCTGGACTCCGTTGACGCAGGGACAAAATCAGGACTCCGCGACCTGGCCTTGTTGAGTGTAATGTATGACAGTGCCGCTAGAGTTCAGGAGGTGGCAGACCTCTGCGTGAATGATGTCCGTTTCGAAAAGCCGTCCACGCTCCGTTTGACAGGCAAAGGGCGCAAGACACGCATCATCCCCATGATGGAGCCTACAGCAGCATTAATCCGGAGTTATATCCATGCGTTTCACGGTAGTGACGGCAACGTGTCAAAGACCCCATTGTTTTACAACCATAGCAAATCCAAGCTAACCCGGGCCGGGATCACTTATATCTTGAGTAAATATGTTAAGTCAGCACGTAAGACACATCCGGCACTTATACCAGAAACAGTATCTCCGCATGGATTCCGCCACAGTAAAAGTATGCATATGCTTCAGGCAGGCGTTCCCCTTATCTATATCCGGGATTATCTTGGACACGTAGAAATATCAACAACTGAAATTTATGCTAGATGTGATAGCGCACAGAAACGACAAGCCATTGAAGCTGCATATCCTGAATTCAGGAAAAACGAGGTTCCTGAATGGCATTCGGATGGCTCCCTTATGGACTGGCTGAGATCTCTCTGTTAAGCGTAATGGTAAAATGTAAAGTCAATTGATGGGGCAGCGAACATATGGGATATTTTTCTTCGTTGACTTTACATTTTGCCGGGCTTTCCATTTCATGTGGAGTATGACGGCTTTTTCTACAGCGTCCACTACGCATACATAAACAAACATTGTTCTGTCAGAGCGACATCAAGGACCATTGAAATATATATAGGCACCGAGAGGATTGCTGCATACCCAAGGAACTACAATACGTTCAAGCGGTACACTGCTCTATCTGAACATATGCCGGAGGGCCACAAGGCTGTGTCGGGGTGGAGCTCGGACAGGTTCCTTTCATGGGCTGAAAAAACGGGACCTTGCACCCGGGAACTCATACGACATATTCTTGAAAGCCGCGAATACCCTGTGCAGACTTACAGGGCATGTATGGGGATCATGAGATTGAGTAAGAGTTATGGCGCTGAAATCATGGAAGCAGCCAGCCGGGATGCCCTTGATAAGAATACCTACTCATTCAAATACTTCAGCATAATCATAAAACAGATAGCGTCAAAAGCCGCCACAGCTAATGCTGAAAGGATCATAACACACGAAAACGTGAGAGGAAGAAATGCTTTTTCAGGGGGTGGTATCCATGCTTAACAATCCCACTGTAGAAAAGCTTAAGGATCTGAAACTTAAAGTCATGGCCCAGATGATGAGCGATCCAGATAGTTCCTTAAAAGACCTTTCCTTCGAAGAACGGCTTGGAATCATGGTCGAAAAGGAATGGTTGTCGAAGAAAAATTCACGCATAAAAAGGCTGTTGAACAGTGCTTCCCTTGGGATGAATGCCTGTATCGAAGATATCGACTACACGGTTGATCGGAAGATAGACAAAAATATGATCCAGACGCTATCCTCCTGCACATATATTGAGCAGAAGCTGAACATCGTCATATCAGGCAAGACCGGCAGCGGAAAAACATATATTGCATGTGCCCTTGGAAATGCGGCATGCCGGTACGGATATTCCGCCAGGTACTACAGAATTCCGGAACTACTGCTTGAAATTCAGGATGCTAAAAATGAAAACCGATACACAAGGTACATGTCTGGTCTCCAAAGTACAAAGCTTCTAATACTGGATGACATAGGGCTAAAATCGTACACCTTGGAAGAAAGGAAGGTGGCAGTTATTATATAACTGACTATGGCAAACTGTGTATTGAGTTACTGCATGAGTTGAATGACGATAAATAATTAATTTTCTTAACTCGGCATCCGCGTCGTATACCAGCGAGTAAAATAGAGGTTCCGCGATTGCCCAAGTCGAAATCCAAACCCTGTTGGTAGACGCTTAACCTCACCAAAATCCGAAACCGCAAAAAAGCTCTGAAATGCTGGATTTCAGAGCTTACATATTATTTAATGACCTTTTCAAATTCCTCTACACCGATCACTGCGACTTTGGGAAACTCAATAATTTTCAAAATAGCGAAATGCCTATCCTGAGTTACTAATACATGAGCATTGGCAGCTATTGAACAATCTACGAATTTATTATCATCGGCATCATCAGTTATCAAATTCCAATTATAGTAAATATCCACTTTGTAAACGTTGGGAAGCAGCAATAACGCCCTGACAACATTCTTAGCAACTGCTGAATTATACTTTTGAGAAATTATTTCTTCATACTCAGTCAAAATCTCGTTTGTAATAAACAGCTCATATCCAAATTCCAAAAGCTTTTGGAAAATCCAGTGATATTTAGATTTTGAAGATATGGAGACCAGTAAAACATTGGTATCCAGTACAACCCTCAATTTGCTATTGCTCATTCAGCCAGTTCTCCATATCGCTATCTGAAAGTTTTTTTTCACTCCAGATTCTATCTGCTTCATTGATGGCCTTCCTGGCGTAATTTTCGGCTAATAGTTTTTTCAACTCGTCAAGTTCTTCTTCACTCATATCCGTTGAATAGAGTTTTAATATCTCAAGCTGCAAATTTGTTAAAGACTTCTGCAACATATTTTTCACTCCTCATAATCGAACATAGTATAATTATACCCTAAATTTCCTTTCCTTTAAAGCTAAATTTTCTATCGGCATCCGCGTCGTATACCAGCGAGTAAAATCGAGTTACTACAATGCTATTTATAAAGCTGTGCATCCTCTGCCACCTCCCAGAGGACGTCGAACCCCTATAAAGCAAAAAAGCCTTGAGATCCAGTTA
Organism: Bacillota bacterium; assembly: GCA_023433505.1. Taxonomy (GTDB): domain Bacteria; phylum Bacillota; class Clostridia; order Acetivibrionales; family DTU013; genus MnB-11. The sequence goes on along the minus strand of JAEZCO010000056.1, from coordinate 107,944 downwards.
TATAAACTGTTTCAAGACTCTTTCCAATTTCTAGTTGGTGGAGGCGAGGGGAGTCGAACCCCTGTACGAAACCATATCCTCCAGCGCTTCTACGGGTGTATCCTATGCTTTTACATTCCCTACGGTGCACGCCCACAGGCAGGCTTTCACTTTCAGTATCCTTTAATCACTTTTACGGCTCAAGGCTACCACCGCAACAGTTTCAACGTTTAACCTTCCTACGCCGAAGGCCTGACTTAATGACGCCGGCTACCCCAGGTGCAGAAACCTGGGACCGACGGTTAGCATTGCCTAAGCGGCAAATGCTAATTCTTGGTTAAAATTATTCGTTTTAGCGTTTAATTTTAGTTTCTCGTTTTTTAAGAGGCCAACGAGAATCCTCTACCCGCTACTCTGGTTCCAACAATCCCGTCGAAACCAATACGCCCCCATGTTAAATTGTCAATGAACTTACTCTCTTGCGCTTTCCTTAAGTCTGCGGTCTATCTCCCGCTTCGCATCCCTTTCGGCAATGTCCTCGCGCTTGTCGTACAGCTTTTTGCCCCTGGCAATCCCCAGCTCCAGCTTTACCTTACCCCGTTTGAAGTACAACTGCAGCGGCACTAAGGACATGCCTTTCTGCTGTGTATACCCTATAAGCCTGTTTATTTCCGCTTTATGCAGAAGAAGCTTCCGATCCCTCATAGGATCCTTGTTAAATATGTTCCCCTGCTCGTACGGGCTTATATGCATTCCGTTAATCATCACTTCGCCGCCGGTAATCATTGCATAACTGTCTTTCAGGTTTACCTTGCCCTGTCGTATGGATTTCACTTCCGTGCCTGACAGGACAATTCCCGCTTCCATTGCCTGCTCGATAAAATAATCGTGCCTGGCCTTTTTGTTTTGGGCAACTATCTTTACGTCCTCTTTCGCCATTCCACTTACCTTCCGGGATACAACCGCATTTACCGATAAAAATAACCCTCTCGCAAGGGTTCTTATCCTAAGTCGCAGCTTTAAGTTCCTTAACCATTATACCACGTTAAGCCTTAGTGTCAAGTTATATCAGCATTTTCCAGGGAAAGTGGCCATGTGAATATTGGCACCGGCCACTTTTGAAAAATCTCAAATCATCTTCAATATAAGCGCGGCCTGGGCGGTAATTCTGGGTGGCGCTTAGGCTTTACCCGCTTCCCTTTCATAAATAAACCTTGCAACAGCATCGGATTCATTATCTGCGATAACCCTCGTCGCTATTTCCTTTAGCTCATCTACTGCATTAGCCACTGCATAGCACTCATCACAGGCTTTGAAGAGCGGAATGTCATTGAGGTTGTCGCCAAAGCCCGTGACCCTGGTAAATTTGCAATAATCCCGCAGGAAATTGACTGCATTCCGCTTCGATGCAAATTTACTGTGTATCTCAAGGTACCAGAGCCTTTCGGCATAAATATCCCGGTACAGGGCCGCATCAATGTCCCCGCAGACCCTGAGCTTCTCCAAAACCTGTGATAATTTATCAAATTGGTCAATCAGCGTGAAGTAGATGATTTCATTCTCAATGACCTTTTTGGAAAATCTGTCCACCTGCTCAAAGGATTTATAATACTTTTTAACCCTTTCGTCATAAAAATCCTGCATTGCCGGAGAGTCAAGGTTTTCATAGTATGTTATCAGGTTGTCGTTCCTCACCGCATACATGAAGCCTGTGATCCCGCTTTGCTCAAGCGTATCCAGAATCAGCTCCACGGCATAAACCGGTATATATTCCGTTTTAACATATTTCCGCCGGGTGAGGTCATAGACCACCACACCATTCATTAAAACTGCAGGAATGTTTAAATTCAAGCAGGATAAGATCTTGATGGAGGAAGCGGCGCTCCTGGCAGATGCGACGGAAAAATTGACTCCGCCGGTAATCAGTGTATTCAGCGTGTTTTTTGTAAATTCGCTTATTTCCTTGCAGCCGTTGAGTAAAGTGCCGTCAAGGTCTGTGATGTACAAGTGTTTGTCTTTCAATATCGTTTCTCCTGACCATAATTATTCAATTTCCAATGGAGGCATACCCCATCTCCCCTCACTGCGCCTAAACGTGGCGCTTGAACACCGTCTGTTGGGGATTGCAACCCTCCACATATATGGTAACCTCCACCTTATACGAGGGGGGACTGTGACGTTGTTCAATAATGATGACGCCTTCCGGCGGCAAGAACCTGCCTATAACCATTTTTTCTTTCTGAAAAACAGCATCATGCCCCCGGCGATCAGAGCCATGACCGCCAGAATGATAAAATACCCATATTTGAGATTCAACTCGGGCATGTAGGAGAAATTCATGCCATAGATGCCTGCAATGAAAGCCAGCGGCATAAAGACCGTCGAAATGATGGTGAGCACCTTCATAATTTCATTCATTCTTTTGCTGGTACTTGAAAGGTAGATATCAAGCATATTTGAAAGCATATCCCTGAAAATCTCTATCATGTCCACTGCCTGGAACAAGTGCTCCTGGATATCTCTGAAGGAATTCAGCATGTCTCCCTTGGAGAAGATATTTCTTTCCCTCAAGATGGTGCTGATAACTTCCCGCTGCGGCCAGATGGCCTTGTGCAGCAATAGAAGCTCCTTTTTCAAATGATGTATCCGCTGCAGAGACAACTGGCTTGGATTGTCAATAATGGCTGCCTCGGCTTCCTCCAATTTGTCGCTGATCTCTTCGATGACGACAAAATAGTTATCAACAATCATATCCAGAATCAGATAGCCCAGAAAATTGACTTCTGCATTTCTGGCATCGTCTTCATGGATTCTAGCATACAGATTTTCAAAATCATCCAGGCCGTTCTCGGTAAAGGTGATCAGATAATTGCCGCCGACCACCATGGATACCTGTTCAAACTCAATTTCGCCGGCCTCATTGACAAAAATTTTCTTCGTAACGATAAAGGAATATTTTCCATAAACTTCGATATTGGGCCTTATTGCAGTATTCATGGTGTTTTCCATAACATATTTGTTAATATCAAACATATCGCCTACGGCACGTATGACCTCCATATCATGCAGTCCGTCGACAACAATCCACCATTTATGGCCCTCGTCAAGCTCCAGTTGAAGCAAATCCTTCAGTCCGGCAGACTTTTTTTCTATTTTTTCAGCGTTGTATTTGATAATCGTAATCCCGACGTCATCACGTTTTCTTTCCCCGACATGCATCAGGCTTCCCGGCGGTTTTCCGCTTTTCTTGGAGATGTTTCTCATGTACTTCTTCATAAATCACCTTCGTATAGAATGCTTTGAAGAAGATTATACCACTGCCGGAGCCAATAATAAACAAGGATAATTACTTTTTTGAAGCCTCCATAGATCTTTGAATATGATCTGCTGCGGCTTTATATCCTCCCGCTGCTCTAAAGGATTCGCCAATACGCGCACTGGCTGCTTTGTAGGAATCCTCGGCTATCATTTTTTCAACGGATTCCTTTAGAAGCTGCGGCGTTAAATCTTCCATTTTAAGGCTCAGCCCCGCTCCCATCGCAGAAAGCTGGCGGCTGACCATAAATTGGTCATTCGCCCGAGGCAGAGCTATTACCGGCACGCCGAAATACAAGGCTTCATTGACACTATTAAGACCCCCGTGGCTGATAAATACGCTTGTTTTTCTCAGGACCTCCAACTGGGGGACATAGTTTCTTACAATAAAATTATCAGGGCTCCTGCCTAGAGAGGCTATCTCCGTTTTTTGCCCGACAGACAGAACTGCTTTAAATTTAGTTTCCGCAAATGCTTCCATGCACATTCTGTAAAAACCTGCAAAGTCGTTGTTTATCGTCCCCATGGATATATATACTACCGTACCCTTCGCCAGCTCCTCCACCGGGAAATCGCAAGTTTCCTGCCTTTCAGCGATGGAGGCTCCCACAAATTTGAAACTGTCGTCAAAGCTCCCTGCCTCCGGCTGGAATTCTTTTGATGTGAAAACGATATTCAACCCTGATTTTTTGAAGAAGATATCCATAATGGATAGACCGGGAATGCCCCATTCCCTGGAGGCACTGCTGATTTCTTCATATAACGCATCCAATTCCGGGTGAAAGCCCGGCTCAAGCATCTGCGGGGGTATAGGCAGCCTGTTCATGGCAAAGGAGGTGCAGGAACAAACCGCCGGCACATTAAGCTTCCTTGCCACCATATTCCCTGCTCCGAAGATTGAATCATGGATAATGTAATCTACTCCGATTTCCCTGGCTTTCTCCAAGATCAGGGGCACCATTACCCGATCGTTTTTTAAGATAAAATCAATCAGAAGATAAAACGGATGTTTGCCGGAAGGCTTATAGTTTCTATTGAATTCGGTGAGTTTATCACCGGCATCCACAAATTCTGCGCCTACAGCAATAATCTTCTCTTTAAATTGGGCCGTAGAAAAGTAAAATACCTCTTCTCCCCTGCCTGTAAGCTCTTTTACCAGGGGCAGTGTAGGATTTATATGTCCGTGGACGCCTCCGTTTATATACAACACTCTAGACATTCTTGCATTCCTCCCCATGTCTTTTTATACTTTCAATGGTTTCCTCGCTCCATTTCAAAGCCGCTTCAGCTGCCGATATCCCGTAGCGGAGAGAAGCCAGCCAGTATGGATATTCAGGCTGCTTCAAAGCCTCACTGTCGTTAATATAAGGGTTTTCAAGGGCTCTATACTGCTCCAGCCTGGATTTGTACCTTTGTCTTACCTCTTCAAGCATTTGTATCACTTTCTCTTTCGGAATATTACTTCCGAAAGACAGCTTGAGAAGAAGCTCCGAGCGTTGAGGCTGCGGCTCTACGGACTCCATGAGCCAATTGCAGAATACCTCCCGCCCCTTTTCCGTGATGCTGTATGCCTTGCGTCTTGCATCCTTCTCAGTGTCATCCATACGGATCAGATGTTCTTTTAAGAGCTGGGCAAGCACCGGGTAGATGTGACCGTAATTTTCATTCCAGAAATGAGCAATAGTCTTATCGCAAAATTTCTTAATATCATAGCCGGACCCTGATATAAGGCTTAGAACGCCCAAAATAGCATACTGTGTTTTATTTTTTAGGGCCATGGTTTACCTCCAATATATATCACTCTGATATACCACATTATATCAGAGTGATATATATTGTCAAGAAATTGTTTGTCCTCCGCATTCGCATACACTTCTCGCATAAAGTACATAATCCGGGGTCATGGCAAAATTCTCAGTTATAAATCTTGTGTCCTGAACAGCTTTAGGGATAACAGAAACATCCACAGTTGAAGGGTACCGATGTTGATCCTCTCAACAAGCCCGAAATAAGGCAGCTTGTTTGCAAAGAATATGGCTGTTGTACCTCCGGCAATGAATATGATGACTCCCGTTATGACCGAATAAGTCCCGAAGCCTTTGAAAGCACTGACTTTCCTGAGCCCGAAGCCTATCAGGAAAGGAGCAAGGATTGTAAGGGGGACGATCAAAAAAGTTACCACAATATGCATCGTCCCGCTAAATGTAAGGGCAGTCCCCGGCAAATCTTCCGGAAAAATTCCATAAGTAATTGAAACAGCATGCATGGCCAAAAACACTATCAGCCCGGCCCTGGCCAGCTTTGGAATCCTATCTCTGGCATAGGCCAATGCGCTTATGATAAATATAATGGAGCAAATGCCATACAGCAATGTAATTACGCTAAGCAAGGTTTTATCCGGCGCACCGGTGGCCGTCAGGTCGCTGATAGGCTGCATCAAATGATTATAACCCTTCCAGAGGAGTCCTCCCAGTACCACATGCAGCACATACAGAACAGCTCCTATCGTTCCGAAAACCGTCAGCTTTTTCCACATAATCACCCCTCCTTATAATAACTTTCATTTACTCGTATTATCTCGCGCCTTCAGGTATTTTAATATAGTTTACAGGAAATACCATATTTGTACAGGATTCTTTACTCATTCCGGCTTCATTTCCCGTTCATCGCCTCAGCAAGCTTCAAAATGTTTTCCGGCGCGGCCTTTGGAGGCTGTTTCCCCTCTTTCTCCGATGCCTTCAGCATCATATTGGTCATCATTTTATGCATAAATTTCATTTTCTCCACGCGCAATTCACCGCCGAAGTTCTCCTTTGCCGCTGCTTTTTCCAGCAGCTTTTCCGGAAAGGAATTTTTTATGGCCTGTTCAAAGTTTTCCGGAAGCCCGCAGCACAGGAACAGTCCCAGCTTTTTGCCGCCAAGCTCGCTGGCATTGACAGCGCAATATTCTTTTACTTTCTTTTGTATCTGACCCATATAAATGGAGCCGCCGACGATCACCTGATCAAATCCTTTTATTCCCGGGATCATCTCAGTCATGGCATTGACCACAGTCACCTCACCCTCCAGCTTTCCCGTCAGTTTCTTTACACACTCTTTTGCATAGCTGTAAGTACTTCCATAGACAATCAATGTTTTCATCTGTTTCACCTTTCCATCCATCGTTTTTACTTTGTCAAAGCATTTTCAATTGATTTGAGATATGCCTTGCTTGTAACCGTAGCACCGGTGACTGCATCAACGTCGGTATCCTGTTTTTGTATCACTCGATCAAATAATTCCTTTGTCATTTCGGCTCTTTCAAAAAGCACGCTTTTTACGATATCAATTTTTGTTATCTTGCTGTCTTCAATGGCTACATTGACTTCATTGGACCATCTTCCGCCATCGTATTTTCCCGCATAAACCCCATCTTCCAGGTTGGAAGCCTTAATATGGCCAACCGCCAGGGTCTCCCCGGATTTCAACCCTCTTGTCATGTAGAAGGAAAAGCCTCCAACCACCAGCACGGCTATAATAATGATGCCTGCAAGGATTTTAACAAACAATTTCATAAAAACGCCTCTTCTCCCTTTTCAACTTTATATGCTTTATTCATCTTTCGGTTCTCAATTGGCGCAGCTATTTACTTATACTTTATCTGGTTTAATAAATACTTCGCTCAATAACTTCTCACTTTTTTTACGAGGATTTCCCTAAAATGTCTGACTTTGCTCCGTGAATAGTAAAAAGCACAGTGGATGAAGCTGTATACTTCAGACACTGTGCTTTTTATTATCTAAACCGGTGTAGAATTGATACGGATGCTCCCATTGCCTGCTCCTCAAGCCGCTTCTGATTGTACCATATCCGGCTCAGTTTGACATCAGGCGCTTCTCGCCCGTGATTTCCTGAATGGGCTTGATATTCTGGGTTACTTCCATTACGCCCAGAAACTCATTCTTTTCATTCCTGACGGCATAATACCGAATATACACAAACTGCCCGCCCATCCTGATCCAGAAATCCTCATGGTCTTTTCTGCCTGCTCTTAAGTCCTCCACGATCTTCTCAACGATATGAACACTGGCCGGCGGGTGGCAGTTCTTCACCTGTCTGCCGATGATGGCCTTTGTTCTGGGGAAAATCCGCTCTTTCCCCTGCGAAAAATACTTTACGGCGCCATCCTTATCGACGAAGGTTATATCCAGGGGGAGCGTATTGAGCAGGCAGTTGATTTCCTCCGGCAGAAGGACGCCGGAATCAAAGCTTATATAGCCGTTATTTGAAGGGACATCTCCCAGCTGTTTTTCTTTCTCCTCCATGTCAACCTTTACAGGTTTCCATACCTGCTGCGGCTCCACCAGGCAATATCCCAGCTCAGGGCTTTCTTCCGCAATCCTGGCCCATTCATCCTCCGTGAGGGTTTCCAGAACCATGGGAAAGAGGATGTTTTCCTCTTTGAAAATCATATCAAGGGTCTTGGTAACAGCCTCACTCACCTTTTTTGCCAGCGGATCCCTATCTCCCTTATAATTTGCGATTTCCTTCCTGGCTTCCTTGATCAAAGCCCTGATTTCATCATCTACACCCCACATCACCTTGGGCGGAGCTGTTATGCCGTATTTCTCCATGTAGGGGAACAGCAGGTTTTCCTTTCTCAGATAGTGCTTGTCAATATTCCAAAGGAGGCTGAAAGCTTCCGCCAGATTGTCCGGCTTATTACGGCCGTCACCGGCTTTAAAGGCTTCAAGCTCCGGATTTATCCTTTCTCTAACAAGCTTTTCAATCTCCTTGTTTTCCTGCTTGAAGGTATGAACAGGGTGTCCCGGTGTCTCTTCCGGCTTTTTTACCCGGTGTATTTCTTCGATGGACCCCTTGAAAACAGCCGCATGCACATCGCAAAGACGCTGGATCTCCCCCAGGGGCATACCGTCCATGATCAGACTTTGCTCCATTTCCGATATTTCTGTCGGCGAAATGCCCTGGATCAACTCTTCAAAACGGGGCTTTATTTCATCCACGCTTTTACCGCCGTGCAGCTCCATAATCAGACCCTTTAGTATCTTCTGCCTATATTCACGGTTATTGATATATTCACTCATATGCAGTCCTCCCTATCCTTTGATAACGCTATATCCATTTCTGGAGAATTCTTCTTTTATCTTTTCCAAATCAATGCCTTTCATAACAGCACCTTTGGGAATTGTCATAAACCGTCCTACGGTATTCAGCGATGCCGTATTGGTAATTTGCTCAAAGCCCAGCGCCCTCATGATCACGATCACTTGAGGGTCTTCTTTGCATAATTCATATACGCTTTTAGAAAAATCAATAATTTTTTCCATGACGCCCTCCCTTTATCTTATTTTACATACCTACGTCCAGTTTTTTAAATGTATTCATTTTCAATTCCTCCTGCTCTATGATTGATAACTTAATCATACAGGAGCCGGAAATTAAATTCTGTGATATGTATCATGTTTTAAAAAAAAATTTACTCCCCGAGGGCTTTTTGCTTAAGAATCAACATTTTTATTGCCAATCATCTATGGATTTTAATAATATTTCTCGGGCATCGTGCGAGATGTTGAATAATTGGCGTCAAAACAATATAATGGAAGAAAGACAAGCATTCAGGGGTGTCAAAATGCAGATTGATCCAGATACGGCCAAAAATATCGTCAGCACGCTCAAAAGCGGAGTAATCCCCGGAACCGGCTCGGAATTCATTTGTACGGGAAGAGGCAAAGCATTAAAGGAATTTGAAGGCTGTCTGGGTTCTATTGAAAAAGGCGGCGGCATCGTTAAATTCATTACCGGAGAATATGGCTCCGGCAAATCCTTCCTGCTGAATAACGTCCGGCAGTTGGCTCTCAACCGGGATTTTGCAGTCTGCAGCCTGCAAATAGGCAACGGTTTGAATCTCAGCAGCTTTGATGCACTGTATTACAGTATCATGCACAACATCACAATAAAGGATTCCACCAACGGCTCAGATTTCGAAACCATCTTCGGAAGCTGGATAGGCAGGCTTAAGCTTACCTGTGATAAAAACCGCGTCTACGAAGAAATCAATGAAGTAATCGCGTCTCTTGACAATTTCAACAGTTCGTTTTCAAGAGCGTTTCTGACCTATATAAAAGCGCGCATTTCTCATGATTCCCAGCTTTCAAGCGCTGCCGCCTCATGGATAAAAGGCGAGAAAAACATACCCGCACAGTTAAAAGCAAAATTCAACGTGAAAGGCGATATTGATAAATTAACGGCCATCGATTCCTTCAAAGCCTTCCTTCATCTTTTGAAGCTGCTGGGCTACAAAGGCCTGGTCCTGCTTGTGGACGAACTGGAGCTCCTGATGAGCCAGAGAGCCGATGTGAGAAAGATTTGCTATGAAAACCTGAGATATATTGTCGACAGTACCTGCGGAGGCGATTTTAAGAACTGCCTGTTCGTTTTTGCAGCCACAGACGAATTTTTTGAAGACAGGGAAAGAGGAGTTAAAACATATCACGCCCTGTATCAGCGCCTGGGGGATGCTCCCCTGTCGGATAATCCCGTCGTTATGGACATGCGTCTGCCTATCATGCGGATGACGAAGCTCTCCCACGACGATTTGCTGATGCTGGCGGAAAAAATAATTCTCCTACACAAGACAGCCTATAACTGGACCCCATACATCACTGCGGAATCTGCAAGAAATTGGGTCCTGCTTACCCTGAACAAAGGTAAGAGCGGTTCACAGCTGGTAAATACCCGGGAGTTCAACAAGAAGCTCATAGAGTTCCTGGATATATTGGAACAGAATCCAGGCTATAATATGTTAAACAGCGGTACAAACCCTGTGAACCGCATAAACCCGGAAGTTTTCATCAATATTTAGTTAAGTCCAAGGCCTTTCCGCTTGCTTATAATGTGTGTTTCAATATCATTTGCAGCCTGTACCGGGTCGTCTCCCAATGCGACCTTTCCGCCTGTCAGGCCTTCCACATCCTCCGTCAACAGCTTTACAAGGAGCGGAGCACCGGTGACAAACGGGGTCGGAGATAAATGGGTATAGGCCCCGTAAGCGATGGCAAACAACCCGTCAATGGTGGCCTTTTGCTCCATCCATTCAGGTGCCGTGACAGCTATGGGGAGCTGGGGTATATCGACATCCAGGTGATTGGCTAACGCAGTAACCAGCATGGATATCCTGCCTGTATCGGTACAGGTTCCAAAGCTAAGTACAGGAGGTATTTTCAGCATTGAACACACTTCCCTGAGCCCTGCGCCTGCCAGTTCCTTTGCCTCCAGGCTGCAAAGGCCGGCAACCTCCAGGGCATGATTTCCGCAGCCGCCGCTCACAACCAGGATATCTTTTTTAATCAATTCCTTTGTGATGTTTACGGTATTCCAGTCCTGAGGTCCGTTTCTCAAAGTGGAGCAATTCGCCAGTGCCACCACTCCCTTGATTTTTCCTGCAACAATCACATCCACCAACGGCTCGAGCCTGTTGCCCAAAGCGCCCAGCACTGCTTCAGTGGAGAAGCCGGCAATTGCTTTTTGCACTTTTTGCGGCACTTTGGCTTTGATGCTCCCTGCTCTTTTTTTGTAATTGCCAATGCCCAGGTCGATCAGCTTGTCCGCCATAGCAGCCACATCCTGCGGATTGTAGGGTATGGCATGGTTTACACCCGGTATGCCGATGATTGTGCTTACGCTGACAAGAGTAATCCGGTACTTCTCTGCATATTGGTCAATAGCAGGCGGCGAGCAGTTTTCCTCCATTGCGATGACATCCACTGCACCGGTTGCAAGAAGCGGTTCGATGCTAAGCCAGTTACCCATCAGTCCTACGAAAACATCATCCATGGCAAATCTCTGAATCATCTCCTGCCCTGTTTCAATGGAACCGACGATCCTTAAGCCTTTCGCCCCTGCCGCTTTTGCTTTTGCCTGAACCTCCGGCGTCCTTGCTTTAAGAAGCGTAGCCGCCCCTGCCCAGGGTTGATGGCCATTGAAAACTATATTGACATATTCGGGGTCCATGATGCCCAGATCAGTATTGACTTCATGGGGCTGCGGGGTCCCAAACAAGATGTCCTGCACCATCTCAAGGCCTATTTGGGCGGTATATATGGTTGCCAGGCCCAGGCGCAGTGCTTTTTTAGCGAGAGACACATAATCACCGTCCACATTTGTAAGGCAGCTGGCAACGCAATTCTGTTCTTCATGAACTACTCCTGAGGGGTAGATATCGAGCTTTTTCCATACATCCTTTCGTTTATTGGGCGCAAAGACATCCACCATAACGCTTGGCTTTTCCGGATCCTTGCCCATTTCAGCTTCAAGGAAATCTGCCAGTGCAACGGCCTGCCTGTTCGTGTCCTGATCGGTGGGGATACCTACCTGCCCGCACATCCATTTCAATTTATCCGTATCGGTAATTTTAAAGGGGGTCTTTCCCAAGGCAGTTGCCCTGAGAGTTCTATAAGCTTCATAAGCGTGGTGGCTGTAAGTGCCGGCGCCCATAATATTCTGCAGCAGCAGCTTACGCATTGCCATTGCGTCGGGCCCGATCCCGCATACCCCCTTGTCCTGGCCGCTTTTTTCGCTGATCCGGCAAGGGCCCTGGGAGCATAGCTGACAGCTTAAGCCCTGGAGACAGAATTTGCACCGGATTTTTTCCTGGGAGCTCCACCGGTCAAATGCATTGGACATCCCATCTTCCCTGATTCTTACCAGCATCTCTTCCACTGAATCGTGATAGCTCACCCGTCCCTGGGCTTTTTCAAGAATTGTTTCACTCATGGTACATTCCTCCTAAATCACTAAGTAGGTTTTGCATGAATTGAAACAATTATGTAAGTTATCTTTACGGTATCCGAACAGCAAATACAATCAGCTGCGCTGCAGGAACCAGGACAATCTGAGCCAGTAATGTTCCGATAATCAATCCGCAAACAATGAAAATTATGGTCCTCTGGAACTGTAATTCTGTGCATTTGCCTCTTATGACGTCATCCGTAAGCATTGAAATGTATGGATCAACGAATATGACCAGCAATATGGTAGCGATTCCGTTGATCAGTGCGGACATCATTGTGCAGGTGCCGCGAAATTCCGGCACCAGTGCGCCGGCATAGATTGCAGACAGCACCCCGGTGGTTGAAATGGAGGATGCAATAATGTTCAGCAAAACCAGTCTTTTCGGTATTTTTCTTATTTGCTTCAACTGGCTGATATTTTCTTTTTTCGGGAGGGTTATGCTGTTTTTGAATTGTTCGATTCCGGACTTTGAAAAAGCATGCAGCAATAATTTGGGCACCGACCTGTAAATGCTGAACGATTGGACGCCCTTGCTGAAAATCCTGATAAACGTCGGCATCAGCAGTGCGCCGAAAATAGTTGCCAGTGTAGCGGAAAGAAGTATCAGCCTTAAGCCGGAAAGCAGCCAATCCGTGTTTCCTGTATTTATGCTATCTTCAACAGTCTTTGTAAGTATGGGGGATTGAAAGGTACTCGCCATTCTGGATATCAATGCAAAAATGTTAAACACAGAGAAAGCAACTGCAATCCGCCCTGTTTTTATGGCTACAATCCGGACGGAGTATGCCAGCGTGCCGATGACATAGATGATAAAGGTAAGGACAATGACTAAATAAATCTGTACGCTCATAAAAATATCACTTTCTAAGTTTATCTCCAAATTGAGGCCGTCATACAATCATATACTATTTTCCATATAACGGCAACCTGATTTCATATACTACCCGGGCAACAGATCATCCAGCCCTCCGGAAGTCCTACTCCCAATCCTTCCAAACCTCCGGCTTATAACCCACCGTTGCCTTTTTCCCATTCCTTACAACAGGCGTGTTCAGCAGCTTTGGATTCTTGAAAAGAATTTCCTCCGCCACACTGCCAATGCCAAGGTATTGCATGTTCAGGGTTTTATATTCCTTTGCATTGCAGTTTATGAGATCTTTAAGCCCCACAGCCGTCTTGACGGAGTCAAATTCCCCTTTGCTTAAGCCATATTTATATACGTCAACATATTGGTATTTGATTTTACGTTCCTTAAAATATCTCTCGGTTTTCTGTGTGTCAAAGCACTTTTTCGCTCCAAAGATTTGTATGTTCATTTCTTTCCCCTCAGTTACGCAAAGTAATTTTTTACAGATTAATTGTACACCCGGATGAGAACATTATTATATATATTTTTTTAAAAGGATGTGTTTTTATGGCTTTATTAGGCAACCCGTTTGTAGCAAACATTCCCCGGCAGATGTCCAATGACGAAACCGCGCAGGCACTCCGTGTAGACATAGCGGGCGAACTTGAAGCGATTATCGGCTACGAAGCCCATGCAGTATCGACAAACGATGAGAGGGTCAAAAAGGTTCTATATCATATTGCCGATGAGGAAAGACGGCATGTCGGCGAATTGCAGCAACTGCTTTATCTGATTTGCCCCAGAGAGGCTGAAAATACCGAAAAAGGAAAGCAGAAGATTCAACAGCAGCAGGCGCAGAATTTCCAGGCACCCATGCAATAAACGGCTTCCTCTTTGAACACCATTGCACAACAAAGCCGGTTGAGAAATATCATATTGCTTAAGACATCTCAACCGGCCTATACCTGCCGTTCTTTTATTGCTTTAAAAGCGGTTGTTTACTCCTGAAGCCTTTTTTCCAGAGCTGCCAACTGTGCAGATAACTCTGCAGGAAGGCTGTCGCCGTACTTGACATAATGCTCCTTGATGGAAGCCACTTCCTTCAGCCACTCATCTTTCTTAACCTTAAGGAGTTCTTCCATATCGGCTGCGCTAACGTCAAGACCTTCACAATCAATGGCATCCGCTGTAGGCATATAACCGATGGAAGTCTTTACTGCCTTGCCTTCTCCGGAAACCCTCTCAACAACCCATTTGAGCACACGGCTGTTTTCGCCGAAGCCGGGCCACAGCCATTTGCCGTTCTCATCCTTGCGGAACCAGTTAACATAGAATATCTTCGGCAATTTGTCTGCAGTGGTCTTTGTACCGATATCCAGCCAGTGCTTTAAATAATCGCAAACATGATAGCCGATGAAGGGCAGCATTGCAAACGGGTCGCGGCGAACCTGGCCGATATTTGCAGAAATAGCTGCTGCTGTGATTTCCGAGCCCATGATGGACCCAAGGAATACACCGTGATTCCAGTCAAAGCTTTCGTGCACCAGCGGGATTGTGCTGGGACGGCGTCCGCCGATCAAAAATGCAGAAATGGGCACACCTGCGGGATCTTCCCATTCAGGCGCAATAACAGGGCATTGATTTGCAGGAGCTGTGAAACGTGCGTTGGGATGAGCTGCCGCATCTTTTGTGCCCGGGGCCCAGTCTTTGCCTTTCCAGTCTATAAGGTGATCCGGTGCATCATAGCCGATACCTTCCCACCAGATGTCGCCGTCGTCTGTCAAACCGGTATTTGTAAATATGGTATTTTTCGCTGCGCTCAGCATTGCATTGGGATTTGAATCCATGGAAGTGCCGGGTGCCACGCCGAAGAATCCTGCTTCAGGATTGATTGCATACAGGCGTCCGTCTTTTCCGAATTTCATCCAGGCAATGTCATCGCCGATGGTTTCCACCTTCCAGCCGGGAATGGTAGGAACAAGCATGGCAAGGTTGGTCTTGCCGCAGGCACTTGGGAAAGCTCCTGCGATATATTTTACATTCCCTTTAGGATCCGTAAGCTTGAGAATAAGCATGTGCTCTGCAAGCCAGCCTTCGTCGCGGGCCTGGACAGATGCTATACGCAGTGCGAAGCATTTCTTTCCAAGAAGAGCGTTTCCGCCATAACCGGACCCATAGGACCAGATCATTCTTTCTTCAGGGAAATGACTGATATATTTCTTTTCAATTGGAGCACAGGGCCATGATGAATCCTTTTGCCCTTCCTCCAGAGGAGCGCCTACGGAATGCAGGCAAGGAACAAATTCACCATCGCCAAGGACATCCAGAACCTTTTTGCCTATACGGGTCATGATGCGCATATTTACTACAACATATGGGCTGTCCGTCAGCTCGACACCGATCTTGGATATAGGCGAGCCTATGGGACCCATGGAGAAAGGAATCACATACATGGTCCTTCCCTTCATACTGCCTTTATATAAGGCTTTCATGGTTTCCTTGAGTTCGTCCGGGTCTACCCAGTTGTTTGTCGGTCCTGCATCTTCTTTTCTTTTGGATGCGATAAAGGTTCTGTCCTCTACACGTGCCACGTCTGACGGGTCACTGCGGAACAAATAGCATCCTGGGCGTTTTTCAGGGTTTAAAGGGGTAGCCATTCCGGAATCTACCATTAATTTTAATAATCTGTCATTTTCTTCTTGAGAGCCATCGCACCAGTAAATCTGATCCGGCTGGCACATATCTGACATTTCCTTAACCCAATCCTGCAACTTTTTGTTTAAAGACATTTCCTATCTCCCTTCGAGAAGTATATTTCTATTGCTTATGTAGCTGTAGAATCAATGAATTTGAAGCTACGCCATCCATGTATCCGTAAATATACATGCGTGTGTTAAAATTGTAACACAATGGGGTGAAAACTTCAACATCAAAAGCTGCAAAAATTGTTAATTTCATATAAATTTTATTAGGCATTCTATCCTGCGGCATTGCTAAACTTGATACATAAATGGAAAGGGCGTCACGACAAACGTGAAGCGTAATTCTCATAGCCGAAGCGCCGGATTACCCGAATGCCTTCGGCTTCATTATAAAGCGCAATGGATGGCAGATTTACACCGTTAAACATATTGTTTTTAACCATGGTATAGTGGGCCATATCACTGAACACAAGCCTGTCGCCCGGTTTCAAAGGCTGTTTGAAGGAATAATCCCCTATCACATCTCCTGCAAGGCATGTCAATCCGCCAAGCCGATATGTGTACTCATATTCTTCAGGCTTGCCGGCATCGATTATATTAGGCCTGTAGGGCATTTCAATGACGTCGGGCATGTGGCATGACGCCGATGTATCCAGTATCGCAATGTTCATATTATTTTTAACAATGTCCAGAACAGTAGCAACGAGATAGCCGGTATTCAAGGCAATCGCTTCACCTGGCTCGAGATAGATATCGATTGAATACTTGTCCTTGAAATACATAATGGACCGTATCAAGGTCTCAATATCATAATCCGGTCTGGTGATGTGATGTCCCCCGCCCATGTTAAGCCATTTCATATCCTTTATATACTTGCCGAACTTTTCGTCAACAACCTTGACCGTCCTCTCCAGGGTATCGGAATTCTGCTCGCACAGGGTATGGAAATGAAGGCCGTCGATGCCTTCAAGCGCTTCAGGCCTGAAACTCGACAGAGTCACCCCAAGCCTGGAATTCTTGTAGCAGGGATTATAGATGGGCGTCTCTATTTCAGAGTATTCAGGATTTACTCGGATGCCGCATTCGATTTTCTTGGGATAATTTTTCACCTTGTCTTTAAAGCGGTCCCATTGATCAAAGGAATTAAAAACGACGTGGTCCGCATATCCCAGCAGCTCGTTAAATTCGCTTTCAATATATGCCGGCGCATAAACATGGACCTCCTTGCCCATTTTTTCAAAGCCGAGCCTGGCCTCGAATAAAGAGCTGGAGGTGATGCCCTTCAGGTATTTGCCCACAAGAGGAAACACCGAAAACATGGAAAAGCCCTTCAGCGCAAGCAGAATACTGCACCCCGTGCGCTGCTGCACCGAATGCAGTATTTTTAAGTTGTTTTCAAGCAGCCTTTCATCAACAATATAGCATGGAGACGGAAGTGCATTGAAATCTATTTTCTTCATAAATCAACCTCAAATTGTTTTTAGTCCAGCAACGTAGGAGTAAAGCTTTCCTTCCACGGCAGTCCGCATTTATTCAGCGCATCCATAAAGGGGTCCGGATCAAATTCTTCCACATTGTACACGCCGGGCTTTTTCCAAATACCTTTCAAAATCATCATTGCACCAATCATTGCAGGAACTCCGGTAGTGTAGGAAATCGCCTGCGAACCGACTTCGGCAAAGCACGCTTCATGGTCGCAGACATTATAAACATAGTAGGTTCTGGGCTGTCCGTCCTTGATGCCCTGAATGATGCAGCCGATATTGGTTTTTCCTTTGGTTCTGGGCCCAAGGGAAGCAGGGTCCGGCAGAACCGCCTTCAAAAACTGCAATGGAATGATCTGCTGCCCCTCAAATTCGATGGGCTGGATAGAAGTCATTCCTACATTTTCAAGCACGCTCAGGTGTTTGATGTAATTATCGGAAAATGTCATCCAGAACCTTATCCGCTTAACGCCTTTGATGTTAACAGCCAGTGACTCCAATTCCTCATGGTATAAAAGGTAAATATTCTTGGGGCCGATTTCCGGCAGGTCATACACTTTTTTAACGGCTAGGGGCTCTGTCTCGACCCACTCGCCCTTCTCAAAGTAGCGCCCGTTGGCAGTTATCTCACGGATATTGATTTCGGGATTGAAATTTGTGGCAAAAGGATACCCGTGGTCACCCGCATTTGCGTCGACAATATCGATGGAATGAATTTCATCAAAATAATGCTTTTGCGCATAGGCACAAAAGACGCCTGTAACCCCCGGGTCAAAGCCGCTTCCCAGAAGGGCGGTAATACCGGCCTTTTCAAACTGCTCCCGATAGGCCCACTGCCATTTGTATTCAAATTTCGGCGTCTCCGGCGGTTCATAATTCGCCGTATCAAGGTAATGCACGCCGGTGGCCAGGCAGGCATCCATGATGGTAAGATCCTGGTATGGAAGCGCCACATTGATGACAATATCCGGATGAAAGCTTCGGATAAGCTCGATGACCTTCCCCGTATTATCGGCATCCAACTGCGCCGTTGTAATTTTCGTAAGGCCTCCGGCCAGTTTATTTTTCAATGCTTCACATTTTGCCACCGTCCTGCTGGCGATACAGATTTCCTCAAAAACCTCCGGATTCTGACAACATTTATGAACTACAACGCTTGCAACTCCGCCTGCGCCAATTATCAATGCTTTTCCCATTTCTTCAACCTCCCGGCCCTGAATTTCATAAGGATGATTATACAAAAAATTTCTGATATAATCAAGAAAAATCGCAAAAAATAAGATTAAACGCGAAATATCTCAATTTACTGTGATAATTGCTGCTAAATCCGCAAGATTGCTTTATTTTCCACTGCTTATTATTACAAAAATTGAATATTGTATTCAGAAAAACCGGCAATGTACATGAATCATAACGCCTTGCTCTGTCACAAGGAGTCAGGATACCTGAAAGCCCTGCTTTCAGCAAGTAAATTTTAGTTTTCCTCTTGACATCAATAAGCCTAAGCGATATATTTTCAGAAAACCCATAAACGCGGCAACACCAGCCCGCCTGACACGCCGTCTACGAAATTAAACACACTAGGAGAAGCGACGAGGAAAAACGGGCAAATGGTGTTTTATCGACAGAAAGCAGGTGTGACCAATGGAGAAATATGATACGAATCGGCTCCCTTTAATTGCTGAAGGCGGAGAGGCTAAAATCTACGATCTAGGGGACGGAAAAATTCTGCGTGTTCTCAGAGATCCTGTTAGACGTCCATTAAGAACAGAAAAGCAGTTGTTTTCTTTTTTAGAAGAACACGATATATGCATCCCTTCTGTTTATGAGTATATAAAAAATGAAGGCATGACAGCGGTAATTATGCAGAAGATAACTGGAATCACAATGTTAGATCAGTTAAAACGGCATCCTATTCAAATGGTCAATGGAATAAAGGAATTTACGGAAATGCACGCACAGTTATTAAGCCTGCATTTTAAATGTGAACTATCCTCCATACACGAAATGGTGAACCATTTTACTTCACAAGCACTCGCAGTAGATAAGAAACTAGTTGATTTTGCATTGAGCTTACTTA
Organism: Bacillota bacterium; assembly: GCA_023433505.1. Lineage (GTDB taxonomy): Bacteria > Bacillota > Clostridia > Acetivibrionales > DTU013 > MnB-11. The sequence goes on along the minus strand of JAEZCO010000056.1, from coordinate 88,747 downwards.
AGGAATTTCCTGACGAGGATTATCTCTGTCATGCAGATTTTCATCCGGGGAATATTCTCGTACAGAATAATTCCTATTATATTATTGATTGGGGAGCAGCTTATCACGGCAATTATATTTCAGATATCGCTCATACTTATCTGCTTATGTCCAATGTTCCAATGATTCCGGGACAGAAACCCATGCAGCACGCTTTTATAAATTATATAGGACACATAATGGCAAAGACTTATTTAAAGCAGATGCTGAAATTGAAGAAATTTACTTTAACCGATTTTTCAAAATGGACTGTAATAATGGCCCTAAAACGTGCCTATTATGGCTTGCCGTCCGAAAAACCAGCAAGAATCAAATATATAAACCAATGCTATGAATCCAATTTAAAAGGAAATGATGTGGCCACGTGGTACAACTATCTGTAAAAATTATTCACTCTGCAAAGTGGATACAGGAATATCGCCAATCTTAGTATTAAAGTTAACGTTAAAGGCAAAACGCCATTACAAATTTTGCTTTATCCGCCTGTACTCCGATGGCGTAAAGCCTGTTTTCGCCTTGAATTGTCGTGAAAAAAATATAGCGCTGTTATAGCCGCAGATCGCTGCAATCTCGTTATGGTTCTTTTTACTGTACCCCAGTAACTCCATTGCCTTTTTTGTACGAAGATCAATCTGGTATTCTCTTAGCGACATCCCTGTAGTTGCTGAAACCATCCTGTTTATACTGCTTTTATGATAGGCAAATATCCTGGAAAGCTCTGCGTAGGTGACTTCCCTGTGAAGATTGCTTTTAATATGCTCCAGTATTTTTAAGGGGACATTTTCAGCGTCATTTCTGCCGATCCTGCTGATTCTAAGAAGTTCAAAAAGCAGCGTGGACATAAGCTGATCTGCAATTTGCTGGCTGTAGATTTTCCGGTAGGATAATTCGGTAATCATCCGATGGATTACCGCAACTGTAAAGCTATCATATAAAATGTTCGTTTTTACAGGCAGCTGGGTGATCATAGCATTTGCTTCCGTCTGGTTGGGTAAGACAAACTCAATTCCCGATAGAAGAAAAGGATCCTCTTCATTGGCAAAGATGGTGTTACTCACATAGGGCGGGCAATAAAACAGGTCCCCCATGGCCCCGTGATATAGCGCATTCCCTACCTTATATCTGCCAAGCCCCTGATGGACGTAGAGCAAATAATGGTAGTCAAATACCCTTTCATTTGTATAAAAGCCTTGCTCACATTGATATAGGTTAATAAGGTTAAGTTTGGCAGCAATCTGCATTGTACCCTCGCCTATGATTCGTTTGTTTTATTTTTAGGGGTATCCGTGCATTGTTAATAGTTCATTTGTATTATACTATGATAATAATAGCAGGTAAAGGGGGATTTCCAATGAGTGGAATCAATAAATCAAAAGAAAGCATGAGCTCCAGGGAAAGGGTAAAGAAGACTTTCAACCTGGAAAAGACGGACAGGGTCACCATCGGTTATGAAGTAAATTCGGCAATCCATCGGAAGCTGTCCCAGGCATTGGGTATCCCTGACGGCAATATGGAGCTTGTATTTCAGGCTTTAGGGGTAGATTACAGAAGCATTGATGCCCCCTATACGGGACCCCGCCTCTTTTCAGTACCTGAGAACAGGCAGGTGAATCAGCTGGAAGGGAGCATCATGAACTGGATAGAGCACGCTTCGGGCGGATATTGGGATTTCTGCGATTTTCCTTTGAAGGATGCGGAGGACGAGGCTTTTTACCGGTTTCCGGTGCCCAACCCCGATGATTTTGACTATGATGCGGCATACGAAACCGCTATGAGCTACGGCAATCAATACGGCCTTTATATAGGAAATGCCGGATTTCCAGATATTATCAATTCCAATGGCAGAATCATGAGTATGGAGGATATCCTGTGCCACCTGGCAACCGGAAACAGCGCAGCGCTGGATTTGGTAGACCGAAGGGTTGATTTTCAGCTCAAAATGATGGAACGTCTCCTTGATAAATGCAAGGAGCAGATTGATTTCATGTGGCTTGGGGAAGACCTGGGCACACAAATTGCTCCCATGATCAGCCTGGACCTGTACCGGAGAATGCTGAAACCTATTCATAAAAGATTTGCCGATCTTGCGAAAGCTTATAAAATCCCAGTGATCGTCCATACCTGCGGTTCCTCCAGCTGGGTGTATGAGGATTTTATAGAAATCGGCATCACCGGGGTGGATACACTGCAGCCGGAAGCCGCCAACATGAGTCCGGAATACCTGAAAAAGAACTTCGGAGGAAGGTTATGCTTCCGGGGCTGCATTTCTACGGCGGGTCCTTTGGCATATGGTACGGTACGGGAGGTAGAAGAAGATTGCAGGCATACCCTTGAAATCATGATGGAGGACTATGGATATCATTTTGCTCCAACCCACGCGATTCAGGACAATACCCCTGTTGAGAATGTTATTGCCATGTATAATGCGGCCCATAAATATGGGGTGTATTGAATCTAATGTTCAATGGGGGTAAAAATATAACTCAAAAGTAGATGAATCATAAGTTTTGTAAAACGCTTTTACAATTAAAACAAATGTGTTATACTATATTCAAGGATGGCGACGCTTGTTGCTGTCAGGTAATAGTGTGGTTTATTACTTTAAACGGTTTTTATTTGACCGTTTATTTTTTTGCCTTTCAGGCTGTGATCGAAGTATCTTTTCTGCAAGAATCCTCGCAGTTATCGCTACCCCAATCGGTATGAGTATGTATTTCATGCACCACACAACAGCCATGCCGATGCCGGTGTAGAAATCGCTATTCATATCGATCACCCCCTTCCTTCTGAAATTCCCTGCAGCAACTATAACGTCGCCATCCTTATGTGCGGGAATCCAAAGGAAAGTGCCTGCTGTGCAAACCACCGTCTATTACCTGAAATTAGACACGCATCCATTATATACTATTTAGAATTAAGTTTCAATAATATTCGAACATTCGTTCTGTTTATGATAACTACAGATGCCTTGCAGCTAATTATCTCTGCGCATCAGGCTAAAGCTTTGGGCTGTCGGCCCAATATCAGGCTGGCTTGCCATGAATAGAGCAAGGGGAATGATGTCTTCCGGTTGCTTATGCCACTCACTCTCTATTGTCTTAACTTTGCTGGTACCTGTTTGTGAATTATCATCGATTGACGTTTGTACAGGCCCTGGAATCAACTCATTTACACTGATTTTATACTCCAAGAGTTCTTGAGCCAATACGCGCGTGAGCATCCATAGGCCTGCTTTTGAACAGGAATAGGCTGCCCCTCCGGCATATCCGCGGTGTCCAAGTCCTGATCCTATTGTGATTATCTTGCCGGCGCCTCGCTGCTTCAGGAATGGAATGACTGAATGGGCACAATAGTAAGCTCCGAATAGATTTACATCCAAAGTTCTTTTCCAGTTTTCCGGATTACTGCTTTCAACTGTTTTCCGCTCATAGTTTGCCCCTGCATTGATAACCAGGATATCGATTCCTCCAAAATGCTCAACGGCTTTTTCAAACATGGCATTAACTGATTCAATGCAGGTTACATCTGTCTGTACCGCCAAAGCTTTTTCGCCCGATTTTAATATATCATTCACAGTTTTCTCAATTTCGGCAGAAGTACGTGCCGCACAGACAATATTCGCTCCTGCCTTTGCATATGCAATAGCTATGGCCTTTCCTATGCCGCGGCCTGCCCCGGTGACGACTGCAACTTTGCCTTTTAGGACGTTCTCATTTAGATTCATAAAATAACACTCCTGTTCTTCCAAGGTCAGGGCATCTTCAACTTTTCACAGAGCTGTGTTAACACATCAATCGCATTTTCATCATTTCCTTTTAATATTCTTATTAAGTCGGCAATCTTTGTTCTGGTCTCGATCTTAAGGAACTTATCCAGATATAATTCGGGCTGGCAAATATGATTTTCTCCCATTGCGGCCCATGCACCCCAACAGTTGTTGTGTGTATCCATAAAACTGTCTCCAATGGCTTTCATTTGCTTGAGCACGGTTTTATCCGTTATCCTTCCGAAAAATCCCGACCAGAATGCGAATGCGGCGAAACACCTTGATTCTGCAAGAGCTCCGATATAAATGTGTTCCATTGTATAAAAATGTATTAATTCTTCTCTATTTGACCTTAAAATGTAATTTTCATCTAAAAGAGCAGCAATACAGGCATCATGAGCGGATAGTCCGGCATAATCATTGGTATTATCCGGTTTAAGCAAAACATTTTTCAGATAACAGAATAATTCAGTAAAATCAATATCTGGAACTTTATTGCCAGTGATTCGAAGTAACCTGATATTAGCATGAAACCAGTTTGTTTTATGAAAAAGACCCTCTTTCATAAAATCCGGTTTTCTTTCCGGGCTATCCCAGCTTTCAGGAGCATATCTTCCAATAACCATATCGCCGTCGAAATCATATCCCGTGAGCAGGCACCAATCGTTATTTACCAAATTATAGGCAAACAACGGAAAATCATTATTGATCGACTGCACGATTGCATTTTTCATTTCAGCTTCAGAGGTTTGCGATAACATTTTATATGTATAACCGGCAAAATCCATAGTTCTTTCAATATAATCATCATTGTTATACGCTGAAGGATTATCCGAGAAATAAGCCTTGGTATAGTCTTTGGGCCAGATTGTATAGCAGCTTACCCCTGAAAGCGTCAAGAATCTATGGTAAATCTGCTCATGATATTTGTTTTCCCATGCCGTTGTTCCGCATTCACCACACCGGTTACATAACCGGTCGTCTCTGTCGCAAAACAATGTCCCGGATGTGTCGATTTTTTCAAGAAACATATACGCCGATGTAAAACAAGAAAGGAACCTAAAGCTCTCGGGACCGCCCCACGGTGCGCCAACCGGCATAATACCGGGTAATACCTTCTTCATATACCTGACCCTCCGTTAAAATGATATTATTTCTGAAAAGCCTCTCCAAAAGTTTGCAAATCTCCCATTAATTTGACAGGTTTAGTATGATCCGGCGATTGATTGCTAATCCTCTGGTCATCCAAATGTACTCTTCCTGATAAAGGCTTCCAGCCTCATCGGTCCATCATTTTTTACAGTTTGCTCTTAAGTCTCACCATCCTGAACGTGGATTCAATTTCACACCATAACTTCTTTCGCCTGTTCTCCCCCAGGCCTAAATGGAAACCTTGAACAGCATAACCGCCCTTTTCTCTTAAAAACTCTTTGGGAAAGCAATATGTACCGTTACTTGTCTTAAATTGCTCGAAAATCGTGATTGCATCATTATACCATCTCGATTTTACTACTCCGGGATAATCGCACATGATATCTGCGAAAAATAACAATCTTGCCGGATTCGTTTTTACATATTCATCCATGTTGTAATAGCCTGGCAATTTGGGATCCCAACCCATGCCATGGTATTTTGCACGTCCTGGCGCTCTATCTTCAGGTTCGGGAATAATTCCATAACCATCGGCAATTTTATCGTGAAATTCATCATTTACAATATAGTCAACTACATTCTCAATCTTTTCATTTATATCGGTGTCGCCTAACTGATACATGGCACTTAAGCCTATCATATCGTATATCATCGGATAGCCGAATCCGAACCGGACAAATATTTCGGGCTTTATAATCGGTTTATTCTTCCAAATTGTGGGGAGTCCTTTGAATTCACTTCTGTTTTCGACATAGATATCATAATTCTTGAGGCGGGTAAAACTGTAAAGTTCATCCAGGCTGCCTTTCATGTAAGAGACGACAAGCTCGGTCCTGTATCCGGCCTTCAGCAGCATTGATGCAATAATATTTGAGTAAAACAATGTACGTTTTTTATCAGTATTTGCAGCCTCATTTTGAAGATACCTGAAATAAAACTGCAAGGCATCATCCAACTGTGGAATGCCGGCATGTAACCCAAGTTGTAGGGCTTTCAGCATAGCGTTTTCAAAACTGAAATCAAAACTTCCATGCACCATGTCATGTCTTCTATCCTGAGAAGGTATTTTCAGTCTCAGATTTTCGAGCCACAATTGTACCTCGGTATTTTCCAGCATTTTTTGCTGCAAATCCTTCAGATCACAGTTATTCCCGTCCTTAATAAATTCATTCGCAATCCTGTATCGTATAACGCTGTCGGCATTTTCCATTAACCAATTTTCCAGCCGCATTGCCGTCCCCCCAATCACAATTGACAAAAGCTCTTTTATAGCTCAAAAATAGATGAATCATAAGTTTTGGAAAACACTTTTACAAGTAACACAAATATGTTACACTATATTTAAGGATGGCGACGCTTGTTGCTGTCAGGTTAATATGGTGGATTTACTTTAAACGGTTTTTTGAAGACCGTTTATTTTTTTGCCTTTCAGGCTGTGATCGAAGTATCTTTTTCGTTAAAAGTCTGCCAGTTATAGCCACTCCCGCTTTAGTTGTACGTTTATTTACGGCTGTTCAAAGGAGTGTAATGAAATGCCAGTGAAACCGTCCCACCATTACAGAAATAGAATTACTAAAGCTCAGGAGGATGTTTTAAGTTTTTCCAAAACTCATCACACCAAAGCTCCCTGTCTATTTTTTTGAATAGTACGTCTTATTGCCCTCACTATATGAAGTTCTGCCATCATTTCATCATCTTTGAATTCATCTTGCACTTCAACAATGATTCTCTTCAAATCATTGGCATCAATACCATATCTCTGCGACAGAGTTAAATAATCAAATACCTTAGTGTTTTCTTCCATGTTAATCACCATCCTTACCAGAATATTATATCATATCCATGTTGTTATTATATTTATTTAATTAAAATAATCATATCCGTTCTTGGCAGGAGCAAACCGTCCGCATAAAATAAGTATTACACTTATGGAGCACAGAAGTTTACCTTTTCAACCACCTGTTTTTTTAAGCTGCAAGCCCACAGATCACTTTATTTCAGGTATCAGGCTGATCACCAGCTCCCCCTTCTTCCTTACTTTAACGCTGACCTCATTGCCGGTAATAAATCCTGCATTCTCGAGCCACTTGCCAGAGATACACAGGAGCGGCATGAAATTTTCCTTACTGGTTGACGGATAAAGGCATGAGACATAAAGATATCTTGTTTTCACAGATCTCCCGACCCCTTTCAATTTACGGAAACAGGGACGTTTTGGTAAACGCCCTGCTTCCGCTATTTTTGAAAGGAAAAAATAACAATAGGCGCGTGGTAGTTTTTTAAATTTCCTACACACACGCCTATTTATTGAAAATAAAACAATTTTAGTCTATAATAGGCTATAGGTTGCTGTGGGAGCTTTATGCTCCTGTGTAGGTAGTCTACGCTACCGCATGAGCCTCTGGGTGTCCCCACACTCAGAGGTCATGGCGACCTTTTATTAAATTTCCTTATGCGTTTATTCTATACATAATTTTGACAAATAGCAAGTATTTTTGTTTATTTAAGCAACCTACTCCTCAACCTCTTCCAATCCGGATATCAGATATTTCGAACCGGAGCTGCCGGCTACAAAGGATACTTTCACTTTCTTTCCGGTCTTTTCATCCGGAATAATAAAAATGGGATCAAGGCTTGTATATGCATCAGCCTTTACCTTTAAATCGTCCGAAGGTGATGAAACCCAGCATTGCTTATCCAGGGTTTTTTGAACCAGGTGAAGCTTTTTAGCTTTTTCGATCAGGCTTTTATCATTAACGAATCCATACGCTTGCTGCTCTTTCCCGGAACTTATTGCATAGATAAATTCCAGCAGGGTGTTATAGGTCGAAGCTACAACACTAAACTCGCTCCTCTCAAAGCTGTTCCCTGTTCGTTTCCACGTCTGCCGCAGGTACCTTAAAGCTCCTGATTTCCTCTGTTCTAATATATTTTCCTTTCCATCCTGATACGTTAAAGAATCTCCGGTAAGAGTGAATTCCGAAAGGTCGTCACCGGTGTAGGTGATAACTCCGTGGTTGTTCTGCCACTGATCTGACGGAGCTCCGTCCCAAGGTGCCGACCATAAAAGACTCCATACGCCGTTCTTCATGCTCAGCAGCTCAAAAACCGGCCACGGCTTTGCCCATCCTCCATTTCCGTAGCCGATTCCATCCAATTGAAGGCCCATTTCAATTGAACCGTCCTGCCCGCGGCATATTCTGGCAGAAAGTACCGTCAACTGTGAGGAATCAGTTTCAGACATGGGATTCATAGATATTGCCTGGAATTTAATCTTCCCTTCTTCACTCCAAAAAATCATAAACCCTTGGGATTTATGGCTTTCCCGAGCATAATCAAGAATAAGTACACCCGGCAGGTCATCAGCCATTGCTTTTGCTTGTATGCAATTTACAGAGAAACCCATCGTATCTATATTACGCATAGGCGCCCAATCGTTTAGTGCTATCGCAAGCTGGCTTGATACTACGTTCGGATCTGCAAAGTAATCTCCGGCGGAGTTCATAGAATCTTGATCCTCATTTGTTGTGACAGCAGTAAGCTTTTGTATGCCCCCATTAGAATCAATGAATTTTACTATTGCATTTGTTATATCCTCAACTGTCTCAATTCGTTTTGTAGATACTTCTGTCTCTGTACTTGAAGAGGCTTCGGCAGTTGCCCAGGTATGACCTCCATCTTTTGTAATCCAGGTGACGCCCTCAATCGTGACATTTCCATTCATCACCGGGTCGTAATCCTTGTCGGTTCCTGAGAAATCCCAATGAAGATTCCCATTTGAACTGCTTCTTGAGGCGTCCTGACACAATATCCAATTCTCCCCGCCATCGTGTGTAACATACCATAAGCTATTCACATTGTTAAAAATTATGATGCCATCCTGCTTTGTAAAAAACGCCGGCGGACTTAGTACAAATCCTCCCAGGCCGCTATTCTCCATGATGGGAAGCTCCTGTCTCTCCCATGTTTGCCCGCCATCATGCGTAACATAGATCTCCGGTTGCGGCGCCGGCTCATCCATTCCGATCCAGCCTGTTTGTTCATCTAAAAAGGTAATGCCGGTTTTTAAACCGCCAAAAGGTATAGCGCTGCTTTGTTGTCCGTCTGCATCCGACTTGTTTGGATCGACCGTTTCGGAGATTTTTACCCACGCCTTACCTCCATCGACTGTTTTGAAAAGAGTGACACTTTGACTTCCCATAGCCACGCCGTTGCTTTCCATTTTCCAGCCATGAAGCGGACCGATAAAAACAATGTCCTCACTATTTTCTCCCTTTGTTCTATGCGCCGGATACCATGCGGCATCTGTGGCTGAGCTTGAATCTGTAATATCAGTTTTGTTTAGCGTCGAATCCTTTGTACCCGGCCCCGGTTGTTGATGACAGCCAATGATCGCTGTTGTGATGATTATCGTTGCTATGAATAGAGCTGTTTTCCTTTTATTCATATCGTCAACTCCTTATAGGAGAATATTTTACTTGTTTCATACTATTAGACAGATAAAGTATAAAAGTTAGTTCCCAATTATCAACTGCATTTTTTTCATTTACAGGCAGGACACAAACTAAAATAGACTCTTGCTACCGCTTGGATTTGTCTATTTGTTGCATGGACATAACTCAAAAGTCTACATAACCAATTATGTGTGCAATCCATAATACACGCGTCAGGAACTCAGATAGAAGCTCCTATTATTTTACGCAGCAAAATACTGTTCTGGAAGGAATTCCATCGCATTTGTCGAAATAAATAATGGAAGCGTTCGTATAAAAAAGAAGAAGTTCAGGAAGCATTTCGGAATACCGGCGGTCAGAATGCAAAAAAGGACAGCTGCCAGGTGCTTTGATAGCAGTAATTGATGAACAATGGTTATATATGAAAGAAGGGTTGACATGGAATCTATACGTATTTATGAAATCCCTGATTGTAAAATGATATCCTCTGGCATAGGTATGTTTGGAGAAGAAAAGTTTGACCGGTTTTCCAAATGGTTCAGTTCTCTGCCGAGAACGGCTTTTCCGCAGGATTATCTTTTTTGGGACGGTGAATGGCAAGTAACTGGCGGTTTTCATTGGCTTTATGTTTACAAGGATGGCATGGATGTGCCTGAAGAATTCGATATCATCGACTTTAAAGGCGGTCTTTATGCTGCTGTAACTGGAATTGACGGGCAGTCTAATACCAATGAGATAATAACAATGAAAGCATTTATAGAGTCTCACGGTTTTGAGATCGATCACTCTCGTTTTGAGCTTGGCAACATCATTACTCCTTCATCAGCATATGCTGCAATGGGGTATAATCAAATGGATTATTTTACTCCTATAAAAGTGAAGGAAAACTTTGCAAAATGATCATACGAAGTTATGTTACTTTTTTGATATATGTTGCAAAAAGGACGGAAGGAAACCCAGATGGAAAAAAATCCTGAGATTAAAGCTCGCAGCGGTTCAAGATAGAATTCAAGAGTTGCAGACAGAATGCGAAAACGGAAGTCACTGCCAGCAGACCAGGCCGGATCAAATAGATGAACAGAAATTTACCGAGGTGAGTATATGAACAACATTTATGATGATAAGCACTTTTTTGACCAGTATGCGAAGATGTCACGAAGTCAACAGGGCTTATCCGGAATGGGCGAATGGCACCAATTCAAAGCCTTGTTTCCAGACTTAAGAGGTAAAAACGTACTCGATCTTGGGTGTGGTTACGGCTGGCACTGTAAATATGCTGTGGAATGTGGTGCAAAACAGGTGCTGGGCATCGACTTGAGCGAAAAAATGATTCATGAAGCAAAAGAAAAAAACGCCGACACTAAAATTATCTATCAAGTCTGCGGACTGGATGATTATGATTATCCGGCAGGTTCGTATGATTGTGTGATTTCAAATCTTGTATTTCATTACATTGCAGATATTGATGCAATTTTCAAAAAGATATACTTGACGCTAAAAACGGATGGTGTTTTCCTTCTCAACATAGAACATCCTGTCTTTACGTCGGGCGTGAATCAGGACTGGATTTATGATTCGAGTGGCAAGCCGCAATATTGGCCTGTGGATGATTATTTCCATGCCGGAGAGCGAGTTACTCATTTCCTTGGGCAGAATGTCACGAAGCAGCATCACACACTGACGCAAATTCTGATGGGACTCATAAAAGCCGGTTTCCGGCTGGAAGTTCTTGAAGAAGCGACGCCGAGCGCAGACATGATGGATATTCCGGGCATGTTAGATGAAATCCGTCGTCCGATGATGTTACTAATCAAAACGCTGAAACAAGGAGCATGATCGCTTTGAACGGCGGTTAGAAGCATCCGATTGTAAAATATCGACTGCTTCCATTTTCTATAGTACAATGTTAATTGAATTTCGGATTATTTATATTTTAACGAAAGGATTAGGATAAAAATATGGATATATTAAATATACTCAACGATAAATCCATAAAAGCCATTGAAAAAAGGGAAATTATTATCAAAGCCTTAGAGGAAAAAAGTATTACAATGAAGGAAATAGAAGGTCTGCTGAATGAAACAGATGAGAAAAAAGACGGCAATTATTTTTGAAGCGATAGAAGCTGTAACAAACTCCGATGCACAAATAGCAGACATCGAGTGGCTGCATTTGGCTACTGAATACATTTCATCCCCAAATAACAGTATTAAAAGAGAAGCATCAAGAATCGTAGGGAATATCTCTCAAAGGTTTCCAAATAATTTAGAAAATGCAATAAAAAAATTGTTATTAAATAGTAAAAACCAGGGGACTGTTGTTCGTTGGAGCAGCGCTTATGCTCTTTCTAAGATTATTGTTATTCCTCAATATGCCCATAGTGAATTGTTTGATAGATTAACTGAGATTTGCAGCCAGGAGGATGAGAATGGTGTAAAAAATCAGTATGTAAAAGCCTTAAAAAAAGCTTCCAAAGCAAAATTATGAGTATAGTCCGAAGTTAGCTTAATCCGCTATCTTACTAAAAAACAATCCGCTCCATCCGGTGCAACTGCAACAATAGGGGTTGAACTGCTTCGCCGCCAAAGAAAACATGAACTGTTCAAGGTCCATCTATTGGACATGTAAAGGGAGTTTTATATGATAAAAATTAAGTATAGATCAATTATTGTAATCAGTTTTATAATTTTAACAATTTTATTTCTGTCAGGATGTAAAAAATCTGAAGGAAATAACCTTCCACCCGATAACACTGTTAGCGAAAAAACCTCAACCTCCAAATTAGATGAAAGTTGGATAAAAGCTTATTATGATTACATTGCGAATATTGAACCCCAATATGACCCGGGTCTGTTGCTGATCGATTTAAATTTTGACGGAGTGCCTGAATTATTTAACATTTTTATTGCAGAAGGCAGTCAAGCTTATCAAAGAGGTATAACCTTTGTGAACGGAAAAGTTATGCCTATTCATAGTGATAAAATGAATGTTTCTGCTTTGGTCGGCACTACGACAAACGCAAAAGGAGAAACAGTATGGTATACCCGATATTATCCTTTCGGTTTTCACAACTCAAGCGGGTCGGAAATAGATATAAATACTTATGACTGTTCAAATTTGTTTGCTATTACAGGAGAAAAGCTTTTGAAAATCGGTTTTAAAAATACAAACCCCGATGGTCCAAACGCTTCATCCGTTAATGTAAATATATCAAAAGACGGTAAAAGTATGGATGTAACTTCACAGGATAAGCAATCAATTATTAATTGGTATCTTAACGATAAGAATTCTGATTTTGGCTCAGATTGGTATAATAATCAAAAACTAACTACGGAGGAATTAAACTCACTTCTGCCTTTAGCACAATTTGAAGGAAAAATGACTATACAAGAACAAAAATCAACAAATGTTGATCTGAGTAAGTGCTATATCACAGCTAACGGTAAAAAAGCACTTGATTATCAGCTTTTTTATAATCAGGCGGTAAATTGGTATAATATGAATCAAACAAAACAATGGGAATTTTTTGATTAGCTACACCACACAACCCCGTCCACTGTCATATGCGCCTACTTGACTTATGGGTTTTACATATTGATTTCGAAAATGAATCCCGAGATATTTTATTGATTTATGTTCCTATAAAATAAATATATAGAAATGTCACAATGCTCCTCCCCCTTCCGTTATATATGATGTAGGTACCTACGAGAAAGAAGGTGTTTCATTGGATTCAATAGAAAAGGCTATTGAAGAAATAAAAAGAGGCGCATTAGAAGAATACAAGCATATTGTCCAAAAATATCAAAAGGCCATATTCACGTACTGTTACCATATGCTTGGGGCAGTAGAAGAAGCCGAAGACGCAGTCCAAGAGGTGTTTATAAAGGCATACCGGAAACTCGATTTCTACAAAGCCGGTACATCTTTCTCCTCATGGCTATATAAGATTGCTTATAATCATTGCGTGGATTATTTAAGGAGAAGAAAGTACTTTAGTTTTGTCCCGCTCTGCGACAGTATTATTGCTGACTGTGATACAACAGCTTATTCTGTTGAAAAGGATGAGTTGAGCCTTTCACTCCAGAAAGCGATAACAATGCTGTCACCTGAAGATAGAAGTGTTCTGATGCTCAGAGTTTTAGAGGAAAAGAGCTATGAGGAGATCGCAAGTATTCTTGGAAAGCCTTTGTCCACTGTACGAAAAAAATATGAAAGAGCAAGAAAGAGAGTAAGACTAAATATTGATAAAATGAGAGGGGTAATTATAAATGGAAAATTTGCAGTCAACTGATGAAATTAAACGGGCATTTGAGGGTATAAAACTACCTGAATTGGATGTGTCTGACCTTGTCGTTAACTCAATCCGAAATGCCAAATACCAACATTATCTTCCAAGGAAAAGGAGAGCCTTTGTCATTGGTTTGTCAGCGGCAATTTTGTTTCTATCGGCTACTGCATTTGCAGTCGCAAATATATGGAGGCTTAACGATGAAAATAACAATACCATTCTGCAGTATATGCCATTCAATGAACAAAACCAAAAACCATTTGATAGCAGCACAGATTTGGAATATCAAAATCTTATAAATAGTCTGGCGCCTGGAAAGTCTATAACCTATTACGATGCACGACAGCCTAAACCTAAAGGCTCCAATGTTTCAGCTGTAATATCTTCCTATTCAAAGCCCGTTAAATATACAGATTTGGATATGCTTAGAGCTAAATTCGGGATTAGTTTTGCAACTCCCTCACAACTTCCTGAAGGCTATATTTTTACAGAGGGAGATCTTACGTTTGAGCCTGTACCCCCAAATGATGATACCTTCAATAAATTGAAGGAGGAAGTTAAGACCAGCGGTAAAAACATTGTTGCAGTGGAATGCGAGACTTCTTCCAAGGCATCATCGGTAAGCATGGCGTATAAGAATACAGATAAAGAGTTCATGCTGTATGTTAATATTTTTGAGGGAAAAAATCTATATACCGATGAATTACAGAATTCAATCGTTGAAAATATGCTCCTCAATGGTAGAGAAATTCTTTACATCGAAAAAGATAGTGCCAGGAAAATAATAATGCGAGAAGCACTGCCTGACAGGCAACGGACTGTTGAGACTTTTGAAGCTGGAAAAGCATTGAATAAGGGAACTAATTCTTATATTCATTACACAATATCATCAAAGGATTTGTCCAAAGAAGAACTATTGGATATAGCACAAAGCATGATACATTAATCAGGTTTGACTTCATGGATACTATCCGGATCACGGTTAATGAGCGGATGCATGGGACCTGTATTTTCTAAACGGCAAGGCTATAGGCGGATATATCTTGACTTGCCTGGCAGGGGCAAGACTAAAGGGGATACGGATAAACAGCTCCGTTGAAGAAATGGTTGGATGAGGTCTTTCAACGAGGCGGGAGAGATGCCCACCACCTGAAAACCAATTCGGTACCGCCACTTACAGGATTGGGGGACATCTTTGAGCCTCGTTATATTTTATACAAGGATTCAAGTATCCCTTTTCCGGCTGTGGTTTTAAAATATTTGGCCTTGACGCTTTCAATGGCTTCAGCAGCCATGGCATCCTCGTCAATATTGACAAGAAAGTCCGCCTCCACCAGGATCTGAAAATCTTCTCCGTCGATTTTCCCATAGCTGTGATGGTTCCCAATAAGATAGCAAACCCTGTCAATGACCGGGGTGTCGATGCCTTCGCTCTTCAGTATCTCTTCCGCAATGGGAGGACCTTCCATTTCCTGATACTTGCCGGCAGACGAATTATATTTCCGCTCAGCTTCCTTTATGCCGATATCGTGTAATATGGCCGCCAGTTCCACAACGGTGCTTTGAAAACCGGATAGCTTTTCAAGTCCGGCGATGGCTTCGGCAAAGCCGAATACTTTCAACGCATGATTGACTCTCCTGACGTCATTTCCAAAGTAATGAATCATCTTGTTCAGAACTCTTGCAGTCATCGTTAAACCCTTCCTAACTTCATCATTTATCTATCTACAGGATATCACTGACTCAGGAATACTGCAAATATTACTTATTCCAATCAGCCTTGGTTACATAACAGCTTCCAGGGCCTTAATAGCAACCTCTAATTGGCTTTTATCAGGTTCTTTCGTGGTCACATACTTCTGCAGAAGAATTCCAGGTTTTAATATCCACCGCATCAGAGGCTTTTGAAATAATCTGAACAATTCAATACTTATTCCAAGCAGTACCACGCTGCCGATGAAATCCGCAGCATTTCCGGCAGTCATCAGTGCAAGACCTTGTTCCACAACAAGATAATAAATTATGCTTAACGGAATCATTATAAAGATGATATTTGTACCGCATCTTCCATGGGTTCTTGGGAATGACTGAGCAAGCTCAACACTCATGCCGGACAGGTCGTTTACATTTTCATACATGTTGATGCACTTATGCTCAGCTCCATGGTATCTAAGCATCAGCGCTATTTTCTTATGAAAATAGAGGATAAGAAGTATCAGCATTGCAATTGAATATAAGTCGTCCAAGAAAATAAAAACATATAGACCTGCCAGGATCAAAACAACAGAGATAATTCTTCTTATGGACCATCTTTTTTTGAAGGAAAGCGCCTCGGCGATTCCTGTCATATAGGAGGTGACGACAATAAAAAACATCAGCAGGATCTTAAATATTTCTCTGAGAACGGGGATTTTGGAGAAAGGCTTCTCTATTCCGGACCGATAAAATCTCATGGCTTTATTCGCTAAAGGCAGTTCTTTTACGGAAATAGTCCCGTCTATGCCTCTGGCTGCCCGCGACACCTTGCCTCTGGCAGTATTTATCATAATTACCCCATTGATTGTTGCACTTCCGCCGATTTGGTATTTTGCACTCATGCGTTATCCCTCTTCCCCTGAGATGCTTTTATAAAGCTTCGGATAAATGGCCGCGGTCCTTTACAGTCTTTACGTCGAAGCAGCACCCCTCCATACAATTTTAACGCATAGAACGGCTTTTGAGAACAGTCTTTACAGGTGAATCGCTCTTTAATATAAAAAAGACTGTCCCCAAATCAAATGATGTTTGAAGACAGTCCTCATTAGCGGCTATATCTGGATATTCTTCCTATATAGACTCATTTTACAATTCAGTCCTTCTTCGCCCCAACCCCGTTGTAGGCTTTCAAATACAGCGCTTCAAGCTCCGTTACCAGCGGCATCCTGGGATTCGCTGTGGTGCATTGATCCTCAAATGCCTTATCCGCAAGCTCAGCCGCCTTTGCATTGAACTTCCTGCCGTCCACCTTGCATTCGGCGATGGTCATGGGCATGTTCAACTCCTTCATCAGTGCTTTGACTGCATTAATCAGGCTTTGGACGCCCTCTTCCGTCGTTGATGCCGGAAGTCCGAGAGCTTTTGCTATCTCCGCATACTTTTTGTCTGCGATAAAGGTCTCATACTTGGGGAAAGCGACAAACTTCGTAGGCTTCTGTGCATTATATTCGATTACATAAGGGAGCAGCACTGCATTGGCCCGGCCATGAGGGATGTGGAATTCGCCGCCAAGCTTGTGGGCAAGGCTGTGGTTTATACCAAGGAACGCATTGGTGAAGGCCATACCTGCGATGCATGAGGCATTATGCATCTTTTCTCTCGCAAGGCTGTCACTCCCGTCCTTATAGGCTTTGGGCAGGTATTCAAATACCAGTTGAATGGCCTTGATAGCCAAACCGTCGGTAAAGTCCGAAGCCAATATGGAGACATAAGCCTCAATGGCATGGGTAAGGACATCAAGCCCTGTATCTGCAGTTACAGAAGGTGGAACTGTCATAACATACTCAGGATCGATAATTGCCACGTCCGGCGTCAGTTCATAGTCAGCCAGGGGATATTTCACGTTCTTTTCCTTGTCTGTAATAACCGCAAAGGAAGTTACCTCGGAGCCTGTGCCCGAAGTGGTGGGAATAGCCACCATCCTGGCCTTCTGCCCCAGTTTCGGGAACTTGTAGACTCTCTTGCGGATGTCCATGAATTTCAGCTTCATGGAGTTGAAGTCCGCATCCGGATGCTCATAGAAGAGCCACATCCCTTTTGCCGCATCCATGGCGGAACCGCCGCCAAGGGCTATAATCACGTCGGGCTTGAATTTCATCATCATATCGCAGCCCTTCATAATGGTTTCTACCGACGGGTCGGGCTCAACCTCTGAAAATATTTCACAGTGCACATACTGGGTCCTCTTTCTCAGGTAATACAGCACTTTGTCCACGTAGCCTGCTTTTATCATGTTGGGATCTGTAACGATAAAAGCCTTTGATATGTCGGGCATATCAGCCAGGTACTGAGTTGCGCCGAATTCGAAATATATTTTTTCAGGAATCTTGAACCACTGCATATTTACTTTTCTCCTTGCCACTCTTTTTTTGTTGATGAGGTTGACGGCGGATACGTTCTGGGTCGTGGAATTTTTGCCGAAAGAACCGCATCCCAGTGTCAGAGAAGGCATGTTGGTATTATAAATATCTCCGATAGCGCCATGGGTGGACGGAGAGTTGACGATCAAACGGCCGGCCTTGAGCCTGTTGGAAAACTCTTCGATAACCTTCTCGTCCTGGGAGTGTATGACCGCTGAATGGCCCATACCCCCGAATTCAACCATTTGCTCCGCCCTTCTGATCCCGTCTTCCGTTGAATCCACAATATAGTATGCAAGAATGGGGCTCAGTTTTTCTCTTGACAGTGGATATTCGGGACCGACCTCTTCCTGATAGGCAATTAGAATTTTTGTGGTTACCGGCACTTTCAGCCCTGCAAGCACTGCTATTTCATATGCAGACTGGCCAACCACACTGGGGTTCATGGCGCATTTGTTTTCATCAATGGCCGTTTTGGCAAGCTTTACCGTCTCCTCCCTGTTCAGGAAATAGCAATCATTTTCCTTCATGAAAGCTTCGAATTCCGCAGCGATTTCCCTGTCGACGATTACAGCCTGTTCTGAAGCGCAAATCATCCCGTTGTCGAAGGTTTTTGAAAGGATAAGGTCCGTTGCCGCTCTTTTCAGGTCTGCAGTTTTTTCAATGTAGCAGGGCACATTGCCGGGGCCTACACCCAGGGCCGGTTTTCCTGTGCTGTATGCCGACTGAACCATTCCGGAGCCGCCCGTTGCCAGGATAAGTGAGATTCCCTTATGGTTCATTAAGAGCTGCGTTGCTTCAATGGAAGGCCTCTCAACCCACTGGATACAATTCTCAGGCGCGCCTGCTGCCACCGCTGCATCCCTCAAAACTCTGGCCGCTTCGGCACTGCATTTTTGTGCAGATGGATGGAAGGCAAAGATGATAGGATTCCTTGTCTTAATTGCAATCAGTGCTTTAAACATCGTCGTGGAGGTAGGATTCGTCACAGGCGTCACTGCTGCGATTACCCCTACAGGCTCGGCGACTTCATAAAATCCCTCATTTTCATTTTCACTGATCAGGCCCACCGTCCTGATATCCTTGATGCTGTGATAGATGTATTCTGTGGCGAAGATGTTCTTTGTAATTTTATCTTCGTAGACTCCCCTGCCGGTTTCTTCTACAGCCATTTTGGCAAGCCTCATATGGTCATCCAAACCGGCAATAGCCATGGCCTTGACGATTTTATCGATTTTCTCCTGATCGCAGTCCATAAATTTTTCAAGAGCCGCCAGTGCCTTTGCCGCAAGCTCGTCAATGGATAGCCCCACCTCTGTTACACCTTCATTTTGAGCTTTTTTAATTTTCTCTGTCATAACGACTACCTCCTTCATTCTCTGCATTGTTAATTTTTTATCAAATCGTGTTAAAAAATAAGTGCCCTTGCTTTTACATCGTTAATTATTTCACAATACAATTGTAACCCTTTGTTAAATTATTGTCAATGAAATTTCTTATGAAATTTATAAAAAAAGACAGTAGTTAAAACCACTGTCTTTCTTATAAGCTCTGTCTTATAACGACCTAATTCAAAATTAATTTTTTCGTTTGTAGAAAAAATTAATTTCATCAGCGGAGTTTCAACGAGGCGGGAGATATGCTCACCACCTGAACACCAATTCGGTACCCGACACCTATAGAGGTGGGGGACATTTTTTGATGCCTCGTTATAACCAAACCGGTGCCCGTCACCTGTAGAGGTGGAGGGCATTTTGCCGCCTATTATATCCTGTTGACTCCGGACTTAATAGCCGCCGCAGCAACAGCCTTGGCAACACCCGGGCCGACTCTGGGATCAAAAGGAGCAGGAATAACATATTCCGGGCTCAGTTCTTCATCGGTAACAAGTTCTGCGATAGCCCTGGCTGCTGCTATCTTCATCTCGTCATTGATATCGCTTGCCCTTACATCCAACGCGCCTCTGAAAAGACCGGGGAATGCAAGCACATTGTTGATCTGGTTGGGGAAGTCCGAACGGCCAGTACCCATAACGCTTACGCCGGCCTCTTTTGCTTCGTCGGGCATGATTTCGGGAACCGGGTTCGCCATTGCAAAAATAATGGGATCCTTTGCCATGGTCTTCACCATTTCCTTGGTCAGCATACCTGCTGCCGATACGCCGATAAATACGTCGGCACCCACAACAACGTCCTTCAGCAGACCCTTTTTCATTTGCAGGTTGGAAATCTTGGCCATTTCTGCTTTTTCCGCATTCAGGTTGTCCCTGCCTTCATAAATAGCGCCTTTGGTATCGCAAAGGATAACCTTTTTGAGACCCATTGCCATCAGCAGTTTGGTAATGGCTATACCGGCAGCGCCGGAACCATTGACTACGACTTCGATATTTTCTATATTCTTTTTGGTAAGCTTCAATGCATTCAACATGGCAGCCAGTGTAACAATGGCCGTACCGTGCTGGTCGTCGTGGAAAATCGGAATATCGCATTCGGCTTTCAGACGTCTTTCAATTTCAAAGCACCTTGGAGCGGAAATATCCTCCAGGTTTATGCCGCCGAAGCTGCCGGCCAGAAGCTTGACCGTCTGCACGATATCATCAACGCTCTTTGAACGGATGCAAAGAGGGAAGGCATCAACGTCGCCAAAGGTTTTAAACAAAACGCATTTGCCTTCCATTACAGGCATTCCGGCTTCGGGTCCGATATCACCCAGGCCAAGCACTGCGGTACCGTCTGTAACAACTGCCACCAGATTCCATCTCCTGGTTAACTGGTAAGAAAGGTCAACATCCTTCTGAATAGCAAGACAGGGTTCTGCAACTCCTGGTGTATATGCAAGCGAAAGATCGGTTTTGTTTTTTACCGGAACCGTGCTGATGACTTCGATTTTGCCCTTCCATTCACCGTGCAGCCTTAATGACTCTTTTTTATAATCCATTTCTATCACTCCTTCGTTATATTTTCCCGTATATTATATATCTTTTACTTCATCAAGAATACTCTTTAATTGTTTTGAGGAAAATTGAAGGGCAGCCAGCTCATCCGCTGTCAGCTTCAAATCCATAATGCTCTTGACTCCGTTGGAATTCACTATGGACGGAAGGCTCAGCGCCACGTCCTCAATACCGTAATTGCCGTTGATTACCGAGCTGACTGTACGGATGGTATTCTGATTTTTCAGCAGGGATTCAAGAATTGTATTGACCGTAATTGCTATCGCATAGTAGGTTGCGCCTTTTCTCTTAATGATTTCGGCGCCTGCACATTTCACATCCGCAATAACGGCTGCCTTATATGCATCATCTATGTTGTAGGCCGGATCGTCGAAAAACTCCGTGATATTTTTTCCGGCGATATGGGTTGCGCTCCACAGCGGCAGTTGGGAATCACCATGTTCACCGATAATATAGCCATGAACATTTTTTACATCCACGTCGAATTTCTCACTGAGAAGATACCTGAACCTGGAGCTGTCCAGAACGGTTCCTGTCCCCAATACCCTGCCGTTTGGCAAGCCCGACCATTTTTGGATCTTATAGGTCAGAATATCTACCGGATTGGCAACGACCAGGATAACTCCGCGGGTATAATATTTCATTATGTTGGCGGTAATTTCCTTTGCAATGGCCACGTTCTTACGGGCAAGGTCTATACGCGTCTCGCCTGGTTTCCGGTTAGCTCCTGCGGTGATGATGATGGCATCACAATCCGCGCAATCCGAATAATCTCCGTCGTAGACATTCATCTGTCCTACAAACGGCAGTCCGTGATTGATATCCATGGCTTCCCCGGCGGCTTTATCCTTAAAGACGTCAATTAGAACCATTTCATTGGTGATTTGCTTCATTGACAAAGCAAATGCCGTAGATGCGCCTACAAATCCTGCGCCAACGATTGCTACTTTTGATTTGATGTTACTCATATTAGCCCCTTTACTTATAATAATTTAATATTTGAAAAATTTGCTGTCAAAATCGATTTCGGATTTAATGCAATCCTACCCCCGATTTTTATACATAGTATCAAGGATAGCAAAAATCATTCCGGATATCAATATTTTTTTCACAAACTTTGTTATATTTTTAACGTCGAATTTTGTGCAACTTGCACAAAGGAATCTGAAATCTCCTGAAAGCCCTGAACATCACTGGCTTTTAGATATTTCAGAGGAAAATTAAAAGGACGGTCCCGGTAGCCAATTCAACCACGAGAACCGCCCCGGCTTTGTCTTCACAGCATTACGCCGTTGCTATTTCTTGGCATGCTGGGATTTGTAGCTGGCGCAAAGGGTTTCATCATAAGGAGCGCCACTGTCGGATTTTGCCGATGCGCTTACCTGTACTGCGCCCAAGGTGCAATAATTTGCATCCTTTTTGTTGTGAACACAACTTCCAACTGAACACATGATCCGTTGACAACTATTATCCATTTGATTTCATCCTCCCTTTTTGTCTTTTACCTTACTATGCTGGAATCAATCAAATTCTATACATGCATAATATTCCGCTTTTTTTATCCGATAATGCGCGATAGACCGCCGAATCTATGGAACAGGGGCAGTCCATGCTTTATATCGAAGAACCACCCCTGTGAGTTTACTATTAGATTAGTTTTAATTTGCTGACTTCTTACTTCGGTTTCTTTGCTTGTTTTGGTTTTTTTGTTTCCTTCTTAATGTTTTTGTCTCCCATTTTGAACATCTCCTTCCAAATCAAAATTTCATCAAAGCTTAGAAAGCTTATAACGTATATATTCAATAGCTGTTGCTAAAATCCTTCAACAAATGAAAGTTTTTCATTTGTTTTGAGCAGCTTCCAATACTGTTTTGATCCTGCTGTTTATTTCTTTTATGTTGACGGTTCCAATACTACTGTCACTTAACGCATATTTGCTTTTCAGCGACAAAATCCTGTATAAGCTTTCATTGACCCGTTCTTCTGTAATGGTGCCGTCTTCCGCGGCTTTTAGCAAGGCGTCCAGCACCGCAAGCCTTTTTTCATGCTCATGGCAGACAAGCACAATGTCGCTGCCTGCATTTACCGACCTGACAGCGGCTTTACCTACCTCATAGTTTTTTTCAATAGCGCCCATTGTCATATCGTCGGTGACGATAACGCCCTTAAATCCCAATTGATCTCGCAATACATCCGTGATTACGGTTTTTGAAAGGGAGGCCGGATATTCCGGGTCGATTTTGCTCAGTAAAATGTGCGCGACCATTACCACATCCGCCTGGTTGTCAATGGCCTCCTTGAAAGGAACAAACTCGAAACTTGTCAGTCTTTCCATATCATAGTCGACGGAAGGCAAGCCCACATGGGAGTCTATGATTGTATCTCCGTGTCCGGGGAAGTGCTTGACAACGGGGATTATGCCGCCTTCCCTTATGCCCTTCATTGTCTGTATTCCCAATTTGCTGACAACGTCGGCGCCGGTACCGAAAGATCTATCCCCAATGACTGTATTTTTCGGGTTGCTGAAAATGTCCAGAACAGGAGCGAAATCCATATTGAAACCGAATGCTTTGATCTGCTGTGCTAGTAATCCGCCGATTTTATAGGAAAAATCCCCGTTATTTATCTTGCCTATGTCCATATTGGACGGAAGCTTGGAGATATCCTCGGGCATCCTGTCAATCCGGCCGCCTTCTTCATCCACGGACAGGAACAGGGGTACCTTGTTTACGGTGTTTTCTTGCTTTAATGTATTCAGCAGGGTCAAAAGCTGGCCGGAGCTTTTGACATTGTTCCGGAACAGAATAAAGCCTCCCACATGGTAGTCACGGATCATGGCTTCGGCGTTTTCATCCGGTTCATAGCCCTCAAGACCGACGATGACCATTTGACCGATTTTTTCCTCTATGGTCATATTTTCTATTTGCTCCGCTATTGGGTCGGCTTCTGTCTCAGATTGCTGCACCTCTGTTTCCGAGGGTTTCTGAGTATCCGAGGATTGCTGCTGTTGAGCTGTGCTGCCGTCAGATGTCTTGTCCCCAGTAAAGGCGGAACAACCTGTAAAAGTCAGCAGAGCCAGCATCAAAAGCCCGCTGCTCAATTTTATTTTTATCTTTTTCATTTTGCATTCTCCAGTCACTAAAAGCCCTTTATATTATTATTAATAAATATCACCTATATTTTACTACAAAACAGATATTCTATTGCACTTTCTTTGCCTACTCTCATGCTGCTTATATCTATAGACGCAGTACCCCCCGTTTTTGCTCCCGCATCTTGAAAAAACAGCCCGGAATATTTTGGATTGAAAATTTTTTAAAAGATTGATAAAAAAAACACAAATAAGAAATGACAAATCCGATTTAATCCGTTATTATTATTGTATACAGTATTTTTATACAGTAAAATACAAAGCAAAGAGGTCAAAGATATGAAGACATTAGAGAATCAAAAACGCATTAAGGTAACTGTCAATGATCGGGAAGTCGAAGTCTATGATAATCTCACCATTCTACAGGCACTACTGCAGGAAGGTATTCATATACCGCACCTCTGTTATGATATCAGGCTTGAGAGGTCAAACGGAAACTGCGGCTTGTGTGTGGTTGAACTGGGTGCAAATGGCGAACGGGATGTCAAGGCCTGTCAGACCCCTATGAAAGAAGGCATGATCATTCACACCAACAGCCCAAAGCTTGAGAATTACCGGAAAGTGCGCCTTGAGCAGCTTCTTTCCGATCATAACGCCGACTGTGTCGCGCCTTGTGTAATGACCTGTCCGGCCAACATCGATATACAATCTTATCTTCGCCATGTAGGCAATGGGAACTATGAATCCGCCATACGCGTGATTAAGGATAACAATCCCTTCCCCCTTGTATGCGGACGTGTCTGCCCCCATCCCTGCGAGGCACAGTGCCGCCGGAACCTTGTGGATTCGCCTGTAGCCATCAATTATGTCAAGCGTTTTGCTGCAGATTGGGATCTGTCCCAGGAAAATCCCTGGCTGCCGGATAAAAGCCCTGCATCAGGCAAGAAAATCGCTATTGTCGGCTCAGGCCCCTCCGGTCTGTCGGCGGCTTATTACAGCGCAATAAACGGCCATGACGTGACTGTGTTTGAGCGCCTGCCCCATGCCGGCGGGATGATGCGTTACGGCATACCCGAATACCGGCTGCCTAAGGCTACGCTGGACAAAGAAATCGACAGCATGAAAAAACTGGGTGTAAAAATAATGACGGGAAAGGCTCTGGGAACGCATCTCTCTCTGGAGGATCTCAACAAAGATTTCGACTCGGTTTATCTGGCCATCGGCTCATGGCGTGCCACGCCCCTGCATATTGAAGGCGAAAACCTGGAAGGTGTGTGGCTTGGCATACAGTACCTTGAACAAGTCACAAAAGGAGTAAATATAAAGCTGGGTGACACCGTAGTGGTTATCGGCGGCGGCAATACGGCCATCGACTGTGCCCGGGTCGCATTGCGCAAAGGGGCAAAATCAGTGAAGCTCATCTACCGCCGTACCCGGGAAGAAATGCCGGCAGAGCCCTATGAAGTTGAAGAAGCCATGCATGAAGGAGTTGAAATGCTCTTCTTAATGGCGCCCAACAGCATTGTTTCCGAGGACGGTAAAAAAATGCTGCATTGCATCAAAATGACCCTGGGCGAGCCCGACCGTTCCGGCCGCCGCCGTCCGGTTCCAATTGAAGGCAGCGACATTATCATTGAGGCCGACACAATTATCGGCGCCATCGGCCAGAGCACAAATACGCAATTCCTGTATAACGACCTGCCGGTGAAGCTGAATAAGTGGGGAGATATCGAAATCAACGGCAAAACCTCCCAAACTTCCGAAATCAAGATATTCGCCGGGGGCGACTGCGTAACAGGTCCCGCCACCGTCATCCAGGCTGTAGCTGCCGGCCGTCACGCGGCGGAAGCCATGGACAGCTTCCTCACGAAAGGCTATGTCAAAGAGGCTACTATCGACTATAGCTGCAGCCGCGGCACCATGGAAGATCTTCCGAAATGGGAGTTCAATGAGATGCCTAAACTGGCGCGTGCCGTAATGCCGGCTCTTTCTGTGAATGAGCGCAATAAAAACTTTACGGAGGTTGAGCTGGGATTAGCCGAGCAAACCGCCAGGGATGAAGCGCGCCGCTGCCTGAAATGCGGATGCTCTCAGCGTTTCACCTGTGATTTGAGAAAAGAGGCCTGCTCTCATACTATCGAATTTAAGAATCCGATCCATGAACGTCCGTATATCCCCATTGTAGACGATCATCCCTTCATCATGCGCGACCATAACAAGTGCATCTCCTGCGGACGCTGTATCGCTGCCTGCGCTGAGATCGAGGGACCGGACATTCTGGCCTTTTATATGAAACACGGCCGGCAGTTGGTGGGTACCAAGAGTGGTCTTCCGCTGCAGGAAACAGACTGCGTCAGCTGCGGGCAGTGCGTCACGGCTTGTCCTTGCGGCGCCCTGGATTACCGCCGTGAAAGAGGCAAGGTTTTCCGGGCTGTCAATGATCCCGGTAAGACGGTTGTTGCCTTTGTTGCGCCGGCAGTACGCAGCATTATCTCTACAAAGTTCGGCATCCCTTTTGACGCCGCATCTCCCTTTATGGCCGGGCTTCTTAAAAAGCTGGGCTTCGACAAGGTTTTTGACTTCTCTTTTGCCGCGGACCTGACCATTGTAGAAGAGACCACAGAGTTCCTGACCCGTGTTGAGGAAAAGGGTGTAATGCCCCAGTTCACCTCCTGCTGCCCCGGCTGGGTCAATTTTGTCGAAAAGCGCTATCCGGAAATCATCCCTCACCTGTCCAGCTGCAAATCCCCTCAAATGATGATGGGTGCGACGGTAAAAAGCCATTATGCTAAGCTTGCGGGTATTAATAAAGAAGATCTGTATGTGGTCTCGGTGGTCCCCTGCCTGGCGAAGAAGCATGAAGCGGCGCGGCCTGAATTTGCACCGGACGGAATACGTGATGTCGACGCGGTTCTTACCTCCAGTGAAATGCTGGAGATGGTAAAGCTTGCGCGCATTGATACTGCAGCAATTGAGCCCCAGGAATTCGATGAGCCCTATAAGCAGGTATCCGGCGCCGGCGTTCTTTTCGGAGCATCCGGAGGAGTCGCGGAAGCCGCGCTGCGGATGGCGGTAGAAAAGCTTACCGGAAATGTCCTCACCGACCACCTGGACTTCGAAGAAATCCGCGGTTTTGAGGGCGTCAAAGAGGCTACGGTGGAGGCTAACGGCACAAAGGTCCGTGTCGCTGTCATCAGCGGTCTGCACAATGCGGAGCCCATCATTGAGAAAATCATCCAGGGCATCGATGTGGGCTACGATCTGATCGAAGTCATGGCATGCCCCGGCGGCTGCATCTGCGGAGCAGGCCATCCGGTTCCGGAAAAAGTGGATGCCCTGGAAAAACGCCAGCAGGTCCTGGTCAATATCGATAAGACTGCAAAATACCGTAAGTCCCAGGAAAATCCCGATGTTTTGTGGCTTTACAAGGATTTCTACGGCGACGCCAACTCCCATCTTGCCCATGAGCTGCTGCATACCGGGTACTCTCCGAAAAACGGCGACAGCTCCGGTAAAAACATGCGGAAAAAGGCCGATTCCACCTTTGTCACACGGGAATATACCATCTGCACCTGTGACGCTTGCAAAGCTTTAGGTTCAAAAGAACTTTATACCCAGTTGTCGGATGCCATAAAGCAGCTTAAGATGGACCCCTTTATTGAGGTAAAAACAATCCGTTTGAAGGAGAATCACGCCGGTGAAGGCATTTATGTGACCCTTAACGGAAAACGGATCGGAGAGGCTATCCTCGACAGCATTCATGCACGCGTTAATTAGCAGCAGCCTATTCGAAAGCTGCTTATAGAGTATAATTTGAAAGAAAGATAACAATAGGAAAGGAATATGGCAGACAAGCTGCCATATTCCTTTTTTCCTTTCAGTTTCTACTAATATAGGGACTGCTTATAAATCGCAATTCCCTCTGCCATCCCATTTTTTAAAGGTCTCCTGCAATCTGTAATAGGCAAGCTTCGGCCTTCTGAAGCAGTCCACGGCTCCTTTATAATTCATCTCCATGGGTCTGTTGGGCCAGTATGCATTGCCGTCCGTCACCCACGGCCATACCCTGAAGTCATTGAAGGTCCATACCACCTGACCTATTATGTAAGGCTTGGCTATGTACATTTCCGTGAGCTTTTCAAGATAATCCGCCTGGGACTCCTCAGACCATTTCACGTTCCCTCT
This sequence comes from Bacillota bacterium, assembly GCA_023433505.1. Classification (GTDB taxonomy): domain Bacteria; phylum Bacillota; class Clostridia; order Acetivibrionales; family DTU013; genus MnB-11. The sequence goes on along the minus strand of JAEZCO010000056.1, from coordinate 60,701 downwards.
GTAGGAGTGACTGCCATACAATCCCTCCCAGCCTCCGGAAGTCATCAATACCGGTTTGTCGGGGTACCTTGCGGCTATTTTATCCAGCAGACTGCTTCCCTCCTCTATGGTATGCCCTCCGTACCAGCCCCTCCAGTAATTTATCCCCACCACGTCAAAGTATTCATAGGTCCTGTCTTCAAGGGGTATATCCGAGGCATGCACCGTAAACCTTGTCGGGTCCGATTCTCTGGCAAGCTGTATATACTTGCGGACAAATTCCACCGCGGCATCCTCATAGGTCTTGCACTCTATAAACAAGCTCCAGAACATGATGCAAGCTTCATTCTTGCAATATTTTATGGTCTCCTTCATCTGATTGACTGCCAGCTCAAGCAGCTCGGGGTTCATGAACTGTTCTTTTTTGAAGTTCACATTGGGCACTTCGGCGATTGCCACCATCCCTGTCTCGCTGGCGATTTCATACTCCTGCAGATGGTGGGGATAGTGCACCAGCCTGACCAGGTTTGCGTTCCCCTGTTTGCAGATCTCATAGTCTTTCCTGACAATGTCATAGGAAAAGGTGCGCCCCAGCATCGGATATTCCTCATGCTTGGCATAGCCCCTCAGATTGACCCGTTTTTCATTGATATAAACCTGTCTGTTTTTTATCGAAAATTCCCTGACACCGATTTTGTGCTCCCAAATATCCTGGATCTCATTATCCCTTTTCAGCACGATCATGAACTCATACAAATACGGGGTGTCCGGCGACCACAGCTTTGGCTGTTCCAGCTTCAAATCGATGCAACTGCAGGAGGAAGCCGCTGTGTAGCTTAAACTATACACGGAAGCGGCCTTTTCTTTTTCATTGACGCATAGCTCAAGGGCATAGTGCGGCCCCGGCGTAAAGCTGCCGATATCCACTTTTATCCCGACATCCCCGCTCATTTTTGTCCTGACGGTTACGTCGTCTATCCACGCTTCGCCCGTCTCAAGGAGCTGCACATCCCTGTAGATGCCTCCGTAGTTGAACCAGTCAACGCCATAGGGAGGTGAGGTCATGTTTGTGATGGTGCTGTCTACCCGTATGACCAGGAAGTTCTCGCCGTTTTTAACCACAGCATTGGTTATATCGACCTCAAAGGGCGTGAATCCTCCTGTATGCCTGCCTACCTGCTTGCCGTTCAGCCAGATCCTGCATTTGTAATTTATGCCGTTAAAGAACAGGACTTGCCTTTTGGCCTCCGGCGACTCCCTGTAAAGAAATTTCTTGTAATACCAGGCCACTCCGACATAATGAAGATATTCCTCCCGCAATTCGTTCCAGCAGGAGGGGACCCAGATACTTTCAAGACTGTCGGGCTGGTTTATGTGCCAGTTGTCTTCAATCCCCCTGTCCTCCTCATCAAACCTGATATTCCAATAGGAATTCAAACTAATACTCTTAAGCATATTCCTCACCTTTCTCTTTTGCCGGGTTTCCGGCATTATTTTATCGTAGTAAATCACCCTTGAAAAATTGTTACCGTTACTTTTTCGCCTGCCTTTCGTACGCTTTTGTATAAATGTCTATCAGAGATTGCACGTCGAGGGACTGTATCTCCCTGACATAGCTATCGAACTCGCAGATGGGCTTGGTGCCAAGAAGGAACTTTGAAACGTTTTCATGTCTTTCCCACCTTCAGCTCACCATTGCCGGTACATATGAACTGCTCCCAGCCTCTCATCTTCACATAGGGATCATAGGTAAAGTCGGTATCCCAGTCGGTATTAAAGCCCTTTGACAAAAGATTTGCCGAATCCCGGGTCTTTCCCCCTGATTTTGTCGGGTTCAGATGCTGACCCCGAATTTGCCGGTGGAAGATGAGTCGCCAAAGTCGTTTGCAACAAAGTCGTCATAGCGCACATCCCCGTTGAAGGTCAGGCAGCCTACCTTGCCCGCGCACTTTATTTTTTTTTAATCCGGACCTGTTTTTGAGAAAGCAAAATGCAGCAATAGAAAATGTGCACATCTCTATTTAAGGAACAGCTTTTCCTCCGATATGATTCTATCATCTGAAAATTGTCCGGGACAATAACCAAGTATTAATATAATATTCATTTTTTATTCAAGCTTGATTACTTATTAATTAATGGATATTTTTCATACCCTTGCTCAACGCCTTTGGCAAGGCGGTTGATAGCGACTAGCCTAGTCCTTGCGGCTATCTATCCCAAAAATTGTTAAAATTTTTAATTCCCGCAAATATATCAGCTAAAGATATGATTTTGTTGCGTTAATTTTTTATTTTTGTGGAATAATGTATTCGAAGCAATTTTAATTAACAAGGAGGACTCATAATGAAATTAAAAGCTATATTTTTGGTACTTGCTTTATCCATAGTGCTATTAACCGGATGCAATCAGAGCAATACACCCTCTACGACTACATCGCCCACAACTTCGGCGACAACACCTGTAGCATCTCCGGATACGGTAACAACAGCCTCAATCGTAGATACGGAAGAGGCTTTTGAAAAAGCCATCAGCAAAGACGGGACATGGATCATTGCTACATTAAAAGACTTGGCTTTCACTAAGGACCTTGTTTTGGATGGTGATTTCAAAAATGGCAAGAAAGACGATGCCGGCAAAGATATCTTTCAACGGAAAATAGCCCTTTATACCCAGGATCAAAACCGCAACGTAACCGCCAGATTTACACTGACTGCTCCAAAGCTGACTGTAAATAGCTTAAACGGCAGTATCCAGCACGGAACCTTTAAAGGCGATCTCTATGTTTCCGGGAAGAACTTCCAACTGGTAGATGCTACAGTGGAAGGCAACGTATACTTTACCAGCGAAGAAGCGAAAAGCACCTTCAAGGCGGATGACAAGAGCAAGGTAACAGGAAAGCAGGAAATGAAAAAATAACTCCTTGCAGTGCTTAATGGGGCTATCATTTATGATATGCTCCCCTATGGTAGACAGATAAAATAAAGAAACTGTCTATCCTAAGGGGAGCATTTTCCATGTATAAACGACGATTTAACCCCTCTGAAAAGATTGCCGCTGTGCAAAGGTACTTGGACAGAGATGGCAGTCAAAAAGGCATAACAGCATCTATAAACACTTTTGTGCAGGATAACCCTTGACGATTCATTTTCCCGTCTGATTTCTTTAGTTATTACAAATTAAACTTCATTTGTTCCATTGTATTTTCCCTCCCGAATCAGTATCATGAAAGGGTGAGGTGAAAATTCCATGTATGTCGACATTAAGAAATTCTGGGAAGACGACGAATTGGCCCACGAAGACAACTGCTTCAGCCGCAGGGCTCCGCAGGTTGCACTGGGCATCCGGATGAGCGAGGAATGTGTGTTTGCCGAGCTGGGAGAAGAAGGCAATCCCTGGGGATATACGCCGCGGGAAAGACGCCTTGAGCTCAACAGACGCTATAACGACAAGGCTGAGGAAATCGTTGGCCGGAGGCTTCTTCCCGAGACCCTTCCCGAGTCTGAGGAGACTTTTCCCTATGTCCGTAGAATCGGAGAGGTTTTTGAAGGAAAATATATTCACAATTCGGTTGCCGAATGGCTGGAAGGCTCGGCAAGCACGCCTGCCGAGCTGGAAAAGCTGCTGGACAGGGTCGAGAAGCTGGATCTGCGGGATTTCATCCTTCCCCCCGACTGGGAAAAAGAAAAAAAACGCATTTATGAGAAATACGGGCTCAGGCCGCCGCTCATGCGTCATATCCGGGGTCCGGTCACATTGGCCATGTCCATATACGGCACTGAAAATCTTGTTTTTCTGATCCTGGATGAGCCTGATCTGGCAAAGAGGTTTTCCGATGCCATTATCCGGGTGATCTCCGGCATTTCCTCCGTCCTGGACGAGGAGGCCGGTTTTGACAGTACCAGCCGGCCCGGAGGATTCAGCTTCGCAGATGACAACTGCTGCCTGCTGACTTCGGAGATGTACGAGCTGTTTGGCTATCCCGTCCTCCGCGCAATATTCGACCGTTGGTGCCCGAATCCGGAGGACAGCCGCTATCAGCATTCGGATTCCGCAATGGCGCACCTGATGCCCCTATTGGGCCGTTTGAACCTTACTGGCTGCAATTTCGGGCCGACGGTGCTGGTGGACGAAATAAGAAAATATATGCCGCGCACCAGGATTGACGGGTGTATTGCACCCTTCACGTTTATGCACAACAACCAGGAGAGTATTATAAACGAAGTAAAAAGAGATTGCCAAATGGCAAAAGAGTGCAGGGGTCTCAATCTGTCGGCGGCAGGGTCCATCAACAACGGCAGTCTGCTGACCAGTATGCGGACCGTCATGTACGCGATCCAGAACTACGGAAGGTATTGAACCGGCATGACTATTGCTGCGCCTTTCCTTTAAGCAGAATGGACGGGGCATAGCCCTTATAGCCCTTGTAAACCTTGCTGAAATAGAATATATCGTCAAATCCGCTGTGCATTGCCGCTTCGCTTACGCTGTAGCCACCGGTTGAAAGCAGGCTTTCGGCGTTGTTGACGCGGATTTGGTTGATGTATTGCCTGATGCTGCAGCCGTTGGCCTGTTTGAAAAAAGCGCCGAGGTATACCGGATTCAACCCGGCAAGCTCCGCCAACCGGGACATTTCAATTTTCTCCGTGTACTTGTGCAGAATGTACTGTTTGACTCTCAGCAGCCTGGGATCCTCGCGCAGCAGAGGAAGGCCGGAGGCCAGCCGGCAAATCAGTTTGTCAAGGATAAGCATGATAACTGCCCTTGCCCTCATCTCGTAGTTGTAGGCCTTCTCGACCCATATCCGGTCAAGCTGGCTGTAAAGGCTGACGAACTCTCCGGCCAGGTTGGTATTCAGCACCCGGTCGAAGGGCAGCATAATACTGCCCGGGCCGCCATGCAGCCCGTGCAGCCGGAAATTTGCCGCATAGCATTGCATCGGTTCGTCGGAAGAGGTATACGCTTCACGGGTGTTGCCGGCGGGAATATAAATGAAATCACCCTGCCGCAGCCTGTACTCGCTGCCATTGACAATGTATGTGGATTGGCCGGCATACACAAAGGTGAGGTCGTGAAAATCAATTTCTCCCCGCTCGATTCTCCAGGTTGACGTACATTTCCTGTTCACGAAGTACAGCAGTTCGGGGATGACATGGGCAAAATCAGTTTGCTGCATAACCCTACCATCATTCTTTAATTTATACAAAAGCCAGAAATATACCATTATTATACTACAGACACAGACCACTCCGCAAGAACGGATACAAGAGGCTAAAATTTGCTCCTCAGTCCCAGGGCAAAAGCTTTTTGGAAACCCGGAATTCTCTCGGGGAGATGCTTTCATACTTCTTGAAAAACCGCACAAAGCTCTGCTCGTTGTTGTAGCCAAGGTTCAGCGCGATCTCCCGGATGGTCAGGTTTGTCTGGCACAGCAGCCGCTTCGATTCGTCGATGCGTATGTTATTGATATAATTGATGATATTGTCCCCGGTTTCGTCCTTGAAGATTTTTCTCAAGTGGGAATAGCTCAATCCGACACTGTCGGCAATCAGGTTGATGTCAATATCCTTTTTATAGTTTTTGTGGATATAGTGCAGCGCCTGGTCAAAATAGCTTTTGTTCTGGTTTCTGGAAACGGCAAGGTAATCGGATATGGTCAGATAGGTTTTCACCATCCAGGTCTCTATGTCTTCCAGGGTTTCTTTGGAGGAGAGGTCATGGTAAATGTTGTAGTTGCTCCCAAAAACCATGCTGACGTTCAAATGCAGGTCAAAAAGGAACTTCACGATATTTACCGCCAGCTGGTTGAAAATCTGGACGACGTTTTCGTATTGCATGTCCGTCTTTTCCCTGATTTCCTTAATCATCTCGGACACCGCAGTCTTGATCCTCCCCGGGTTGGCCGAGTGAACGGTGTTAAAAATCTGCTTTTCGATTGCATAGGGATAATAGTAGTCCGTATCCCCATAATAGCTTTCCCTCCAGAAATTGATACTGCCAAAACCGTTGATCAGCTTGTATTTCAGCGCTTCCTGCGCCTTGTCGAAGGATTCGCTCACCCCTGCAAAGGACTCCTGAATGCTGCCGACCCCTACGGAGATGGTATTGTCAAACACCTTTAAAAGCTCTTCCTGAATTTTCAGAAAAATTTCTTTCAGGCAAACCTCCACCCCGTTCGACGGGCATGGGTCGAGATTGATCACCAGGACGATTTTCTGCTTCTCATAGACGATTCCCGCACACCGGTGCGCCGCTCCCACCAACTGCTCGGATACCCTCAGGATCAGCGTCCGCATATAATCCCGCTGTGCCCCCGAGTATGCATTGGTGAATTCTTTGTATTTGTCGATTGAAATCACCGCGCAGACAAAACTGACCATGCTGAACTCCACGCCTGTCTGGTCAAAGCCCCACTCTTCATTCGGCTTTCCCTGGAGCAGATTCATGATAAAGACCTTCCTGCTGTTTTCACGGCTGTCCTCCAGAATGGAAAACAACCGGTCCTCCTCTTTGAGCATCTGGTCGAAGGCACTTGACAGGATGGCCGTCTCGCTGTCATTGCTTTTGATGTTGATCCCCTTTCTGATTTTGATATCCTGCACCAGTTTGTTCAGGGGGTTGGACAACCTTTTCGATACAAAATAGGCAGCAACCGTGCCGATCACAAGGCAAGCTAAGCAGATATAAATGGTACGTAGCATGAGGGATTGGACCTTCCCCATCAGGATGTCCAGCGGAAAAATGCCGACATAGGTCCAGTCGTTGAAATCAGACTTATAAAAAGTTACAAGCTGTCTTTCTTTTCCTTCGGTATGGATCATATAGCCCTCGCCGATGCTGGTCCTCCTTATGTCCCGGATATAGTCGTCATTCAGCTTTTGCCCGACAAGCTCCTCGTCTATATCGGATATCACATACCCTTCGGGGTTTATGATAATAATGCGGCCTTCTGTGATGGAGCTGTTATTGTTGATGAGGTTGCTGAGAGCTTCCTCCCGGACATTGAAGATCAGGGTGCCGTCAATCGTTGTCATATATGGAGTGAAGTTATAAAAGAACGTGATCACTTTATAAGCAGTCTCCCGTTCTTCCTCATTTCTGACGGAAGTCATCATCGACCGGGTGGGTATCCATGCCGAGCCGTACTTGTATTTTTTGAAATTTTCATACTCCTTCGTCCAGCCCTTGTCTACAAAATCCCCGATTCTCTGGATTCCCTGGTTGGAGGTCAATATGAAGTCCGAGCCGGTGGGAAATAGGTACACGGAATGAAGGATCTCGTTGGACCCGGCCATGCTCGTCAGGGCGTTTTGAAGCTGATACACCTTCAGGATGTCGTCCGGGTTTTTGAAAATATCCTTGAGGGTGATGATCCCGAACATGTTGTTCACGGTCCCGTTCAGGTTCAAGGCGTCCTTGTAGAGATTCTGGGCAATTGTCTTGCTGAAGTTCGTCGCAACCTTCAGCTTTCCTATCGCCGATTTGCTTATTTCCGTTTCGGAATAGCGGGTAACCTGAAAGCACAATATCATTGTGATAACAATAGCCGGTATCGCAATCAAGAGTGTCAATGCTATAAACGACCGATAAAAAATTGATTTATTTTTCATACAATCCTTATATGTCCTACAGTCAGAGATCCGCACGGGCTCTTGACAGCAGATGCAAAGATACATATTGTCAATAAATGTATTATAGCATGTCCCTGCGGCTTTTACAAACAGGGGGAAAGCCGGAATTTCTAAAAAAACCGGCTTTCTCTACCTGCTGGGCTTTTATGGTATCTTCCGCGCTATTTCTTCAGCGCCATTTCCTTCTTCCACAGTTCTTTGCGTTCGGCAAGAACCTGCTCCGCCCCCGCTTTCATGAACTCATTCATCATACTTTTCCAGGTCGCCTCAAAATCGGCAGGCTTGCAGGTAATGGTCTTTGCATAGACTTCCTTGGCCTTGTCTATCAGCGTCTTTGAGTACTTGGCATCAGACTCCGAGGGGAACGAAACGGCGGGTTCGATATAGCCATTGGTGATTGCGATGTTGTAGGATTTTATGTAGAGATCCTGCACATCCCCGTATGCAAGGGAGTTGATCTTGATGTTCTTCTGCAAATCGCCGGTATCAATTCCGTTGACGATATAGGTATAGTCGATGTTATTCGAGGAATTGAACTGTTTGTCCCCCGTCTTGACGGGCTGGTATATCGGCAATCCGTCCTTCATAACGTGACCTATCCCTTCTTCGCCATACTGCAGGAAGAAGATTACCTCTTTGCTGGTCATCCAGTTCAGATACCGCATTGCTTCGTTCACCTTCTTCTGGGAGGTCTTGGGCACGATAATCCGGAGGCCCGCCTGGTCATATATGATTTTAGTTGTCACACCATCCTTGTCCTTGAACGGGTCAATGGGGATAAACTCAAATCCTTTGATTTTATCCTTCATCGTGGGAATATAGCCTGTACCGGCCGACCTCAGAGGCATGTCATAGTTCTGGATGTAGCTTCCCACCTGCCCATTTGAAAAATCGCTTTCAAGGATCTTGGCTTCCGTATCCAGTGCGAATTCCGGGCTGACAAGCCCTTCGTTATACATCTTGTTGAGGAATTGAACGCCGTCCTTATAGCCTTCGGCCAGTAACTTGAGATTGGCCGAGCAGTAATAGCGCGACTCATCATCCTTTTTCGTGACGAAGGATTCGAGCAGATTGTTGGCTACCCATTTTACATCGTTGCCCATCCCAAAGGGAACTACTTTTTCGGTATTCCCCGGATTCTTTTCCTTAAAGGCCTTCATAACATAGTAGAATTCCTGTCTTGTTGTAGGAATCGGAAGGTCGAGCTTATCCAGCCAGTCCTTTCTGATCCAGGTGTTATTTTGCGCATTGATCACCCGTTTCGCCGGTATGGACCACTGCTGGCCATAATATTTACCCCTTTTGAGCACGTCGTTGCCAAGGAAAGCCTTCAACTCTTGGCCGTATGCGCTCAGAGCCGTATCCAGCTGGGTGAGTCCGCCCTGCTTGTAGTAGTTGTATACCAGATCGATGTTATAGGTGAGGCTTATATCCGGCGCCTGATTGGAAGCCATCCATATGTTCAGCTTGTCATCCGAAGTCCACCTCGGAGCCGTCACAAATTTCACCTTGATGTCCGGGTTGGCTTTGTTGAAGGTACTCTGGATCCACTTGGAATAGAAGTTGTTGTCGGGCGGAGTGCCTCCCACATTGCCCCTGTCGAATACCATGAGGGTCAGCGTCGTAGGTTCCTTTGCCTTGACGGTTACCGTGAGCTTGGCCGACAATTTGGAATTGCTGGCGCTGTTGACAGTGATCGTGGCCTTTCCCGGCTTTACGGCCTTTACGATTCCGTCGGTGGTAATGGTCGCAATATTTTTATCACTAGTGGTAAATTTTAGAAGCTTCTGCGTTGTATTCTCCGGGGTGAATGTGACATTCAGTTTCTCCGTGCTGCCTACATCCAGGGTCACGCTGCTTTTGCTGAGCTTGATGCCGGTGACTTTGACAACGGCTATGGCATAGGCGGAGATGACCAGGGACAGAACAAGCACCAGACATAGTACGATTGAGATAACCTTTTTCATAAATACCCTCCTGTTTTCAATAATTTTACTGCACCATCGTAACGCTTCCGTCAGACAACCCGCCGCCAGACCCGAAAGACCTTTTTACCAATAATATGACACACCTCCTTCTTCCGGACTGAAATCATATTCGCGGTCTGGATAGGCTGCCTTTATGCAAATAAGTTGAGTGTAGACATTGGGAGTGGACCGCCTCCGTTATTTCCGCTTGAATTCGGAGATGTTGTCCTGGAAAATGAGCTTCAGATTGCCGCTTCCCATGTCAATATATACATCCGCCGTATCCGTCTCGTTTAGTTTTACCTTCAGAACTCCGTCAACAAATTCGGCGGGGTATTTGCCTTCATTATCTTCATACTGGTATGCTCCGCCATTCTCGGTAATATTTGCGAACCGGTCGGCGGTGGCGACATCCACCCAGTCGCCGAGGATTTCTCTGACGCTTCCTTTGGCGTCCGCCTCTTCCGCAATCTGCTCGGTAACCGCCTGTTCAATCACCTGGCTTTCCGCCGGGACGGATATCTCCGCCGCCGTAGTCCGGGCGTCTGAAGCTCCGCTGTTGTCTCCGCCGCTTCCGCACCCGGCCAGGGTGAGCATGAGAATTGTGGCAAGCACCGCAGTCCCTTTTGCTATTCTGGTTATCATTATCGCTTCCCCCTTGTTTGAATGGTTTTATTTTTTGCTTGGTATGGCGTATGGGATCTTGCTATGACCTTCGAGGTGTACCATTTCCTTTTTATTTCCATCAGCCCTTTATCGCGCCAATCATGACGCCCGAAATGAAATACCGCTGGAGCCAGGGATACACCAGCAGGATAGGAACCGTTGCAAACAGGACGGCCGCTGCCTTCAGGCTCTCCGGGGCCAGCCGCTGGATGGAGGAGCCTTCCGCCTGGGCGATCTCGGACATCTGGTTATTATAAATCAATTGGTATAGCTTCATCTGAAGGGGAAAATATTGCTGGCTGTTAACATACATCAAGGCATCCTGGAACCCGTTCCAGCGGCCGACTGCGTAGAATAGCGAAAGTGTCGCCAGCACCGGTGTGGAAAGCGGAATCACGATTCTTGTCAGAATGACCAAATGGGACGCTCCATCCAGATAGGCCGATTCTTCAAGACTTTCCGGCAGATTGGAAAAAAAGGTTTTCAGGATGATCATGTTAAACGCGCTCAGGCAGTACGGCAGCAAGAGCGCCAGGGGCGAGTCGATCAGCCCCAGGTTCTTCACAAGAATATAGTCGGGGATCATTCCTCCGCCAAAATACATGGTAATAACAATAAGCACAAGGAAGAAATTTCTTCCTTTCAATTTTTTCTTTGTAAGCGGATACGCTGCAAGAATGGTCATGATAATGCTGAACACGGTGCCGGCTATAGTCAGCCAGATGGTGAAAAACATGGAATGGAGCATGGATTTGTCTGTGAAAACAGCCTTATAAGACTCCAGGGTAAACTCCACCGGCCAAAGCAAGACCTGCCTTGATGCAATGGCGTTGTTTGAGCTGAAAGAAACCGCAAAAATATATACCATGGGCAAAATGCAAAGTATTGACGCAAATATAATGATAAGGACCATCGACCCGTCAAAGGCTTTATCCTTCAATCCGTTCTTCATCTGTCATCCCTCCAAGAATCTCCAAAATAGTCCGGCACATTACCAGATTCCCTGTTCCCCCACCTTATCGGCGATATAATTGGTCACAAGCAGGAAAGCCAGCCCCACCAGCGACTGGAAGAGTCCTACTGCCGTTGCAATCGTAAATTGAAAGGATTTCAATCCTATTCTGTATACAAAGGTGCTGATGACCTCTGAAAACTCCATAACAAGATTGTTTCCGACGACATAAGGCCTGTCAAACCCGATTTGCAGCATTCTGCCCATTTGCATGATGAGGAGGATGACAATCGTCGGCTTTAACCCGGGCAGGGTGATATGCCAGATTTTTCGGAGGCGGCCGGCGCCGTCCACTACTGCAGCTTCGTATAGCTCATTATTTATTCCATATATTGCAGCTAAATATATTATTGTACCCCAGCCGGCGCCCTGCCATATGCCCAGAACGGTATAGGTGCCAAGCCATATCCATGGGTTTGTTAAAAACGGTAACGGTTCAACTCCCACTTTACCCAGCACAATGTTAACAAGGCCCGATTGCGGAGCCAGCAGCTGCAGCGAGATGCTTCCTATAATCACCCATGACAGGAAATGGGGCAGGTATAAAATGGTCTGGGATACCTTTTTAAGCCCCAGCACCTTTGTCTCGCTCAGTACAATAGCCAGAATAATGGGCGCCGGGAAGCCGAAAATCAGGTCAAGAAAATTCAATAAAAAGGTGTTGCGCACAGCCTGTGTAAACTGGGGCATTGAGAAAATATCCTTGAAGGCATCCAACCCTATCCAGGGACTCTTCCAGATGCCTTCAAAAATGTTGTAGTCTTTAAAGGCGATTAAAATGCCGTACATGGGTACATATTTGAAAATAACAAAATATAGTAAAGGCAGCAATAGAAAAACATAAAGCATATAGTTGTTGTGAAGATAGTTCTTAGTAAGGCTTTTTGGGGAGTCGATCCTGCTGTTGGTCACTGTGGAAATATTTTGATTCGTCATTTGACATAACCCCTTATCATAGTATAGGAACTTCCTCTATCGGTAACCTTACATCCCGGTCAGTTGAATAAATTCCGCTCCAGGAATCCGTCATTAAATGTCAGCCGGCAATCATAAAAAGATACTATATCACCTTCGCCGACGATGTTTTGATTAAAGAATGGATCTTACTTTACCGGAAGTTTGCCGCACAACCCTATGGTATTGTCAAGGTTCCGCAAGAGCCTGAACTCATTATATGCTTGTAATTTTTTTATATCAATAATGACTTTTGCTTATTCCTATCACTTTTATTTAACTAGCTGGACATTCAATATTTAAGGCTTATAATCTTATTTATCGACAAAATTCTACATGGAAATACTAAAGTTAATTTGTAATAATTAAAGGAATAAAGTTGCAGAGAATCAGGATACAACATCCATAGGTTGCACAAAAAGATACAGCAGGATCGCTGCCGGCAACTGCTTCACATAAACCGGAAGCAGTCTGACAAAGATATTCACCCAATCGCAGTTGTCGCAAGGCACTTGTTTAAAGGTATATACCAAGCATACATGAGAATGAAAAGATGGTCGCAACAATCATTGACCGCCATTCTTCCCATTCCCCTGCTCATACCGATGACAAAGTGTGGTGTTATGCTATTGGGAAAGCTGAGCGCAGGCTAAAGCTTCAGGTCCACGCCCAGGACGCCAATGATATTTCCGCTTTCAGCCTTGACAGGGATGGAAAGCGTAATGCACGGATTCTTGGTAATGGCTGAAACATATACCTTCGAGGAAAAGTCCTCTCCTTCGATGCTTCTTTTAAACCATTCCCTTATATTTGCATTGGCAATACCCGCTTCGGGAATGGAGCATATGAATCTCCCCTTGGCATCGTTGCTCCATGCGGCCTCAATAAAATCATACCGGTACAACAGCTCCGCCATGGACTCCCTGTGCACATTCTTATCCAGATTACGGATTTCCGGGTTGGCTGCCAATTCCTTTATAACATCGAAAGCCTGCCGGATTTTTTCCGTGTTTCCGGCATAATCCGCAGACAGCTCAAGGCCGGAGTTGTCCAAAAGCTCGGCAAGGCTCTTTGAAGCCATATTCAAACGGCTCCCCATTTCGGCAATTTCTTGAATGCTTTGCTTTTGCGTATACACCGATTCTTTCACATTTTCAACCCTTTTTGCCGTAATGCCTGCGATGCTTTCCACGCCCTTCATCTTATCCGCTACTTCATTGGCGTCTCTTGACTCTTCCTCGGAAAGGAGGATGATTTTCTTCACCATCTCCAGTACGCTGCGGAAGGAGTTATGTATCTTCTCAAGGTTTGCTTCAATGGCCTTGGAGCACTTTACGCCGTTTTGAACCTTGATTCCGTTCTCGCCAACAATGCCGTGGACCCCTGCAATCTCAGCCTGAATCGCATTGATCAACCCGTTGATGTCCTTCACCGAGCTTTCGCTTTCCAGCGCCAATTTCCGTATTTCATCCGCCACGACCGCAAAGCCTTTTCCTGCTTCTCCTGCTCTGGCGGACTCTATTGAGGCATTCAAAGCAAGAAGGTGTGTCTGCTTTGAGATATGGTTTACCGTATCAAGGATCTTCACGATCTCACCGGATGAATTGGACAACTTGTCCATGTATTCGGTGGTTATATTGAAGGATTCCTGGATTTCATGAATAGTGTTGACGATTTCAAGAATTTCTTCAAGACTGGTTTTCAATACCCGCTCGGATGAACTGCCGAGGGATTCCAACTGTCCGGAGGTATCTCTGGCTTCCTTTATCAGCTGGGTCATGGCCTTGATACCGGAAAGCGTACTGTGGATGTTTTCATTGACCTGGACATTCAAATCGGCCATATCGGTGGTTTCCGCATACAACTGCTGTGCAAAGGCATTATTCTCATCAAGGTTGATATACAGCTGTTCGGAAACAGAAGAGACCTGACTGGAGGTTACATACAATTCCTTTTTGAATTTGCCAAGCTCCTCTTTCAGTTCATGAATGATCCCGTCTTTTTTTGCATTTGCCTTTTTGCTGCTTCCCACATAAAAAGCAAGGGCCGCGCCTGTGATGATAAGGTAAGCTCCGGGGCCTGCCCAAATATACGGAAAAGGGATAAAAAATATAACCGCTCCCAGGATTAACCCGACTGCCGGTATTATTGCTGCAAATTTGTTGTTCATCGTATGCCGCCTTTCGGACAAAAAGGCGCTAATACGTAAAAATCCCGTATTAACGCCTTTGTTATGTCGCATCCAAAATTTATACTACTGATTCTAGCACATGAACCGGCGATTTGCAATCTGTTTTCAATTTCCTATGGGGACATGCCCCCATAATGCCTTTTGAGGTTGCCACACTCCACAGCATTGCGCTCGCAATGACAGACGGGTTGGTACATACTGCAAAGGCTAAATAGAATTAAAGTCCGACAGTTTCAATATAATATTTATTGTTGGCTTTTGTTACAGCCATCAATTGGTTGCCGCGGCAGTAGAGCCTTACGATTTCCCCTTGTACCTTGTAGGTATTGGTGGGCTTGAAGCCAGGGTACGTGTACTCATAGATAAGTCCGCCTTTAATACCGGTAAAAAAGCTCTTGCCGTCAGGGGCAAAGACTATATCCGTGAACTCCCTGCCAAGGGTATTGTAGTAGCCCAACAGCCCGGACCCTGTGGAAAAAACAGTTCCTGCGCTATTGATAAGGTAGTTCCCGTCGGGAGAGAAGATAAATCTTTTGCCCACATCATAATCACCATGATACGGCGAATCAACACCTCCCGGATATGCAGGGTCTGTGAACTTTCCTTGAGAAATGTTATACATGACCATATCCATTGGAGATGAATTGTTCGTTGTGTAGATTATGTTTTTTGTGGGATGAAGCAAAGCATAGCTCTCTGCGTCAACTCCGGTTGAAGCAGCCTCTTTTAGCGTGGTCCGTGAATAGCTCTTGAGTTGGGTATGCTGTCCCGAGCCTGAGGTCACATAGATGTATCCGTCCTTTCCTGCAACAATAGCGTACGGATCTATGGCAATATCAAACTGCTCTTTGATTTGCAGCGTTTCACTGTCTAAAATGGCGATAGCGCCTTTTTGATCATCGGTAAACCAATACGGGCTGTGCTCACCCTTAAGCAAAGCCACATAAATCTCATTTCCCGCCAGAGCAATACTTTCCGGCGGCAGAGTAAAGCCGGCCTCTTTGGTTTGTCCCGTGGCATAGTTGTATGCATATACCTTTTTCGTAGTTTTATCGCTAAAGAATATAACCGGCTTGTCCGGATGGATTATTGAATCCGTTACCGTGAATTTCAGTGCCGTCCCATTAATATTTCCTTCCTGCGGCGTATTTTTTGTCGCTTCTTCGTAAGCCCACAGCGCTTCTTCTTTGGTAATGGCACCGATGCCTGTATCATAACGGGTTTCCTTGGGATACTCGTTCACCAATTCCGATGCAAGGTAAATCTTCCATTCGCCGTTGCGCTTTTGAAGCAAGTAATCCCCATAAACCCTGAGGGTGTCCGTCTCCTGCATGTCCAGTCTTTTGATGGTATAAACCAGTTCGACTTCCGCTTTGTCCGTTTGTTTCTGCAGGATGTCCAGTTCCAAAATATCAAAATCAAAGTCATAGAGCTTGAGAATCTTCCCCATTTCTTCCTTTGTAAGCTTATATCCGGGAGCCAAGGGATGAACCGTTGTCATATAGGCATTGATGTCTTTTTCCTCCAAGGCACGAAAAGACTTGTATATAAGGGCCTTTATGCTTTCATCGGAGGTATCCAGGTACCCTGCCGTCACCTGACTCATATCAAGAACTTTGATACTCTCAAAGGACTTCCCTTGAAGCTCCTGTATCCAGCCGAGGGCATGGTCTATGGCAACAGCAAATTTAAGATTTCCGTCCGCCGAAATGGAGTCGGCTACGCCTATAACTTTCCCCTTCATATCGCAAAGCGGCCCTCCGATGCGGTCGCCGCTTAAAGAGGCAGTTATTTGCAAGATATCGGCACTGCCGTTTTCACCGTACCGGAACTTCCGTATACCGCTTACGATGCCCTGCGAGACCAGGTTCTGCTGCCCTTGGGGATTGCTGATCACCGCAATCCGGTCCGCTTTTTCTGCACTGCTTTTGGTCCCCATTTTAAGCGCCGGAATGTCCGTCAGTTCCTTTGTCTTTATCACTGCAAGATTCACATCGGGATCATATTTTACAATTCCCAGGACATCATAGGCTTTTCCGCTGCTGTCGGTGATGGTATACGTTCTGGCGCCCTCCAGGAGATGATAGCTTGTCAGAAACAAGCCCTTTGCCACTGCGAAGCCGCTTCCGGTGGATACCGGCACACCGGCTTCATCATAGGCCCGGATAGTTACCGTACCTTTTTCAAGGGCGGCAATTTGCGCTGAAGTAAGCTCGCCGTCCTTTGAAGGCAGTATTGTGATGTCATCCTTGTTATGAATGAAGCGGTCGGTGACAACCGCAGCCTGTTCCCTTTTCGCATGTTCCCACGGGCTGAAGGTTTTGCTGCTTGTCCCTGTCATCAGTCCCGTCGACAAGGCAAATTCCACATAACTTCTGGACCATGCGGATATCTTGCTTATATCCGCCAGTTTGTCTATGCTTTGCGTACCATAGGCCCTATCGATATCGCCGGTACTGATTCCCAGGGCTCGGACAAAAATAGCAGTCATCTGCTCGCGTGAGCAAGGCTCGTTTACACCAAAGCTGTCTTTTGACAAACCATTGATTATGCCCGCCTTATATGCGGCTTCTACATAAGGAAAAGCCCAGTGGTTTACAGGTACGTCCCGAAAGGTTGCTTTGGCTGGAAGCTCCTGGATGGAAAGTCCCATCACCCTGACAAGAATGGTAACCATCTGGGCACGTGTAATATCCTGCCCGGGGTTGAAATTCCCTTTGCTGTCTCCCGTGATGATATTCTTGCCTGCAAGGTCCATGATTGCCTGGCGCGCATAGCTTGAGCTTTTATCCAGGTCCTTTATGGAGGAGGAGGCTTCCCCAAAAACAGAAAAACTGCTGAGGGCCATGCCTAAAACCACTATGGAGGAAATTACTATGCTTTTTATTTTAAATGCTTTACGCTGCTTCATTCTTATCCTCTTTCTATTCTTCACTTATCAAATCCGCCCCGGTCAGTGAGCCGCCTTCGGGAAAATAAATATTTTCGGCGGCGTAGAATATTTTCCAGCGATCCTGCTGCAGAGCCAGCTTATAGTATCCGTTGGCGCCTATTAAAACGCTCTCCTTCTTCCCTGTCCGTTGTACCGTATATGTCACTTGCAGGGTAAACTCAGAGGAATCTTTCGCCACAATTTTTATATTCTGCACGGTGTAGTCGAAATCATAAATGGAGAACAATTTTCCATAGGTTTCCCTTATGGTGCTGTATGCCGGATTCAGCTTGTGGATGGTTGCCATGTAAGCTTCTACATCCTCATCCTCCATGGCTTGAAAGGACTCATACACCGTCTCCTTCACTTCATCGTCAAGAACCTTCCAATACGCTTCAATCACGCTGTACATGTCAAGCACCTTCAGGCTGTCGAAGGGCTTTGCCTTAAGCTCGTCTATCCAGGCTTTTGCATGGTCGATGTCGATGGCATATTTCTGGACGCCATCCTCCGACATGGCAGTGACAATTCCTACAACCTTCCCCTTCATATCGAAGAGGGGCCCTCCGGAGCTTCCGTGTGTGATATCCGCAGAAACTTCGATCACATGGACCTTATCGCTATCATTTTCGCTGACATCCTGGAAACCGTTGACCTTCCCCTGGGAGATGGAATTTTGCAGGCCCTGGGGACTGCCGATGGCGGCAATATCGTCGCCAACCGCCAGGGAACGCCCTGATCCCATTTCCAAAGGCTTGATATCCAGGGGCTCCTTCGTCTTTATTACTGCCAGGTCCAGGTCTTCATCATATTTTACGATGCCCTGGACCTCATGCTCCTTTTCTTCGTCATCGGTAATGATATACTTGTATGCGCCTTCCAGCACATGGTAATTTGTAAAAAACAAGCCCTTTGCAACGGCAAAGCCGCTGCCCTGGGCCAGAGGATTGCCATCCTTGTCATAGGTTTTGATCAGGACCACACTTTCCTCAAGAGCGGCGATCTCTTTCATTGTCAGATTCCCGGAGTTAGATGCCGGAGTCTTTACAGTAAAATCGGCTGTCAAAACCCTGTCCGCCAGAACAGCCGCCTGCTCTCTCTTTGCATATTCATCCGGACTGAATGTGCCGGGGCTTGTCCCCTTCATCAGGCCGGCAGAAAGTGCCAGACCCACGGAATCCCTTGACCAGTTGGAAAGCTTGTCCGCATCGTCCAGACTGTTTAGCTTATCGGTTCCGGCATATTGCTTCAGCTCATTCTCCGGAATTCCCATCGCCCGGACAAACATTACCGTCATTTCCTCACGTGTGCATGGAGCATCAACGCCGAATGTACCGCCGGGTAACCCGTTGATAATCCCTTTGCGGTATGCTGCCTCCACATATGGAAAAGCCCAATGTCCGGACGGAACATCCTTAAAGGCAGGCTTGTCCGGAAGACTTGCCGTATCAAGCTTCAGCATCCTCACAAGCATCGCTGCCATTTGGCCTCTGGTAATATTTTCTCCCGGGTTGAAATTGCCGCTGCTGTCGCCCGTAAGGACGCCTTTTTCAAACAGCCCTGCAATAGCCTCCCTGGAATAACCGGAGCACCGGTCGAGGTCATTTATTTTTATATTCCCCGCAAAAGCTGGAACAGTGCCCAGCAAAGAAAAAATAACCAAACAAAAAAATAGAAAACGAGACGATTTTTTAACCCCCGGTAATTTCAATTGTCTTATCCTCCCTTACATACTACTTCTATACTAAGTAATTATGTAAACTAAAACAACTGAAAATAATGGTATGACTGGCAAGATAGGTCATGCTTACGTTCAAGCGTCGGATATGCCGGTGATCCGGGAAATGCTCCGGTGAATTGCTATACAAGGGCCTTAACGGTCAAGCTCATTGGCGTCACCGATGCTTGCCGGGACGTTGCTGTTTTTCTTTGTTTCATTCACATACCACTCATATAAACGCACGCCCATTGAAACAGCCTCTTCGCGGGTGGCTGCCGCATAGCCCGATTTTTTCTGTGCATCGGTAACGGCCCTGGGCATAAATTTTCCATTGTTCCCTTTGATAACTCCGATTTTGCCCATGAACAATACGTGCTCCAGCGCCCATTGGGAAATCTGGCTCCTGTCGCTGAACACAGGGGCGTCATCGGTTGAGAAGCCGGCATTGGGGGCTACCAGCCTTGCCGTCCTGCCCAGCATCGCAGCGGCCTGCTCTCTGTTGACGGCCTCATCGGGTGAAAAGGTTGAGGCAGAAGTGCCCTCAGTGATGCCAAGCTTCTTTGCCTTCAGCACCTCCGGGTTTGCCGAGTCTGTGAAGGGATTTGGCGAAGCGGCAGCGGCAGTGGTACCGCTGGCTATCTCATACAGACAGACCGCCAGCTCTGCAAATTCCTCCCGTGTAATGGATTTCGTCATATCCTCTCCCCTTAATGACGCGGGAATCAGACCATATTTTTCAGCGGCTTCCAGCTCCGGCTCCGCCCAGTCGGTTACCCTGGAGTAAAGGGCCGTATTTTTTGTAATGATATTGGAGAGTGGGCTCTGAATCAATCCGGTTTTTTCTGCCGGAGGATAGGATGCATTGTCAAAGGAATAGATAAACGCAATATCGTAGGATACCGGAGCGGAGCTGTCTATTTCCCCAAGATAGGCTTCGGCGTCTGCCGTAAGGAAGGCCGCTTCGGCAAAGCCGCCCTTGTAACATTTGACCCAGCCTTTGTTTCCGGTCCTCAGCCATACTTCAATCATGACTCCGCCGTCGGACAGGGTGTTAAGAAAACGGACCTCCTCATGGGCCTGACCCACGAGAAAATAGAGATAAAATTTATTATCCGGCTGCTTTTTCAATCCCACCGATTTTAAAACCGGCGCGTGACTGATCAAGGCTGCCGGGTCTTCAACCTTCTGTGGCTCTTGCGCCGACGGTACCGGCAATGCAAGAACCTTTGGCAACGGAAAGAAAATCATCCATAAGCTCAAGGCTACCGCCAGGATAGCTGCAAATTTTTTACTCTTCATGCGGAACACTCCAATTTTACCAAACCTTCAGCTACCCTTATTATACACCATCCGGCGGATTATTTAAATAAAAATACGCCAGGGGATAAATTCATGACGGGTTCCCGCTCTACCCGATATCCTTTCGCCCGAATTTCCTCACAGCCAGCGCAACAAGCCCTGCGCAAAAGACCAGAGAGTATGCCGTCATCCATCTGCTGGGAACATTCCGGGATAGGAAGAAAGGTCCGGCAAACTCAGTTCCGACAAAACTCATTGAAGCGTAAACAACGGACATCATCGTCCTGTAAATGGACTCAAAGGGAGAGAAAAAGCTAATGACAATGCCCCATTTCACAAGCGCTTCCAGCTTTGCGACAAACCCGATCTGCTCCATCATCCCGCCGATGGTCCCTAAAATATAGATGCCGATGACGATGATTCCGTTATTCATGGTTTTCCAGCAGACACTGCCGAAAAGGCAGAGGGAAAGCAGGGCCAACGGCTCGAAACAGAACAGGGCCAGACCCTTTACAAAATTTATGGGACTGATTGTATTCAGCGGAGGGATGTTAAAAGTAAAATTAATCACCACCAGAAAAACATAAAGAAACGCGGAGTATCCCATAGCCATGACCGCGATCCCCAAATACTTGCCAAGAACATATTCCATTCTCTTTATGGGTTTTGAAATCACCGCGTGTATTATACCGCTTTCAATATCGGCAGATATTGCCCCCACGGATGCCATGATTGTGACAAAAGCTACGATCATGCTGGAGAAATAGAAGCCGATGATGGAAATAAATCCTGACAGGTTTTTTGCAATCACCCAATTATTTTCATCCGCATTTCTCATCTCTGACATTGCATAATTGATTATGATGCAGAACAGGATGAGATAAAAAACGGTAAGAATACCTATAATTAAAACGACCTTCTTGCGGACCGCCTCTTTGAAGGAAGAAAGCGCTATTGCAAGCATTCAGGCATCCCCCCTTATGATGTTTATAAACAGGTTTTCAAGGCTCTCCCGCCTGGAAACAAGCTCATAGATGCTGCATCCGTTTTCAACGAGCAGTCTGGCGATGGCGGGTATATCCTCCTTGCAGCCTGCACTCATTTGGAGGTTTTCGCCCTTACAAACCAGCTCCGGATCGATTCTCCTGAGTGCCGCCACTATGGCAGGTGTTAAGTTTTTGGCGGTTATCTCCAGCCGGTTTTTTCCTTCCAGGATCTCGTCCATACTGCCATGCCGGATTATACTGCCGTTCTTGATGATGGCTATGCTGTCGCATACGGTTTCCACCTCGCCGAGCAGATGGCTGTTTAAAAATATGGTTTTTCCGCAATCCCTCAGCCGGAGCATGATGTCACGGACCTCCTTCCTGCCCACGGGGTCCAGGGCGGAAGTAGGTTCGTCAAGAAACAGCACCTCCGGATCCGAAAGCAGTGCGCTGGCAATTCCGATTCTCTGCTGCATCCCCTTGCTGTAAGTCCCGATCTTGTATTTCTCGCTGCCTTTCAGCCCGGTGACTTCAAGGACTTCCCCCATCCTCCGGCGGCAAGCCTTTTTCTCCAGCTTGTACAAGGAAGCATGAAAAGACAGGAGGTCCTCTCCTGTCATCCATTCCTGAAATTTAAAATTCTCCGGCAGATATCCCATCTTTTGCCGGACTGCTACCTCCCCCACAGGCCTGCCAAGGATGTAAGCCTCTCCGGAGGTTGGAAAAAGCAAGCCTGTCAGCATTTTGACAAAGGTGCTTTTCCCTGCGCCGTTAGGCCCCAGGAAGCCGAATATCTCCCCCTTCCTGCAGGTTATCGTCACATCCCTGCAGCCGGTTTTGTCTCCGTACATTTTTGTAAGCGCATGCGTTTCAACTACCGCCATAGTATCCTTTTTATTTACCTCATACTTTCCGCAAGCCGGAGAATGTCTTCCCTCCCGGCATTGCCGTCGATCCTGTAGATGACTCCGCCGTTATACCAGGCTACGATCCATCCGCCTTGCTCCGACCCGGCTATAAAGCCTCCGGCTCCGTTAATGCTTACTTCTTGCGGTTCTGCGTTAATCACCGGCAAATAGATGGTGTCTTTCCAATCCTTTATGGACTTCAGCCGCTGCTGCACTTCCTGAGGCAAAATGGGCAGATCTACCAGACAGTCATACACCTCCTCCACATTTACATCCGAAGGGACCGTGAGCTCCGGTGCTCTTGTCTGGCTTATATGATAAAGGCTTCCGTTTTCATTATACGTATAATTCACCTCAGATGCAAAACCAGCTGTAAACGTCTTGCCATCCAGGTTTGACGGAAGCAATTTTTGCGCTCCGAAGGATTTTAACGCTTCATTCACGTTGCCGACCTTCATTGTAAAGGAAATCTGCCCCGGTTCCGTAATCCTGATATCAATACCGCCGTCTTCCACCTCCGGGGGAAGCAGCACGGGGAAATCTGCCGCATTCTTGATGTCCTTCATGGATACCGTCCGGCCCTCGAAGCCTTGTCTTTGTATGCTGCCGACACTGTCAATATCTATTTCGCCCTCTCCTTGTTCCAGTTTTTGCCGTATTTCCTCCATGTCGGCGAAGGAGATCCCGAAGCCCTTTACGCCTTCTACCCTGAATATGCTCAATGCATCGGAGATAAAGGCCTTGACTGGCTGCACTGTGGCGCATAAGGTTAAAAACGCAGCGATACATGCAACTGCCGCAATTTTTCTATATTTGAACATAGATCCTTTCGCCTTCTTCTTTCTTGCCTGAACTCCGGTACCGGTTCCCGGGACTTTGTGCTCCTTGTTATTCATGCCGGCAGAATCCTTACCTCCGGCCGCCGGGATTTCCTGGCAAAACTCCCTGTACGCCGTGAGTTTGCCAAAGGCGAAGTCATCGTTTCTCTTTAAGCCGTCATATGCATCCTTGCATTTTTCACAGTCAGCCAGGTGCTTTTCAACGTCCTTTTTCACCGATATATCAAGTTCCCCGTCAATAAGTGCCTGGATAGTACCCGAATCAATACACTTCATATTCCAATCCCTCCTTTTCCCATCCTTACATGAATTTTTCCATGAACTTTGCCTGGCTCCTCGCCAGGATGGTCCCCACAGAACCCTTTTCAACGCCGATAACTTCCGCAATTTCGCTGTATTTGTAGCCGGAGAATTTCAGAAGCAGGCACATCCTGTCCCGTTGCGGAAGGGATGCCAAAACCTTCCGAATTTCCCTGATTTCCTGGTTTCTGATGGCCGCATCCTCAATTGAAATCACTTTATCCTCTGCCTCCATCGATATGGCAGGCTCTTTGGCGTCCCTGGTCTTCTGGTCCCTTATATGGTTGTAGGCAAGGTTATTGGCGACCCTGAACAGCCAGGCAGCCACATTGGCATGCTCAGGAGGATTTTTATACAGCTTCTCGAAGGCCTCCTGGGCAATGTCCTCAGCCGTCTGCATATTCCCTGTCAGGTAGGTAATATGCCTGTAAACTTTATTGTAATGTTCTTTATATAATTCATCGAAATCCACAGGCCTGTCTTCCTCTCTCTTGCCGTAAAAACTGTTTAAAGACTCTATATCAACCACCTCCCGTGATGTCTGTCATCAATACTACAATAGTAACACACCAGCAGCGGGTTTTGTGACACACGATCATACGCTCTGGTCAGCTTTTTTGAAATAAATAAAGGTCACTGCCATAAAAGCGGCAAAATAAGCACATGCACTGATTATGGGCAATTTTGCATCCATTTGCGAACTTCCTGCGACAATAAAGGAAATGTCCGCAGGGATGGCAAAGGGAGACAGGTAAGACTTTTCCCAGTTCAGCAGCAGCACATTGGACAGGGTTCCGGCCACTGTCGCAACCATGGGGGCGATGAAGTTTTTGAAAATCAGGGTGATGAAAATCATCAGCGGGACGAGCATTATCGTTGACAATCCTGCCATCAGCAACTGACGGGTATACTCCGCAGCTTTTAAAAAAGTCACATCAAAGCCAAGGACGAGGGCCGACAGAATATTGACAACTGCAACAGCCGCATATTGCAGCAATACAAACACCGAAACATATATAATTTTCGTCAGTATGACCGATATCCTGCCGAACGGCGCCATGAGCACATTCTTTATGGTAAGCTGCTGGTATTCGTAATATACCGAAAACACGCCGATAAAGGAAGTAATGATGGGGCCCAGAAAAAATACGAAAAACATTGAAAGCTGCCTGTTGAAATTATCCCAGTCATAGCTTCCGGCCTTGATAAAGTCGTCCTTTTTAACAAAAAACGCAACAAAAATAAGAATTACCGGGAACAACATCCCTAAAAACGACAGTGAGTTGATGTAGGTGTTCCGGAACTTCTTAAACTCGCATTTCATCAACCGTATCATGCGCTCACCCGCCCTTCTTCGACAATAGACAGGAATAAATCCTCCAGATTCTTTTGCACTGGCGACAGCCCATACACACCGATACCGCCGGAGACCAGATTTTTGTTGATATGGCTGTTCATGCCCCGGTCACAGTATACCTTTATTGTTCCCAGTTCCTCCTGGAAATTCAATTTCATATTGTTCAAAACCTCCATGGCTTTTTCGGGTTGGTCCACCTGGAGCAAAAGACAGCTCTGATCTTCGGCATTCAGCGTATGCATGTCAATTTCCTGCAAAAGCCTGCCTTTGCTGATAATACCTACATAATCCGCCACTTGCTGCACTTCGCTTAAAATATGGCTGGACACCATAATGGTGATACCGCTGTTCTCGGCAAGCCGCTTGAGGAATTCCCTGATGTCCTTTATTCCCGCGGGATCAAGACCATTGGTGGGCTCGTCAAGGATCAGCATTTTTGGTGAATGCACCAGGGCATT
Source organism: Bacillota bacterium (assembly GCA_023433505.1). Taxonomy (GTDB): domain Bacteria; phylum Bacillota; class Clostridia; order Acetivibrionales; family DTU013; genus MnB-11. The sequence continues at coordinate 35,505 of JAEZCO010000056.1, read as the reverse complement.
TGCAATGCCGAGCCTTTGCTTCATCCCCAGTGAAAATTCCTTGGCCTTCTTCCTCCCTGCGCCGGATAAACCGACGATTTCAAGCACCTCGTCAATCCGCTTTCTGCCTATACCATATAATTCCGTAGTGATTGAAAGATTATCCCATGCGGTGAGGTTTTCATAAAAGCCCGGCGTCTCAACAATCGCCCCGATGCTTCTTGCAACCCGGACCCTGTCTTTTACCGTATCCCTGCCGAACACGGCGATCCTGCCTCTTTCCTGGCGGATAAGGCCCGTGATCATACGAATGGTGGTAGTCTTGCCGGCGCCGTTCATCCCCAGGAATCCGTACACTTTCCCCTCGGGGACATGCATACTCAGATTGTCCACAGCCTTGAAGTCTTTATAGCTTTTTGTCAGATTTTCAATTTCTATGGCGTAATTCATTGATTCAACTCCTTCCATGAGAAATAACACCCAAGGAGCTGATTTTGTGACAGCATTTGCAGAAATATTTCTGCTGCTTCCGATTGTTGCCGATATAAAAATAAGCCCGGTTGAAAAAACAAACCAAGCAGGCACCCGGACCATCATTGTCATCGCCCACAGGCTATCCACCATAAAGCGTGCCGACAAGATCCTGGTGCTTGATGAAGGCAGGATTGCAGAAGCAGGGCTCCATGAGGAGCTGGTCAATAACGGAGGCTTGTATGAAAGGCTCTGCAAAGTGCAGTTTCAGCATTTGCAGAATGCGCAGTAATAATGAGAGGTATCTGCCCTGAGGAAGCGCCGGAGAAGAAAGCGTTTTTCTCTGGAAGGAGAAGGGGGTTGCACTGCTTAGTCCACTTCCAGCTCTATTGTGTCCGCTTTATGCTCGGAATCCTTTTTAACGGTAATTTTCAGCCTATCGGACTTCACAGGGTCAAAATAGACTGAGCCGGTGTACTTACTCCCACCGCCGCTCCAGCTTGCCTTTTTATCCACAACGCTATCGCCGTCAGCAATTTCAAAATCAATCGTTGAAGGCATAAAATCAGCCTCAAACAGAAGCGCGCTATAGCCAATGCCTTTACAAAACCTGGTAACGGTAATATTTCTGCCCTCATCGCTTATGGTTTTGCCGATATTGATTACCTTCACTTTCCCTTTGACATTCGTCCTGTCTTTGACCTCAAAGCTGATGCTTTCACCGTTGGAGAGATAAAAGACAATAAAAACCGGGTCGACAAACTCCTCTGCCTTGTACGACATGCTGAAGCTCTGCTTCTCAGGAATTATGCCTCCTCCGCACCATAAACCCGCCATGGCGGCTATAGTACTTATATCCTCCGGACCCTTTTTAAGTTCAATTGCAACCACCTTATCCCTGCCCCAAACGGAATAATCCGCTGCCAGCGTAAATAAGTCCATAAACACTTCGTTTAGCCGGACCGTTGTCCCATCCGCTCTCCGGCTTTCATTCAGATGTATCAGGTTTGCTTTTGCATTCTCTGGCAAGCCTGAAATCCCTGCCATCCGGTAATAGCCCCAACAAAGAGCCGACGCTAAAACAACGACAGAAAGCAATAGCACTCCCCTCTTTACCAGCTTTCCTCTATGCTCCCTGGCCTTATAAAGCCACCGGCACGCAATAAAGCATGCGATAAATAATATTCCGAGCACAAACAGCAATTTAAACGGCATGCCGTTACCTCCAATTCCCCGACCGGTCAACATAGAAATCTACGTTCCAGTCACCATAAATATTTTTATATTTCTCAAAGTACCTGTTTTCCTTTTCATTCGTTAAGCCTAGCTCTATTGCGGTTATCCTGACTTTAAGCTTGTAGGACCAGAAGCTTAAGGGCTCATCGATGTCAAATATATATTGGGACTCACCTTCTTCTAAGGCTTTTCCTGTTGTTCCGCTGGCGCTGCCGATAATATACCGCTTGCCGAACTGGTCGCTGACGCTTATGACATTGACACCGCTTGCAGGCAATCCATAGTTATAGCTTCCGGTTTTTGGAACCTTTACGGTAAAGAGAATGCTGAATTTTCCGCCTCGTTTGAGCATTCCGTCAACGGTCAGGATAACCCCGTTCATGCTGCTTGATTTTCCAATCACCTGCCCGCGGCCTTCCACAAAGTCTTTGATCATGGCTTTATCAATAAAGCCTGCGTACTTTTCTACAGGGAAGATCTGTATTGCATAATAGGCAAAAACGGGTAAGGTATAGAAAAGTACAAGCGCCAGGCACGCTGCGGTTAAATACCGTAAAGGCTTACGTTTTCTTCCCGGATTTCTGCTTCCTGCGTTGACGATAGTCCTGACCCTTGCAACCAGGTCACCGGGTATTTCCATCCTTTTGCTCAGTCCCACCAGAGGCTGGGCCGTATCCACCAACAGGCTTTTTAGTTCCTGATATGCACAGCGGCACTGATTACAGTCTTCCAGGTGCGTTTTGACAGTCTGGGCCCTTTTATTATCCAGCTCCCCATAGATATACTCATAAAGGTTTTCGCATATATTTTTACATTTCATCCGCCCTCACCTCCATATCCAGCCTGAGCTTACCAAGCCCGAAGTTCAATCTTGACTTAACGGTCCCCAAAGGAATGTCCAGTATGCCGGATATTTCATTGAGGGTGTAATCGCCAAAATACTTCAGCGTAATCACTTCCCGGTATTTCTCATCAAGCTTTTGCAATGAATTCATAATATCAATACTATTTTCAAGGTTTGTATACCCGTCGATACCTGGCGTATCAGGTGCAATGGTTTTCTCCGTGTACTCTTCATATCGGACCTTTTTTGATCTTCTTAGGACCTCCCTGCACCGGTTAACTAAAATAGAGGTGATCCACGGATTAAATTTCGTATGATCCTTCAATTTCTTTATATTTTTATAGGCTAAAAGGACGGAATCCTGTACGATGTCTGAGGAATCGTCACTGCAGCGCATATAAGTATAAGCTATCTTATACAATACGTTTAGACGGAGCTCCACCAGTTCAAGGAAAGCTTCCTTGCTCCCCCTTTTAGCCATTGACACCAAATCTTTCATAAATCACCGCCATTGTTTTCTATAGGTTAGATGAATGAAACCTGTAAATGGTTCGATCGTATTATATTTATATCATAACAATTTTTCTTTTTATTTAAACGGGTTTATACCAACAAATGAGGGCAGGAGCCGCATTATCAATATGGCTTACAAGGTGAAAGGCCGCCGTTTAACAACGGCAGCCTTTATCAGGATTCTTCGATCGGAATGAAATATTCAGATGTTTACAACGTACCAGCGATACTCTTTATATTAGCATCGCATTTCTCTTTTATTGTGCGGCCGTCATTTCAAAGAATGCACCATCCCAAAAGGAAATCAGTGTACTTTCGTCTTTTATAATGATCATGCCGCCAGGATTCAGCCATTGTTTATCTCCGTTAAAGATTTCAATTACCTTTGCGCTGTCGGCTTTTATTCCCAGTTGCTCAAAGGTTGCTCCACTATAAAGCCGGGCAAATTCCTCCGCGCTCATGTCTTTTTCCCTGTAATCGGGATTTTTGCAGGTTTCATCTCCAAACTGCGCATAATCGGCTGCGTACACCGCCTCTTTATCTGAATACGTTTTATTGAAGTCCTCCTCGGAAACAGCAGAAACATTCAAAGTAGGCAGTAATTTGGCTACCACCCATTTGCCCAAAAAAGCTTTCTTAGCATCCGTCTCTTTGGCAGTCTCTTTAATAGTCTCCTTAACCGTCTCCTTTATGGTCCCTTCTGTGTTTTCCTGGCTGGGAGCGCTTGTCTCTTTTATTTCACCGGCTGTATCTGACTGGGTTGTTTGCTGCGATTCAGGCATCGTCGTGCCGCTGGTATCGGAAGCTTGTGAACAAGCGCTGAAAATGGCTATGATGGAAGCCAGGCAAACATACAATTGTACTTTCTTTAATAACATAAAATCCTCCGGAATTTTGCATTTGTATTTTTACAGCTTTTTTAAAATCTGTACCCCGGTACTCTGACAACGCCAAATATACTACAGCATTTGGCACGGCTTTGCATGAAATCGAACTTGGCGCCGACCAGAGCCCTCTGTTTACTATTGACGGATACGATAAAAAAATGTTCCGCTTGTTTCTAAAATGAGCAATTCCATCCATCCCAATAAATAGACTTACCTATGGGATCTATGACGGAAGCCTTACCGTAAACATGGTATGCTCGGAATTGCTCTCAACGGTGATGGTCCCGCCATGGGCAGTGATAATTTCCCTGGCAATGGCCAGACCCAGCCCTGCTCCGCCTGTGTTTGTGGACCGGGCAGTGTCGAGACGGTAAAATTTTTCAAAAATCGTGTCCAGCTTTTGGGCAGGAATGGGATCCCCTTGATTGGTGAAAATTATCACCACAGCTTCTCCCTCCCGGACGGCTGAGATTCCTATGGCGCTATTGTCATAGCTGTAGGCGACGGCATTTTTCAGAATATTGTTGAATACACGGGCAAGCTTGTCCGCATCCCCTGTCAGTATAAGCTCCTCCGGCACATGAATATCGGCCTGCTTTCCCTGGGGGGCCAGCATGGGGTAAAACTCGTCGGCCAGTTGCTGAAGCATGAAAGCCAGTTTTATTTTGCCTGTATTCAGGACAATGGACTGCAGATTAAACCGTGTAATATCAAAGAACTCATTGATGAGTTCCTCCAGCCTGTAAGCCTTTGTCAAGGCTATACCCACATATTTCGATTTTTGTTCCGCCGGCATGTCCCCGGCTTCATCCAGAAGACTCAGATAGCCGATGACTGAAGCCAGCGGCGTTTTCAGGTCATGTGCCAGATAGGTGATCAGGTCGTTTTTTCGCTGCATTTCCGTTTGAACAAGCTGCTGATTCTTTTGGGAAGCCGTATTGATTCCGATAATCTGCTTTGCAATGTGGGAATACTCTTCCGGGAAGGTCAGATCATCACTGTTTGACTGCATGAAGGCGTTTATTGCTTCCGTCATAAGGGCGATGTCTTTTTTCCTTCTGTAACGTGAATAAAAATAGGACGAACAGCTCATGCCTGCTGCAAGAATTGCTACAGAAATCAGAAACGCATAAACGAAAAATTGTTTTATTTGGAACCAGCTTCTAGAGATGATACCTATTTTTCCACCGTTTTGGAAGATAGGTTGAACATCAAATAGACTGCAGAACCATTCTCTGAATACTCCGTTATACCTTTGGTCCACCAGCCAGATCAAGCCCATGCAGGACAGGACAATTGCAAAGACCACAAGACCGGCTTTCAATAGACTCCTTTGGTTATTTTTCAATTTTATATCCAACCCCCCATACGGTTTTGATGTACTTGGGATGCTCTGCGGAATCGTGCATCTTTTCCCTCAGATGCCGGATATGAACCATGACGGTATTGTTGCTGCTGGTGAAATATTTGTCTCCCCATACCGCCTGAAATAATTCCTCGGAGCTGACCACCCGTCCACGGTTGGACCCCAGGGTCCACAGAATGGAAAACTCCGTAGGTGTGAGCGCCAGCGGTTTCTCATTCAATGTACACTCGTGGTTGTCCCTGTTTAAAACCAATCCGGAGAATTCAACCAGCTTTTCCTCCCGCAGCGGCTCGGCGGAATTATACCTGGTAAACCTGCGCAGCTGTGCCTTGACACGGGCAACGAGCTCCAAAGGGCGGAAGGGCTTCGTCATGTAATCATCCGCCCCAAGGGTCAGTCCGGTAATCTTGTCCATTTCTTCATCCTTAGCCGTCAGCATGATCACAGGGAAGTTATGGTTCTCCCTTATTTTCCGGCACAGAGAAAAACCGTCGATATCCGGCAGCATGACGTCAAGCACAGCCAGCTCCAGCTGTTCCGACCCGATGCAGTTGAACGCGTCCCGGCCGTTATAATACTTGTGCACCGTAAAGCCTTCATTTTTCAAATAAACCTCAATAAGGTCCGCGATGGCCTGTTCATCATCTACAACTAATATATTGGCGCCTATAAGTTTCATCCTCTTCTTTCCGCTTCGGTTGATAGAAAACTTAGGAGCACCGGAAATATTACTTCCGCCGGTGCTTATCTTCATAGTACTACAAATCAAACAAACTTTGTTTGAATTTTTCTTAAAATTATCTTAAGATTTTTTATTAGTATGCCTATTTCTTAAGATAATTTCCGTATACCATGAGTGCGTCCTTTATATTGTATTGTTCCGTCCGGTGGTCGCCCGGAGCTCCCGCCGTGATTAAAATATATTCCACACCGTTTTTCTCAGCCAGGCTGGCGAGGCAAAGTCCGGATTCCTCCGTATAGCCGGTTTTGCCGCCAAGAATTTTTCCTCCGGGAAATTCGCTGTCCTCCATCTTCCCAAACAGGGTGCTGTAAAAAGTAATGCCGTCGGGGTGAAGATTGGTTCCGGCAGTGGAATGCCGGGAAGCCGTAAATACCTTCCGGAAGGTTTTATTTTTTAAAGCATATTCCAGTAAAGCAGCCATATCTTTTGCCGTGGTATAATGTTTGGAGTCATGAAGGCCGCACACATTTGTAAAATGGGTATCATCCATCCCAAACTGCTTTGCCTTCTCGTTCATCCGCTTCACAAATTTACTCTCCGAACCCGAGACCTTGAGGGCAAGTCCAATGGAAGCTTCGGCGCCGGAAGGCAAAAGCGCGCCATACAGCAGGTCTATGGCCGGGACTTTCTCCCCTGGCAGGAAGCCGGCCATGGAAGCATCGGCTTTGTATAAATCCGGAAAGATCTTTTTGGGCAGTTCAACAAGTTCCTGCAGGTCGGAAATATTTTCGATTGCCACAACGGCAGTCATGATTTTCGTTAGGGAGGCAGGATAGATTCTCTCCCGGCTCCGGGCTTCAAAAGCTACCTTCTTGTCCTTTAACCGGACCAGCAATGCATAGGGACTGTGGAGCTCCCTCTTTGAAGAATCCAGAACAACAGGCTCCTGGGTTTTCGCCGGTAAGGCGTTTTCCTGTTCCCGGCCCGATAATGGGGTGGAAATATCCTCAGACAGTTTGTCCATGTCAACTGAAAAAAAGTGGCTGACAGTATTGCATCCTAAGGCGATCACTACAATAATCAACAGAATCCAGAAACAGGTTCTTCCATAATTCATTTTTCTTTTCCGTTTCATAAAACAACTCCTTTTCCTAGTCTATTGAACCATAAAAAAAGGAGTTGTTTTTTAATTTCTGCTTATGAAAAGCTTAAGATTTTCTTACGGACACTTCTTATAGTTCTTTATTTGCCTGTACACTCCGGCTTGATTCCAGGAAATCGCATACTTTGCCGGGCCCTTATACAAGCATGGTCTCAATTCCCTTTTCTCTTATGAGGCCAAGCTCTTCGCTGTTTGCATTTTGATTTGTTATAAGGACATCCGCATGGTCCATTGAATTGATATAGGCAAAGCTTGTCCTGCCGATCTTTGAATAATCTGTGACCACGATGGTCTTGTTGACCCTGTCCAGCATTTGCCGGTTTACTTCGGCTTCCAGATGATGATAGGTGGTGATCCCCTCTTCGGCACATACCCCGTCAGCGGACAAGATCAGCTTGTCCGCCTTGTATCTTTTCAGCTGGTTGAGGGTATCGTCTCCATAAGTAAACTGGTATTGAGGATTGTAATTTCCGCCAAGCAAGATCACCTGAAGATTGTTCAAATGACCCAGCTCCTGGGTGATAGCCAGGGAGTTGGTGACGATCGTAAGGTTTTTTAACTGCTTCAGCTCCTGGGCAACAAACAGGGTCGTCGTGCCGGAGTTCATCATTAACGTATCCCCGTTTGCAATCAAGGAAACACAGGCCGCGGCAATCCTCCGTTTTTCTTCTTCATTGGTCTTCATCCTGTCCAGCAAGGGCATGTTATAGTAGGACTTGCCGGTATTGACGGCCCCTCCGTGAATCCTCTCCAGCAGGCCCTCCGCTTCAAGCTCCGTAAGGTCATTCCGGATGGTAACCTCGGAAATCCCGAAGAGCCTGCTCAGATCTATTACCTTGACCTTACCTTCCCTGTAGAGAAGTTCAATGATTTTTTTCCTTCGGTTGTCCATATCCATTTCTTCAATATTGCCGCCAGCCATAAAATATTACCTCGATTTTTAAAAAGTTCCGGAATACAGCCTTTGGAATCAATTTTATGGCAATCCGCCCTGCTTGTCAATCCAAAGTTATCCAGGAATTGGCCATGTCCGAGGCATACGCCTTTTCCATCACATACTGGACATAAGCCCCCTCTTTAAATGAAGGACTTGCCTGCCGGTTCTCATAGACACAGGACAGGAAGTTGTACAGGCTGTGAACATGAGACCGGATCCATCCGACGGAGAACTTGGGACCCGGGAAATCGCCTCCGGGCTTTTTAAACCTCTGGACGCATTCAATTTTCACATAGCCCCTTGTGCCGCCCAACGGAGCCTCCGGCAGCGTATTATCATAGAATTCCAGCCAGTTCGGTTCCATAAGGTTGAACCGGACCGAACCTTTGTCCCCATGGATTTCAAACCTCAATTCGTCATTGATGCCGGTTGCAACCTTGGAAGCTTCAATGGTCCCTGTTCCGCCGTTTTTCATTTTAACGATCATGAAAGCTACGTCATCCGCTTCAATATTGATCAGATTGCCGGTCTTATCGGGTCTCTGAGGGTAAATTATTTCTGTTTTTGCGAAAACCGCGGAATATTCTCCCAGCAGATAATACATAAGGTCCAGCACATGGGAGCCAAGGTCGAACAATACGCCTCCCCCGCCAAACTTTTTGTCCTGCTTCCAGCCGATGGGCTTTCTGGCGTCGACAGAGCCGGAATGCAGATAGCAGGCGCGGAAGGACATGATTTTTCCGATTCTTCCCTCGTCAATCAATTCCTTCGCCCGCATGGTTGCCGGAAAAAACCTGTACTGGAGAGCCATTTGCGTTATTACTCCATATTGATCAAGGATCCCCGTAATTTCTTTGGTTTCCTCAAAGCTTGTGGCCAAAGGCTTGTCGCAATACACGTTTTTCCCGCTCATGATCGCCTTGAGCACCCCATCCTTGTGGTAGATATTAGGAGTACATATGTCAACGATATCGATATCCGGCCGGTTGAAAATCTCCTCGGGCGAGGTCGCGGCAAACTCAAAATCCAGGGTATCCCTGGCATTTTCAGCCACCCCGGGCACAGTGTCGCAGACGCCTGCCAGCTTTATTTTAAAGGGCAGGTTGCTGTAATAAAGCGGAATGGTTTTATAGCCGTAGGTATGGGTTTTTCCCATAAATCCGAAGCCGACGATTCCCACTCTCAGTTCCTTCATGATGATACCCCTCTCCTATATCCCTAATTGCTTTTCCACTTCGGTTACGGCCTCTTCAATAATATCCAGGCCTTTAAGCGCAAGGTCGTCGTCCATGATGATGGGGGGAGACAGCCTCAGGATGTGGCCTGCGGGCACCCAGGCAAGTCCTTTTGCAAAGGCCTTCTGGTATACAAGCTTTCCGGCTTCGTCAAACTGTTCCTTGGTATTTTTGTCCTTAACAAGCTCCATTGCAAGCAAACAGCCCTTTCCCCGGACATCGCCGATAATCTTGTGCTCTTCCTTCATCTTATTCATCCGCTTGAGGAACAACTCGCCGAGATGGGTTGACCTTTCACACAGGTTTTCTTCTTCAATGACTTCGATGGACGCCAAAGCGGCGGCACAGGCCATTGGGTTTCCGCCGTAGCTTGAAGACGCCGAAATTTTCTCAATGGCGTCCTTATATTTGTCACTGACACACATTGCAGTGACGGGGAAGCCGTTTCCAAAGCCTTTACCCAGGGTAGTTATGTCCGGTGTGGTGTTCCAGTGCTCCATGGCAAACATTTTGCCTGTCCTCCCCATGCAGGTAAGGACTTCATCCGCCATAAGAAGCATTCCGTATTTATCACAAAGCTTGCGCAGACGGGGCATGAACTCATCCGGGGGAACAACGGAGCCGCCCCAGCCCTGAATCGGCTCCAGAACCACTGCTGCCGCCTGACCTGAAGTTTCGTTCTTGATTACGTTTTCCAGGAAGTCTACGCAATAGCAATTGCAATTCTCCTGCTGCATTTTAAAAGGACAGCGATAACAATTAGGCCGCGGCGCAAGGAAAAATCCGGGAGCCCTCATTCCCTGGCTTTTGTCCACAATTGCGCAGCTAACCGCTCCCAGGGTCTTGCCGTGAAAGTCTCTCCAGAAGGATACGAATTCAAATTTGCCCGTTGCCGCCCTTGCACAGCGAAGACCTGCTTCTACCGCGGTTGTTCCGGAATCGTAAAGCTGGATGCCGTTTAAATCCCCCATGGTGATGGAGGCAAGCTTTTCAAGTAGTTTCATTTTGATTTCGGTGGTGAAATCATGACAGTTCATCAGCTGGCCGGCATATCTGGCCACCGCCTCACTGATTTTGGGGTGGCAGTGACCCAGGCCGGTGACATAGATCCCCGAAGAAAAATCAATGAAAGTGTTCCCGTCCACATCCTTCAGCGTACAGCCCTTTCCCGATTCGAAAACTACCGGAAACAGCGTGACCTGACTGGAATAACCCTTCATGTATTTGGCGGCTCTGCCGTGGTATTCCCTGGATTTCGGACCCGGAAGCTCGGTTTTTATTTCCGGCAGCGTATTGGCGTCAACTTTTGCCCAATTTTTGTCATACATAATGACCCCTCCTATAGAAATCTTCGATAATTGTTACGATAATGCTTTCGCAATATCACGTTTTACTTTCGTTTTAATATTATTATACTTTCGCGTTATTGTCAATATACTATTCATTTATTATATTTTGTTTCTTAATCAAATTATTCCGCCTGAGATAAAAACGTCAACGCAAAAAGGCCATTACATACGTAATAGCCTTTTTTTGCAAGCCTTTTCAGACTTCTTCCATTTATAAAATTATCATCGGGAACTCTTATTAAACTTTGGAGCCTCATTAAACTCCTATCACAATCGCCCACCAATGCCGGCGAAAATGAAAGTCACAGAAGCGTCCCCCTATACATCACTTTCGATTTTTATTACTGCCTTGACTACATCCCGCTTATTGTTAATTACAAAGTCAAAGGCTTTTGCCGCTTCTTCAAAATCAAACTCATGGGAGATAATTCCCGATATGTCGATAATCCCTTTTGAAACTGCTTTAATCGCCTGGGGATAGATATTTCTGTAACGGAATACCGATTTTATTTCCGCTTCCTTGGCCATGATCTTCGAAAAATTATACTCGATGATATCCTGCGGAGCCATACCCACCAGCACAACGCATCCTCCGTTTTTGACAAGATACGGAGTCTGTGCGATGGTCTTGGCAGATCCTGCAGTCTCTATAACAACATCAACGCCTTTTTTATCCGTCAGCCTGTCCATCTCGGCTAAAACATCGGCCTCCGCAGCGTTTATAATGTTTGTCGCCCCAAGCTTTTTCGCATATTCAAGCCTTTTGGGGATAATGTCTACGACGGTGATATCAGTTGCGCCAAAAGCTTTGCAGGCAAGAAGTGTTACCAGGCCGATGCTGCCTGAACCAAGGATTACAACCGAATCCCCCAGCTTGACTCTGCCCTGGTTGGCTGCATGCATGCCCACTGCCAAAGGTTCAATCAGAGCTCCCTCTTTTGTGGAAATCTTGTCCGGCAGCTTGAACGCCATATTCTCCGGGAAAGCTATATAATTCATCAAACAGCCGTTGTACGGCGGAGTGGCCAGAAATTCCACATCCGGGCAGAGATTGTATCTTCCGGTCTTGCAGAATTCACACTGTCCGCAGGTAACTCCCGGCTCCAAGGCCACCCTGTCCCCAACCTTCAGCTTCTCTACCCCAGGCCCTGCAGCAACAACCGTTCCCGCACATTCGTGCCCGAGAATAAAATCGCCGTTTACAACAAAATCGCCGATCTTTCCGTGTTCCAGATAGTGCACATCGGAGCCGCAAATTCCCACATACTCAAGCTTTATAAGCACTTGTTTCTCTTTCGGCACCGGAACCTCGACTTCCCTTATCTCCATTTTATTAAGACCCGTCATGATTGCCGCTCTGTTTTTCATATCGATTCCTCCAATCCCTCCCTGTTACTGAAAAAAAATTTAGCGTGAAACACTGTGTTTCACGCTTTTAAAAATTACTATAAAAACATAGTGTTATAAACTCATTGTATGATTCGGAGTACTGAAAACATTACTTTATTGCTCCGGATTTCTTCAGGATGTCAATGTACTGGTCCACATTATCCTTATTAACCAATGGATTTCCGATATCCGTATCAACTTTCTTTTCAACGCCTGTCAAAAGCTTATTGCTTGTATCCATTAACTTTTCTGCAAGCTCAAAGGCATTTTGCAAACAGGTGGAAGTCATCTTGCCATCTTTTATGAGAAGCAAGGCCTCTGCAGTTCCGTCAACGCCATAAGCCAGCATGTCTTTATATTTCGGATTGTCTTTTACAACTTCAAGGGCGCCGGCGGCCATATTGTCATTCATTGAGATAACCGCGTCGATCTTATCATTGGCCTGTACCCAGTCTTCCATGTACTTCATGGCTTCATCCTTATTCCAGCTTGCAATTTGTTCGCCAACGATCTTAACGTCAGGGCGCTTGTCAAAGAATTCCTTCTGCCAGCTATCACGTCTTTGGTCTGCGTGGAAGTTGCCGGAGGGTCCTTTCAAAACAACAACCTTTGCATTCTTGGGTACCTGCTCAACCGCTGCCCTTGCATTCACCGCCGCCTGTTCGTAAGGATTGGCATCAACGGAGGATGCGCCTTCAATCCCTGAAATACGTGCGTTTGTTGTGATGGCAAAGATTCCTGCCTGAACCACCTTTTCTACATAAGGTCTCTGTGCTTCACCGTTATTGGGCTGTACGATAACCAGGTCGAATTTGTTGGTGATCGCGTTTTCGATCATGGAGTTTTCCTTATCGTCACTGGCCTGTCCGTCAAAGACTTCCAATTTGATATTGGGATATTTCTTTGCTTCTTCCTTCACTGCATTGGCAAGCCATGCGGCAAATGAGTCGGATTGAGCCCTGGCAATGTACGCAACCTTGAAAGTCTTCTGGGCGCCTGTTGTTTCACCTTTGGTCGTTGCCGCTGTCGAAGGTTCCGTCGTTGAACCCGTAGCGCCGCAACCGGCCAGCAAAGCCAGTACCAACACGACTGAAAACATAGTCAAAAGCATTTTCTTCATACTGAATCCATCCTTTTATTTTTTTATTTTTAAACAGCGCTGCTGTTTAATTCGGGTTAAGTGTTACTTTTCAAAAAGCTAACTGACTGCTTCTTTTACCTTTTTATCCTTGCGCTTGCTTTCAATGCTGCCCAGCATGCTCTTCGTCCTGCGGTTCTTGGAGCGGATATCATAGATTACGGCAAGTGCGATAATGGCGCCGCGGATGATTTGCTGCAAGTAGGAGTCCACATTGGTGAGGTTCATGATATTATCCAGGAAGCCAACGATGAATGCGCCGGCCAGCGTGCCGCCCGCCGTACCGATTCCGCCGGAGAAGCTTGTCCCGCCGATGATGGCCGCCGTAAGGGCCGTAAACTCGAAATTGATGGCTCCGTTTGGAAGCCCCGCATTGACACGGGACATAAAGATGACACCCGCCAGGCCAACAAAGATACCGTTTATGATAAACGCCGTATACTTCACCTTATGGACGTTAATGCCTGAAGCGACGGACGCTTCCTCATTGCCTCCCACCGCATAGAGGGACCGACCGAACCGGGTATGCTTCAAAATATACCAGGTGAGTATTGCAATGATGGCCAGAAAAATTACAGGGATGGGGATGACCCCGATGGACCCCTGGCCAAGAACTGTAAAATTACCCAACTGGAGAATATTCTGTCCCTTGGTGTAAAGAAGCGCGACACCCCGGGCCATTGTGAGCATTGCCAGTGTTGCGATAAAAGGCGGAGCCTTAAAGGTGCTGATCATTATAACGTTGATCAGATTACATACCATTCCGGTGACTATACCGATTAAAACTGCCAGCAGCAAAGATCCTGTGGCTTTATAGGCAGAGACCGCAAATACTCCCGAAAGGGCCAGTACCGACCCGGCGGACAGGTCAAGCATACCGCTGATGATCAGCATTGTCTGCCCGAAGGCCAGAATCGTCGTTACCGCCAGCTGCCTTAAAATGTTGATCAGGTTGCTTACCGACAGAAAATTGGGATTTGCCGCGGAACAGACAATAAATAAGGCAAATAGTATCATATAAATGCTATAGGTCTTTTTAAACGTGTACCAGAAATTACTTCGCATCTGCATTTTTTTCCACCTCATTCATTGTTTTCGTTGCGGTAGCATATTTCATAATGAGCTCCTGGGAAAAATCCTTCCGCTCAAGCTCGCCGGTGATGGTGCCTTTGGCCATGACATAAATCCTGTCGCACATGCCGATGAGCTCGGGAAGCTCGGAGGAAACCATAATGACGACCTTCCCTTCCCTGGCCAGCTCCGTCATAAGCTTGTATATCTCAAATTTCGCTCCGACATCAATACCCCGGGTGGGCTCGTCCAGGATCAAAATATCCGGATTCCTTATCATCCACTTTGCCAGCAGCACCTTTTGCTGATTTCCTCCGCTCAAGGATGCGATTACGGTTTCCAGGGTCGGTGTCTTCACTTTCATTTTTTCAAACATATCGGTGACGACATGATGCTCTATTTTCTTGTGCAGCCTGAAACCGTGAAAGAATTTTTCCAGGAAGGATATGGTCGTATTTTCTTTTACGGACCGGACAGGAATGATGCCATACCTGCGCCTGTCTTCCGAGAGCATTACCATTCCGTTTCCTATGCTTTGTCTCACATTTTTAATGGCGACTTCCTTGCCCTTGATTTTTACCTTACCGGCGTTTTTAGGGTCCAGACCGAACAGCGAACGCATCACCTCCGTCCTTCCGGCTCCCATTAAACCGGCAAACCCGACAATTTCACCCTTTTTAACATGGAAGCTGACATCATGAAATACATTAGTGCTGTTCAAATTCTCAACCTGAAGCAGGTCCTCTCCTATTGCGATTTGCTCCTTTGGATAGGTATTTGTGAGCTTGCGGCCTACCATCAGTGAAATAACCGTTTCTATATCCAGCTCTTCCCTGGGATGGCTCTCTACGACAGTCCCATCTCTGAATACCGTAATCTCATCCGCAATCTGGAAAACTTCGTCGAGCTTGTGAGAGATGTAGATGATGCTTACTCCTCTTGCCTTAAGCTCTCTTATCTTGATGAACAGTTTTTCCACTTCCTTAAGGGTGATGGCGGAAGTGGGCTCGTCCATGATAATGATGTCCGACTTGTACGAGATGGCCTTAATGATCTCCAGCATTTGTATGTCGGATACGGTTAAGTCTTTCAGCAGAGTAGTAGGAGAGTAGGGTAAATTTTCCGTCAGCAGCAGCTCTTTCGTACGCTGCCTCACCAGTTTCCAATTAACGCTTCCGAATTTATTCACAGGAAGATTGCCCAGGAAAATATTTTCCTCCACCGTCATTTCCGGGACGTAATTCATTTCCTGGAATATCATGGAGATGCCTAAATTTCTGGCATGGATCGGGTTGTTTATTTTTACTGGCTTTTCGTCAATAAAAATCTGACCGCTGTCCGGCTGATAAATTCCGTTGATGATTTTCATCAAGGTTGACTTTCCTGCGCCGTTTTCTCCGCACAAGACATGGACCGAAGCTTTTTTCACGGCAAAGTCGATTTTATCAAGCGCCTTAACTCCCGGAAAGGATTTTTCAATTTTTGATACTCTGAGTTTAATATTTTGTTCCATTTCCTTCCCCCATAAGATATATTATTTAAAAATCCTTCAAATTTATCCTTTGAGTTAAGCGATTCCCTCAATTATTGAATTGGTAAATTTTGATCCGGCTGCCTCATAGCCTTTACTTTTTTTTCTACATTTATATAACACTTTTATAAAATGCCTTTAATAAGATTATAAGGCTTTTTTTCGGAAAGTCAATATCTTTTTTATTACATATTGTGGTATTTTTTTAGGGTGACTACGGCATGGGCATTGCGAGGAGCGGAACGACGTGGTGCAGGCACCGGCAAAAGCAGGTCCGGCACCTCATGCAAAACACCTTGATCCTGGGCTTTACACAGGTTCAAGGTGTTTTGCATGAGGAGAATTATATGAAATTAGATTTGGCAGGCGGCTAAACATCGTTGATAAAGGTTTCAATATGCTGCAAAGCCGCGCCTACAGCGGTGCCCTCCAGCTTATATTTACTTACATGCAGATAATTCCCGTCGGCCTCAAATGTATTTCTTTTTGATACCAGCTTTCTAAGATACCCGATATGTTCCCCCATGTATGAACCGGCATATCCTCCCAGAATCACATTGCAGTCATACAGCATCCTGAGATTGTTTACCGTAACCACCAAATGCTTGAGGTATTCTTCCCAAATCAATTTCTGAGGTTCACTGTTTAATTTTAACATTCGGAAGAACTCAGCAATGTTTCCATTGGTACTGTCGGATAGTATTTTAGCCGAACAATAGACGTCGACACAGCCCTTTTGTCCGCAGTAGCACCTGTCCCCGCCCGGCACAATGGTCATGTGGCCAAACTCCCCGCTGCGGTGATTCTGCCCCGTAAAGATGTTTTTATCAATGATGATGGACCCTCCGACCGTATTATTCAGTGAAAGATAGACCACGTTGCTCGCATTCCTGTCACCCCAAAATTCTGCGAAACCGCCGGCATTGGCATCGTTGCTCAGGATACAGGGATACGGTATGAACTCGGAAAAGCTTTTAATGCTCCCGCCCTTGAAATCAATAATTGTAGCATAATTTACCGTCTGCCTGTCGTCCGACAGGATGGCAGGCAGAGCGATGCCTACTCCCAGGATTTTGCCTTCATCGATTTTACTTTCAGCGACAAAGTCTGTGACCAGTTTGCCAACGCCCCGGAAATACTCCTTTGCGTTGACAAAGGGATACTGCACCCTCAAATTTTTTATCAGCTTCCCGCTTAAGTCAATGACAACAATTCCCACATGATTCCGCGTAATATCCAGGCCAATGGAATATTTTACGACACTGTTGAAGGATATTGCCTTTGCCTTTCTTCCTCCCGTCGATTCAAACAAGCCTGTCTCAATGATTAAATCCCGTTCCTGCAGCTCTTTAAGATTTTGAGTAACGGTGGGTAAACTCATCTTCAGCGCATGTGCGATTTCTTGGATGGAAATAGGTTCATGCTTATATAGAAACCGATAAATGGCATTCCGGTTCATCTTTTTTATTTCTATACTATTGACTCTGTTCGCTGCCACTCTTTATCCACCGACTTTCATAAATGTCTTTTCCTAATGTCTCTATGTTATTATATTTTCGCAAGTTTTGCAACCTGATACACTTAACAGATGCACATAAAAAAAGAGAGAGGGGATTTCCCTCTCCCTGGCATATTGGGGGAAAATTTAAAGTGAAGTCTCTGAATTGCTTACTGTATCTGACTTTTCAGGAAGTGCCGATGGATTGGAACGGCCCCTTCCCATTTTACCGAACCCTTTGGGAAAGCCTTTTCCGGCTCCGGACTCAGACATCGCATCAATTCTTTTAATTGCCGCGTCGCCTTCCTCTTTGGTCATCACTCCGTCTGCAGTCAGCTTGTTGATCATTTCCTTCTGCAGTTCCGCCATTTCTTTTGAATAATTGGCAAGTTCCGCCTTCTGCTGGTCAGTCAGCTTTGATTGGTCGGCGCCGTTACTACCGAATAGGCCAAATCCTCCCCTTCCCGGCATTATGCGCAGGGAAGAATCGGCAGACTTCTCCGTACTCTGCGCTGCATCCAGCCTGCTCTTCAGCTTATCACCCTGATCCTGGGTAAGAAGTCCGAAGGAAACAGCCTTGTCGATATACTCCTTCTGAAGCTCCAACATCTTTGTTTCGGTCTCCTTCAGGTCTGCCTTCTGCTGATCCGTCAGCTTTGAGGTATCTATTATGTTTTTGCCTGGAACGGCATGTTTTTCATTTCCATTAAAAAAGCCTTTCCCCATCCCGTATCCATAAGCGTTGCCATTGTCCTGACTGGCCTTTAGAGCTTTGTCAATGCGACTTTTTTCAGCATCTCCCTGCTCTTTGGTCATGGTCCCGTTGGAGACCATTTTATCGACGAATTCCTTTTGGAGCTCCGCCATTTTCTGTGAATAAGTATTGACGTCGGCTTTTTGTTGATCACTCAGCTTTGAAAAATCAATGCCGAAGAAGCCTCTTACCGTCTTTGCCACCGAAGAATCGGATGTAGCCGCAAATACGGAGAATGGAACAAGCAGCGCCGCAATAATGCCTGCAGTAATCAAAATCCTTATTTTTTTCACTCTATCACCTCCTTTCATCCCTTGATAAATTTATTTTATCTATGAACCGTGTACATTCCTTGCAAAATCTATTAACTTTTTATGAACGATTTTGAACATGATTTTACTTTGAACTGCCTGGCGTTTCAAGCTCGCCCCCTATCCTTTTAAAAACCTGAAATTTTTTTGGTATGATTTTTTTTTTGATAATGCATAATAAAATTGTCCATGATATAATAGATGAAGTCTGGAAAGACGGGGAATCGTCCTCCGCATGGAAGGCGCGGATCGAAAGAAAGAGAGAAACAGGAGAGAAGAAATATGAGAAAAATTAATCTTATGGCTTTGGCCCTTATTTTGATTTTTGCAATGTCCGGGTGCCAGGGCAAGGTCATTGTCCCAAAAGGAGAGTATAAAGACGGAGTATATGATGAAAAGCAGAAAAGCGAAGGCCCCGGATATGAAGAAGCCATAGTGACGGTTAAAAACGGCTTTATCAGTAATGTAGAACTAAAGAAGCTGGATGATAACCAAAAAGAAGTGAATTATGATGAATGGGATGGGACCAAGGAAGGAAAACCCAATCTGAAAAAGGTCCGGTCGGATTTTGGGAAAATGATGGTTGCAAAGCAGTCTGCAGACATTGATACCGTCTCGGGTGCCACCCAGAGCTGCAAAGGTTGGAAAACCGCCGTTTCCAAAGCATTGACAAAGTAAAGTAAGCGCATGGAGTTGCCGGCATATGGGCGGAGGACAAAATAAAAACCGCCTGTCCGGCAGTTCTTATTTTTTAACCAGGAATTATTAAATTTCAGGATTGTGCTATCATTATTTTTCCTGCTGGCTGAAATCCTGTTTATAAAACGAAACATCAACAATCGCGTGTTCCTCCAGCGGATCTCCCGAGATGATATACCTGTAGCGATCAGGGCAATCGACCTCGAATCTGGCGATCCCGTCAACCGGCTTATTGATACGGATTGTAAAATCACAATGGCTCCTTCGGCCGCTCCAGGTGACGTGTCCGGAAATGTCGCAGCAATTCCCATTTCCCATCATAAAGCTTCCGTTTTCATCATTTTCAATGCTTCCGGGCCTTTTAATCCATTCGCCGCGTTCCAGTCTGGCCTCTTCAAGGATCATATCCTCATTTATATGATTGAAAACATTTACTGCAATCGTTACTCTTGACAAGGAAACTCCTCCTTCCAAAATGCTCTCACATTATAATTATGTACAGTGATTATGTTTTGCTACACAAGTATTTTACTCCTTGCCCCGTTGAACATCTGCCGTTTCATTGATAAAATATTGCCATCAGCAAAAGCTGCAAAGGAAGGAAGCTAAAATGAGCCGCAATCCGATTTTGGTAGTAGAAGATGATATTCACATCAGCAGCATGTTATGCGACTTGCTGAACAATAATGGTTATGATACCAGGGCCGCATATTCAGGGACAGAGGCACTGTTATTGATGGAACTTAACAAATTCAGCCTTGTATTGCTTGATTTAATGCTCCCGGGACTTCCCGGCGAGGAAGTCCTAAAAAAGCTAAGACAGCGGCACGATATGGCCGTGATCGCCGTATCTGCAAAAGACGATCAAAAAACTAAAATCGAGCTGCTTAAACTTGGCGCAGATGATTATGTCACAAAGCCTTTTGATACGAATGAACTCCTGGCAAGGATCGAAGCTAATTTAAGGCGCTTATCAAGGGTTGCACACCCTCCTAACGCTTCCTTTCTGACCTATAAGGATCTCAGTCTCAACACTGAAACCTTCGAGCTCCGGGTCGGCAGCATCCCTATAACCGTTACAAAGCGTGAATTCATGCTGCTTTTAACACTCATAAGGAATCCCAAAAAGGTATTTTCCAAGAATAATTTATATGAGGCTTTATGGAATGACGAATTCTTCGGCGACGACAATACAATCAATGTACATGTCAGCAATCTCCGGGCAAAGCTGGCAAAGGCGAACCCGGACACGGAGTATATCCAGACGGTTTGGGGGATCGGCTTCAAAATGTGTGATTAAAAACTTTATACTTTCTTAAGACTTTTTTTAGAGTTTCTGAAACAATGACATTTAAAATAAGCACATAACACATAACAGGAGGTGCTCATATTGACCGAATACGTAGTAAAGACCCTCGGATTGACCAAGATATATTCGGATAAAGCTGCAATCAGCAACATGGATATTCATATTAAAAAAGGCGATATTTACGGCCTGATCGGCAAAAACGGAGCAGGAAAAACAACATTGCTCCGGATAATAACAGGACTTGCCGCCCCAACCAGAGGACAGGTAGAACTGTTTTCCAAAAAAGCGGAATTGAACACGATGCGCAGACGCCTTGGCTGTATCATAGAAATGCCGGCGCTCTATCCAAATATGACAGCATCGGAGAATCTTGAGCATCACCGCAGGCTTTTGGGCATACCCAACAGGAGCTCGGTGGAGGATGTGCTGGAGATAGTACGGCTTAAAGATACCGGCAAGAAAAAGGTAAAAGATTTCTCGCTTGGGATGAAACAGCGGCTGGGCATTGCCATGGCACTTTTGGGGAATCCTGATTTCCTCATTCTGGACGAGCCCATCAACGGACTTGATCCCATAGGAATCATTGAAATAAGAGAGCTTTTACTGAGGCTTAATCATGATAACGGTATTACGGTCCTGATATCCAGCCACATTTTAGGTGAAATCACAAAGCTGGTCACGTGTTATGGAATAATAAACAACGGAGAATTGGTGGATGAATTCACTGCCCGGGAGCTTGAGGAGCGCTGTAAAAAGTTCCTCAAAATCCGTGTCAATGATGTTAAAAAGGCATGTTTACTGCTGGAGACCGTCATAGGCTCAACAAATTACACCATCCAGCCGGATAATTCCATCCGGCTTTATGAGCTGTTTGACAAGTCCGGGATCATAACCGCCGAGTTTGCCAGAAACAATGTTTCCGTTGAAGAGATCACCGCAGAAGGGCAAGATTTGGAAGGGTATTTCATGGGGCTTATGGGAGGTGTTTCAAATGTTTAATTTGCTGAGTGCGGATTTATATACTGTAAAGAAAAGCAAGGCAGTCTTTGTAATGATTTTATTGGGTGCGGCAATATCCATTGCATTTGTCTTTATGTTGAAATTTGTGGTTATGAACCTGCCGGCTTCAGAAATCGGCCAAGGAAGCAATAAAGTGGTCATGGGCTGGTCCCTGTCAAAATTTGATGCATATAAGTTTAACGCCTTGTATCTGGCAAATCAAGTATTTGGCAACGGAGATATCATTCCGCTGCTGATTGCCATTTTTGTGTGTATGTTTGTCACAGGTGAATTTGCCCATGGAACAATAAGAAACATTTTAACTATAGGTTGTAAAAAATCAACTTTTTATCTCTCGAAGTTGATAATCGTGTGTGCCGCTTCCGTTGACATAATGCTTTCCACGGTTATAACCACTTTTATTGCCGGGGGCTTTGTTTTCGGATTTGGAACCGATACACGGATAAACGGCATTATTGATTTTTTAGGCATACTTGCCGTGCAGGCATTTTTGCATATGGCTTTTGCCTCCCTATTCCTGATGATTGCCCTGCTCGTAAAAAACGTCGGCGGCTCTATCGCAATATCCATGTGCACAGTGCTTTTTTTAAGTATAGCCTTTGCGATTACCAGCAGCACTGCATTCAAATCCGGCCAGATCATCTCCTCCTGGTGGCTTTCAACAAATATTGCAGCTTTAACCGCTCCCTCGCTTACAACCGGTACAATCGTAAAGGCAGTATTCGTCGGATTTCTCTTTATTGCCATAACCACAACTTTAGGAATGTCGATATTTACCCGCCAAGACGTTAAATAACAAAGGAGATTGATAAATTGCTGTGGATTGTTTCAGTATCCGTACTTTTATTGGTAATAATCATTTTGTATATGTATTTGCTTTTAACAAGGGCTGAACTTACGAAGCTGACAAGCAGGCTCAAATTCATAAGTGAAAACGATACAAGTTTACAGCTATATACTGATATAAAGAATAAAGAGCTGGATATTTTTGTGCAGCAAATCAATACCCTGATTTCCGGATATAAAAGCCAAAACATCAAAAACAGGCAGACTGAGCGGGAGTTCAAACAAGCCATCACCAATCTTTCACATGACTTAAGGACGCCGCTTACGTCTGCCGCCGGATATATACAAATGCTTAAATCAGAGAAAACTCCTCCAACAAAAAAAACGGAATACATTGATACAATTGAAAATCGCATTGAGGCCTTGCAGAAAATGCTGAATTCTTTGTTCGAATTCTCACGATTGCAGTCCGACGAATATGTATTGGACCTGCAGAAAGTTGATATCTGCAGCATTTTATCCGATGTGCTCCTGATGTATTATGACGATTTCCTCCTAAAGGGCATCACTCCAAAAATAACCATGGAGAAAGAATATTATTGGGTCTATTCGGATAAAAACGCACTCACCCGCATCTTTGAAAATCTTATAAACAATGCACTGAAACATGGCAATGGCGGCTTGGACCTGTCTGTTTCATCTGACGGCGGGTATGTTGAAATCCGGTTCAAAAATCTTGCAGGCCAATTGACAGAAGAAGAAGTAACTCAACTCTTCAACAGATTCTATATTGCCGATAGGTCCAGGAACTCCAAAAATACCGGACTGGGCCTTGCGATTGTAAAAGAGCTGATCGAAAAGACCGGAGGGGAAATAGCCTCGTCGCTTGCAGATAACTTTTTGATTATTTCCGTCAAATACAAATTGCTATGAGCTTTAGCTGCCCTCACCCCTTTGTAATAGCCTTTTGACGAATTAGTATAAAGAAACGTACGATTTTGAATCTCGCACGTTTGGCTAAGATTTGTATGAAGTTTACCAAAGGATTAATCCATGGGCAGCGAATGATCACAGCCCACCTTCCATTGTTACGCCAAAGGAATGCTCTGTACGAAGTTGAACACATTTTCGGGGTCATATTTCGCTTTAACTCTCCTGAGACGGGCAAAATTATCGCCATAATATTCCTGGCCGTAATTTTTTATACTTAAATCAGGCACATTGACATAGGATCCGGTTACATAGGGCTTTAGCAACTCTCGCGTCTGTTCGACAAGAACAAGGCTCTTTACTGTTTCGTTCCTTCTTGTCCAGGAGGCGTCCACTTCCATGTAATATCTCGTATTCCTCCAGAAAAAGGCCGTATCCCTCGGCGGTACCTGGTTCATTACACCGCCGGAGTTCAGCAGAAACAAATTGGATTCCGTTCCGGTTGCTAATTCAAGGAAACGGTGAATTGCGGCAATCCCTCTTGGAGGCAGGTTTTGCTCTACCCAGGCGGAGGTCCACGTGGTATTCTGTTCATCAAAGAACGGTTCATTCGGAGCCCAGAAATCTATTGCCTCAAGCAGTGTAACCCCATCAACGAAAACCCTTGTGGGAGTCCCGGCACTTGACAAAGGTTTTATCAATGCTTTCAGTTCTGCCTTGGGGCCGAGGAATATTCCCTGAGAACGGAGCAAACCATTGGTTTTCGAAAATGCCTCCAATATGGTGCCCAGCCTTATATCCACGGATGGAGCCCATCTCTGCCATGCATCGATGACTTCATCCAATTGTTCCCAGGGCCAGATAATTTGAAATATTCCTACCTCCGAAGGAGCAGGGCGTATTCTGAACGTATAGGAGGTTATGATACCGAAATTGCCGCCTCCGCCTCCGCGAATGGCCCAATACAAGTCGGAATTTTCGTTTTCGCTGACACGCAGGATCCTTCCATTGGCATCAACGAGGGTGGCTGCCAGAATATTGTCGCTGATCAATCCGGCTGTGCGCTGAATGGCTGTAATTCCGCCTCCGGGACTTATTCCGCCGATTCCGACAGTGGCGCTGTCTCCAAAAGGAGCCAGAATGCCTTCCCTTGCAAGCTTCCTCACAAGCACACCTACGCGAATTCCTGCCTGCACCGTGGCAGTCCAATTTTCTTTATTCACCCTGGTCTTTGTCATTTGACTGGTATCAATTACAATTCCACCGTCCGTTTGATTAAAATCCTTTGCAAGTGCGTGCCTGCCGCTTCGCATCCGGATGGGCACACAATTCTTGCGGGCCCACTTTACGGCATTCACCACATCCTCCAGCTCCTGAGCAAAAACGAATACCTTGGGAAATGCGTTGGTGAACGGGTTCCAGTTCATACGTGCCTGCTGATACTCCGGATCGTCCGGGGTGACTACCGTTCCGGTTAGTTCTAATTCTTGCTTCATTCAATCACCTCTACTTCTAAATTGATATCGTCGGTAAATTATCGCTACATATTATGTAAAACTTACCTTGTTTTATAATATGAGCCTTGCTTGAAATAGTGCCATCTTTCCTGCTTTACAACGTTATTTTATGCCTGAGCTGTGCGAAACCGTCGGCTACTACCTAAAATGCATGCAACAAGCAGTATTGTTGTGAGTATTGCGGCGGCAGTAGTATAACCGTCTGAGAATAGCGAATCAGGGAGCAGCGAATCAAGAAGTATGCCGTCGGAGATCAATCCACTCGGAAAGAGCGCTGCTATCCCAGAAATAAATTGTTTAGGGAAGGTCATGCAAATAAATAACGGTATGAATATCACGATGATGGAAATGATTATTGCTACGAACGATGTTCTGCTCAGAGACGATACGAGCAAAGTAATGGCTGTTGTACCTAGCGTAGCAAGCATAAAACAGATGAATGTCTGAGTTAAATACTCGCCCCATGTCATGACCAAGGGGTATGATGAAAGCCCCATCATTGTACAATGCATATGCACATTCAAACCACCGAAGCCATAAATAACCCCATGCGTTAGATAATTCAGCGCTGCGATCAATGCGGCTAAAGGGATCATTGTTATAAAGGATGCCGCAATCTTTGCCAGCGAAACCTTTGATTTTCCATATTTAGAGGGCAGGATGATCATGTCCATCCTACTGTGGTATTCATCCGAGAAAACCGGAGAGATCGTCACAACTATAACAACGAGCATGAGCCACATGACGACGCTGAATACATCAGCTAATTGCAGCCATCCCTGCGCATATCCGAAATATAGCGGCTCAGTCGCAAATGGAAACGCTTCCTCAAGCGTTCTTTCCATAAACACAAATTCTTCGCTGACAAATGAATTTGTGTTGTTCCAGCGGTAATGGCCGTTGTTCGCTTGCGTTGTGGGGCCATAATCGGCAATGACGCGGTCAATCGTATCGTTTGTAAATATGCCCTCATACTCCTCCGCAATTTGCTGATTGAGCTTGATCGCAGTAAGGCCAGTAATAACGGTTTGTCTGTCAACAACAGCGCTGCTCGAAATTCCCGATATAATACTTATCACATTGATCGCGATAACACCCACGACAAGCCAAACGGTAGTCTTACGCCTTAAAATCTTAGCAATCTCAAAAATCAGCAGGGATTTCACAGATGATCACCTTCACCTTCGTCTTTAAAATGGTACAAATAAAAATCCTCAAGGCAGGGGGTTACAGAAATCGCGTCACAATCCGGCCTTTGATTCGTAATCACTCGAAGCGTAGCCGATGTTCCATCGCGCCGAATATTGGCCACTGCGTACTTTGCGCAAAATTCGTCGCTTAGGCTATAGGGGATTGCACATTCCCACACACGTCCTTCCATCGTTTTAACAATTTCAGCTTCCTGTCCGTTTTCAATCAAACGCCCCTTCTTAAGGACAATTATTTGATTAGCGATGTTCTCAACATCCGACACGATATGTGTAGATAAGAGAACAATCTTTTCATTGGAAAACGAGCTGATTAAGTTGCGGAATCGTATGCGCTCCTTTGGATCAAGGCCTGCGGTGGGCTCATCGAGGATCAATATCTCAGGGTCGTTAAGCAAAGCCTGAGCTATGCCAAGCCTCTGCTTCATGCCGCCGGAAAAAGTCTTAATCTTCTTGTCTTTCTCGTTCAATAAGCCTACCAAGTCGAGCAGCTCTATGCTCTTAATCCTGGCGGTGTTACGGCCAATCCCTTTCAAAGAAGATATATATAACATAAACTTTAGCGCCGAAAAATCGGGATAATAGCCAAAATCCTGTGGCAAATAGCCGAGCATTGCTCTGTATCCCTCGCCCATTTCTGAGATGTTACGCTCGTTCACAAGTACTTCTCCCGATGAAGGGGAAATTATGCCACATATGAGGCGCAGCATTGTGGTTTTTCCAGCCCCATTCGCACCAAGCAGACCATAAATACCGTGTTTCATGCCAAGAGATACCGACTCAAGAGAGAGCTTGTTGCCATAATGTTTTGAAAGACGATCTAAGGTCAATTGCATAAAGTCATATCCCTCACTTTCATTGATTTTACGTAAAGTATAACCAGTGCGGCTAATATCAGAGCACTGGTGACAGAAACGATCAGCCAGATGGGAAAATTTTTTGGGCTGTACAGCGAAGACCTCTGCAATATAGCCACACTGAGAAAAACAAGCGCAGTATTTGCACCGGTCAGCCAATACTGCGTCTGACGTCGATTTCTCAGCATTGTACACACAAAATAACTTGCAATGGAGATGATGCTAAATGGTACGATCATGTAAACCGCAGTATATATGAATTTGGTTTTCAGAATGACGCTCCCCAAAGAAGCTAAGATAGATAAGATGAGTACATCCGCGCCACTGATGATGATCATGCGCATGATGGTAACTTGCCGCAAGTTATAATGGCACGACTCTTCAAGTTCCCACATGTTATATGAAAAACTTTTCTGAAGCTCCGGATACCCAATCAGCGTTATAATTGCCATTGCCACCGATAGTCCCGCAAACTGCGGATAAAGATCAACACCGTCACTTCGCATCATAATCAAAATTACTATGACAACCGAAACGGCAAACTGCAGTATCCATGTTATCGGCGAAATGTAGCTTATCTGTTGCCGTATACGCGTTGCGAACGGCAGCCCGATCCTCCCTGCTTTTACTGAAGCTTGGAGGGTCAGCACCAAACCCTCCACCCCACTTCGATCAGTCTGAGGAGAACGGTATTTGTCAAGAATTGCTTTGATCTTTTTTTCCTCGCTATTATATTTCAAAATCCTCATCCTCCATCATTGTTCTTATTTTTTCCATGCCCTGCCGTAATCTTGACTTTGCGGTAGGAAGGGAAACGCCTGTAACAGCGGCAATATCTTTTACCTTCATCTCATGGTAAAACCTCAATATGATAACGTCTTTCTGATAATCCGGTAGCTTGCCAAGGATTCTTTTTATTCTCAAAGACATTTCTTCTTTCTCTATTTTTTCGAGCAGATCAGGAATATCGCTCCTGATTTCAAACGAGGCGATGTCAACCGGTAATGTCTTAGATTTTTTATAGTAATTTTTGCATTTATTAATGGCAATCGTAAAAATATAGTTCTTGAACTTACCGAAAAATCGATATTCCTTGATGTTCTCAATTAAGCTCGCAAATACATCCTGTGTAATGTCGGCAGCCGTGAAGGTATCGCCGTTTAATTTGCAATAGCAAAAACGATAAATCATCTCATAATACTCATTTACAAGAATATCCAGCGCTCCAACATCACCGCCTTTTATCCGTCTTATCAGATTATTTTCCATCACGGGTTCACCACCTTCGCCTGCGATATATATAACAACTGAGATCATGAAAAGGATTTAAGATTCTTTATTATTTTTTTGCTCTGTTCTCAAGACACCAGAAAGGGAATCAGTGCCAGTTGGTCCGAACGCTCGCCGATGATATCGGCATGGACAATGTATCTATTTATTGCACTCTAGGTCAAAATATTTTTAAATCCAGTATAAAAGCAAAAAGCTGTTACCAATGTAACAGCCTTTAACCATGTTCCCGATCCTATCCGCACTTGCTGAATCCGCAGTGTCTGCAAATCACGCAGCCACCCTCGTGCTCTACAACCTTGCCGCATTCAGGACATTTGACAATTTTTGATGAATTTACTTCGTTCAATGGGTCTTCTTCCTGCATATCCTTTTCAGGATTCATACATAAATCCTTCATTGTGCAGTCCATACACTCTGAATCACACTTGGCCGTTGGTCTTGGCGCGTTCCTTGTATTTTCATCTTTATTGTCACAGGCCTGCTCATCGATGGGACTGTGACCATTTCCATTACCGTTGCCGTTCTGCAGCTTCAGGACCTTTTCCACCAGCCTGCCGATGGCATCGGGGCATGACAGCACTTTCAGGTCCTTTTGCCGGATAGTGGAAGGGCATCGGATTCCCTTCAGTTGTTCAACAATGGATTTGGCATCGATTCCTGATCTGAGAGCCACCGACACGAGACGGCTTGTTGCTTCGGACTGTGACGGACAGCCGCCTGCACGGCCTGTATTTGTAAATACTTCACATATGCCGTGCTCATCATAATTCACCGTAATATACAGGTTTCCACAGCCGATCCTTACTTTTTCGGTAAAACCCGTAGTAATATCCGGTCTTGGCCTCGGAGCTATCTTGACAGCATGCTGTCCTGCAGTTTCTGATTCTTTCCTGTTCTCTTCTTTTCCTTTAACCGCCCCGATATTCAACACCTGCATGTCCCTGCTGCCGTCCCTGTAAATGGTCACGCCTTTGCAGAAGGTTTTGTATGCATGCTCAAATACAGCCTTTACATCTTCCTTCGTGGCTTCATGACTCAGATTTACGGTTTTTGACACAGCATTGTCGGTATATTTCTGGAAGGATGCCTGCATCTTGACATGCCAGTCAGGGGTAATATCATGGGCAGTCACGAATACGCCCTGGACTGACTTCGATATTTCAGGAAAATCCTTTATTGTACCTTTTTTGGCAATACGCTTCATAAGATCAACGGAATAGAAACCGTCGCTTGTGGCTACTTGCTTGAATAAAGGGTTCACCTCCACCAGTTCATCGTTGTCCATTACGTTTCTTATATAAGAAATGGCGAATAAGGGCTCGATACCGCTGGAGCAGCCGGCAATTATGCTTAATGTCCCTGTGGGCGCTATCGTTGTTGTAGTAGCATTGCGCACCTTTATGCCAAGATCCTTATAGATGCTCTTTTCATAATAGGGAAATACTCCTTTTGTCTCCGCCAGCTCTATGGACGCCTTCCTGGACTCCTCCTGGATGAAGTGCATAACCTTCTCCGCCAGACTGATGGCTCCTGCTGAATTATAGGGTATTCCCAGTTTGCAGAGCATATCCGCCCAGCCCATGACGCCAAGACCGATTTTCCTTGTACCCCTGGTCATTTCATCGATCTGCGGAAGGGGATATTTATTTACGTCAATGACATTATCAAGGAAGTGAACAGCTTTTTTAACGACTGCGCCGAGTCTGTCATAATCAACATCCGTCTTGCCGCTGTTATTCCTAATCATTATGCTCAGATTAATGGAGCCCAGGTTGCAGGCTTCATAAGGCAGCAGCGGCTGTTCGCCGCAGTTGTGCACATAGATGCCATTGGCATCGAAAGCATTTGTTCCGGGGACTTGTACGTCAAACACTTCACGCTGGCCTATTTCCATGCACTCTGTGACTTCTGCATAGAAGCGTTCCCGGTTCAGGCTGCGTTTATAGTTACTTAAACCATCCTTTAGTTTTGATTGCTTTTTAATGCTGCTAAATCCGATGATTTCCGCGAATTGGAATAAATTATCCTGGGCAATGACCAATTCATGCCCTGACTGGACAAAATATTCCTTATATCCGCCTTTGCCGTCGGGCATTAATTTTGTTCCCTGCTCCTTTCGCTGGGAATAAATTGAAGACGCTATCCCCAGTCTATGCAGCATCCTTTGTGCTGTTTTCAAGCACTCAAGGTCATTTTGCCAGAGCCTGACCGAAAATCCTTTCTCTTGTGACCCAACGACTGTTCCATCTGAGTCAAATAAGCCTTTGAGAAAGCCTTTATGGAAATCGCAGCTGGTTTTCTCTAGTGAGGAATTGACCTTTTTTTCTCCTGGCAGGATTCCATATTCGCCGGCCAGATCTCTCAAGGAAGCAAGGCGCATCCTGTTTTCCTGCCTGCCACCGATCATTGCCTGAAATCCGTTAAAATCTCCCCTGTGCGGCAGTGTATAAGCAGCATCGCCCGCAGCCTTCATAAGCGCTTGAGCGTCCTCATCGCTGCCCCAGACGCATATAATACCGCCTTCTTTTTTCAAGGTGCCGTCTCCAATCAGAAGCCCTAAAAGAAAGCCCTCGTTATAGCTGCCTTTGCCTTCCCACGCCAGACCTCTGTTATTGGAAAGGATTATCCGGTCTCCAGGCTTTAAATCACCGGCAGCCTTCCATTCCTCATCAATATTGAACCTTGTTACATTAGATGCAGTTCTGACAAGATGATCCTTCGTAAGGGTTAATTCATAGCCTCTGTCGGTACACAACCCTATGACATCCTTCACACCGGTTCTGAAAAAGCCTTTTTTATCGGTCTTATTGAATGAGCCGTTTAATGCCAGGGCTTCTTCCTGTCCGAGGATATCCCATACCTGAGCCGGACCCTTACCGGTAATAACCCAGGAATCCCCGGTTATGCAGGGATTGGTGCTTTCGATCAAGCCAAGCTCCGGCGTGATGTTGTCCTTGTTCAGCCTGTCAATGAAGATGATTCCAGGCTCTCCATTGTTCCAGGCATTGTCCACGATCATATCGAATATTTCTTTAGCGTTTTCTTTCCTTACGACCTGATGCGTTTTGGGATCGACAAGATCATAAGCTCCGTCCTCTGCGGCAGCTCTCATAAATGCTTCCGTTATGGCAACACTGATATTGAAATTGGTTATATCCTTATTATCCTGCTTACAGGTAATGAATTCGCGTATATCGGGATGGTCGACTCGGAGGATTCCCATGTTTGCACCTCTTCGGGTGCCTCCCTGCTTGACTGCCTCGGTAGCCGAATTAAAAACCTTCATGAAGCTGATGGGGCCACTGGCGACGCCGCCTGTAGAATTTACGGCAGCACCCTTCGGTCTGAGCCTGGAGAAGCTGAACCCTGTCCCGCCTCCGCTCTTATGAATAAGGGCTGCGTTTTTAATCGACTCAAAGATGCCTTCCATAGTATCTTCGATTGGAAGTACAAAACATGCGCTCAGCTGTCCAAGCGGCCTGCCGGCATTCATTAACGTGGGAGAGTTTGGGAGGAATTCCAGATTTGCCATCAATTCAAAAAATTCTTTTTCAATTGCCTTCAGCTGCGGCTTGGTCGCATGTGGGGCATCCGCTTCCGCAATGGCCTTGGCTACCCTTTTGAACATTCCTTCAGGGTCTTCTACCAGCTTACCAGATTCATCCTTTGAAAGATATCTCTTTTCCAAAACCTTGACTGCATTTTCCGATAGCTTCATATATCGGCCTCCTGACGTTCATCACTATATTTGGTATAGTAAATTTTTCGTGGCACAGTATATTGTATCACTTTTGATTGACAAGTCAAGCCGGATTGAGCAAAAATAAATAGTATTTATGTCCTATTGAAAAGGGTGGTGAATTATGAAAGAATTTATACGTTTATGTCCGGAATAACATTTTCGCCAGTGCTTAGGAAATGCCTATGGATTGATATAAAAAAGGAAGATTTCCGTCAGGTGAGAAACCTGAGCAAAAATCTTCCTTTCCATCCCCGAATATCCTCAATGATTATTTCTTCTTAAAAGCATCTTCACTGTATGTGTTCAACGCATCCCACAGGATCCATTGATCATAGCCCGCATCGTATGTGGCTTTTATCTGCTGCCTTACCTGCTCTGCGCCATAGGCCTGGTAATTGCCCTTTCCTATCCAGGTTGCGGTAAAATCCTGCAAATAGGGCCTTACATTGGCCTTATACCCACCTATCTGCGCTATCCTGTTTTTGGCCTTTAAAAGTGTATTATACACCACGCCATAGGGATCAAGGTCAGGCTTGGCAAACTTAACCTTGTTTACAATTTGTCCCAGTGCATAATGGGACGGATAGGCCATCGGCGATATATAATCAATGTCCTTGCCGACCGTATCCAGATTCTGCCCTATTCCCTCGGTATCAGCCGGACTCTCGCAGATAATTCCGAAGACATCGGCTGAGAGGACAACACCAGGAAGCTCTTTCCTTGCATATGCCAGAAACTCGTCAATTGCTTCATGTTTCGGCTGGGTATATGCACTGAAATCCATATTCTTCTTGACACCGTCATTTGAAAACCGTACGTAATCAAACTGTATTTCATCGAACCCTTTTGCCACCGCCTCTTTAGCGATATCAACAATATAGGACCATGAGCCTTTTTCATACGGATTGAGCCATGAAATCATCTTGCCGTCTGTATTTTTGGTTTTGAACAACCCGCCCCTCACGTCCTTGATTGCCAGCTCCGGCTTCTTGGACGACAGCACGGTGTCCTTAAAGCATACGATTCTTCCGATGACATGGACGTTGTTGTCATGAAATGTTTTAATCATTTTGTCAACATCGTATTTTTTCATCCAGCCGCCGACTTCCCTGACCTCCGGTACCTGGGATTCATACCCTACAAAACCGTCATCATCCTTAATGTCCACTACATAGGAATTGATCTCCGTCGTGTTAGCAAGGTTTGCATAATGTTCCAGCTTTTTTGCGCTGCTGACCGTCCATCCGGTCAAATACAGTGCCTTGACCTTGATATCCTTCACAGGCTCTTTCGGTGGTTCTGTGGGAGCAGGCGTCGTCTGCTGGCTGGAATCGGAGCTTACGGTCCCCTTGACGTCCACCTGCTTCGTTGTGGTATTCTGCTCAGTGGAAGAATTTCCCGGCGATAATTTGACACTTCGCTGGCATCCTGTTAAAAAAACGGGAATAATAATGGTGAAAGCCAGTAAAATTACTGAAAAACTGCGAAATCCTTTTCTCATGTTGCCCCCCGGCGCTGTTTCAGCTTTAGTATTTTTATTTACGTCTATTGTACTTCATTGCATATTTTATGTATACTTGCAATTTTTATTATAGGTATATATTAGACAATTGCCCTGGGAAATTAGTTCCTGAAAAATTGTAAAAATTTTTAGAAATTTGTGTTTTTAACAAACTAATTTGCGGAACCTGTCGATGAAATAGCATCCGGTTTAAATTCTGCACTGATTTTATAGCCTGGTATGGTTTTTTGCAGATCCCCGTCTTCGTGATAAAATATTATCACCTCTGCTGAGCATGGATGAATTTATGGTGGATAGGATGGAGCGCTTCGAGGTATCCACTGCTTCGTAACTGCTTTTTCATTCAGGCCCCCACCTTAGAGGAGGGGCCTGTGAGATTGTTCAATTATTGCTTTTCAAATATTGCTTCTGGGTAAATATTGCTGGGATTCCACAGGATCCACTCTTCATACCCCGCATCATATACGGCTTTGATTTGCTGGCGCACCTGCTCGGGACCGTACTCCATATAATTCCCCGCTCTAAGCCATTTGGCTGTAAAGCATTGAAGGTATGGTCTTACAACTGCTTTATACTCCGGTAATGGTGAGATTCTGTCTTTTACTTTAAGCATGGTTTGATGAACCACACCATAGGGATCAAGGTCAGGTTTTTCAAACGCTACTCCGTTCACTTCCTGCCCTTTTGCATAGTGGGATGGATAAACCATGGGACTTATAGCGTCAATATCCAGTCCAACTCTCTCTAGGTCCTGCCCGATAGTTTCTCCGTCGCTTTTGCTTTCGGCTATAATACCGAAGACATCGGCTGAAACAGGAGCACCGGCATCATGAAGCTCCTGTGCCGCAAGTTTGAGAAATTTGCAAATTGTATCCGCTTTTGTCTGAGTATTTTCACCGTAACTGACTTCCGTCTTTTTGGCTGTAGGAAACCTTACATAATCGAATTGTACTTCATCAAAGCCTTTGCTGATGGCCTCTTTTGCAATATCGATATTATATCGCCACACTTCTTCCTTATAGGGATTGGTCCATGCTCCCTTATTATTCTTTTTATCCTCTTTCCAAATTGAACCGTCGGTACGTTTAATTGCAAGATCGGTATTTTTTAACGCCAGGCCCTCATCCCTAAAGGTAACCAGCCTTGCGATAACATAGATATTATTATCATGAAGCTTCTTTATTACCTTCTCGGGATCAAAGTATTTTACGTACAGTTTGTTATCAGCCACCATTGGCACGGCTGACTGGTAATTTACAACCCCATTGTCCTTTATATCAATGACGACTGCATTCAATTCAGTCCGGTTCACAAGGTCGATGTACTTGTCAAGGGCTTTCGTAGAGCCTGCCGATACTCCGGTAAGATAGATAGCCTTTACCTTTGGCCGCTTTGACCCGGCCGGCTTGCTCCCCTCCGTCTGTTTCACTGTTTCACTCTGCTCTACTGCTTCAGTGCCTTCAGAATTGGTCGGATTCTGAATTGTACTGTCTTCCTCCTGTCCGGAGCTTTCCTGCTGCGAAGTAGGCACTGTTTCTTCATTCATTACTTGTGCGCCTTTATCTATCCCAAGAACACTACTGAAGCTGTTGCCGGAAATGTACACTGCGGCAAATATGGCAAGTGCGGCTACAGCAAATATGGAAATACTAACGATCAATCTCCTGCTTCTTTTCATAAATCAAACCTCAATTAAAGTTATTTAACCCAAATATATCTATTAAAAATAAACAACATTTATGACCATATACAATTTATATCATTCTATCAAAAAATACAATAATATGTTGTAAAATAAAATCGTCTATTGTGTTAAAGAAATCTCCGGAATATCAAAAAAACAGGAAAACCAATGGTTTTCCTGTTTTTGGCTCCTCAAGTTGGACTCGAACCAACGACCCTGCGGTTAACAGCCGCATGCTCTACCGACTGAGCTAAGAAGGAATATTTAATTTATAGTTAGCGAAGTCGGTTACGACTCGAGCTAAGAAGGAATATTTAATTTATAATTAGCGAAGTCGGTTACGACTTAAGGCTTTCGAAGAAAGACTTTGATAAGAAGTAATATGAAATAAATATACATATTATATAAATACATGTATATGCAGTAAAATGAGAAAAGATTATACTTTTCTCATTTTAGCATATAATGTCGGCGTCTACCTATCTTCCCGGGTCGTTACCAACCGAGTATTTTTGGCGTAGATGAGCTTAACTTCTGTGTTCGGCATGGGAACAGGTGGAACCTCATCGCTATCAACACCGACTA
>JAEZCO010000043.1 GCA_023433505.1 Bacillota bacterium | reverse complement strand
CTGACGCCTGCCATTCTGCCAAGCTTTTGCACCGTATATTCCATATTGCCGCCTCCTGACAAAATTAACTATACACCTTCACGTAACGTGAAGGTCAATAGGAAAAAACATTTTTATTTTATGATATAATAAATAAAAATAACAAGCGGATGGGAAAGGAGTGCCGACATGGCAAAAATCTGGACAATGGGCGAAATGCTGGTGGAAATCATGCGCCCCAAGGCAGGAATCCAATTATATGAAGCAGGAGAGTTTCTCGGCCCCTACCCCAGCGGCGCGCCTGCAATCTTCATAGACACTGCTGCCAGGCTGGGCCACAAAGCAGGTATTATCGGCGGCGTAGGAGATGATGATTTCGGCAGATGCCTGGTTGACCGCCTGTCGGGAGACGGCGTCGACTGCAGCTATGTACTCAGGGTAAAGGGCAGTTCCACTGCGGTGGCCTTTGTTACATATTTTGAAGACGGCTCACGCAAATTCATTTTCCATATTGACGGAACGCCGGCAGTAGCCCCCAAATCACCGGCTGTCGAGCAGGAAACCGACGCTTCCTTTTTTCATATCATGGGCTGTTCTTTACTGGCGAATGAGAATTTCCGTCATGAAATCATCGCTACCATGGAGAAATTTGCAAAAGCCGGAACCAGAATCAGCTTTGACCCCAATATCCGGCCCGAGCTCCTCGGAGAAAGAAGAATTGAAGACATCGTAGCGCCCATCATGGAGCAATGTTCCGTGCTTCTTCCCGGCATGGAAGAGCTTCTGCTGATATCCGGCTGCAACAGTATTCCGGAGGCAGTGGAAAAACTTTTTAAGTTTAAGAAGCTTGAGCTTATCGCATTAAAAAAAGGGAAAAAGGGCTGTACCGTATACACCAGAACGGATACGCTGGATTTTGGCATCTACGACATAAAGCCGGTTGATCCCACAGGGGCCGGGGATAGCTTTGACGCGGCATTTTTGTGCGGATTCTCGGAAAAGCTGCCGCTTTCCGATTGCATAAAGCAGGCTACGGCCGCCGCCTCATTAAATACGGCCGCCTTCGGGCCAATGGAAGGAAAAATAAATCCGCAGACAGTCAGGGAATTGATATTGAAAGGCAGCATTGCCTGAAATGTTAAAGCTTCATTGCCGGCTTCGTTATATGCTCCGCGTTTCGCTGAAGATTGAGTTGCGGCCTTTCCTTTTGGCCTCATACAGCGCATCGTCGGCCATCTTGATAAAATCATCGGCATTGAGCCCTTCCGCAGGGACAAGAACCGCCACTCCCTGAGTAATTGTCACAAAATCACCGATAGAGGAATGCTTGTGGCAGATCCCTGCATCCAGGACGGTCTGCCGCATGGTTTCGGCAAAGGCCAGGGCTCCCGGGAGCTCCGTTTGGGGCAGAACGGCAATAAATTCATCCCCTCCGTAGCGGGATAAAAAATATCTTTTTTCAAGGAGCTCCGTTAAGATTCTTGCAATGGCAATCAAGCATTTATCCCCCTCGGGGTGTCCGTAGTTGTCGTTGTATTCTTTGAAAAAGTCTATATCAATAATGATCAGAGACAGTGAATAGCTGTGCTTCTTTGAAAGCTCCCACTGGGTGTTCAGAAACTGAAGGAATTTTCTGCGGTTGGGTATTCCGGTCAGGGAGTCAATTTCCGACTGCAGCTTGATCTCTTCTGTCCGGATTCTCAAGTCTATTCCTTCACCGATCTGATGCATCCTTTCTCTTGATTGCTCCATATCATGATAAATGTATAACTTGTAGTATCTCAGGGCGGCTTCATCGTCCTCGATTTTTTCGTAGATTGCGGTAAAATAGCGGCATATCAGCAAAGATTTTTCATGCAGATCGTTGGCCGACGCAAGGGTATATGCATCATACAGGGCTTTTACCGCAAGCTCGTCCTGATTTTGCTCCATCAGAAACTGGTGATAGAAAATAAGTATCTCTATTTTATAGTTATAGGCCATTTTTTCTTCTGCAATGGCAAGGGAAAGGGAAAAATTCTCCCTTGCTTTTTCATAATCCTTCAGCTTCCAATGGATCAGTGCAAATAATTTATATGCTTCACAGAACAGAGTTTCGTAATTGAATTTTTTCAAGAACGAGAGGCCGGTGGTAATAAAGTCGAAGGCCTCCGTATAATTGCCTTTCAGATAGCTAACCTCCGCAAGATTCACATAGGATATCCCCTTGCATGCGATAAAGTCAATCTTCCGGTCTACCTCAAGACTTTTTTTATAAAATTCCAGAGCCTTTTCATAGTTCAGCAGCACTTTGTATATTTCTCCGACGTTGTTATAGGCAACGCAGAGCCGGTGGTCGAATTGATGTTTTCTGGCGATATAAATGGATTTGTTATAATAATCAAAAGCAGTTTCATAATAAGCCAATTCATAAAAAATATTCCCAAGGGTGATAAATGCCGAACAGAAATAATAATCAAGATTGTACAATTCAAGCATGGGAATGGCCTCTATGATGCATTCAATGGCTTTTGCATATTCGCTGATGTTACTGTATGTATTCCCTATATAATAAAGTGAGATAGCTTCTCCCTGCGGGTATTTTGATGCTTTGCTCAGCTCCAAAGCGTGCAAAGCAATTTTAAGGGCTTCTTTGTTGTCCGTCAGTCTGATTTTCTCAATCTTCTTTATGATATTATCGATTTGATTTTTTGTTTTATCCTCATTGCCCGCTTTCATCGCAACCCTCCCTTGAAGAAGTGAGCAGTCACCCGTATAAAATACCTTGCTGCAGTATTTAATTGATTATAACATTTGCCCAAAAGGCTGTCCAGAAACTTTGTTCTTTTACTGCAAAGGACTCTGTTTATTGAATACCAAGCTGCTGCCCGAAGAGAAGAAGCCTTCCGTGGGATATTTCCGCTGCTGCTGTATCATTCTGACCATAGGCGTCAGGACGGTTTAGACTTAAAAACATCGCAGGGGGCGGAGGGATCCGGTGAAATGTCTCTGAATTGCGTAGGGGTTTCTCCGGAAGCTTTCTTGAAAACCTTGCTGAAATAGAAAGGGTCACTGTAGCCTACAATTCCCGAAATTTCCGCGATGGAAAGGCTGGAATCCCGCAGCAGCTCCTTTGCCTTGGCGATTCTTATTTTTTCTATATAGCGCACCGGGGTATATCCGGTCAGCTTCTTAAAATTTCTTATAAATTGAAAAAGGCTTAAATGGCTCTTGCGGGCATAATAGTCAATGGAATGCTCTTGCTGAAACTCTTCATTCATGGCTTTGACGGCATTTTCCAGATCGTTTTTGCCCGCCGCCCTTTCCCCTCCCGCTTCCCGGGAAAAGGCTGACAGCAGTTGCAGCAGATAGCTTATGCAAAGCTGCTGGAAACGGGGTTTTTTCATCTGCAGCTCATGGATGATATTTTCAAAAAGCTCTATAAATTCAGCGTGTATTCCTGCCGGATAAAAATTACCGCTGCGGAAATCCAGCTCATTCAACAGGCTTTCCGCTTCATAGCCGGTGAAGTGTATCCAGTAAAGCTCTGTTTTTTCAACAGCTTTGTAATAATAATTCTGATGCTCCTCCGGCCGGTATAGG
The DNA here is from genome assembly GCA_023433505.1 of Bacillota bacterium. GTDB lineage: Bacteria > Bacillota > Clostridia > Acetivibrionales > DTU013 > MnB-11. Next base: position 118,791 of record JAEZCO010000043.1, on the reverse strand, counting down.
ATTATGCTTCCGGCCTTTGCGGTTATTGTGCCGTTATCCGTTATATAATGGCCGGCCCCGTTGATAAGATAGATCAAATAGAAATCCATTCTTGTCCTGTTCAGGGCTACGTCAATGTCATCAAGCTTGATATACCCGCAGCAGTTTATCCAATAAGGCATTGATAATTCCTTATGGCCGAAATATACATCATCCTCCTGTACCGAACCACTATAGCTGTACATCATCATCACCCCTTCCTTTATTACCCTGCAGTAAGGCAACAGCAATATTTTACAGTTATTACCCTATCCTATTCATAATACTAACATTAAATATAAAGCGCATCAAGTGCACCGGATAGGTTGAACTAATCTTTTCTGTCATCCTGAGCTCCAGTAAAGTATCTCTGTGCTCTGTAAATTAAACATTTCAATGTCACCGAGCCCCAGCGAAAGATCCTATCTGTATGGATTTTTCTCTATCCGCTCAGAATGACCGATGTCCCCGATGATTTGGTTGAACTTCTTCAGTCGAAAAATAACAGCAATATATTCCAGGTCGGCAGCCATATTGTTCATGTACATGACCGATAATATTCATATAATTAAAGGTATGTGCAACACACTTAACGATGGAATGTAAATGGAGGAGAATATGGATAAAAGGGTTAATGTAGCGGTCATCGGTGTTAGCGGCCGTGGCCTGGGACTCATGAAATGTATCTACGCTATAGAAGATGTAAAGATCACCGTTGTTTCCGATTTATACGGGGATAGAATGGAAGCCGCTGCAAATACGGTACTCGAAAGCTGCGGATATAAGCCTGACACCTGCAGTGATTATAAAGAAGTATTAAAAAGAAGTGATATTGATTGTGTTATTACTCCTTCTTCCTGGTCAGCCCACATCGAGATTGCCATAGCTTCCATGAGGGCCGGCAAACCGGTTGGAATTGAAGTGGGCGGAGCCTATTCGCTGCAAGAATGCTGGGATTTGGTGCGGGTAAGCGAGGAAACAGGCGTCAATTGCATGATGCTGGAGAATTGCTGCTATGGCAGAGAGGAAATGACAGTTCTAAATATGGTTAAGCAAGGCGTCTTCGGCGAGCTTGTCCATTGCCAGGGCGGATATCAGCATGATTTGCGCAGCGAAATCGCTATGGGTCTGGAAAACCGTCATTACCGCTTCGAGAATTACCGCCACAGAAACGGTGAAATTTATCCGACCCACGAGGTAGGACCCATTGCAAAATACCTTGATATAAACAGAGGCAACCGGTTCACGGCTCTGACTTCCATGTCGTCCAAGGCAAAGGGCCTTCATCAATGGATTGCCGATCACAAGGGCACCGATCATCCCCATGCGGAAATTGATTTTACACAGGGCGATATTGTAACGACCATGATCAAGTGCGCCCACGGCGAAACAGTCCTGCTTATCCATGATACTTCCCTGCCTAGGGTTTATTCCAGAGGAGGCAGGGTCCAGGGAACAAAGGCCATCTGGATGGAAGATAAAAAATCCATTCATATCGACGGCGTATCTCCGGCGGAAAACTGGGAGGATCTCGACGAGTCCTGGGAGCCGCTGGAGAAGTACATGGAAAAATACGAGCACCCTTTGTGGAAGGAATACAGAAAGGCCGGTGTCAAAGGCGACCACGGCGGTATGGACTATCTTGTGCTCCGGAGCTTTTTTGAAAGCGTTAAAAACAATACGGCCTCCCCTATTGATGTCTATGACACGGCAGCCTGGATGGCTGTCACCTGTCTTTCGGAGGAATCCATTGCCATGGGCAGCATGCCGGTACCCTTCCCCGATTTCACCTGCGGCAAATGGATTGGCCGCAAAGCTGAAATCCCTTCTAAATACGGGTTAAGCAAAGTATTCGAGGAATGCTTCGAGACGCTCTGAACCGCTGCGGGAAGCCTTATCCGTAAGGATCCTCGCCATATCTAGAATGCACATGCCGCATAGCGGCATACCTAAAAATGAAAAGATGTAGCGGCGATTATTGATCTCCCTCCAAAGTCCTTCCGGGGAGGAGATCAATGGTCGCCCCTACACTAGATTTATACCCATGCCCACTTAGCGTTTATATGACATTAATGTTTTATGTTGAAATAGTTGCTGCGGATGATCATGTCGGCTATATCCAGGCCCGTTACAGCGTGTTGAACCTGTTTGGGATCGCTGCCGTCGCCGATATACTCCTCGCTCTGCAATACTGCAAAGTCTTTGCCGGTATTTAACAGGTTCCGTCCCATGGCCGTGTTTACGTACTCCTTATCGCTAATGCCCATCAGGTAACACACGGTGGGGAGTATGTCGATTTCACCGCCCGCAATTTTGATTTCCTCCCCTTTAAGGCCCGGCTGATAGATGATCAGCGGCGTTTCCTTATGGTTGTCCTTCCACCAGTCTCCCTCCAAATTGATATCCTCCAGCTTGTCGGGGAAATATTTGTGTATCCCTTCATGGTCACCATAAAGTACCACCACCGTATTGTCAAGGATTCCGTCCCTTTTCAGGCTGTCCAGAAAAATGCCCAGATGGGTGTCGGTATAGCGCACGCTCTGAAAATACCCGCCAAGATTGGTATCATCAAGTTCTTCAGGCAGTTTTAATTCCCTGCGCTCTTCCGGAAGGTTGTAAGGCGTATGGTTGGACATGGTAATCATAAACGTATAAAAGGGCTGCTTTTGTTTAACGATTAAAGGCTCAAGCTGTGTCAGGAAGTTTTCATCGCTCATCCCCATGCCGAAGGTCTCTTCCGTCCGGAAGGACGTATTATCCATGCATTTGTCAAAGCCCAGGGATTTCATGAGCACCATCCAGTTCCAGAAGGAGCCCTCGTCGGGCTGGATGTCTGAGGTATAATAGCCCTTCCTCTTCATTATATTCGGCAGTGAATTTTTATAGTTGTTATAGGGATATAAAAACGAAGTACTGCCCTGTTTGAGCGGGTAGACCGACGTATTTGTGATAAACTCCGCATCAATGGTATTCCCTTCGTGCACCTGCTCGTGTACATTTGAAAAATATAGGCTGTTTTCCATCAGCCTGTTTATATTCGGCGTAAGCTCCTGCCCTTCTACGCTCTGGCCAATGACAAATTTCTCAAGAGACTCGACCTGTATGATCAGAAGGTTCTTCCCGGCAAACATGCCTTTGTATTTATTGTCGGGCAGGCTTTCCTTTTTCTCTGAATACCACTGTGCAATCTGGCTCTTTTCCTGGGTGGACAGCTTAACGGTTTTCCCTTCGTTGAAAAAGGTATAGACACTATAAAGCTGATAGCCTAAAGGCGAAAGATTATGGCTGGTTACTGTGGAATCAAACATATAGACCAGCGAATCCTTCACATTTTCACCGGAAACGTACAGCGATACCGGGGAATATAAAAGGAACCCAAGGGTAACAACCAGGGTAACAACAAAAGGCTTTATCCGTCTTTGAGCGCTGCCATATACCCTTTTGGCGAACAGCGCTATAGGTAACAACAATAAAAAATCAGAGATAAAGACAAGGTCTATTCCGCGCATCATGCCTAAAATACTGCCTGATAAATTATTCAGGTTGGGCGTCTCTTTCAGCAAAAGCAGCGTGGGCATGGTGTTGAATCCACGGTAATACCATAGATCCGCACAGAATAGGATTGAAATTAAAAGGTTGAGGAGGATGGGAAACCACAGCTGCAGCTTTCTTTTCAACAGGAAAGTGAAGGTAAGCGGAAGGGCTGCAAAGCCGAAGTAAAATCCAAACTGCCGATAGGCAATCCTCCAGGCGTCCTTGTAAAGAATCTCTGTATGAAACTGGTCCAGTGTAAGCCCCAGAAACAGGATGGACTTTGTAAATAAGGCTGCTAATGTGACAAGCCAGAGAATATTCGTGATATGTATGGTATTTCTCTGTAAAGGCCAGCTTAACGGTGCACTCTGCGGTATAACTTCCGATGACGTACCTTTTGATAGTTCCATTTCTTCTTACGACCCCAATCCTTTTACTACAGCTTATTGATGTTCAACAAACAATAATTAGCATTTTTCCTCATATTATACCACTTTTGTTTTCTCTTGCAAAAGCAAATTTTTATCAATAATCCGACTGATTTTTTGTTACAAAGTACACAATAAATAAAAGAAACTTCTTCCGGCAACTTTGTTATTGCCTCATAAATTAAAAATCGGCAGAGATGGAAATAATAAAAAAAACGGATAATAAGGATGGAATTTATGAAAACAAGAAAGCTGGAACGGTATGGAGCGGAAAATCTGGGCACCTTAAGGAAAGTGATGCTGCACTGTCCCAAAGAGTCCATCGGACGGGTAAAGGAGACCAATCTTAAGTTTTATCTGTTCGACAAGGTTCCGGACTATGATAACTATATCCGGGAGCATACTGCCTATGGCAAGCTCCTGTCAGATAACGGAGTGGAAGTTTTTCAACTGTCGGACCTGATCATCGGCAACCGGGAGCTGATGACTTACCTTCCCAATCTGGCGTATTTGAACGATATTGCAGTGGTGACGCAGAGAGGGGTAATCCTGTCAACCATGTGCCCCGGCGGACGTCAATATGAGGAAATTGTTGTCAGGGAAGCCCTGACAGCTCTCGGTATTCCCATCCTGCATGCCTGTGAGCCGGGAGACCAGTTTGAAGGCTTTATCACCTTATCCCCCAATACCATCTTTGTAGCGGACACCGAACGCCATAGCAAGGAATCTATAGAACGCTTTTTCTCCTTTGCACTGCAGCACTTTGACGATATTGTCTATGCGGAAATACCTCAGGCCAGGCGGTTCATGCATCCGGACATGATATTCAACAGGATATCGGACCAATTGGGCTTGTTTTTCCCACCAGCCTTTCTCAAATGCTGGCACATCCGGAAGGACGGCAGGCAGGAAATCGATTTTGCTTCCTGGATGAAGGCAAGAAAGATGGAATTGATTCCTGTATCGGATGAAGAGCAGCAAAAGTGGGGGACCTCCTTTGTCACGCTGACGCCCAACCATGTCGTCAACTATGATTTCTCGATGAAGCCCGCGACCCAAAAAGCTCTGGAATCAATGGGCGTCCGCTTTACCCAGTTTCATCCCGAGGCTTTGCTGGCAGGCGGCGGCAGCCTGCGGTGCCTGACTATGAGACTGCTGCGGGAGTGACAGTTACAGAGGATTATTTTGTTTGGACGTGAGGTTGCCATGAGTTTTTCAGCTCTCCGGTTACGTTTTTTTACAGGATGAATATACTGTAATTGGAGAGGAAGTGGTTCTCATGCCATGGCAGATGAAATTACCGTATTTGATGAATAAACCCGTAGGGGTGTCCCTGGCCAATGGGCAGGGCGTATCAGGCATATTATGCGGCGTGGCCAACAATCAAATATATTTACTGGAGTATCTATATCATACGCAGTTTGCAACCAAGCACTACTTTTTTGAAGAAATTCAAGACATCCTGCCTTTTCCAAGCTGTTACAGTCCGGGTATGTATTAATATACCCGGATTGTTCATGCTCCCGGATCAACCTTAACCAAGTCCGATGTCGGTATAAATCTCATCATCAAATGCTGGCCTCTACCAGACACATAAAATCATATATGGGCTTTAGCTGAATATAGGCCTTTTTCAAAGTATCCGGCAGCTTTTTGGAAAATGCGAGTTTAAAGTCGTTCTGCACGCTTTCAAAATAGATATTTTTCCGGTCCAGCCATAATTTCAGGTTTTCCGGCTGTTCGGGGAACTTGCTTCTTTTGTACATTTCGCCGCCGATTACAAACTCCTTCTGGGCTTCATAGCATTGCAAAGCCTTCAAAAAAGCAGGGTGTCCTTCCACGATCATCTCCCGCATTCTGGCCATCGCTCCTGTCTCTGCGCCATAATAACCGGTACCGTAGCTGGAGCCCTTTTGGCTTATTTCAAACCAAAAGCAGGGAGAGGTGGTCATCTGCGACTTATCCCGGAGAAAAACCAGCCAGACGTTGTCCCTGTAAAGGCTCTTATCCTTTGTAAAACGGGTATCCCTGCGCACTCTGGAAATCAACTTTGAAGGGACGGTAATGATCCTATCGTCGATTTCCGTTATTACAGGCGCCAATTCCTTGATCAGCTCCACAAACGGGTCGTAGACGAATTCCCTGTATACCCCTTTATGACTGTCATACCACTCCTTGCTATTATTAAGCTTATTTTCAAAAAGAAATTTCGGAGCTTCTTTTGTAAATCCGCTAAAGCTCATGCCGGCAACCTCCTATTTTATCCGTACTATATTTTATTCTGCCATTCTCACGCAACCTAAATAATATCGATACTTCTGGCTGCTCCTGGATATTCTCAGGCTATCTTTAGCCTTTTCCTTGTGCCTTTGAAATATCCCTGCCATTTCCCAAAACCAGAGTATCAAACATACGTTTGTATGTCAATGCATTTATTAACCTCTTGCTTATACGGATATTTTTACTTTGCGATTGCTTTCAGATATGGTAGAATCAATGTAAAATAACGGAGGTACTCAATGAATAAATTCATGACAGGTAAAGCTTCCAATACCGGTTATATTAAGGCTTTGGACGGAATTGAGCGCAAAACCCTTGTTTATGGCGAAAATACCCTGCTCACTGAATTCAAACTCCAAAAAGACAGGCTGCTTCCCTGCCACAAGCATCCCCAGGAACAGACCGGTTACCTGGTTTCAGGACATATCATTCTTACAATCGACGGCCAGAAGCAGGATATGCTTCCCGGCGACAGTTGGTCCATCCCTGGAAATGTTGACCATCAAGCGGAAATTCTCGAAGATTCGGTAGCCATTGAAGTATTCTCACCGGTAAGAGAGGATTATCTTCCGGAGTAATATGCATGTAAAGTTAAGAATCAAATAAATTCCATAAGGACAACCTATGATCATGACAAAAATCAAGGCTTAGGGGTGGATTATGGGTTGGTGGATCTTTTTTTCAATTTCCTGTCTTACGGCAGCACTGATTGTGCCATTTAAAAAATGGATAAATTTATTTGCCATAGGTCTGATCAGTATGGTAATCATCCTGTTTGTCGATGGCTCTCTAGTACATCTGGGCGCATTTCAATTTAACTTCAAAGGGCTGAAGATTTACGGGCTTCCGCTGCCTTATTGGCTCAGCTATATTCCGGGAGGTATATTGTTCGGATATATCCGCCCTGCTGCCAGACTGCCAAGATTATTCTTCATCCTGGCAATTGCATTGTTCTATGCTTTAGTAGAGTTGATCACCATAAAGCTGGGACTTTTCCAGCACCTGAATTGGAGTATCCTTAAGGCTTCAATTCTCAACATCGGCTGCTTCACTGTCCTTTTATGGTTCACAGAGTGGTTGAACTCCATGATAAAAATTAAAGGTAAATTTGCCTGAAAAGCCTAAACCTTTCTTTTGCACGTCATGCTGTCAACAACTAATTTGTACAAGGATGTCCTCTGGAAAACAGCTTCGTTATATTCCAGTACTCCTTCAAAGCCATACCTTCTCATGACGGCGTCCAGCGCTGATTTTCTTTCATCCGCATTTTCAATAAATGAAATATTGCCGTAGCCAATGACGCTTTCATATTCTGCGGACCATTCGCATGGAGTCTCCTCCTTGATGATTTTACAAGAGCAGTCCATTTCAAAGCATGCGGAAGGATTGGCCTTCAATATGCCGATTTTGCGTCCTTGCAGGGCCGAATGGAAATACAGGGTCAAGGTTTCGCCCCTGAGCTCATACCCAAAATTCAATGGAACGATATACGGCACTCCGTTATCCACCATTCCCAAACGGACCACTTCACACTTGCCGACAATTTTCATTATTTCGTTCAGGTCCAGGACCTCCCGATCTTTTCTCCTCATACGGCTACCTCGTAAATTCTATTTACACTCTACTCTATCAAATCCTCCTCTCAATGTAAAGCACTATAGTTCGCTGCCTTATCTCCATTTCTCCACCTTTTTTAAGATCGTTCCGGCATCCTCTTCCGTTTTGCAGGAGGTGGAAATAAATAATCCCTTCGGGTTTAAACAGCCTATAAGGTCATCGATTTCAACGGGATGTACCCCGGTAAGCACAAGATTCTTTCCTTTTTCCTGTATCTTTTTATACACCGGAAGCCAGGTCTCACTAAAAAATGTTCCGTGGAATTCTCCTGTCCTCAGGCTCAGGGTGTCCCCGGGAACGCATTGAATTCCCGTAATCCCCGGGATCTCAAGCAGGCTGTCCAGATGGCGGATCTGACCGGGACCATCCAGATGGTATATGGCATTGTCCAGAAATTCCGCTTCCCTCTTCAGCGACGGTTTTACAAACGCATCAAACATTTCAGGAGAGATCATCGCCGAAAAATCACACTGCAGCGGGTACCACCGTTTTTTGCTCCACAACCCCATCCACGCGGCGGAGCCTTCCATATGTTCATTAATCAAGCCTTGCAGCTTTTCATAGATCTGTATCCACAAGTCATCGATTTCATCGATGAGGGCTTTTACTTCTTCCGGATGATCATACAGGTCAAATAATAAAGCGTCATTTCCCCGGAGCGAAACCGCGATATCAAAATTGCCGCCGATATCTGTAATTCCAACAATATAGTCATCCTTTGCATTCTTGCAAAACAGCTCGGTCATATTCCAGACAATTTTCCACATTTCGCTGTCCGGGCCTAATTTGATCTCAGGCTTGTTTTCCCAGCTTTTTATGGGCGGATTGGCATCAAACCAGATCGTGTCCTTTGCCAGCTTGTATCCGGAGCCCATAAAAGAGGCTCCAACCCCGGGTCCTACATTATTCCAGAACAATGGGAAAGCGTCGCCGCCGAAAAACGTATGGGAAAAGTGATGCAGCGTATCTTCCATACGGTATTCGGGATCCAACCATTTTTGGACAAGATCCTTTGCCTCCCGCTTCTCTATTGTTGAGTCAATAGGCTTGTTTCTTGGCGCAGTGACTGCAAAGCAGCACCTGTCTACTATTTCACCAGCCCAAAATGCAGTAAAACGTTCCTTGCTTTTTTCCCAATCATCCTTATAAATCATACCGGTACACTCCGATCCTGATAATTTGGCAGAAAGGCACCCTGCTGCTTCAAGCGCTTCTGCAATTCACCAATTTCAACTCCGCGGGTATCCGTCCTGTTTTCAACAGCGATAGCCGCAGCAATGCCTGCTGCCTGGCCGGTGATAAAGCACCCCGGCATGACCCGGACGGAGCCCAGCATATGCCTGTCGCAGCTGGTACATCTACCCGCTGTCAGCACATTGGAAAGCCCTTTGGGGGTCAGGGTCCTATAGGGAATCCCATAGCTTTCACCCCTGGCATATTTTAGCTTTCCGATATCCTCCTGGCATTTTACATGGGCATCCATTCCCGGCTTTGAGGGATGGATGTCAACGCCGTAGGCATACCGTCCGATCTCATCCTCAAATACGGCTCTGCGGATAAAATCATTTACGTTCAGGACATAATCGCCGGTAATTCTCCGGGATTCACGGACTCCAAGCAGCGGCGCCGTCGCAGCAAGCTCGGCATTGCCGTAACCCGGCAGATATTTTTTATAATAATTGCCGTACTCAACCATTCTTTTTCTTTGTTCAATCAGTGCCCGGGTCAGAGAAACCTCATCCGTACTGTCAACGCCGAAGGCATGCCCCATATTTCCGCCGCCAAGGGTATCCCCTATGCGGAACATGCCCGGAAGACCCGGATCCTCGACTGAAAAAATGCCATCCTTGAACGCCTGGGCAAGATACCTGCCGTCTTCCCAGCTTTTCACCGGTTCCTTTCCCCAGTCGATTCCCGCCCATAGGCTGCACAGAGTCCCCGGCATCAGATTACCTTCGCCGTCGCCCTTGTCATATTGAGCTCCCGACATCACTGCAAGGTCGCCGTCACCTGTACAATCGATAAATACTTTTGCCCTGACCGCAAAAATTCCGCTTTTGGCATGGCAGAAAACCAGGCTTACTCTGGATTCACTTTCTTTCTCCACACCCATCACCTGGGTATGGAATGAAAAACTCATCCCCGTTTCCACTACCAACTGATCATATAACCGCTTTAAATGCTCGGGATGAAAGGTCACATAGGAATACAGCTTTTCATCCAGGCCCCGCAAAGGGTCCGGACCATCAATACCCCATTCGATGCACTTTTCCAGTACTTCCCTGCCGATTCCTCCCACAAGGAAATTCACCCCATCGGTGAAGGGACAGAACATCGGCAGCATCCCCATGGTGCCCATCCCTCCGAAAACGCTTTGGCCTTCGGCCAGGTATACCTTCATTCCCTGCCTCGCGGCGGAAATTGCGGCAGCAAGGCCGGAAGGCCCGCCTCCGGCAACCATGACGTCCACATCATACTTTACCGGCACGGCCGCCTGAAACACGGTACTTTCACGCACGTCCACACTCCTACCTCCTGTCACAATGCACATTTCTTCATTTACAGGCTTCATCCGCCAATACCCGTAAATTTGCCGCGGGCGTCATTTGCAAAATATTGTCCGAAGCCCCGATAATATGGCGATACCCTTTGGTTTCCTCCATGACTCTCCGTACTTCGGCCCTCAATTCCATTTCACCGCCATCCCGGATCAACTGCAAATCAATATTCCCTTTTGTGGCGATTCTCGGGTCAAGCCTCTCCCTGCCCCACTTCAGCGAAGGTAAATTCCCTACCGGCGGCTGGCTCATTGTTTCAAATATCTCTGGCAGGAACAAGTCATAGTAGCCTCTCTTGATAAACTCAGCAATATGCCCGCAGGAATGCCATACGATGAAGCCGCCCAAAGAACGCCACTTTTCAAAAATAAGTCCCGTATAAGGCAATACGTATTCCTCCATCAGCGAAGGCGAATACATCTCGGTGCCGGGCACGACATAAAACAGAAAATCAAAGCCCATGGCCTTAAGGGTTTCCAGTTTGTTCATGTCCGTCTCAAATTTCGCTTTTACGGCTTCCCTGTACAATTCTTCGTAATCCACCATGTGGTAAAATAAATCGTTTGCGGATATCCCCGTGACCTCGGGAGGATTCCACCAGGTCCCGACCATTCCTTTATCCCCCACGGGAGAAAGCAATTCTCTTCCCCTTGCGACGGACTGAGCCTTATCCAGCTTTCTTTCCATCTCGGTGAACCATATGAACTTCCTGTAATCCTCTTCCGTCTCTATGAAGGATTTCGTCTCATGCCTGCTGCTTGTGGACCGGTCTGTTTCAACCACCGATACCATATCGCCGTAGGGAGTTTTTATCGTGGTCTCGGTTATTTCCCTGCCGTCCTGAATGCGTTTATGAACGCCAGTTTCAATGCCGTGTGAATAAACAAAGGGAGGCAGCACATAAAATAGCGCATCATACCCGCAGACTCCGGCCATAGCCAATTGTTCCCTGAAGTGATGGTATTCCGGCCTCTCCAAAAAAGGCTCGGGTTGGTCAAAGGGCCAGTAATAGGGCTCGTCAAGACACCATTTATCTACCAGGGGAGCAAACATTCCGCCCACGTCCTCTCCCCTCAAAAAAACTTCCCATTTCGATCTGCTCATCATCCATTCTCCTTTTTCCTTATTCCTTTACCGCTCCCATGACAATTCCGGTGACAAAATATTTCTGCAAAAACGGGTAGATAAGCAGAATCGGAATCATGGAGACCACGATTTTAGCGCTGTTGAAGGTCAAATCCGACATGGCCATCTTTTTAATAATCTGCTCCGGGGTCATGGTCTGCATGTCCGCCGTGGTCAGAGCTATGCTCAAAAGCTGGATGTATGTTTGAAGCGGCATCTTGGAGGGGGTATTTATATAAATCCTGCCGTCAAAAAAGGCATTCCAATGCCATACGACTGCAAAAAGTGCAACGGCGGCAATGGCGGGTTTCCCAAGCGGCACAAAAATTTTCCACAGGATATAGAACGGGTTAGCCCCGTCGACATATGCCGCTTCCTCCAGCGATTGAGGTATATCACGGAAAAAGTTCATCAGGACGATGACACTGAAGACCGGTACGGCACAGGGAAGCACCAGAGCCCAGACGGTATCCATCAGCTTCAGGTTTCTGACCAGCAGGAAATTGGGTACCAGACCGCCGTAAAAGAGCATTGTAAAAATAAGAAACCACATATAGATGTTTTTTGCCTTGAAGTTCCGCTTGTTTTTCGAGAGCGGATACGCCATCAGGATCGTAATCAGAACATTGATTGTTCCGCCCAGCAGCACTCTGAGGATGGAGTTCAGAAAAGACTGAAAAAACTGCTTCTCCTTCCAGAGGGCTTCATAGGGTGCCGTTGTGAATCCCACCGGCCAGAAATAAACCTTGCCCAGGGCCACGCTGGTTTTATCGCTGAAGGATATGGCGACGGTATTTATCACAGGGATCAGGCATGAAAGTGTAAGACATGCCAGTATGCTGACAATCACCACATCCGAAATTTTCACTGTCTTTTTGTGTATATGCTCCACTTACCCTGTCCTCCTAGAAAATTTTATAGCCTGCAAATCTATCCGCAAGCTTGTAAGACAAAAAGATCATGATGAAACTGACTACGGATTTCAAAAGGCCTACTGCCGTACCGAAGGAATACTGCATTTTTTCAAGCCCTACCCGGTAAACATAAGTGTCAAGGATATCGCCGGTTTGGTAAACGATGGGGCTATACATGTTGAAAACCTGGTCGAACCCCGCATTCAGAACATTTCCCAGGGATAATGTGGCCATGATCACAATGGTGGACATAATACAGGGCAGTGTGATGTACCGTATTTTTTGCCACCGGTTGGCGCCGTCGATCTCGCCTGCTTCATACAAATTGAAATCAATGCCCATGATCGCTGCAATATAGATAACTGCGCCGAAGCCGAAATATTTCCATACCTCGGACAATACCAATACGGGCCTGAACCAGGTGTTGCTTACCATAAACATGATGGGCTCGCTCTGCCCCAATAATTTCAAAAGCTCATTGACCAATCCCGTATAGGAAAGAATGTTGTTAAACATTACGGCAACGATGACCCAGGAAAGGAAGTGCGGCAAATAAACGACGGTCTGCATGGTCCGTTTGAGCCACCGCGTCCTGCATTCGTTCAGCAGCAGCGCAAAGGCAATGGGCACCAGCAAATTCAATATGATTTTTACTACAGCGATGATTACGGTATTGAAAAAAACCTGTCTTGCATCCGGAAACATAAACATCAGCTGGAAATTATACAGCCCCACAAACTTTGACCCGAAAATCCCCTTAAAGGGGTCGAATTTCTGGAAAGCCATGATCAGGCCGAACATGGGTATTATGCTGAAGATAATCAACAGAACTGTTCCGGGAAACAGCATTGCGTGATAATAAAGTTCCAATGTTTTTCTTCTCAAGAGTTCACCTTCTCCTGTCATTTCGCCGATTGATGCAAGAGGGGCAGAATAACCCTACTCCGCCCCTCCTTGCCTGAGCAATTGTATTGATTTATTTAACGATTTCCTGGACTTCCTGTGTAAGCTTGTCGCCGCCTGCCTTCTTCCACTGGGCTACAAACTCGTCGAAATAATCCAGCGGCTTGTCGCCGGTGATGATCTGCAGCACTGTTGCATCCTCAAGGGTATCCAGGGCCGGCTTGATATCCGGCATGGATTCCGTGGAGTAGGAATATGCCTGTTTTACTTCCAGATTTTCAGGCGCATCCAGATTTGTTGATGCAACAACCCTTGTATACCAGGCAATCCATGCGTTCTGATTATTGGTATCCTGTTTAGCCGCATAATTCTTGGCATCTTCAGCCACTTGCTTGTCATAGTCGGAAGCGGATTCATCCCACTCGATTTTGCCGGTTTCGGCATAGTCCTTTACCTTATGGCCAAGCCTCGGCAAAACATCATAATAGTCAAGATTTATATCTCCCGTAGGATTAGCCGCCTGGAAAGACGTACCCAGATCACGGAACGGCTGGATTTTTGCCTTTGCATCTGCGTCAAATCCACGCCATGCATCGAACTCCACATTCAGTATCTTGATCATGGCTTCGGGATATTTGCAGTTTTTGCTCATTACTAAAAGGTAGTCCGTTGTCGCCGGCGCATTATGTTTGTACTTTCCTTCGGAATCAAGGGGTGCGTTCAAAGCCAGCCAATCGGCTTCCGGATGGGTCTTTACCAGGTCATACAGCGGCCATCCCGCCCACCATGCGGAAAAGAACATGCCGCACCGGTTGTCCTTAACAATAGCTTCCGCTTCACTGGCGCTCTTCCGGGTAAGGAACGACTTGTCGATAAGACCGCCTTTATACATATCCGAAAGGATTCCAAGGGCTGTCTTCATTTCGGGTGCAACAGAGCCGTAATATACATTTCCGTTGGCGTCCTTCATCCACTGCCTCGGGTAAGCTCCCACCGAATTGGCGATGGATTCCGCCCCCAGATAATTGCTGTAGTTGCCTAAAGGCAGCGTCGAATTCAAAACCATTCCCACGGTTTTTCCTGCTCCGTTTCCACCCGGGTCCTGGTCGATGAATGCCTTTGCCACGGTTTTTATATCTTCCACCGTCTTCGGTGCGGGCAAGCCCACCTTCTTCAGCCAGTCGTTACGCACCCAGAGAAGGTTTTGGTTAAAGCCCAGGCCCATGTTGGGGTAGGCATAAAGCTTTCCGCCGATTGTAATGGGCTCGAATTTATTGCCGACAAAGGATTGCATGATCTTTTTCATATAATCGCCGGAGCATTTGTCATAAGCCTCCGTTAAATCCGCCAGGGCTCCGTTTTCGGCCAGCTGTCTGAAGGTCAGGTAATCGTCGCCGCTGATTTCCACCATATCGGGCATTTCACCGGAAGCGATGCTCAGCCCCAGCTTGTTTTTATATTCTTTCTGGTCTACTTCCCAAAGGACATTAAATTCAATATTCAGTCTCTCCTTCAGCAGGTCCAGGATCAGATTTTTCCTGGAATCCTGCCCCTCCGGAAATTTCGGATCGGCATAAAGTACTTTGCCGATGGAAAGGGTGATCGTTTCGGGATACGGTGCATACGGCGACAGGATATCTGTCGCAGGGCTGCTTTCTTCGGTAACTGCATTTGCCGATGTGGCCGGATTGGAAGCATTGCTGCCGGTATTGCCGCCGCATGCAGCCAATGAAACAATTAGGATGACTGCCAGCAAAAGGCCAAGTATTTTTTTGTCCCTCTTCATAAAACTCCTCCTTGAAACTATACAATTTTTGCATACCTCTGAAAAAAACCGCGCGCCCGGTCATTGTATTTTTCATTATAGTCTATAGGATATCCTCAAGTAAATTTTAATAATTTTACATATCCTCGATTTTTTTGACGAGTTTGCAATATGCCCTGGAATAAATGCCCTGCGCCTTGTTTTATTCAAAATATGAGTGTTATAATAATTTCATCAAGGCAAGCAGGCAGGTGCGGCATGTACAAATTGTTGGTTGTAGATGATGAATTCAATATACGCGACGGAATCGCCAATGCAATCGCATGGGACGGGATATGCGCCCAGGTTGTCGGAACAGCCGTTGACGGTGCGGACGCGCTGAAAAAAGCGGAGGTCCTGCTGCCGGATATCGTAATTACCGATGTCAATATGGATAACATGGACGGTCTGGACTTAACCGACCGGTTAAAACAGAAATACCCTTCCATGAAGGTGATTATCTTAAGCGGCTATGATGAGTTTGAATATGTGCGCAGAGCCCTTGAGCTGAAGGTCTGTTCCTATGTCATGAAGCCGGTGCGCTCGAAGGAATTGATTGAGACCGTACGGAATGCGATTGCAGAAATTGAGGAAGATAAAAAGCTCCGGGAAAAAATCAACTCCATGGAAATGGAAATTGACCGCAACAAAGCATTATTAACGGAAAGATTTCTTTTTGACCTGATCCACGGAAATATTGAAGGCAGGAATGAGTTTGATTCACGGGCCGAATTTCTGAATGTACGGTTCGAGAGAGCTTATTATACCTGCTTCCTGGTTTCTATTCCGGAGTATCAGGCAATTTCAAGAGAACAGGGCATAAAGAAGCTGCAGAGTGTTACCTATAGCATACGGGAGATTTTCTGCAATGTCATGAATGACTATGAAATCCGGTGTCTGGTAGGTGAACAGGGAAATTTGACGCTTTTGTGCGGCGGCGGTTCGGAAAATCCGGCCTTGTTCCGGGAACAACTCACGAAAGAACTGGAGCAAGCCGCTGAGGATGCTGCCAGACTTCTGGGGATAGCCGTCACCGTTACCGTCGGCGGCGTATACGATAGCCCGCTGGAAATCTCCCGGTCTTTCCGGGAAGCCTCCTTGGCCCTGGAGCATAACAGCATTGCCGGGAAGGCAGGCATCATCCACATTGACGATGTCCCTGCCGCTGCCGGCTCCCGTTACATCTATCCGGTGGATAAGGAGCAACTGCTGCTCCGGAGCTTGATTGACGCAAGCGAAGATAAAATCTGCACCATTATCGGAGATTTGTTCGATGAAATGGAAAATCAGAAATACACCAAGAGCCGGATGAGGGTGGACATTTTAGGCCTCATGGGCATGGTATCCAGAAAAGCAATGGATATGGGGACCGATGTATATCAACTGTACAGCCGCGATTTGCTGGACCCCTATACGGCGTTGGAACGCTATGGCACACGGAGCCAGATGGAAAACTGGTTCCGCAACATCGTCATGAAGACGGTCTACGAGATTAGAAACCGGCAGGTCAGCAATGTTAAGAGCGTTATAAAAAAAGCAAACGAATATCTGGAAAGGAATTACACGAATCCGGATTTCTCCCTGGTCGCAATATCCGACTATCTCCATCTCAGCTCTTCCTATTTCAGCAGGCTATATCGGAAGGAAACCGGCGAGAGCTTTATTGAAGCCCTTACAAACATACGCCTTCAAAAGTCAAAAGCTTTGCTCAAGGAAACCAATGAAAGGATCTCCGCCATCTCCGAAAGCATCGGATATACGGATTCCAAATATTTCTGCACCTTGTTCAGAAAATACACGGGACTTACACCGATGGAATTCAGAGAAACATAAATAAAAATCACATAGCGGGTGGAAGCATGAGAAATATTACTGTCCTTATGAAAAAGATGAGTATCACACGACGTTTGATTTTATACTTTTCACTTCTCCTGGCCGTTCAAATGATTCTCATCGGCTGGTTCAGCTTCCGCCTGGTCTCCTCCTACCTGGAGGAGACCTACATCCGGAAGATGCTGGAAATCAACAACAGCATTGTCCAGGAGATCAATTATATACGGGATAACGGGGAAGAATTGTCCGACAGGATTTTATACAACACTTCCATCCAGGACCTGCTTCAGAAGACTTATACCGATACGCCCATCGTTCAGGTAATCAATGACCAGAATAAAGTGGAAAAATTTCTATTTGACCCCACGAATGTCGTAAATACCTTGATTGCAGGACAAAACGGCATCCTTTACCAGTCCCGCAGCGGACAATACAGCCCTGTCCTTTATGAGGATATCCTTAAGAGCGGGATCTATAAAAAGTCGCTGGAAAGCGACGGCAAAAATCTCTGGGTTGCAACCAATGAAAATACCATGAGCAAAAACCCGGGCCCCTATCTTTATGTGTGCAGGACTATCAAAACCCTCAGCGGAAAATTCAAAATACTGGGGCAGTTGATCATTCAGATGCAATTCGACGTACTGGAAAAAGTATTTAAACGGAGTGTTCTTGAAAACGGAGAATACTACGCAATTATAGACAATGCCGGAATGTGCATTTACCATACGGCAGACAAAAAGCTCATAGGGAAGAAAATGGATGAAGGCATTCTTTCCGTTATGAGCAATAAAACGGACGGGTATCAGATTGTCAATAAAGAAAAGGGGGATTTTCTGATTGCCTATTCCAAGTTTCAGGGGGACGGCTGGAACATCATCCATGCACTGCCCATGGACATCATTACCTCCGGCGCGGGCAGGGTAAGGGATTACATTTTGCTGATCATGCTCCTTTCCCTGGTGATACTGCTGCCGTTCCTGGTTTTCCTGTCCAGGAACATCTCCCGGCCCATCCGGAGGCTGAAGGATACGGTAGAAACCTTCGGCGGAGGTGATTTCCATGTCCTTGCCGAAACCGACCGGATGGATGAAATCGGCCACCTGCAGTCCTCCTTCAATACAATGGCGGAGGACATCCGGAATTTGCTGCGCAAGCTGTCCGAAGAGAATAAACAGCGCAGGGTAATGGAATTGAGCATCATTGAGTATCAAATCAATCCCCATTTCCTGTACAATTCCCTGGATTCCATCAACTGGATGGCGCAGAAGGCCGGGAATGAAGATATCGAGGAGATGGCCACCGCTCTTGCCAGGTTCTTCCGGCTGGGACTCAGCAAAGGCAAGGAGTTTTACTCCATCAAGGACGAGCTGGAGCATGCCCGCCAGTATCTGCTGATCAATAAAATCCGTTTCAAGGACAGCTTCCGGTTTGAAATGGAAGCGCAGCCGGAGGTAGTGGACTATTCCACCATAAAAATCATTCTGCAGCCCATCGTTGAAAATGCAATCAAGTACGGCATTGACAAGAGCGGTACCAGCGGGTTCATCAGGGTATCGGTCCGCAGGGAGGAAGCCTCGGTCCTGTTTGAGGTAAAGGACAACGGTTCAGGCATACCCAAAAACAGGCTTGTCTCCATCCAAAACCTCCTGGCCAAGCGGACGCAAATCGATGAAAACCCCGGAAACGGCTTCGGCCTGTTCAATGTCAACCAGAGGATCTGGCTGCACTTCGGAGACGGTTACGGGATCACCCTGGAAAGTGATGCGGAGACAGGCACCACCGTGCGCATACGAATTCCTTTGTTGCAGTAAGATGCTTATAGCTGCCTAACGCGTTGGTAATGCCGTAAAACTATTTTGAGATTGCCGCGTCGCTCCGCTTCTCGCAGGTTATACTCTTTTGAATCCCCTAACCCCGGAAATGACAGCCACCAGCAGAGATCTTGAATTTGTTTAGCAGATTTTTACAGCAGCTTCTGCGTACCTTGCGCCATTATCCCACCGGATCCCGACCGTGACGGGAATGTTTGAGGTAATCTCAACCTCCGGCCTTTCAGAGGAAGAATGCCGTGCTTTGCATTTCAGGCTTAAAACACCGTTGTTGCCAAAGGGATATTTGTCAACGCCATGTTCCTCCAGAAGCCTTACATCCCAGATAATGGCCTGCTTGCCGACCTCAGGCCGGATGCCGAAAACATATTCCAGCAAAACAGAAATGGGAGGAAGCCCTCCAAAGCCTACAAAATCTCTTTGTGCCGGGATTCCAGGCTTCGCCGCCTCCGGGGAATAGTTTTCCCATAGGGTCCCCGTATCCTCAAACACCTTCGTTACGTTTTCCACATGATTGAGGGCTATCTCATGAGCCAGCGCATCCCTGCCCGCCTCTGTGAGACCGCGGAGCACCATGTAATTTGTCAGCACCCAAATGCTTCCCCTCCAGTAATTTCCCTCTTCACAATAGCCCGGGGTATCTGCCGAAAGGGAAGGCACCCGGTGGGGTCTTTTGAATTCCTCCGGATTCTCAAGATGGGACAGGAAGCCATCCAGCCTGCTTTCGGGCACAACTCCCGCAAGCAGGGCCCAGTATGCGCCGATTGACTTTATATCCGATATTGTCCGGTCTTTGCGCAAATCAAAATAATACTTTTTCTCCGCATCCCACATATGGCTGTTAATATACTCCGAAAGCCTTGCGATTTCCTCTTCGAAGTCCCGTGCCTCATCGCTTTTCCCAAGGATCTCAGCCGCCTTCACCAGTATTTTCGCCGAGAATACCTGCTGGAGACAGATGTCTACCCAGGACTGGTGCCCGTGATAGAACTCATTGTGCATGCCTGCCGCAAGCCTTGGCTGATTGTCCATGCCGCAGCCCCATCCGGAAGACCAGTAAGTGCCGTCGGGCCACGTCCTGTAATTCCGCAGCCACCGGTGGTAAGCGGCCAGAACCGGAAAGACCTTTTTCAGCCGGTCCCGGTCCCCGAACAAGCCGTAATATTCCCATTCCGCCCACGGCATGACATTGGGGCCCGTACTGGAAGGGTCAAAGCGGTGAAAACGGTCGCTGCCGTCGGTCTCGGATATCTCCCTGCAAATGAAACCGTCCCGGTGCTGCTTTGCATAGAGATTGTCCAGGGTCTCCTGGAAATTGAAAGCTCTTCGCCCATATTTCCCGAACATTGCGGCAAAAACCGAATCCCACATAAACAGACAGTCATTAAAGCAGGTGGCAATATAATTGACGATGAAACCGTTTTCCGCAGTGGGTTTTTTCAGGTTTGCAAAAGCCAGCTCCCAGGCTTTCCAATAGCAGGCGATTTCCGCAGCGTGCCCTTTCCAGAAAGGCGCAGGCAATCCGTCCTGCACTTCATCAAACTTTGGCAGCTCCGCTTCCTTCACTGCTGCAGTTTTGAAAGTGTTTTCATCTACCAGAGCATTATTTACATAGGTGTTATAATAGAATCCCATCATTGTCTCCCAATCCCTGATATGCCGGGCGGATGCCCCGCCCATATCAAAACTCGATTTTTATGTCCACATGATCCAGTATTTCCCGGATCCGTGCAAGCTTGAACTCCTCCGCCGGAACCTCTCCCGGCCTGTAGGCCCTCGTTGCGTTGAACCGCCCGAAGTATAGATTTTTAAATATATCCTGCAGCTCCTTCAGTTCAAACAGCCGTATAACCTTTATCTGCCCATCCACTTCAATGTTCAGTAGGGAAGATACCTTCATTTTCAACTGTATGACACCTTCAAAGGAGAATTTCCTGCCTTCCTCATCCAGCCAGTACAGCCCTCTTGCCGGGCTGCCTCCTTTTAAGACGGTTATTTTTACGTCAGACAGATAGCCTTTGTTGAAAAACGGTGCATTGCGCAGATAAACAGGATTTGTGAAAGCAATATTTCCATTGAAATCATAGCATTTTGCAAGAATAAAACTGTCCTCGTCCAAGCTGAATTCCTCCGCAGCCTCAAAGTGTTCAAGACAGATATCGTATTCCTTACGGACCTCGCCGTTGACTATGATCTGCACTTTCGAAAGGAGTGCCTGGTAACAGCGGAAAGCCTCCAGCTCCACTTTGAACTGCTCATTTTCAGTGTATTTCAGCACCGCTCCCGGCAGCCGGCCATTTACCTTCATCACGATTACGGGGCCGGAGGTGACAAGGTTTTTTCCTTCCTTTACCGCCTTGCACAAGAAGTCGATATCAAACCTGTCGGTATACGTATAGGTTTTGAAGGAAAGATGACCCTCCGGCAAAGTGTCGAATGCGCCGTCAATTTCAGCGATACCCGGCAGGAAATAGCCATTTTTCAGCGCGTCATACCATAACTCCAGGTAAGAATCGTTATCACTCCGGTAGCCCATAACCACCAGGGCGTCGACAGTGCCTGCAAGTATTTCAAAGCCCAGTGTTGCAGCAATATTCGTAATAAACTCGCCGTTGTCATGCCACCACCAGCTCGTAGGATGGGCGGAAGCAGCCACGGAGTTCTCTTCCCGCTCCCTTTGGACCGCTTCATGGATGTATGGGATCCTGTATTCCGGCTCATCCCCGGTCTTTGTAAAAAGCCACGGGTCGAATTCATGATCGTAATACCGGGAGAAGGGCGGACACTGGAAGTAATTCATCATAAATACGTGCCCATATCTGCATTTCACCATCTCATTCCCAATATCGAGAATGAAGTCGCCGTCCTTCACTTTATCCATTACGGCTGTGTATTTTACTCTATATGGGACCGTATCGGTAAAGTTTTTATTCAGGTACTGCAGATGTGTCTCATGGTCATAAGGAGAGCCGGCAAAAAAGAAATTAAACCCTTCGCCTTTCATCACCACCGACGCATTCAGAAGATTCCCGCTCTCCAGGACTTCATCCCTGGAAACGTGGGAATGCGCATCAAAAGAATAAAGTCCCAGGGCCCTGACGTCCACCAATTCTTTTAATTGGACCTCCAGGGTCACGTCTTTCCCCGCCAATTCAATCAGTTTTTGATAGGGCCGGTAAAGCTTCCCCCTATATATGCCAACCTTATAAAGTCCATCCCCCGCGTCAAATTCATATTCCCCACCGCAATATACCTTTTCCGTCCGGCTTCTGACATATCCCGGACTGTCGGACGGCAAAGCCTGCAGGACAATTTTACAAAAGATCCTGTTCTTGCTTTCATCCGTCACCGTAACTTTTAGTTTCAAATTGATCTCACCTCACAATGTCCATGGCACGAGTGGCACACCTAAGTATGAAATGTAGCGGCGATCACTGATCGTCCTTCCAGGGCCTTCCAGGGTGGGCGACCAGTGGCCGCCCCTACAATGGACTCCTTTTTCATACCAATGTCCTTGGCGCCTCTGCAGCAATTTCCCTTTCAATTTAACCCATCGTCCAGATATCGTCTTCGTCAATATGCAAAGCAGCAATGTATTTTCTCAGCAAGGGTACCTCATACATACCGCTGAGCCAGTGAGCATCACTGCCCAGCGAAAACTTCACCCCTGCCTCCTTGCACAGTCCCAGGAACCTGAACATGGCCTTGCCGTACTCTTCTTCCTGCAGGCTGCCGTTCAGTTCAATGGCAATGTCATTCTCCTTCAGATTCTTTATGATGCGTTTGAAATCATGATCAGAAATCATTTCCATGGCTTCCGCAAGGTTAAAATCTTCGACGTATTCTTTCAAACCCCTGGCATAAAAGGGATGTGCGATGATATCCGCATATTCCACGGAGGTCGCCGCCATCATATAGTCATACATGTTCTGCGCCGCCGTTTTGTAGTCGAAATACAGCGGCGGGACAACAAGTTCCTTTAGCTGGTAATGCGTGCATGCCACCATGATATAGTCGAATATCCGCAGGGTCTCCCTATCGGTAATCAGCTTACCGGGGCAGATCATGTCCACTTCGGCGCCGACAAAGACCTCCACCCTCCTCCGGTGCTTTGCAACTTCCTCCTTCAGCCTCCGCGCCCTTTCCAGTATCTTTCCGTCGGCATACAGATGATCGCTGATGCCCGCCTGTTCCAGGGCAAATTCTTCAAACCTTCCGATGACGTTTTCAACAGACATTTCCGTCCGGGCGCATTTGCTGAGATTGGTGTGATTGTGAAAATCGGTTTTAAATTTGTCCATATACCTTTCCCCTCCGATCCTGCCTATTCCATTGATACTGCAATGAAACCGGCCTTGTAAAAATACAAGTCTCGGGCCATCGAGCCCCACTCGACTTTTGGTGATTCGGCTTTGGCCGAATACCACAAACCAAACAGGGCGGGACTCTGTGCCCGCCCTGTCAGATTCCTTAACGATTCTTTTCCGTCAATCCTATTCTTTAATTGCCCAACAGCTTGATGTTTGCCTGGTAAACCTGATTTGCATACTCCTCCATCTTGGCCAGCCCCGCAGCCTCAAGGTCCTTTACATACTTGTCGAATTCCGTCTGGCAGTCCGCTTCGGTTTTTGCCATAATGACGGCGTACAACTGGTTGTTGAACCGGTCGTCCACAAGCGTGTTTATGTTGGCGATATCGTCCGGCGCCTGTGCGAACAGGTTGGAAACGGGGAATGTATCATACCAGTATTTGCCCAGCTGCTCGTCCCTTGCTCTGGCCTTGGCGTCGTCCATAACTGCCGGGTCATCCTTCAGTATCCAGTAGGAACCGTATTGCGACCTGCCCACGTCGGTGCTGTTGAAGTGGTGATATAACCTCAAGCCTGTCTCGGCGCAGAATTTCTCATCCGCTTCGCCCGCTTTCCATCTTGAAACATATTCAGGCTTCATTACCGGCTTTCCATCCTGCAAATCCCACATGATCCCCTGTACGCCGTTCTGTACCTGGAAATTCCCTTCGGGGCTTGCCATGAAGTCAAGCAGTCTCATTGCAGCATCCGGGTCTTTGCAGTTGGTGGTGATCACCGCGGAGGTATAGCCTTTCCTGTTTACAGGAGTAAGCTTGGGTGTCTGTCCGCCCGGGACAGAAAAAGCAAGGTCGATGAAGCCCATATTTTCCGCATTTGCCATTCCTGCCGCTTTATAGTCGTTTTCTACCGTCCAGTTCATCCACCAGCCGCCCAGATGGGTCAGTGTCCTGGCTGTCTGTACCTTGTTCTTCATCCAGGTGTCCCTGTCCTGCGTGAAAGACTCGGGATCCAGCAAGCCTTCGCGGTAGATCTTGTTGTAGAATTTCACGATGTTCAAAGCATACGGGGCCCTTACCCAATACTGAAGCTTATTATTGTCGATATACCAGTAATCCGCCTCGAGGCCGCCAGCATCCAGCAATGTCTGCATGGTATTCTGCCAGGTCTGCTTGAAGCCGCTCATTGGCCAGACCTTCTCCCCTTTGTCGTTTTTGGGATATTTTGAAGCGAGTTGTTTTAAAATGGCATAGATATCGTCGGTGGTCTCAGCTTTGGGCGAGCCGATCCCTTCGTACGCATCCTTGCGTATGGAGAAGCAACTGCCGAATCCGGGAGGATTGACGCCTGCGGATATTTCACCGTAACCGGTAGTCAAATTGTAAATATGTCCGTCGGACATCTTTAAAAGTCCCAGTGCTTTTCCGTATGCCTTTGTAATGTTGGCTCCTTCTTTCTCTATCAGCGTATCCAACGGGATTGCTATTTTTTCGGTGATCATTTTGTTCATAGAAGTATCGTCAGGCCCCAGGATGATCTCGGGATAATCGCCGCCGGCAAGGAGCAGGTTCAGCTTTTCTTTCCCGTCCCCCGTGGGGAATTCGAATTTGATTTTCACATTTACCGCTTCAAGGATCTTTTTCGCCATGGGATTGTCCTGCCAGATGGGGTCATCCTGCCCGAAGGCCAGGGATGAACCGCCGACATCGAAAACACTGATCTCCACCGGCTCCGTCTTTACCTGCTGCGAGGGTGTGGTATCCGCCTGTGAAGCTCCCTGCTCCGCGGTGGTGGTCTGTCCCGCCTGATTTCCGCCGCAGGCGGCAAATACTGCAGCCAGCATTGCTGCCGTCAGCACGATGCCTAAAAACTTTCTGAATTTTCTCATTTTTATCCCCTTTCTTTACTCTGAATTCATTGACGTTTATTTTTATGTTGTTGTAAAAACCGTTTAATTGTTGACCCCCGGATGATCCTATGGTCCGATGTATTGTTCCCTCGCTTTCCCTGCCGTATTTATCCGGAAGAAATCATTCTTTCACAGCGCCTATCATGATTCCTTTCACAAAATACTTCTGCAGAAAGGGATAGATCATTACAATGGGAGCGGTGGTAATAATGATCGTCGCCATCTTGATGACTTCAGGTGTCGCTTTCTTCGCCTTTTCCTCCATATCCCTTATGGCGCTGGTATCCCCCATGATGTTGGCCTGGGACTCCCGCAGGATCTTGACCAGGACGTTCTGCAATGTGGAAAGGCTGGATTTGCTGGTATAAATATAGGTATCATACCATGCACCCCACTGTGATACTGCGATGAACAGCGCGACTGTCGCCAGAACCGGAGTGGATATGGGAATTATGATGCTTGTCAGTATCCTGATTTCAGAAGCCCCGTCAATCTTTGCCGAATTCACCAGCGAAGGCGGCAATTCCTCAAAAAACTGCCTCATCACCATCACATTCCATACCCCCAGCAGACCGGGGATGATGTAGACCAGAAAATTGTTATACAGTCCCAGCTGCCTGACCAGCAGATAATCCGGCATAATGCCGCCGCTGAAATACATGGTGAATACGAATAGAAAAATGATGAACCTTCTTAAGACCAATTCCCTGTTGGACAAAATGTATGCAAGCAAGGCTGTGAACGCAAGTCCCAGAAGAGTTCCCAGAACGGTCCTGGCGACGCTTACCATCGTATTCCCCAGCAGACCGCTTTTGCTGAACACCGTCTCATAGGCAAGGAAGGAGAGCTTCCTCGGCCATATATAGATCCCTCCTCTTCTGGCATCCTGCCCATCGTTCAGCGATATCGCCAGAATATTCAGGAAAGGGTATAGAATCGAAAGTGAAATTAAAAACATCAGGATATTGTTGAAAAAACCGAAAACTTTTCCGCCGTTGCCCGTAGCCATTTAGAATTCTCCTTATGCTAAAAAATACTCATTTTAAACAGCTTTCTGCTGATTTGGTTTGTCGCAAGGACCAGCATGAGCCCTATCACGCTTTTAATCAGACCGACTGCCGCTCCATAGGAGTACATTGACTTTTGCAGACCATATTTGAATACATAGGTGTCAAGCACTTCCGCATGGGTGTAATTCAAAGGATTCTGCAAAAAATACTGCTGCTCGAAGCCTGCATTCAATATATACCCCAGACTGAATATGAACAATAGGATGACCGTCGGAAGAATCGAAGGGATTGTTATATAAAATATCTGCTTCATCTTGCCTGCTCCGTCGATAATAGCCGATTCAAACATCTGGACATCCAGCGAAGTAATGGCCGCTATATAGATGATTGAATTCCATCCGGCCGACTTCCATATATTGAGGCCTGTCACAAGCCACCAGAAGATATTCACATCGCCCAGGAAATTGACGGGCTTTTGGACTATTCCGGCGGAGGTGAGCATATTGTTTACAACGCCGCTGTCAATGGAGAAAAAAGTCATGGCCATCCCGACCACCACGATCCAGGAGATGAAATTAGGGAGGTACGATATGGTTTGTACGATTTTCTTGTAAGCTTTGTTCCTTATTTCACAGACAAGCAGCGCAAACAGAATGGAAGCGCCTGCCACAAGAAATATGTTCAGGGTGCTCATGACCAGCGTGTTCCTCACTACCATAAAGAGGTCCGGGGAGGTAAGGAACATCTTGAAGTATTTAAGCCCTACCCAGCTGCTGCCGAGGATCCCCTTCCTGAAGGAAAAATCCTTAAAGGCAATGATTGCGCCGTACATGGGATAATACTTAAAAAGGAACAGATAGCCCAGGAACGGGATAAGGGCAATCAAAAAGAATTTCTGGGATTTGACTTTTTTTAAAAACAGCTTGTGCCTTGAGTTTTCCGATAACCCGGACTGCGTAATATTCATCATGTCATAAGCAGGACCCTTCTGATTTATTTTGAGTACCGATAATACTCATCGTATAAATACAGTCTAAACTTCCGCAGCCTGTTTATCAATTGGAGTATGTATCAATTGATTTTGGATTATCAATGATTTTTATGGGGCAGCCGGTGATAGAATTAAAAACTTGTGATGGATATCACAGCTTTTTGGTATCGATAACCAGTACAAAGAGGGTGCCCGGATTCTTCCGGGCGGCGCTTATTTTGATCCTGCTGCCGTAGAAGAGGCTCAGTCTTGCCAGTGTGTTCGTAATGCCGTAGCTGGCGCTTTCTGTGAAAATATTTTTGGAGTCCAGCGTCCGGATGTAATTCAAATAATCTTCGCTGACACCGGCTCCATCATCCTCGATCCTTATTTTTACCGCTTCGTCCTGTTTGCTGATATCGATGGAAATATTCAATATACGGTCCTGGATCCTTCCGTGCACGATGCTGTTTTCAACAAAAGGCTGCAAAGTCATCTTGCAGATCATGAAGCCGGCCAGCTCATCGGAAAGATTTACCTCCATCTTGATCTGATCCTTATAGCAGAGGTTTTGCAGCGCTACATAGCTGTTGATGAGGTTGATTTCCGCTTCGATGTTGACGATCTCATTGCCCTTGCTGAGGGCAATCCTGTAAAAATTGCTCAAATGGTCGATAATGTAGATGATTTCCGGCTGTTTGTTTTTCAGCGAAATCCAACGGATGGCGGAAAGAAGGTTATACAGAAAATGTGGGTTCATCTGCATTTGCAAAAATTTTATGTCGCTTTCCTCTTTTTGTTTTACCGCCTGGTATATCTCCGTTTTCAGATTTTTGATACTGTGGGCCATGACACACAAGGTATTGTCCAGAAGGTAAAACTCGTTGACTTTTTTCACCGTAGGCCGGATATCCAGATTCCCCGTTTCAATTTCCCTGATTTTCAGGAGCAGCTTATCCACTTGCGTTGCGTACCGCCTTGCAAAGAACAGCGAGAAAATTATTGCAGACAGGATAAGTATGCCCGTGAAGGTCACTATGTAATAAACCATGAACTTCTTCTCTTTTTCGACTTCAAAGGAGTTGTACAGGAGCACCAGGGACCAATCTCCCGTGATCTTTTCGGCATAAACGTAATAAGGGTTTTTATTGAAGATGATTTTCCCGGTGCTGACGTCGTCCATAAGGTATTTTTTTATGGCGTCCGGCACTTCCTTCCCCACATCATTCCTCTGGTTCGAGCTGATGACCTTAAAATTGCCGTCCGTAATGAAAAGCAGGTTTTGGGAGGCTGCCTGGGACTTGTAGAGGTCGTAAAAGCTCTGCTCCTTCACCTGGATCTGCAGCACCCCGCCGGGGTTCATCACATTAATATATTTCAGCAGCGAGATATTGAAATTCTTGCCGCTGTCGCCAAAAGCGGTCCAGAGGCTCCTGCCCTTGGCCGCGATGGCGGCCTCCAGCAGCTCCTGCCTTATAAAATCCTTGCTGTCCAGAATGTTCCTGCCGTCAACGATGAGCCCGGGATTCAGCTTATACAGGCACAATTTTGATATCTGATTGTTGTTGTTTCTTATGCCGTCGAAGGTATGGTTGATGACATTCATTTTTGAATAGACCGAATAGTCTATCCCGCCGTCATAGTCATACTTCAGATAGGTCTGGACCGTATTGTCGGAGTAGATATTGCCGGCGATCAGTTCATAACTTTTCATCAGATTCAGAATATTGCTTTTTGTCTGTTGGCTTGTAGAATGGATAAAATCCATATTCTGCTTGGACATGACGGTATTAAGCCTGTAATAGTACACCAGCGTTATCGCCAGCGAGCATGAAAGAATGATTGCGACCAGGAATGCGGACACCTTGTAAAAAAATTTGATTTTCAGTTCGCCCACTGTCTTCACATCATCATTCCCCTTTTATGGGTGGCTATATTTTCACCGCGCTGAAAAGATGCTTGCTTCGATACTCCCCCGGAGTAAGATTTACATGGTTTTTAAAAACGATATTGAAATAGGTATCGTTTCCGTATCCCACCATTTTTCCGATTTCATGGATTTTGTGCCGGTTGTCCTTTAATAATTCCTTTGCCCTGGATATCCTGATATCCGTGAGGTAATCCTGGATGCTGATGTTCATTTTCTCCTTGAACAGCACCCTGAGATAATTGGGGCTTAAATAGACCCTGTCCGACAGGTAGGTGAGCGTGATGGGACGGTCATATTCCTTGTTCAAAATAGTGAGTATCTCGTTGACCACATGGTCGTCTTTGTTGATTTTCCTTTTTTCGAAGGTGGTGACAAAGGAATTCAGCATTTTATTGGAATAAAGGATGAGGTCGGGGATCGTCCGGATATTTATGATATGGTTGAAGATCTCCAGTTTATCTTCCGTGATTTTTTCGAAACCTTCGCCCAGATTTTCAATGACCTCCGACAAAGAGGCAAAAAGCCCCAAAAAGGCGCTTTGGTAGCCATCAAGCCTCAAGTTTGCGATGGAGGAGAGCATTTTTACCAGCTCATTCCCCCAATCTTCCTCCGCTTCTCCGGCGACAATCCTGCCCGAAATCTTTTTTACGGCCTCTTTTATTTGATCCTTGCCGGAATCCTTCACAGCTCCCTGCTCTGCAGCGGAATCCTCAAACTGTATGATACGGCCGTAGCCCGTTTCCGTCTTTTTATCCGTTGCGAGCCAGCATTGCTTGAAAAGGCCGTATATCTCCGTAAGCTTCGATGCTTTTGCGCTTAAGCCGATAATATACTGGAAATTGTACTGATCCTTAAGCACTTCGGCTTCGGCCCTGACAGACTTGATCAGCACCCCGTCCTTATCCCCATCGTCGGAAAGCGAATGCATCAGGAATACAATTTTATTCTGTTCGAATTTGAATATTTCCACGTTTTCATTTTCACATTGTATTTTTAAACCCCTGACGATTTCGTCGGTTTTCAGGGATATTCCGAAAATATCGGTATTGCTGAAATCAAGGTGCAAAAGCGCCAGCCTGTATTGGCCGGGAATCCTGAATTTCAGGCTGCCGGCCTGGTTATACAGCAGGATTTCTTCACTTTGATCTCTTTCTTTCAGGATCAGGTTTTCAAGAAACTTATCCTTGAGCAGCGGAAGGTTCTCCAGGTATTGCCCTTTGATTTTGCTGGTCTCCAGACTTGCCAGCTTTTCATCGATCAGCGCTGCCGCCGCTCTTTTCACTGTTTTGATCAGTTCGTCGGGATTCAGCGGCTTTAGGATATAATCATGGGCCTGCAATTCAATGGCTTCCTTTAATAAGGCAACATCCTCATAACCGCTTTGAAAAATAAACCGGATGGAGGGATAAAGGCTTTTAACGGCTTTGGCCATGGCAATTCCGTCCATGACAGGCATCTTGATGTCGCTTAAAATGATGTCCGGCTTGCTTGCTTTCGTTTTTTCAATGCCGTCCTGTCCGTTATAGGCCGTATCAACCACACGGATCCCCAGAAGGTCCCAGTCAATATAGTTCTTCAGAAACTCCCTTTCAAGGTCATTATCTTCAACGATCAAAAGGTTTAACATAATCCCTGCTCCTTCTGTAATTCATACTACTTATAATGCTACTGCATGTCAAGACAATTTTTCGTTCTCCCGGACCAGGGTAAATTTCCCATGATGCGCACAACATCCGGCACAAAACCACACCGCGCCTTTCTCATTTTATCAATACTTCGTTAAGCAACTGTTCATCCGACATTAAATTTGGATTAAAAAGGGGTTGCTCCGCCGAAATCATCGGATAAAAAAATAAGCCGGGGAAAATTGCTTCCCCCGGCTTATTTTTCACTTATTCCTTTTAAGGCCATGTCACATTGCTGAAACTTGCCGAAGCATTCCGGTCTGAGGAGCCGGAGGCAACACAAAGCCCTGCTGTGAAGGTATCCGACAGTGCGCCCGAGCTCATATCCTGACTTGCTGCCTGGGTCCAGGAGGAGCCGTCGGCGGAGGTATAGGCATAAATCATCGTGCCTGTCTTGACCAGCTTAAGCCATTTTGGCGCTGTTCCGGCGCCGGTGTATTTGTTGACGGTCCAGGTACTGTTCCTGTATTGCGCGATTACCGAGCCGCCATTGGTCAGCAGGATGGCAAAATTGTTGGAATTTGCCGCCGTATTTTTCCGCAGCATGATCCCCGCCCTTGCATCACCATGGGAAGACGTAAAGCTGTCCACTTTTGCAATGATTGTCTTATCCCCTGATAGGTTGTCACGGTATACATAGCGGAAAGCGTCATTGTCACCCCACATATAATAGGAGGAATTTACTCCTACCGTTGTTATTCCGCCCGCCTCACTTGTACTGCCGCTGCTGCAGGTTCCAATGTCCGCACTGACATACCCCCCCGGTCCCGGGGTTGGCGATGCCGTTGGTGTGGGTGACGGTGCCGGTGTCCCCTCCCCCGGCCATGTCACATTGCTGAAGCTTGCCGAAGCATTCTTGTCCGAAGCGCCGGAAGCCACGCAAAGCCCTGCCGTGAAGGTATCCGATAAGCCGCCGGAACCCATATCCTGGCTTGCTGCCTGGGTCCAGGAGGAGCCGTCGCCGGAGGTATAGGCATAAACTGTCGTGCCTGTCTTGACCAGCTTCAGCCATTTTGGCGCTGTTCCGGCGCCGGTGTATTTGTTGATGGTCCAGGTGCTGCTCCTGTATTGTGCGATTACTGAACCGCCATTGGTCAGCAGGATGGCAAAATTATTGGAATTTGCCGCCGTACTTTTCCGCAGCATGATCCCCGCCCTTGAGTCGCCGAGAGAGGATGTAAAGCTGTCTATCTTTGCAATAATTGTCTTATCCCCCGATAGGTTGTCACGGTAAACATACCGGAAGGCGTCATTGTCTCCCCACATATAATAGGATGAATTTACACCTACCGTTATCTTGCCACTGGCTTCATTGGTGCTGCCACTGCTGCAGGTTCCGATATTCACGCTGGTGTATTCTCCCGGTGTCGCCGTCGGAGTGGGTGATGCGGTTGGCGGCGGAGTCGTAGGGACCGGTGTCGGAGTAGGCGTAGGCGATGGTGTCGTAGGCGGCGGTGTCGTAGGAACCGGTGTCGGAGTAGGAGTGGGTGATGGTGTCGTAGGCGGCGGTGTCCAAGGTGTACTTGAAAGCATCGGCAGTACGGCGATTGCCTGACTGGCTATCTGCGGTATTATAAACTCGTTGTTTGTATTCCAGCTGTCCATAAAAGAGTACATCACCGGATGTGACTGGGGATATAATTCGTATTTTGCAACGCTGTTATGCGCGTCATCATACCACCATGGCCAGCCGTATACCTGCAGATCGGCGGTGGGAATGCCCGGCGGCGGTTCGGCCCATCCGCCGCTGCCTTGCTTGTAAGCGGCATATTGAACCTGGTTCAGTTCATGGACAAAATACCGGTCTTCTCTCTGCGGATCTCCCAAACCGGTGATAAACGGTTTACTTGCGGCGTTAGCCCCCAGCACATAGTTCCAGGTGGTTTGGATACGGTTCAAATACGAGGCGTTCCCTGTTATACCATAGCCAAGCACCACCGGGATCATTTTTTCCCAGACGAAGCTCCAGCCGATGAGATTGGGGTAGCCCTCATCCTGTGTAGGACCGCCAAAAGGTGTTTCATGATCCATTTCGGAATCGGCGAAATCCATTAACCCATTGTATGCCCAATCCTTTTTAGCCTGCGTCACACTCGCGTTGGTATTGTAATAAAGCGCCATAAAGGCAAAGGGCCAGACTCCGTTCATATCCCAGTTCCAACGCTTGAAAGAGTCATAGTTGTTGGGGGCTGTGGGCATCTCATCGTTCAGCCAGTGTAAATACTCACTCTGGTTGCCTGTTGCCTGCAGGAGGTTTGCTGCGGCAAACATCATCTCATCGGACCAGGTATGGGGAGTCCCTTCCGTATTGGTATCATACCCGTCGGTATTTTCTTTCAGGCTCCCGCTTGCCAGACATGCTTTAAACCCGTTGTATGCCTTTTGTGCAGCCGTCAGATACCGGGAACACCTGTCGGGATAGTACTGCTGCATAATGGGAGTATTGTATGCCATTGCCAGCGCGCCGGCAGCCCATAACGTCTGGGATGCCATAGGCCCATTGGTTACGTCAAAGAAAACCCGCCCGGTAACTCCCTCCAGGGGCTTCCATTGCTCATATCCGCCGTTGGACGGTCTCAGCCACGACGGCATCGCACCGTTGGACGCTGTATTGATTACTGCTTTATACAAATAGTCCATTTCATAGACCAGCTCATCAAGATAATCCGGACAGCCGTTGCCCGACTCCGGTATCTGGAGAGTTTCACCCAGGGCCGTGACCTTGTCGGGGAACAACCTCGCCGCAGCAAGCATTGTGGCAGATACCCGGGAATTATTGGTCGGATACTTCCCCCGGTCTCCCGCGTCCATATGCCCGCCGACAAGGTCCACACGCTGTCCCGTCAACTCGTCGATGGCGTCGTCAAGATGGGCGGCAGGTCGGTTCCAATGGGTGAGATTGGTATTGTCCAACCCATGGTCGCCGTCTCTCTGCATGAACAACCCTCGGATAGCCGTGTATCCGATAGAATCGGAATAGATACTGTCGTCGATTTTAAAGGGATAGGATATTCCCACCCCCGGCACATAAATGTGGTATGTACCCGGCGTAGTCAATGAAGTGAAATCCATGGAATAAATATTGCTGAAGGTCCACCGGTTGTTGGCGGACGAAAGCACCACGCTTCCGGTATATACCGTCTGTCCGCTGCCTTCGTTGATGACCTGGAACGTGGTGTATCCTCCGAAATCCACGTATCCCTGTCCGGTCCACAGGTCCATAAAGGCTGTTTTTATGTTGCCGGGGCGGTAGCCCACCTGGTTTGAATGGATTACATAGTTCACCTTGGCCGTGTCAAATTTGAAGCTGAAAGGCCCTGCTGCCACCACGGCGGCATTGATGGCAACCGTATAATTCCTGCCTTCCTTCAGGACCTTTCCCGAAGGCAGCTTGAGATATGCCCTGTAATAGACGTTGATGTCACCGTTGTCCTGATCCCAGGTAAGATTATACGGCGCTTCTTCACCCCGGTATCTGTACTGCACCAGGGACGGGTTCACCGCAGTGGCAAAATCAGGGTCGTCTGTGCTGGTAATAGAGTAATAAGACGTATTGGTGACATTCGAATTGTTGTATTTGTTATTTTTCAAACAAATCTCAACCCAATTGGAATTCACTACAGCCGCATACGATACTTTGTCCGCAGCCGCTACCTGGGCTCTCTCCCTTAAGGAAGAGGCTTGTCCGCCGGTGATAAGGATGGTTGAAAATACCGAAACAGCTAAAACCATTCCAAGGAGCCGTTTGATTGAAGCTTTTCTAACACGTTTCAACAAAATGCAAAACCTTCCTTTCTGTTTAATTTGTATTTGTATGGATTACATTTACAGTTTAATTACATCGGGAGGAAGGATCAATTATACTCTTTATCGATTTGTTTGCTTTACTATTGGAGTTATTTCCAATGGGCACTGATAAAAAAAGACATGATTGATAAAAACAAGCACCATCATCTTCTGCCCCTTGGACAGCAGTAATTTTTCTGAGAATATGGCCATTGTTGTCCTGACAGGCGCAAAGGGTGAATTGAATGTCGAGCGGTTCGATCCAACTTCGGGGGAAACCTTGAAGGGGGGTAAGGTCCCGGGCGGTAAGGTTCAGAGCTTTACAAACCTATTTAAAGGGGTTGCCGTCCTGTATCTTTTTCTATGAAATTGTTCTAACCAAGTAATATAAAGTAATCCGACCCATATGCTCCGACGTAAGATAATACTTGCCGTAATCCGCTCTTCGCTCGGCTCAGGGAAGAGGGAAAAATCCGCAAATAAAAAATGACTTATACAGTCATTTTAAAATAATCTTTTCCACATGATAGTACCGGATTGACGGTTAAATATCTCCGCTGCTTCCACCACCGCCCGAGTCACCGCCGCCGCCGGCTGAGCCATCACTGAAGTCATTACCGAAGTCGCTGCCGCTATCGTAGCTGCCTGTACTATCAAACAGGTTCCCGTTATAGTCCATCCCATTATCCTGATGGTGGTCATGAACATGAAAATGATCGTTTGATATGTCCATTGGGATAAAGTTGCTTTGCCTTTGCCTTTCAGCAAATTCTTCATCCTCTCCGGTACTTTGCGTCCAATCCGCCTTCTTTTTCTTTGAATTAGCGGCTCCAAAAAAATACCAGATGATAGCAAAAGCAAAAATAAAAAGTAACAAAAAGCCCATACTTTCTCCTTTCAATTTCCAATGGGAGCATGCCCCCATACCCCCTCGCTGTGGGTGAAATGAATTCGCCCTACGCTACACTTCGTACGCCACGCCTTACCGTGGCGTTTGAACAACGTCTGTTGGGGATTGCAATCGGCCCCACCTTAGAGGAGGAGACTGTGACGTTGTTCAAAAAATAGAATTCCGGAAACTCGCATCCAATGTCATTGTATGAAAGTCCTCTCCCATTGTCCATGTTTATAAATTGCTCAAAAGCAATAATCTACCAATCCCTCTCTGAAAGATTAGCAGTTAATAATAATATTCTTCACAAAACTGGAATTTCCTCTAAAGCGGATAACGGATTATTATTTTGACACGCAGGAAGACTACCTGCATTTTTAAAAAGTCTTATCTCCCAGACATATAGATGCCTGCCGGAATTAGCACCTTGCACGGAGCAGGCTGCTGCAGCATCGCGGAGCCGTTCTCTAAGCTGCTCTTGATAAGAATCGAAATCAGTTGCCAATTTGATTATATGGTTTATGTAAATTACTGTCAATCATATTTCCGAACTGCCGGGGCAATTCTGCATATCCCTGGCGATAAGGTCAAATCATAGCAGCGACTCGGCTTTTTCAACGGAAAGGAGCACCTCGGAGCCCTGGACACATGCCTTCCCGGTGAAACGGTAGCCTGCCTTTCCCGATGCAACTGCCACCTGCAATAGCCCTGTTTCCGATATATTGCTTTGGGTAGTATCCATCTTGTATACGCCAAAAACCAGAACGTTTTCATCCCTGATTTCCTTTGCCTTGCCCACGATGATTAGATGCGGGGCGCCTTCCCCGGAAATGGAAGCGATTGCTACGAAGGGAGACTCCGATATGATTTTCTTCATCTCGTCCGATAAGATTGCATGACTCATGTTTTTACACCTCTCATTAAAATATTTACCCTCATTTTATTATTCTTCCGAGAGGTTGTCTGTTAAATATTTTACAATTGCTTAAAAACATTTGTCCCTTACTATATAAGATTTCTTATGCCTTACGATATAATTCCCGGCGATGAGTTCTCCCAGGACCTGTGAAACCATAACCCTGGATGCTCCGACGGCAGCTGCAATATCCTGCTGGGTCAGCGAAATCCTGAGGACCGTCCCTTCCTCGCAAGACTCGCCATGCTCTGCGGCCAATCTGACCAGCAGGCTTAGAACCTTTTCCTGGATCGTTTGCCTGTTTGACTCTGCCATCTGCTCCCAGGTATCGTATAAACGGTTGCCCAGATTCTTAATCATCTGCAGCGCAATGGACGGTTCGCTTTTTATAATATTTTCAAAGGATTTATGGTCAATACTGCAGACCTTCGTATCTTCAAGGGCTATGGCGGAAAACGGAGAAAATATATTCTCCCTGAACAAGGAGGTTTCCCCCATGGTTTCGCCTTTCCCGACAATCCGGACAATGGCTTCGTCGCCATTTTTATTGACCCGGACTAATTTGAAGCTGCCTTCTTTTATAATATAAATCGTATCCGCAGGATCCCCTTGATGAAAAAGAAACTCTCCCTTTTTCTTATATTGCTTGCCTGCAGCATGGCAAATCCTGGGGAAAGTATTTTTCGCTATCCCTGAAAAGATTGGCAAATCATATAAGCATAAGTGCCTGCCATTACTCATAATCGTATCCTGATTCAGTATAATACTCTCTACTGTAAAGGATATCTACGCACAAGTCAAGCTTACAAAATAATGTATGAAGGTATGGCAGGTGTCCCGCATCCATCCTATTTCTTCTGATGAAAATTTGCATTAATATACTCTTCAATCCCCTTGGCTATTGCCGCCGCGCATTTTGCCTGACCCTGCTCCGAATTGAGAAAGGCGCGGTCTTCCGCATTGCTCAAAAAGCCCAATTCCACCAATGCCGCCACTGCTTTGGTATTCTGCAGAACATATAATCCGCCGTCGGATTCATACCTAAGCCCTCGGTCCTTGGTATAACCTACTTGTGCCAGCTGCTTGTCCAAACTTTTTGCAAGTTCCTCCCCTTTTTGGTTGGGGAACCTGCACCAGAGCTCTACCCCCCTGGATTTTGCGCTGGCTTTGTCGATATTGCAGTGGAGAGAAACGTAAATATCGGCGCCCGCATTATTTGAGATATCGCATCTGGCCCGGACATCTTCCTTTTGGGTATCTCCATTGGCTTTATCCGTCGTCCTTGTATATAGGATGGTATAGTCATTTTTTTCGAGGAGCTTGCCTACTTGAAGTCCTATCTTCAAATTGACATCCTTTTCAAAGATGCCCTTGCCCTCGCCGCCTACATCGTGCCCGCCATGGCCCGGGTCCAGGCAGACAACCGGCCTCTTCTCCGGATTCGTATCGGAGGCGGCATCCTCATGCCTCATTACCGGGAGGTTAAGCGCATCTGCAGAGCCATCCTGCAGGATTTTTGCCAAAAATATGCTTAGTGAGATCACTAGAAAGGCTATTACCATATAAAGTCTCTTCCGGACTTTTCTCCTTTTTCTCATAAGTATCTTTTCCTTTTCCTGTCAGCACATTTGTATTTACAACTACATAATACTACAGAATAATACCGGAAGATATTTAAATATTGTTAAAAAAATACGCCGTAAAAAAAGGTTGAATTGCTTTTAAGATAAGTATAGAATCATTATCATCAGCAAAAGCAAAAACAAGGATTGGTATGAAATTTTTACGGAATCTGCCCATCAGCATCCAACAATTAATCATTTCGGGTATGGTCATACTGGCGATTATCACCATATCCATCGTTACCTATTCCCGTATTTCCGACATCATTGTCAAAAGAAACATCCAGTATACGAAGGACATGGTCTATCAGTTGAAGCAAAATATATCCGCCAAT
The DNA here is from genome assembly GCA_023433505.1 of Bacillota bacterium. GTDB lineage: Bacteria > Bacillota > Clostridia > Acetivibrionales > DTU013 > MnB-11. Next base: position 80,586 of record JAEZCO010000043.1, on the reverse strand, counting down.
TATAAAGAAATCTGTACGCTGATCACAAATGTGGGATATGACCGCACCGTGCAGGATTTCATGATGGAGACCGAGCAGTATAACATCCTGGATTTAAACAAAAAAATATCCAGCATCATGGACATTGTGAAAAATGTAAAAAGTGATTTGATCGATATCTCCATCGTGGGCGGAAACAACAGCAATATCTCCTTAAGAGGCGGAAACCCCTATGTGCTGCAGTTCCGGGACATGATCCCCCAGGACGGAAAAATCTATTGCAGTGAATTCAGGCAAATCGATTATGATACTACCGAGAGCTGCTTCTTATTCGGTGTGAATATCTTTTCCATCGATCAGGAAAGACGGAACGGGGAAAAAATCGGCTTTGTCTGCGCCGTTGTTGACGTGGGAGCCATCTACGAGCAGATCAACCGGCTGCCCAAGCTCTCGGGGACCAGCCTGTATCTGGTGGATAAGAACGGGCGGATCTTTTCGGACAACAAGCTTGTCTATCTGACAGAAAACGACCTTTTCAAGAATATCGACATGAACGGGTTTGACCCTGTCATAAAGGATATCAACGAAAAAAAGAACATTGTCCAGGTATTCGAACTGCCTGAAATCAGCGGAAAAATCGTTACCATCGTCCCGGTAAAAGAGCTTTACGCCGAGCTTTCGGAAATCCAGCGCAACAGCCTGGTCGTGTTTGCCGTCGCGTTTCTCTTTATCTCGGTCCCGCTGTCGATTATGATTAAAAATATTGTTTCTCCGCTGAAAGAGCTGATGAATTTCATGCGGGAAATCCGGTCGGGCAATCTTAAAAGCCTGAAGAAGAGGGTCTCCCTGGCCGGGAACCAGGAAATATCGGTGGTAGCCAATGAATTCAACAGCATGCTGGATGAAATCGACGGGCTTACCCACAGGCTTTTGGATTCCAATACAAGGCTTTATGAGATTGAGCTGAAAAAAAAGCAATCGGAGCTGGCCTTCCTCCAAAGCCAGATCAACCCCCATTTCCTCTATAATACCCTGGAATCCATCCGGGGGATGGCCTCCTCCCAAAGGATGGAGGAGATCAAGGAGACCACCCGGGCTTTGAGCCTTATATTCCGCTATAGTGTGAAGGGTACCGAAGATGTATATCTGCGGGAGGAGATCGAAATCGTCAAATCCTACCTAATGATCCAGCAAATGCGGTTTCAAAACCGGTTTGACGTGGAGTACCATTTGAACCCCGAGGCACTGGAATGCATGGTGCCGAAAATGATCCTTCAGCCTTTGGTTGAAAACGCTATTTATCACGGGCTGGAGCCCACAAGCCGCAAAGGGAATCTTAACATCCTGTGCGACATACTGCCGGACAGAGAGCTCGTAATAAGGATAAAGGACAATGGCGTGGGAATCAGCGGGGAAAAGCTTGAAAAAATTACAGCGGACCTGTCCGCTTCCCCGGAGAATACTCCCGAAGACCCGGGGATCGGCATGGTTAATGTGAATAACCGGTTGAAGCTGATCTACGGCGACAGCTTTGGTATTGAAGTGATCAGCAAAGGGAATGATGGAACGGAAGTCATAATTCATATTCCGGCAAGGAGGCAGACAGATGTATAAAGTACTGCTGGCAGACGATGAAGCATGGGTGCTGGAAAGCCTGAAAACCATTATCGACTGGGAAGCCTGCGGATATAAGATTATCGGTGCGGCCTATAACGGGATCGAAGCCTTGCAAATGATTTTGGAACTGGCTCCCGACATTGTGCTGACCGACATAAGGATGCCGGATATGAACGGCCTGGAAATGATAAAGAAGGTCAACGATCTCAGGTTGGACGTATTGTTCATCATCGCCAGCGGGTATGCAGAGTTTGCTTATGTGCAGAAGGCCATGAGTTTCGGTGCCATAGGCTATTGCTTGAAGCCTTTTGACGATACGGAAATCAAAAATAGTTTGGACAAGGCTGCCGCCCGGCTGAAAAAGAAAAGGGAAAGCGCGCGGCCGGATATTCTGGAATTGATTGAGGAAGCCGATGATGGAGATACTACCGCCCTGCTGAGGCAATTGAAGGATTATGGACTGGATGCGGCGGCAGGCAGGCTTTCAGTATTGGCATCCATCGGCAGAGGAACCCTGGAGCTGTGGGAGGGTGCACAATATGCGGCTTTGCGGGTTGGCGCCTTAAAAAAGCTGTATCTCGTTCAGGATGAGCTTCCCACCGATAAAAAACGTTTTCTGGAAAAGCAGCTTTCGGAAGATATTATCAGCATTGGCGCGGGAAGGCCGGTGAGCGATGCGTCAAAGCTTAAAGAAGCCATTTCTGAGGCCGTATGCTGCTGCTATGATTACTTTATTACCGGAAAAACAGGTTTCTTCGAGGCCAGGGACATTCCTATACACCCGTTGAACGAGCTTTTGAAAAAGCTTAAGACAGCCGTATCCGACAAGGACATCACAGCCATTTCCGACATTATCCGGCAAATGAAGTCTTTGTTTGAAGAAAGGATATACGGTATCAAAGCTGCCCATCAGGTTTATACCATGGCGGTTTCTTATGTGTTTGAATATATTGAAGCCGGTAATGAGGTTTATATTGAAAGCTTTGAGCAATTAGCCGGCGCTTTTGAAAACATCGGGGCAATGCTTGATTCTCTTGAGAGGCTTATCCTGGACAGCATCGGGGTCCGGCAAAACCTGTTTTCCGGCGAGGTACGGAACGAGACGGTGAAGGAGCTCATTGACTATGTGAATTCCAGCTTCAACAAGGAAATATCGGTACAAAGCCTGTCTACCAAGTTTTTTATCAATCCCAACTACATCAGCCGTGTCTTTAAAAAAGAAGTGGGTCAGAACTTGATCGAGTATCTTACGAAGCTGAGATTGGACTACGCCTCCAGGCTTCTCAGGGAAACCAGGCTGTCGGTGCAGCAGATCAGTGAGAAGGCAGGCTACAACGATTATTTTTATTTTACACGGATATTCAAAAAAGCTACGGGAAAAACGCCAAGCCAGTATCGAAACGGGTGAACCATGAGCTGTTCCATATAATTTTCTTAACACTCCTATGTACTTTTCTACACTTTTTTGGTATGAAAGAGGTCCCTGCCGGAATTTTCACCGAAAAGCAGAGAGAGAAATCAAAAAAACACCCTTCAGCCGTCTGTTTTTTCCATACTCCTTTCTTAAAAACTCCAGTATAATGGAAACTGTAAAATCCTTGGAAACAGAAAGATCAAGGAGTAAAGGGAGGACATCATGCTGAAGGCATCCTCGGTAAAAGGCAGGGGCATAAGCCAAAGGTCCAGGCTTGCGGCCAATATTTGGTACTATCGCTATTTTTATTTCATGCTAATACCGGTAGTTGCCTGGTACCTTCTATTCAGTTACGCGCCCATGTATGGGCTGACCCTTGCATTCAAGACATTTAACTATAGCAAGGGCATCCTTGGCAGTCCCTGGATCGGGATCACCCATTATAAAGACATTCTTTCGGATTTTCAATTCCTTGCCGCCTTTAAGAATACAATCATCATCAGTCTGGGAAAGCTTGCGTTCCATTTCCCAATGCCTGTGATTATCGCCATCTTGTTGAATGAATTAACAAGGAAAGGCTCAAAAAAGTTTTTCCAGACCGTGCTGACCTTTCCCCATTTCATCTCGTGGGTAGTTCTGGCGGGCATCATCACCAACATATTGGGTGAAAATGGCGTCGTCAATCAGATTATTCATTCCCTGAGCGGCAATACCATTAGTTTTTTGTCAAGTCCTTCGACCTTCAGACCCATCCTCTACATCACACACATTTGGAAGGAGGCGGGCTGGGATTCCATCATCTATATTGCCGCCATGGCAAATATAAACGGAGAGTTGTACGAAGCATCTTCCATCGACGGCGCAGGCAGGTGGCAAAAGATCATCCATATCACCTGGCCCGGAATAAGGCCAACCGTAGCCATCATGCTCATCCTTACCATCGGGCAGATGCTGAATGTAGGCTCCAGCTTTGACCAGATCTTCAACCTGTACAGCGCGCCGGTTTATGATGTGGCAGATACGATTGACACCTACATATACCGCACGACCTTTACAACAGGAGCGGATTTCGGCTACATGACAGCCTTGGGCTCTTTGAAATCCATTGTCAATTTGTTCATGATCTTTATAGCAAATTATGTCGTGAAGAAATCAGGAGAGCAAGGCTTGTTTTAAGATTGAGACCCTCACTTTTGTGCCTTGCGCACAGCGAAAGGATTTGTTAAAATGCCAGCACAAGGTATTTACCGGAAACAGACGGACAAGACGGTAAACGTTATGATGTTTTTGCTGCTGTCTGCCATGGCGGCTGTGACGCTGTTTCCCTTTTATAATGTCGTCATCGTATCCTTCGGAAGCATCGAGGCACTGGCCCGGCATCCCCTGTATATTTTGCCGTATGGCTTTGACCTCACCGGCTATATGAACTTATTGCAGGAAAAAACCTTTTTCAACTCCTTCGGCGTATCGGTGTTCGTCACCCTTGTGGGCGTGGCTTTCAACATGCTGCTTTCGGTCACCGGGGCCTATGCGCTGTCCAAGAAGGGAATGCCGGGAAGGAACCTGATCCTGGCGGGAGTTTTATTCACCATGTTCTGCAACGGAGGGTTGATCCCCTATTATCTTGTCATCAAGTCCCTGGGCCTGGTGAACAGCCTCTTCTCCATGATTATTCCCACAGGCATCACAACGACGTACCTGATCATAATGAAGAATTATTTTGTAACCATCCCGGAAAGCATTGAGGAGTCGGCAAAAATCGATGGCGCCAATGATTTGTACATTCTTGTAAAAATCATCCTTCCTATTTCAAAGCCCTTTATCGCCACCTTTGCCCTGTTTTATGCAGTGGACCGCTGGAATGACTGGTGGTACGCGCTGATTTTCATCAGTGAGACTTCAAAATATCCGTTACAGATCTTTTTGAGAGAAATGCTGATCAATTTCAACACGCAGCTCAGCTCCTCCGCCCAGGCTGTTATTGACGGACAAAGCAGCATTTATATACAGACGACCCAGATGGCGACCATCGTAATCTCCGCCATCCCTATCCTCTGCGTGTATCCCTTCCTGCAGAAGCATTTTGTCAAAGGGATCATGATAGGCTCGCTGAAAGAGTAAATACTATGGTTTGAGGCATTTAGTCAATACTACGGCGTAAACAACCAAATTATCCTTTCAGAAATAGCGCATTAAAGCATTTGCGATATTCCTGAAAAGCGCATGAATGCCGATAAATTAATGAAGTTTACGTTGTAGTACCAAATGCTCTAAATAAAAATAAACAATAAGGGGGAGTTCCTGATGAAAAAAGTGAAAAGCCTGCTGGCCATCGCACTTGCCATCGTGTTCGCAACAGTACTGCTGGCAGGATGCGGCCAAAATTCCAACAGCCCGTCGGAAACCACGGCTGCGGTGGTTGGAGAAACTTCGGGCAGCACCGCCACGGCTGCAAAGTCTGAGGATGCCGACGCCTTGAAGGACAAAATGGAAATCAGCATTGCCATGTGGGATATTGATTCCCAGCTGGCCAATGCAAGCCAGGACCAGTTTATCCAGAAGCTTTACAAGGATTTGAACATTACCATCAAGCCCATCAACATCACCTGGGACGACTATACCCAGAAAATACAGATGTGGGCTGCTTCGGACCAACTGCCGGACGCCTTCTCCATTGACGCCATAGGCACCCAGTATTATCGGAACTGGGTAAATCAAGGCGTTGTCAAGGCATTGCCCGACGACCTCTCCAAATACCCTACCCTGCAAAACTATCTGAACAATCCTGATTTCCAGGCAATGAAGGAAAATGGCAAAATGTTCTGCGTACCGCGCGGTTTGTATGATTCCCTGGATTATTGCGCCCACGACCGGGTTGTGTTCTACCGTTGGGACCTGGCGCAGCAAGCGGGCATCACCAAGGAGCCTGAAACCTGGGATGAGTTTAAGGCCACGCTGGCGGCGATTGTGAAGAAAGACCCGGAAGGAAAGAAAATCGGCGGCCTGACGGCAGTTAACGTCAAGCAGATCGACGGATTCTTCTATATGTTCAGCAACCCGGCAGCCAACAGCGACGGAAGCGGCAGCGATTTCAAATGGATCAAGGAGGACGGGAAATATATCCCCGCCATTTTCTCCAAAAATTCATTGGCGTCCCTGCAAAACGCAAGGGAAATGTATCAGCAGGGACTTATCGACAAGGATATTGCCCTTGTCAAAGGACAGGAGGGCTATGACAAGTTTGCTTCAGGCAAGGCAGCCGCTCTTCTCCAGGTCAGCTATCTGAACTTCAACAATAAAGTGCTGGGCCGGTGGAAAAAGCTTTACCCCGACAAACCTATCCTTGAATCCGTGAAGCAGATCAAATACTTCCCCGCTGCCGATGGAAACAGATATCATCCCGTATTCCGCACCTTCTGGTCGGAAAGCTATTTCAGCGCCAAGGTGGATGATAAAAAAATGGACAGGATTATGCGTCTCTATGATTATTTGCTCCAGCCGGATATTAAGGAAGCATACCGGTTTGGCGTGAAAGGCGTTGATTATACAAAAGAGGGAGACCAAATCAAGCTCATTACACCCATTGACGACTTGAGGAAGAAGCAGCCCTGCATGGACGAGTTTATCAACCTGGCGGAATACGACAACCAGTTCCAGTACAATATCAACAACTTCACCATGGACCCTGATGTGCTGAAGGCTGCAATCACCGACATGGATTATGTAAAGAGCAATACCAAGATTCCTGACTTCGAACCGAAATTGACCTATGTCTCCACGCCTACGAAAGACAAGTTTACGATTTTCCCTGCCGATTTCATCCTGAAAATCATGTCCGGCAAGGAGCCCGTGGATAAAATGTGGGATTCTGTCGTAAAGGAATTTGAAGCGAAGGGTTTAAGCAAAATGATCGATGAAGTGAACGCAAAAGCAAAGGAAATGGGACTTAACTGATCCTGCGGTCCTTTATTTAAAGAAATACGGCAAAAATCGAAGACCTGTGGCTCCACGGGTCTTCGATTTTTGTATTGCATCCGGGTTCCATATATTCCCTCCTGAAGCGTGGATCAAGCCCTTCCTTTGCTTTATCCTTTGCTTTATCCTTAACTCTCTATCATTAACCCTCGGCCAAGTTTAATAACTCCTCCAGGCTCTTCTTGCCGAAGGAAAGCTTATGGTCGTTTACCACAACGGCTGGTACGCTCATGATGGAATACCGGTTTTTAAAATCGGGGAACCGCGCTACATCGATCATTTCCGCCTCGATCAGCGGATTTTTCAGCGCCATCAGCTGCGATGCGGCCACCACATCGGGGCAGAGTGTACAGGAGAGGGAAACGCCGATTTTGAGGTTGACCTTCTTCTTCACCGTACGTATCCTTTCAAGCATATCCTCACCGACGGATTGGCCGGGCCCTGCGGCGTTGTAAAGGGCAAGTATGAAGGAGTTGATTTCGTGTCCTCCGGGTATCCCGTGAAACTGTATGCCGGTGTAGGCCCCGTCTGGCCCCAGAATGGCAAGCGCCGGGAAGATAGTGGCGTTTATCGCCTTCTCTCTTGCCGCATCCTCGCCCTTTTGCAAAAATTCCACCCGCACCTTGTCTGTTAACGCGGCAAACTCGGATAAAAACGCCTTGAGCTCCCCATTGAAATCGCTGCTTTCGTCCAAAACAGCCAGTAACCCGATCCGGTTTTCAAATCTCTCCAGGATGGGGGCAAGCTGCTCCCTGAGCGCGTGGTCAAAAAAGGAAATCCCCGGCTGTATGGCATCGGACTCCTCATTATGCAATATCCCGAGGGATTCCCTCTTCCGGACGATATATTTTTCGGCGTTGGTCGCCGCAATGGCGCCGTCCGAAACGGCGGTGACCAGTTGGCGAAGCTCCTTCGGACGGATGTCCCCCGCCGCGTATACACCGTCCACGTTTGTACGCATGCTCTCATCGGTTGGAATATAGCCCTGTTCGTCCAGCCGAAGCTGTTGCGCGTATTCGGCACTCTGTGGGATATATCCGACAAACACGAATACTCCAAACGTTTGGTCCGGTTGCGCCACATCGTACCGTCCGATCTGCCCGGTCCGGTTGTCGATGAATTTCGCGTACCGGAGAACCGTATCGCCGCCCACCTCCAGGAGTTCCGTGTGAAATTTTACCTCGATCCCGGGATGCGCCAGCACCCGTTCGGCAATGGTTTTGGAGCAGGTGAATTCCGGCTCACGGGCGATGACGGTCACCTTCCTGGCATAGCGCGTCAGAAAAATCGCTTCTTCCGCCGCAGCGAAGCCCGCGCCGACTACGAAAACATCCATGCCGGCAAAAAATTCACCGTCACAGGTGGCACAGTATCCGATGCCGCGCCCCCTGAAGTCCTCTTCGCCGACAAAGCCCAGCTTCCGCGGAACGGCCCCGGTGGCGACAATCACGGCCAGTGCCTCATATTCGCCGTCGACAGTCCGGATTTTTTTGATGTCCTGTGTAAAATCCACCGACTCGACCACCGCCTGCAGGAATTTCACACCGAAGTTTTCCGCCTGTCTGCGCATGGTCTGACTGAGCTCCTCGCCCGAGATATGGAGGATGCCCGGATAATTTTCCACCTCGGATGTGATCTTGATCTGCCCGCCGGCCCGTTCCCGTTCGATGATAAGGGTTTTGAGCTTTGAGCGTCCAGCATAGATTCCTGCGGTCATTCCAGCGCTGCCGGAGCCGATGATAATGAGATCATATAACTCTTTCATAAGGTCCTACAGCTTCCCGACCAGGTCGAGGCTGGGCTTAAGGGTCTGTGCGCCGGGACGCCATTTCGCCGGGCAAACCTGATCGCCATGCTCCGCGACAAACTGTGCGGCCTGCACCTTGCGCAGCAGCTCTGACGCCTCACGGCCGATACTGTTGTCGTTGACTTCATAGGACACGATCTTTGCTTCGGGGTTGATCACGAAACTGCCGCGAAGCGCCATGCCCTCCTCCTCGATATAGACCTCAAAATCCTGCGCAAGCTTGGCGGTGGGGTCGGCCAACATGGGATAGCGGATCTTTTTGATGGTGTCGGAAGCGTCGTGCCATGCTTTGTGCACGAAGTGGCTGTCGGTAGACACCGAATAGACCTCGCAGCCGATTTTCTTGAACTCCTCGTAATGATCGGCCAGATCACCCAGCTCGGTGGGGCACACGAAGGTAAAATCCGCCGGATAGAACACAAAAACCGACCATTTGCCCAGCAGGTCCGCCCTGGTGACATCCCGGAAGTCTCCCTCCACAAAGGCCTTCACCTTAAAATCGTTTACTTCTTTCCCAATAAGTGACATATTTTTTCCTCCTTATCCTAAGATAATTTTATAGTGATCGGCAAAAATGCCGGATCCTCCTTTAATGAAACAGTTTAAGACCGTTGGGCGGATTGGCATGCCGCACATATCCCGCTAAACATCATCACACGGTTCTCCACCCGGACTCCTGTACATGCTTCAACCGCACGGTCAATTTCCTCGATAAGACCGGATGGAAGGGTGTGATCTGTGTCAAAAATCCGGCCGCAATGGCTGCATGCCACATGATAATGCTCATGTGCATTCGGGTCGAACCGGTCCGGCGCTCCCGAAAAAGAAAGTCGCAAAATCTCCCCGTCGTCAGCCATCAGTCCCAGATTACGGTATACGGTGCCAAGGCTGATCTGCGGATAGGCTTTTCGGATCTCTTCATATACTTCAGCTGCAGTCGGATGATCCATCTGTGCGAGGACATCTCCAATCATTCGCTTTTGTGCGCTGGATCGCCTGTCCATAGGTTCACAACCTTTCAATAATAGTAATCATTACTATTATTATAATCTATCTTTTTGAGTTGTCAAGCTTTTTAAGTACAATTTTTTCCAATATCTCGGAAAACTTTTCCTGAAATTTTTGGATAAAGCTTTTGAAGCTGCATTAGAGAAATATGAACCAATTCAGGCAGATGTTACGCATAAATGGACTATGCCCCTTAAAGGAGCATATCAAGCCCATCAATTGACACAATGCCGATATTCAGATGATACTCCAATTGCCTGCCTTGCTTTGCTCTTTCCAAAGGCGAGCGTATAAGCCGTTTTTCTCCAACAGGGTCTCATGGGTCCCTGCTTCGTTGATTGCTCCGTTCTCAACCACGAGAATCTGATCCGCGTTGCAGATGGATTGTAGCCTGTGAGCAATCACAATGACCGTTTTTTCCGCTACCAGTGCGCTGAGCGCCTGCTGGATATACACCTCGTTTTCCGGGTCCAGCGAGGCGGTGGCCTCGTCCAGTAAAACGACAGGGGCATTTTTAAGCAGTGCCCTCGCAATGGATATGCGCTGCTTTTCCCCGCCGGAAAGCGTGGAGCCGCCCTCCCCGACGACGGTATCATACCCGTGGGGCAGCGCGGAAATAAAGTCATGGCAGGCCGCGGTTTTCGCCGCTGCAATGACTTCGTTCTTCATGGCGTCCGGCTTGCCCATGCGGATATTCGCTTCAATTGTATCGTGGAACAGGTACACATCCTGAAAAACCATGCTGATTTGCGAAAGCAGGTCGTCCGTTTTTAGCTGCCTGACCGGTACGCCGCCCAGCGTGATCTCCCCGCTATCGGCGTCCCAGAAACGTGCCACAAGCCTTGTGATCGTAGACTTCCCCGAGCCGGAAGGGCCAACAAGCGCCGTTATGCTTCTTGCAGGGAAGCACAGGGAGATATGGTGCAAAACCTCTTTTCCTCCATAGGAAAAGCATACGTCGCTGAACCTAATCTCAGTGCTTACCGGAACTCCGCTTATTTCAGGCTCTGGTAAGGGCTGCTCGTTTTTCAGTTCCTTGATACGCTCTGCGGAACGATTGGTGCGGGCAAAATCGGCGATAAAGCCAAACACCGTCATGACCGGCTCATAGATATTCAGGGAAATCAGCAGGAATGCAATGTAGTAAAAGGGCGGCAGTCCTCCTCCTGTAAGCAGTAGCGCGCCTGCAAGCATCACCGTTCCAATGCCGCAATTGAGAACAAAACGTCCGATCATGCCGATAGGGGCCGCCGCAAGCTCCATGCCCACCGAGTGCCTGCGCTGATCGTCAAAGGTCCGTTTCAGCGTTTCAAAATGCTCTCCCGACTGATTGAAGGCCTTGAGCGTCTGAATGCCCCCCACGTATTCCAGAATACCGGACGCGGCTTCTTGTTGGACGGTGAGAAGCGATTGGCTGACCCTACCCATACGCCGATAGCTGATAAAGGCAAAGGGCAGCGCCAGCGGGATTACCGCAATGACCGCCAGCAACATGCGCCAGTCAAAAGCCGACAAGGCGATGAAAGAGAGAGTGAACCGGACGAGAATCACGGAAATCTGTGGGATCAGACCGGAAGCAAGGCTCTCCACTTCGGCATAATCCCGAAGCAATACGGTGGACAGGTCGCCTGCGTCCCGGCGACTGAAGAAACCCATGGAAAGTGTGCGAAGATGCTCGCCCATGGAGATCCGGGAGTTTTTGCTTGTCTGTGCAAACCCCACGCAGAGGTTGATATAGGTCCGTCTGCGAATAAAATAATACAAGACAGTCTGTGCAAGCAGTACGCCGCACAATGCCCAGAGGCGGTCGAGGGGCAGGGGCGAACCGGGCTGCGCGACCGGAAGCAGCAACCGGTAAACGGCAAGCAGCATCACCGCATAGGGAACGGTCACGACAAAGCTGTCCAAAAAGTTCCAAAGCGTAAGCTGCAGATATTTTTTCGTTTCTCCGAAAGTGATTGTATGGAACCAGGTTTTGAATTTTTTCATACCAAAGACGCCTCCTTCCGAATGGTCCAGCGGTTTCTCCGTTCGTTCGCCTCCACCATACTCCGGTACAGGGCGCAATCGCGCTGCAGTTCCCGGTGGGTACCTTCGCCCTGCAGCTTACCGTTGTGCAGCACCAGTATGCGGTCTGCGTTTTCAACCGACTTAAGACGGTGGGCAATGATCAAAACCGTTTTGCCTTTCGCCAGCGCAGCAAACGCCTGCTGGATTTTGGCCTCGTTTTCGGCATCGGCATAAGCCGTCGCTTCATCCAGGACAACAATGGGTGTGTTCTTGAGAAACACCCGGGCAATGGCGATGCGCTGTCTTTCCCCGCCGGATAAATATACGGCCTTTTCTCCAATCACCGTGTCGTAGCCCTGAGGCAGCGCCATGATTACATCATGTATGCCTGCCCCCTTAGCTGCCTCTACAACTGCCTCATGCGAGGAGGTCTTATCGCCCATGCGTATGTTGTTCTCCACGGTGTCGTGAAAGAGAAAAGAGTCCTGAAATACAAATGACACAAGATTTGTCAGCCGCTCCGGAGAGATTTCACGGATATCCGCGCCTCCTATTTTGATGCTGCCTTCCTGCGGCTCATAAAACCGCAGCAGGAGCTGCGCCAGCGTGGACTTGCCTCCTCCGGAAGGGCCGACAAGGCCGTTGACGCTCCCCTGGGGCAGATGAAAGCTGATATTTTTGACAGCCTGCAGTCCATCCTCCCCGTAAGAAAAGGAGACCTTTTCAAAGGTGATGTCATAAGCGTCGGGTTCCCTGTTGCCGGCGGTCTCCAATTCGGGTTGGTGCAAGATCCTGTCGATACGCGCGACGCCTTCGGAAATCCGCTTGCTGTGGAGAACCATCTGCATCATGTTTTCCAGCGGCTCTTTGAGTCCTCCGCCCACAAGGAAAAACAGGAGCAGAAGGGGGAGAAAATCCAAATAGGAAGATGCGCCGGAAGCAAGCAGCAGGCCTGCGGGAAGCAAAAACAGGAGCTGTGCGCCGAAAAAGGCGAAATAAGCGCCCATGGCAGGAGCAAAGTGGTAAGTTGTATTCTCTATACTTCCCACATAGGCGGACACGTTCCGTTCAAATTGCTCAAAAGCGCTCAGCGTGCGGTTGAATATCTTGATGACGGGCATGCCATGGATATATTCCACGAGGGTGCCTTCCATTTTTTCTTTTGCGTCGTGCATATCCTTTTGCGTCTGAGCGCCTTTCGGGTTTTTCAGGCCGCCTCCCAGAAGAAACAGTGAAACAAAAATGGGGACCAGCGTTACCAGCGCCAGCCGCCAGTCCATGACAAACAGGTATATAAGCGTAAAAACCGGCGTGGCAATGGCGGCCGCAATGTCTGTGATATGGTGGGCAATGAACACCTCGATCTGCTCCGCGTCATCGGAGATGGTCTTCTTGATCGCCCCCTGTGTCGTTCCGGTGAAAAAGCCGGAAGGGATGCGTCCCAGTTTGTTCATGATCTGAACCCGCAGCTCGTAGATAATGTCGTAGGCGGAGCTATGCGCGAGCGCCGAGGAACAAAACGCACTGACCCCGTACACAAGCGCCGCGGCAAAGGTGTACGCAGCCAGTGTAAAAAGTCTTTGCACATCCATGCCGGCGGGCACGGCATAGTTCGCCAGCAGTTCCCGGATCACACTATAAATGGTGAAAAAGGGGATCATACGCGCGGCCGATGAGAGCACAGACAGCAGGCAGGCAAAAAGGAGCTTTTTCTTTTTGGGACCAGCCAGTTCAAACAGCCGTGCAATTCCCGTTTTTTCTTTAGACACAATGCTTTTTTTCTTCATAAATTTACTCCTCTCTGAAATAGAAGGGTGACCGTCATAAAGTTAGAATTATCTAACTTTATGCGATAAAAAAAAGCGCTCTTCATCCGCTTTCTTTAAAAATACAGGAAAACAACAACTCATAGATTTTATTGAGCGTACCCTCCAGGGCGTCCGTATACAGGGAATCCTGGTTGAACACGGCCAGCGCCATGATCTTAATCAGATTTGCCGCTACCTTATAGTCAAGGTCCTCTCGAACTCCCTCCATATGCTGGAACAGGCTGTCCATTACCGTCGCCTCCACCTCGGGATTGATACGGTATTCCTGTGGCAGGGCGGTTTTGAGCTTATTCTGATCCTCTGCCGTCAGATAATGGTAAATACTGTCCTGGCTGAAAATGATTTTCTTCAGGAAACCCTTTGCTTCCGGAACGGTCATCTTTTCCCGTCCGCCCAATGTGTCCACAAAAAGCTGCTTTGCCCGGTCACGCTGATACTTTACAATTTCGTAGACAAACATCTCTTTGGAAGGGAAGAAATTATAGAAGGTGCTCTTCCCAAGCCCGACAGCCTTTGTAACCTTATCAACGGAAGCATGTGTCATTCCATGCTCTTTGATAAGAGAAAACCCCGCCTCCAACATCTGAATTTTGGCCTCTTCCCGCTCCTGGAGCGTAAAAATCCGCGGTGACATCCATATCCCTCCCGGACTGTTTCTAAATTTTTATACGACCATTACATCAATAATGGTCGTATAAAGAATAGCATAAATTCCTCCCGCATGTCAACAGGCACATTGAAATCGCAATGAGCCAGATTGTAGAACCAGCAGTGCAAGCTCCTACATAACTTCAAAAATCACAGGCATTCACGGTGGTTTATTCGGCGGCCTCACAATCCTTTCTGGCGATCCGTCATGGGCGCACGGGATTTACGCCGAGGGAATTCCGCAAGCAGGTGCTATGACGAAAATCCGCTCTGAAAAAGGGACAGGTTCCTCTGCATGAAGGCAGAGCGCTAGACGCTTGTCAATTAATAATTCATATATTATAATCAATAATGCTATATTTACTAATTTTGTAGATAATAAAAAATAAGAAAGAAAATAGATACACCCCTCCATTTTTAAAAAGGGAGTAAGATAGTGGAAATTGTAATCAAAACACCTGACGACGGCGAGGAAGAACAAATCATCATCAAATGCCGCAATTTTGACGAGGATTTGCTGAAGCTGATTTATCAGATTAAAACACGTCAGGAAATGTTGGTCGCTTATGATAAGGACCAGGAAAAAACATATTGCATTCATCCGGTGGATGTATTCTACTTTGAGGCTGTGGAAAAGCACACTTTTCTGTACACCAAAAATCAGGTTTTAACCATGAAGCAAAAACTGTATCAGATTGAGGAAGTTTTCATGAATAGCAATTTTGTTCGCGTTTCAAAATCGGTTATTTTGAATATCATAAAAATTAACAACATCTATCCCACTTTCAGCGGACGCTTTGAGGCACTTTTGGATAACGGGGAAAAGATTTCAATTTCGCGGCAATATGTACCTAATTTGAAAAAGAAAATGAACGAGTGGGAGGGATAGCCGTGTCAATCAAAGAACGGATCAAATACACCATCATGATCTTCTGTATGGTCACAACCGGTATGATCATAATGTTGTTTATCACAAGTATGGTTTATACTCCGACCATAAATTTTCAACCGATACTTTTAGGACAGGTTTTACTGATTGCTTTCCTCATTTCGATTGTTAGCCTGGTCTTTCATTCCAGTCGTCAAATGAGCAATACAGAGGTCATTATACGCCGGATTATGCATCTGTCTGCCATCATTGCAATTGTTATTGGTTTTTCCTATTTGTTTAGCTCGGGCGATGGCTATGATCCCGGCACTTTGGTTATTACGGTTCTAAGCATATCTTTGATTTATTGGGCGATTTATTTTGTGATGTATCAAAAGGATAAAAAGGAAGCTGAAAATCTAAACAGAGAGATTCAGCGATTTAAACATAAAAAGGAAAAGTAAACTTTTGAGAATGCTACAATGACGACGGTAAGCTTTTACAGCTTACCGTCGTTTTTACTATAGGTCGGTACCTTTAAAATACCACTTATGTCCGATTTAGTTGTGAAAGCCGGTTTTCCGTATTAAGCTATGCTCAGAATCAAACGAAAGGAAGACAGGACAACGATATGCCAAATATAATCGAAGTTAAAAATCTGAAAAAGTCCTATGAACAAGTGCACGCGATTAAAGGCTTGAGCTTCGCAATGGCAAAAGGGGAGCTTCTTTCCCTGTTAGGCCCAAACGGAGCGGGCAAATCCACCACCATCGACATTTTGTGTACCTTGCAAAAGCAAGACGAAGGCCAGGCTACCGTTTGCGGACTTACCCTGGGGAAAGACGATTTTATGATCAAACAAAAAATCGGCGTGGTTTTTCAATCCAGTTTGTTGGACTCTTTATTGACCGGGCGGGAGAATTTGGAGCTGCGGGCAGGTCTTTACACAAAAGAACTCAGCAGAGCCAAACAATCGGCTCATGAAGCTGCTTTGGCGGTTGGCGCGATGGAGTTTCTCGACAGGCCTTACGGAAAACTTTCCGGCGGTCAGCGCAGGAAAATTGACATTGCCCGCTCGCTTCTCCACAAGCCTGACCTGCTATTCTTAGACGAGCCGACGGCTGGCCTGGACCCTTTGGCAAGGCAATCTGTCTGGGAGATGATTTTACAGCTGCAAAAGCAGCGGAATATGAGCATTTTACTGACGACACACTATATGGAAGAAGCTGTGGTTTCACACAATATTATTATGCTCAACCAGGGCATGATTGTTGCGCATGGATCGCCCCGGAATCTCAAAGACAAATATCAAGCGGGCACGTTAGATGAAGTATTTCTAAAAGTTGCAAAACAGGAGGTAAATTATGAATACTATCGTTAGTAGAAATTGCAAAATTTATTTTCGTAATAAACGCGGCGTGCTTTCATCAATGGTTGCCGCATTAATCGTTATCATCCTTTATGTGTTTTTTTTAGGAGACAAGATGCAACAGGGCTTCCCCGATATGCCGGGCTTGGATTACCTGATCAATAGCTGGGTGATGTCGGGATTTATTGCCGTCGCTTCCATGACGACGACGTTGGGTGTGTCCAGTCTCATGATCCGGGATAGGGAAAGCGGCAACATGAAAGACTTTTTATGCTCCCCGCTGAAACCTTATCAACTGGCGAGCGGATATATTTTAAGCGTATACGCAATCGGTGTAATCATGACCTTCTTTACTCTTGCTATCTCGGAAGCCTATATTGTTTTCAAAGGCGGCAGCCTCTTAGACATAGTCTCTTTATCAGAACTAATTGGGGTGATTTTATTAACGGTGCTCGCCTCGAGCGCCATGATTTTCTTTGTTGTCAGTCTGTTTAGCAGAAGCGATACCTTTCATACAGCAGGCTCCATTATTGCTCCGTTATCGGGTTTTCTGACCGGCATATATATTCCCATTGGCTCTTTACCGCCCTTTGCGCAAATGGTAGTCAAGCTTTTCCCGATCTCACACGGCACTGTTTTGATACGCCAAATTATGATGAAGCATGCCATGAGCAAATCTTTTGTCAGTACTCCTGCAAATATAGTATCGGAAATCAAGCAGGAATTAGGGGTGACTTTTCAGTACGGAAATGTGTCAGATAGCGTACAGTTGCATGTATTCGTGTTGTTAGGCACGGCAATCGTGTTTTATGGATTGGCAACGCTGATTTTGGTAAACAAGAAAAACAAATTCAATTAAGTTGATATGGGATTTGCGATTAAGGAACTATTTCATAGATGCAATTCGCGTAACTGTTCTATCAAAAGCGATAGGAGAAGAGTAATAAAAAGTTTAAGAGAAGCATATCACATTTCCGGGACAACGTCTCTCTTTTTCAGGTAGCGAAGTTTTTCTTCAAATTACAATGGGGCATGCTCCCTTACCCCCTCCGCCTTTTTCCTTGCATATCCCGCTAAAAAGTGGTAAAATAATCAATGAAGTTAGGTTTTTCTAACTTCATTGATTCTGTTATCCATAGCAAGGCTTTAATTCTTCTGATTCATAACGGAATCTGTAAATAACGGCAATAATCCATTCGGCCTGGAAAAGATATCGCTATCCGGTGTGCTCCGCGCTGAATGTAAACTATAGAAGGGAGCGTATGGTATGTATTGTACAAGACAAATCGCTCCCCAGATATTCTGGGTGGGCGGAAACGATCGGAGGCTCGCGTTATTTGAGAACATGTTCCCATTACCGAACGGCGTTGCCTATAATTCTTATTTGATCATGGATGAAAAAGTTGCGCTGATGGATACGGTGGATTCCTCCATAACCCGTCAGTTTTTTGAAAATATCGAGCATGTGCTGGGCGGCAGGAGCATTGACTATCTGGTTGTCAACCATATGGAGCCGGACCATTGCGCCAGCATTGAGGAGCTCTGCCGGCGGTTTCCCGGAATGAAAATCGTCGGCAACCAAAAAACCTTTCAGATGATCCGCCAGTTCTATGCTTTCGATATTGAAAACAGAATCCTGAAGGTGCAGGAAACAGAGGCGCTGGAACTCGGAACACACCGGCTGCGTTTCTTTTTTACCCCGATGGTTCACTGGCCGGAGGTGATGTTCACTTACGAAGAGCACGAGGGGATCCTGTTTACCGCCGACGCCTTTGGCTCCTTCGGTGCGCTTCCCGGCAATCTTTTCAGCGACGAGCTGGATTTCGAAGGCGCCTTTCTCGAAGAGGCGCGCCGCTACTATACCAACATAGTAGGCAAATATGGAGCCCAGGTGCAAGCGGCGCTGAAAAAGGTGTCCGGCGTGGAAATCCGGATGCTCTGTCCCCTGCATGGCCCGGTCTGGCGCAAAAACCTGGACTACATCCTTGCCAGATATGCCCTCTGGAGCCGGTACGAGCCGGAAAAGCGGGGAGTCCTCCTGGCTTACGCTTCCATGTATGGCAATACGGAAAATGCCGTGGCCGTCATTGCCAACCGGCTGGCTGAAAAGGGTGTACAGGATATGCGGGTCTACGACGTTTCCAAGACCCACGCCTCGTATATCATCGCGGACGCGTTCAAGTACAGCCATCATGTCCTTGCTTCCCCCACCTATAACGCAGGGCTCTATTTTGGTATGGAGGCCCTTTTGCGGGATATGGCGGCGCTGAACCTTCAGCGCAGGAAGGTTGCCCTGGTGGGAAACGGCTCCTGGGCGCCGGCTTCGCATGTCGTCATGCAGAAGCTGATCAGTGAGATGAAAAGCATGGAATTGCTGGCGCCGCCCTTCATCCTCCACTCTTCCCTGAAGCCTGCCCAGGAGGAGGAACTCTTGGCGCTTGCGGATACCGTAAGCGAGTCCGTTCTGCGCCCGGACAATTCCACCCCTCCACCTCCGGACGCAGACGGCTGATCTTGGCATCAGTAACGTGTATTTTTCCGTACAGGATACGGCATTAAAACCCCTGTATAGATAAATTGAAGCTATATCTTTAATACTTTAAGTCGTGCCCGGCTTCTTTATATATACGGTAAATATTGAGGGAAGGCTGATAACCTCCCTCAATGAGCGTGTAAATGCTCATGGGCTTCAGGCGTTCTTACAACACTATTCTGCCGAAGTTGAGAAAACTCTTTGCGCACCATAATCATGGTCCAGATTACAATAACAGCGTCAATCGCAAACGAGCCATAATAAATTCCCGAGACACCGATTACCTTCGGCAAAAGAAGCATCACCGGCACATAAAATACGAGCTGCCGCGCAATACCGATAATGGCCGCAGGTTTTCCCTTATCAACGGAGGGAAACAAGGTCATGGCCATGAAGATAAACGACAATACCGGTAAAATCGCCATGTACACCCTGAAATACAGGAATTCCGTTTGGCTGAACACCACATCCTTCATCATCAGCCCCAGGACCGGACCGGGTATCGCCAGGGACAAAAGCCAGAAGGGCAGCGTCAATACCGTGGCGGTTACGGCGAAGATCTTATATGAGCTTATGACACGGCCGTATTCTTTGGCGCCATAATTAATGCCAATTACCGGCTGCAGGGCCCGCATGAGGCCAAAGATGGGCGTGAGCAGAAATGTGAAGATCCGGTATACTACGCCGTAAAAAGCTACATCCGAGGTTGTGCCGTATCTGGACAGCGCATTGAAAACAAAGACTGCCTGCACCAGGCTCATGACGCTCATAATCAACGACGACATCCCCAGCCGCAGCACCGAATTTCCAATTCCCCTATCCCAGCGGAAGGAAACCAGTCGGGATTTAAACGTTGCCCAGCCCTTCCCGAAATAAATCCAGCTCACAAGGGTATAGACCAGCATACCGATATTGGTTGCCCATGCCGCGCCTTCGATACCCCATTGAAATACCACGATGAACAGATATTTAAAGGCCGCATCCACTACCAGGCCGATGCCCATCATAACGGCAGCCGTTTTCATCCTGCCTTCGGCGCGGATGATCATGTTCCCGGCCAGGCCGTAAACCCAGAAGAGTGCGCCATAAACCGTGATGCGAAAGTATTGGTCGCCCAGTACCAGCGCTTCATCCTTTCCGCCCATCATGGCAATCAGCTGTGTAGAGAACACCAGTGCCAGGATCATATAGGCGGCAGCTACTATGATCGATAGCAAGTTGACATTGCCCAGCAGCCGCTCCTGGGTTTTCATATCCTTTGCTCCGATGGCAATGCTCAGGACAGACCCCGCGCCTACTCCGATCAGAGAGCCAAAGGCCACACTGATCTGAGACAGCGGATATGCTACCGAAACGCCCGCCAACGCTGTTTCACTTACAAACCGGCCGACGAAGAAAGCATCCAGTACGGAATTCATACCGTACAGCACCATTGCCACAATTGCCGGCCAGGATAGATCCGCCATGACTTTCCACAGGCTTCCTGTCAATATAAAATGCTTTTGCCTTTCCTTTTCATCAATCAATGTGTTGTTCATTCAGAATTCCCCCTTTAAAGTAAACACAGCCAGCCGGTCTTTAAAATTCCGGATAACGGAAATCGAAGCAAACAGCGTTTCCTGCACCCCGTTCAATAAAGTCATTTTACTCTCCTTTCCTGTCATCCGGCTGCCTGGGCAGCCTGGCCGGCCCCATCCAGCTTCCATCCGACGGATTTTTCCCGTATCCCGATGAAATCGGCATACAGCCCGCCCTGGGCCATGAGCTGGTCATGCTTTCCTCTCTGGACGATTTTCCCGCCGTCCAGCACCAGGATCTGATCCGCATGGCGTACGGTTTTCAGCCGGTGGGCGATCATGATGACGGTTTTGCTGCGGGTAAGCTCGGCAATGGCCGCCTGCAAACGGCTTTCATTTTCCGGGTCCACGTTGGCCGTCGCTTCGTCCAGAATAATCACCGGCGCGTCCTTCAAAATGGCCCGGGCAATGGATACGCGCTGCTTTTCACCGCCGGAGATGGTGGCGCCGCTTTCGCCCACCACAGTGTCGTAACCCTTCGGCAGCGCCATAATGAAGTCGTCACAGCATGCTTTCCGTGCCGCAGCCCGAATTTCCTCCAAAGTGGCATCGGGCTTGCCGAATTTGATGTTGTTGGCAAGGGTGTCGTTAAAGAGGTAGACATTCTGAAACACCATGCTGAAGTTGGCCAGCAGGCTGTCCAGGGAATAGTCCCGCACATCCTTGCCCCCAAGGGTGATGCTTCCGCCGTCCACATCCCAGAAACGGGCAATGAGATTGCACAGTGTGGTTTTTCCGCCGCCGGAGGGACCGATGATGGCAGTGGTAGTGCCGGCCGGAATAGAAAAGCTCACATCGTCGATAATCTTCTTCTCCCCATAGGAGAAGCTTACATGACTGCCCACAATACTGCAGCCGGCAGGTAAAGTGTCCTCTCCTTTTTCATCCATAAGGGGAGTACGGCGGATTTCTTCCACCTTGTCAATAGACAGGTCGATAATGCGAAGCAGCGCGGACATGCTGCCTGCCGTCTCCAACTGGCTGTATATGATGAAAGAGGAAATCAGCATCAGCAGGCAGACCGGAAGTTCCATGGCCCCTGCCAGGTACAGGCCGATAGAGGCGGCGGCCAGCACTGCACTTACCCATTTGAGGACAAGGCTCTGTAAAAACATAAAAGGAATAAATGCCATCTCCAATCCCACGTTTTGCTTTTCGCATTCATTGATGGCCCGGTCGATGGCCTTATTGGCATCGGCGGCAAGATTGAAGGCCCGTACCACGCTCATTCCCTGGACATATTCCAGCACGGCGCCCACAAGGCCGGTTTGGGCTGCTACCCGGGCCGGGGAGATTTTATGGGATTTTTTTTGCATCCTGGCATTGACGCCGATAAAGAGCAGGACCCCCGCCACAACCACGAGCCCCATCCTCCAGTCGAAGAAAACCAGCATCAGGGTGACCACGGCGGCGTGAATATACCCATGGATGGTTTTGTCCATGACGCGGGGCGCCACATCCTGCACGTCTTCCATGGTGGAGGTGACGGTTGCCGTGATGGCCCCCAGGCTGTTATCATTGAAATAGCCCATAGGCATGTATTTCATACGGTCGCCGATTTCCGTCCGCCTGTCGGCACACATGGAAAAGCTGCCCTCCGCTTCCGCCATGGTGGCTTTGTGTTTGGTCAAAATACAGCCAAGCATGCTCACCAGCATAATGCCAAAGGAACTCCAGGCGGTTGCGGCGCTTACCTGTCCCTCTACAATCGCCTTTAGGACTACGAAAAGAGCCATAATCTGCAGTGCCTGAAAAATGGAATTGATAAAGGCATATACGATGCCTTGCTTCAGCTTGCCCTTGCGTTTACCGGCAAAGGTAAAAAACTTGCGAATGATTCCCAACATAAATTTCCCTCCTTACGCCACATCCCTGGCGCTAATATGGGCCTGCCACATATCCCTGTAAAGCCGGCAGCCCTCCAGCAGCTCTTCATGTTTGCCGCAGGCAGCGACTCTGCCTTGCTCAATGACCGCGATCTGGTCGGAATTGGTGATGGTGGACAGGCGGTGAGCGATGACAATGAGTGTCTTTCCTTCCACCAGTTTTGCCACTGCCTCCTGGATGACCGCCTCATTCTCCGGGTCGGTATAGGCAGTTGCTTCATCAAGGATGATAACCGGGGCGTTTTTCAGCATGGCCCGGGCGATGGAAATCCGCTGGCGCTCACCCCCGGAGAGATGTCCTCCGGCCCCGCCCACCAGGGTATCATAGCCATGTTCCAGCCCCATGATAAAGTCATGGCAGCCGGAGGCCTTTGCTGCAGCTTTTACTTCGCTGTCGGCAGCGGAAGGGCAACCCATGCGCAGATTTTCCAGCACCGACAGATCAAAGAGATAGTTGTCCTGGGCAACGTAAGCAATCCTATCCGTCAACTGGGCGGAAGGGATATTTTTTACGTCCGTGCCGCCGATTGAGATACAGCCCCCTGTTACATCCCAGAAAGAAGCTATCAGCTTCGCAATGGTGCTTTTTCCGCCGCCGGAGGGACCAACAAGAGCGGTTACCGAACCTGCGGGGATGTTTAAGTTTACACCATGAAGAACTTCGGTGTCTCCATAGCCAAATGAGACATTTTCAAGAGCAATATCGGTACCCTTAAGTAAAGCTCCGGCACTGGGACGAATTTGTTCCGGTTCATCCAGGATTATGCCGATGTCATCCATAATGGTGCCGATTTTGGCAAGGTCGTCAGTGTAATACATGGCGGAAAGCAGCGGCGCCATAATTCCCAGTGCCAGGATCATGATGGTGATAAAGGTGGGGGCGGACAGGCTGCCGTTCATGTAAAAAATACAGCCAATAGGAAGCACTCCGATAAGAACGGCAGGCCAGATACCGATGCCCATGGCAAAGTACACCTGGCACTGGCGCATCCAGTCCAGGCCGTAATTGGCGTTGGCTTTTACCGCATCCGCAAATTTTTTGTAGGAGGTGGCGGATTGTCCAAAGGCCTTGATGACTTCGATTCCGCCTACATATTCCACCGCCGTAGCATTCATGTGCTTGCCCACCGCCATATATTCCCCGAATTTTTTCTCGTAATCCTTCATCATTCCCATGTAGCATACGGCGCCGACAGGGAGGGTGATCAAGGAGACCAGCGCCATACGCCAGTCCAGTACAAACAGATAAATGATAATGGCCAGGGGGACCAACAGATTGGAAGTCATCTCGGGGAGCACATGGGCAAGGGTGGGTTCAATGCTGTCCACCTTTTCCACCATGGTGTTCTTGATTTTGCCCGACGGGGTGTCCAGCACATATCCCATGGGCACCCGGGTCAGCTTTGCGGCAATGTGCCGTCTTACCTCCGAAAGAACGGCAAAAGTCGCCTTGTGGGAAAGGGTGGTGGAAATGTTGTGCAGCAGCACCTTGCCAAGGAACCCCAGGGCCGTCACACCGCACCATAAAAGAAAATAGGAAAAATTCCGCTCTCCCTCGATGAGGCGGATAACTATCCGGGATACCGCAAAGTAGGGGATCATGCTGCAGGCAACGCCTAAGACGGCAAAGATCACCGCCGCAATATAATTTCCCCTATGAGGGCCTGCAAATTCCGCTAAACGTGCAAAGCCGCTTTTCTTCTTGGGTCTATCCATTGTAAAAACTCCTTTCGGTTTATTTTGATTTGTCATAAGTTAGACATGTCTAACTTTTTGATAAAATTTTTTTGGCTTGCTTAAAGCCCCAAAATTCGAAACCATCCGGCCGTATAAAATTCCTTTAAGCTGTCAATATAGCCTTTGGCTTTCTCCCTGGGCATATCGTGGGCAACAACTTCAAACATCCCGGAAAAAAGCGTACTGGCCAGAATATGGCTCAGCTGCTCATCCACATCGCGCACCTGCCGCCCGGCCCTGCGCATGGCAGTAATAAAGCGGAAGGTGGCCTGTGTTTCCACCTCCACCATTTTATTCACATAACCGGTATACTCCGTACCTGCGGAGCAGCAAATCAAAAGTTTGAAGGCGTCATAATGGTTGTAAACATAATCTACCATCCACGACATGCTCTCATCAGAGGTCCGGGTCATCTCTGCCGCCTGCCTTTCCGCAGGAAGCATGGCAAACTCCTCGTGAGCTGCAATGTATTTTTCCAGAAGTTCTTTTGCTGGCTGGGATACCAGCGCATCAAACAAAGCCTTTTTGTCGGGGAAGTAGCCGTAGATGGCCCCGGTGGTTACACCTGCCGCTCTGGCTATGGTGCGCAGGGATGCGCCTTCAAAGCCTTTTTGCAAAAATTCGTCCCGGCCGCAGTTCAGTATGTTCTGCAGGGTATCCTCCGCCATATCCTTCCCTCCTTTTAAAATATAACGCCGTTATATAACAATGTTATATTACCTCACCTGTTTTCTTTTGTCAAGAAGATAGCTAAAAAAACAGCTTTACCCATTCTTACGAGATCACCTTTATTTTCGTTTGCGATAGAGAAAGACAGCGATGCGGTATGAAATAAATTGAATGATACAGCTTGCCAGTATGCCGCCAATCATCAAAGCTCCTTTATGCGATTGTATAAACTCGATAACCCCGGATAATGCGGACACTAAAGACGGGATTATCACCAACACCATTACCGCTATAAACGGAATTAAAGACCACACTTTTGCTTTCGTGTAACCCATTTTGAAGAACAAAGGCATTTGTATTCCTGTTATTGCAGAAAACACTAAAAACGCTAAGCTGAACCCAAGCATTATATCAATTATGCTAAACGCTGTGTTTTGGTACAGCGCAAAGCCAAAATGCAGGACAATAACCGCAATAAAGGATAGAAGATAGTTTAGAAACATGAAAACGTATCGTCCAAGCACAATATCTTTTAAGCCAACAGAAACCGAACCATATAGACGGTCAAGGTTATTTTTTTCCTGTATGGCAAAAATATTGGAGGACATCAATGCCACAAACCATGCTGCTGTAATGCACAATACAGTAACAGACGAGCCGATAAATCCGAACATCAAAACCGTTGCCGCCAACGATAAATACGCAAAGAACTGTGATTTCATTGTGAAAAAATCCAGTTTTGTAATTCTTGAAAAACCTGTCATTTCTTTACCCCTCCTTTGCTAATACGGATAACAATATCATCAATCGTAGCAGTATCAAGAACACAATGCTTATAATGCGCCGCTTCTTCTGCAGAGATAAGACCCTCAAAGCCCATATCTGTTTTACGCAAACCAAGGATGTCCTTTTCAAGTTCTGCTGTTAAATCACGCGCCTTGCCTTTGATAAGCCGGTAACCGCCAATCAGGTTTTCCATGCTCCCTGTATAAATCATACTGCCTTTATTTACAAACGTGATATAATCAGCCACCCGCTCCAAATCCGAGGTTATGTGCGTAGAGAATAACACGCTTCTTTCTCCGTCTTTTATATACTCCTGCAAGATTTCCAAAAACTCGTCGCGGGTCACAGGGTCAAGCCCGCTTGTCGGTTCGTCAAGTAGTAGAAGTTTTGCGTCATGTGAAAAAGCGCAAGCAAGCATTAACTTCATTTGCATACCGCGCGACAGTTCCCTTACTTTTTTATTCGTTGGCAAATCAAAACGCTGTATCAGCTTATTAAATACATCCTGTTTCCAATTTTCATAAAAGATTGAAACAGCTTTTCCCGTGTCTCTCACTGTCCATGTATCTACATAAAAAACAGTGTCGAACACAACCCCAATATCCTGTTTAACGGCACTTTCATCTTTTATGCTATCCTTGCTGAAAACAAGGATTTCTCCTGCGTCCTTTTCAAGCATGTTAAGGATAAGTTGTATCGTCGTTGTTTTTCCGGCTCCGTTGGGGCCGACAAGTCCCATGATGTATCCTTTGGGTAAAGATAGACTGATATTATTCAATTTGAAGCCGGGAAAGCTTTTGCTTACTCCCTTCAATTCTAAAAGGTTAGTCATTTTTTACCTCCAACAAAAGCCGTAAAAGGCTTATAATTTCGTCAGCGGACAATGACGCTCGCTCCGCCGCCTGTATCGCATTGTTTAGATTATTTTCTACTTCCTTGATAAGCTGCTCACGTATAAGGTTAGAGCTACTGGACATAACAAAGAACCCCTTGCCTTGCCGACTTGTGATAAAGCCCTCCTGTTCAAGCTCGTTGTACGCTCTTGTGGTGGTCAGCACACTAATCTTCAAGTCTTTTGCCAACTGCCGTAATGAGGGAAGCATTTCATCTTCCGCCAATTCCCCCGACAGTATTTGAGCCTTTATCTGTTCTTTTATTTGCTCATAAATTGGCAAACTGGAACTATTCGATAGTACTATTTCCAAATCATCACCTCTAACTGTATTGTTTTCTACATGTACAGTATAATCAGAAATAGCAGATTTGTCAAGAAAAAAGGACAGGGCTTTTTTGAACGCAACAACACCGGCGGGTTAGCGGGTGCTGCGACCACAGGGAAACCCGGAACTGCTGATTCTGTGCGAACCCTCCACCGGAGTGGATATGAACAGTCAAAAAGAGATTTATGGATTTCTGAGAAAAATAAACAAAGGAAAGGATGATGGCCTCCGCTATATCCGTTTCCATAAGAATTGTAGGTGTATTGGTGCTTAGTTCAATTGATAGCGCTTCCCGTCGCCAGCGCTGCAGCTTGGAAAGGCTTCATCGGATTGCTGCAGCTCGTAAGGATAATAATTTCAGTTTACAAAATATGTGCCATTATTGGTTATAATAATTTTGTTCTTTTTATTTTCTGCGATCCTGTCATATTTCTTCTCTTTTAACAGCTGGCCCAGCTCCAGGCATTCATCCGCTGTCCGAATAAAATTTCCGCCTTTTTCTACGACTCTTCCGCCCCCGAACCAAAACCTCGGATCGAAATATGATTTTATCTCGCCAAATAACTTCTCTTTCTTTAGGTCATAGACATAATACAAGATACCATTCTGATAGCCTTTTATAAAACCATGCCGATCATCCCTTATGACTACTTCCGACCCCTCGTCTGCAATAGTAACTCTCCCGGTATCTTCTCCCCAAAAATAGTCTCTGTATATTGTATTATTCACATTTTCTTCTTTATAAGATGCAGGCTCCAGAGTTTCGTAGGTTAAAAGCAAATCGTTATTATTGACATGAATACTTCTATTCAGCAAATACAAGCCTGTACTGCATAACAATAAAAGGATTATCGCACTAATGGACAGAAGTAGTTTATTTTTCCAAAAACGCTTCATTTTTACCCCTCAAGCTTCCCTTTATTTACCGGATCAAATTTATGCTATACACTATAATGCGTCAATTGAATTATATCACAGCCAGAACATAATTTATAGAAATAAACAGAATATAAGCATCCCAGAAATAGAAATATATTTCCACAGAACAGTCGTTTTGTGGGTAAATTTCTGTGGATTATGTGCATAACTATGTGTATAAGCCAATAAATAGCTTGTTCGCCTTGTGGATAAAAAAATAAGCACCATCTTTTTTAAAGATGATGCCTGTTTTTACAGGATTTTTTCCTTTAATGTCTTGCCGGCTTTAAACACGGGAGCCTTTGTCGCCGGAATCGATATCTCTTCTTTTGTCTGAGGGTTAATGCCCTTTCTGGCCGCTCTTTTCCTCACTTCAAAAGTTCCGAATCCTACGAGAACTACTTTTTCTTCCTTTGCAAGACCTTCTTCTACTGCTTCTACAAAGGCATTGAGAACAGCTTCACTATCCTTTTTGGGCAATCCCGATTTTTCTGATATGGATGCTATTAAATCTGCTTTGTTCATATGATACTTCTCCTTAATTTGGTATTTACTTTAATCTTACTGCTGAAAGGCTTGTCCGTCAAGCTTATAGGGAATATATATTAGAATTATTACTATCTCTCAATATTTTATTTCCCAGGAGCTTATCCATAACCCAATTTGTACGGGCGGCACTTGTTCCTGTGCTGGGACAACTGCCATTGCCATTGGGCTCATTTATAATCCTTTGGATAAGCTGCTGCTGAATAAATTCCTATTTACAGCATTATATCATACTAACTTTGACCCCTCACGGAAAACTTATATTCGGATTTTCTTGCCTTGCTTTGCCCAGCCTATGTTCATTTCCGAAGGTAATGCCCAATTCTCATAGCATGATAAAAGAACCTCGCTTAACCCATCTACCCAGAGCATGCGCTCATCTTCATCAAACTTCTCTATGTCCGGCGGGAAATCCACAGGTTCCATGGAATTGTGCATGGCTTCAATGCAAATTGTATGTGCCAGTGCAGATTCGGGTCCGCAAGCTACGTGCGTATTGTTCCTTACAGCCTCAACCAACGACCACAGTTTATTCATTTGATCTTCATTCGGGTCCCCATACCTTATGATAGAGCCGTCCCTGCAAATGACCTTGAAGTCTTCATCCACGGTACCGTCATATTCTACAATCCCATTTTCGAATTCCATTGCAATCCTTGGTAGTATTACTTCCTTCGTTGCATGCGTAGTAAAGAACGTAACTTCCACATTCCCCTGCGTCATTATCCGGACTGCGGCGGTATCAAAAGTTTCAATGGGGTTTGCCCGGTACAACTCTGCTTGAACCGTCTCAGGCATTGAGCTGCTGTCAATATGTTCACCCAGCAGGTAAAGCATATTATGAAGATAATGTGCATTCGCATTATTGGCAACAGAATCTCTTATATAGTTGCCCTGACTGTCGCAAAGCTTTCCAGCCCATGAATTCCGCATATAGTAGGCTCTGTTTCTGGGCGCGGTTAAAACAGTCCTGCACCTTATAGGCTTTCCAAGCATTCCGCTGATAATATCGTTCTTTAGATTCAAAACCGTTTTGCTATATGACATTTGGTAGCCGACCGCCAGCAGCTTTCCGGTTTTCTTTTTTGTTTCAATCATTTTCAGTCCATCCTCTACCGAGCCGCTCAAGGGCTTTTCACAAAGCACATGGCTGCCGTTGAGCATGGCTGTGCAGGCCTGAGGACTATGATACTGTATAGGTGAGGAGATTATGGCGATGTCAGCTTCATTTTGAGAATAGAAATCCTCAACGCATGAAAAGAAGGCAGTCCCCATACTGACTAAGTCGCCGTATCTATCGGACAATTCAGGCTTCAGGTCAATGACTCCGCTGATTTTCAAGTTTTCCCGACTTAAATTCTCAAGCAATTCATTTACATAATTCTGTCCATACCCGCCGATTCCAACGAGAAGTATTTTCAATGGCCGTGTCATAAAGCAAAACTCCTTTAGTAGTTTACATATATCTATGGCGCAATGGCAATTAAGTCCTATTAAGCTTCCTGTATTCGTTGGGAGATATGCCAAATTCCTTTTTGAATACCTTTATAAATATGCTTGGGTCGTTATACCCTACTTGCATGGCAATTTCCATAACCTTTGCCTTACTTTGCTGCAGTAAGCTTTTTGCTTTCTCCATTCGCACTGTTTTCAAATATTCTGAAAAATTTATTCCCGTAGAGTCCTTAAAAATTTTGGAGAGATATTCGGGTGAAATATTGTATTTGAATGCCAGCATTTTAAGCGATATATCCTCACCGTATCCTGTCTGAATTTGCTGTACGATTTTATCAACCACGTAATGAGAGCTTTTTTCCTTTTTTTCATCCTTTATCGCTTCAAATACCAATTCAAAAACAGATAATATCAGGTTCTTAAAATCATTTTTGTCACTGCAGAATTTAAGGTTTTTAAAAATATTGAGTATTTCACCTTTGTTTTCAAAATGTTTGCCGAAATTCTTGTGGAGGGTATCCAGTAAATTGTTTATCATGCCCGTATAAATATCCCTGATAATGGATATCGGAAGATTTTGAAGTTCAAATTGATTCAGCAGATCATAAAACAATTGTTCGATATCGTCAAACTTCGCATACTCCAGCATTGACTTCAGCTTTTCCGAATAGCTCCTTATTTTGATTTCGTACTCGTAATATAGCTTTATATTCCGGTAGCACAAAAACTGAGATTCCCTTTTTACAGAATGGTAATCAAAAGCATTTACCGTCTCTTCATAGGAATTTTTCAAATACGCAATATCATGGTAGACATCACTGGCCGCCACAATCACATAAAAATAATCGGAATCCGCCTTTATGTGGTTCAAAAGGCTATTGCTGAAGGCTGTAAAATCAAAACTACCTTTCTCCAGAATTACAATGAAGGAATAAGAATCCTGACTTACCTGAAAGGGATAACATCGATAGCTGAAGCTTTTAAGCGTAAGCTCCACAAGTTCCTTGACGACAAGATTTATTCTTCTTTCCTGGTCTGCATCCATATCTGCCAGCGTATGAATATCCACCTTGTAGCATACTTTATAATAAACGGTAATAAAATTCTTGAACTCGTTGGGATCAATTTTGAGATTATCAAAATCCGATACCCGATTGATATCCGAATTCATAATCAGCCGTTCATAGAAATATTCCTTATAGTTTTCCTGCAAGCGCCCATACCTGCCTTGAAAATGTTCATACTTCAAACATATATCCTGAACATGTGAATATACGTTCTCCAGCTCGTTGTTTTTATTAAAAGCCCTTCTGTCAGTGCCGGAAGTCGGTATCACAAGGTCCATAACCTTTTTAATGGGCCTGAAGAACCGGATGGAAAAAAAGTATGAAACCAAGGTGCTTATACACAGCAGAATGACCAGAATGACAACGGCTATGATATTTATATTATTCAGCTTATTGAATATTTCTATATAAGGTACTGCTTTTACGTACATCCATGGATACACATCCGATATGTAGTAAAAAATGTAATAGTTATTGCCGTCTTTAGTTCTTATGCTAGTGTAGCCTGCTTTACTTTCACCCTTTATACTCTGTAAATATTGCATTGTATCCGGTGTGATATCCATACTTACATAGACGATGCTGTTGGACTTATTCAGAATCAGATAATTCCCCCCGCACATTTCCTCAATCTTGTTTGTATCGATCAGGATGATCATTCGTAAATGCTGAAAAACCTCTTTTTTAGAAACTAAAACGATCAGCTCCCTTGATACGGTTTTGCCATTTGCTTCAACGGAATAGTAGGTTTCTGCCGGGAATACCTCTTCAGCAGATGACCTTTGCAGGTAGTCCCTCCAGAAATACCTGTTCTTACTGGTGTTCTCAAGGTTCAGTTCAAAGAATTTGTCAAAAGTAAAGCTGCCTGCATGGTTAACAAAATAATCTGTTCCGGGAACATAGAATATAACATCCTCAAGAAGCGGATTTGAGTCCACTGCCTGTATGCTGAAGCTCCTCAGTTTATCAAAATCCAAGTAGTCAATTTGGTCTTTTGTGTCAAGCTGTTTAAGAATGGATAAGTCCTTCCCTGCGTTGTATATAAATTTTCTGATATCATAAATGCCCTTATCCAGCGTGGTGGAAGACTGCCTGATATTTTCGGTTTCATTCTCAATGATGTTCTTCTTGATAAAGCTGACTGAGTTACCGTAAAAGTACAAATATAAAGACATGGAAAAAATAATCACAACCATATAAGCGCCAAAAATCTTTATAAAAGTTTTACTAAAAAACATGTCAACTTTTTTCATGCCACCCTCACTTATTCCTATGCCTCCTCCAGGCTTCTCCATTAAGGAAAAAACCGGGAGGAGGCATTAAGCTGATGTCAGACTCACTTATCCATGCTGCACGCAGATATTACTCCTTACTTGGAGGACATACGGTCGTAAGCACCCTGGTACACGCTAATCACTTCATCCAGGCCAAGAGCTTTCATATCGCTGACATAATTGTCCCATTCACCGAAGCTCTTCTTGCCCATAATGAATTTGATTGTTTCTTCCTGATAGCGCTTTAATAACTGGTCGCAGATATTGACTACCTTTGTGTTTTCACCGGCGTTAAGGTTAATGTCGATCGGCACATTGGCGTCAAAATTCCTTGATTTCGTATACGCTTCCTTTAACCCTGGCGTACAAAGGGTCAATGTAGCATTGAAATCATACATTAGGCTTGCTCCATTTGTGGATAATCCATACTTAATACGCATTTCCGTGCTGTCCTTGCAATCAATGAATTTCTTTTCGCCGCCCTCAACCTTATAAGTTTCTCCTTCTTTTCCCCAACTGGTCAGTTCTTTGCCTTCTTCCGAGTAGAGGTAGTCAAGGAACTTAATTGCAGTATCGATCTTTTTACCGGTTGACGTAACGGTATACCCGGCCCCTTCAAAGGCGGTATAAGTAAATTTATTCTGTCCGTCAGGCAATCCTTTGAAAGGCTCCATATATTTCATATTGAATTCCGGGTTCTGAGGCTGGATCTGATTGTTAAAGAAGTCGATCCTTACCAGGTAGTCTGAAGTAATAAAGGCTTTGTTATTTGAAATCAGATCTGTCCATGCCTTTGTATCCAGTGTCAGAAAATCCGGAGGTATGAGCTTTTCAGTATATAATTTGTTATAGAATGTCAGCATGTCTTTATAGTTGCTTTCCACCGGGCCATATTTTATCTTCTTTGTAGACGGGTCCGGGTAAAAAGCATATGCATATAAGGACGCATTCCACTGCGCCGCGGTATACTCCATCTTCCCAAGATTTCCGTTACCTCTGAATACGAAAGGATAGGAATCCGGATAGAGCTTCTTCAACTGGACAAGGGTGCTATAAAACTCATCACTGTTCGTAGGGACTGTTAAATTATGCTTTTTAAATATATCATCACGGTAGATCCAGCCCATTCTGTTCGAATCGCCAAGTCCGGTTGATTCTGCTATGTACAGTCCTCCGTCCGCATCATGGGAATTCATGAATATTTCCGGGTTGGCTTCAGACCACTTTTTAAAGTTGGGCATTTTATCCATATGTTTTGCCAGGTCTTCAAGGGCTCCCTGTCTTCCAAAAGTTTTTGCGCTAAGATCATACATAAAGATCAAATCCGGCAGTGTTCCGGAAGCCATGGTGATATTCAGCTTTTCATCCCACGTAGCGTCATCTACAACCGAGGCCTTGAGTCTGACGCCGGTTGCCTCTTCAAGCGCCTTCCAAATCCACCAGTTTTCATTATAGGGCCAGCTGGAATTAGAACCTACCAGCACGGATAACTCCGTTGCCGGTACCGGTGCTTTGCTGCTCTCTGCCGTACTCTGCTGGCTCTCTGTTTTTACCGCGCCTTCACTTTTTCCGCATCCCGTCACGACTGAGCCTGTCAATATCATCACAAGCAGCAGCGCTATAATTTTTCTCATAAATCTTCCTCACTTTCATTATAATTTTTTACTTTCCCGGTTGCAATAAATTTTTACCTCACGTCCCCCAAAGTATACCTCCCATATCTACATCTCGTTTCACCTTATCCTTTCACCGCTCCAATCATCACCCCTTTCACGAAGTATTTCTGGATGAACGGATAAACAATCATAATCGGTATCACTGAAACTATAATTGTTGCGTTTTTAAGTGACTCTATGATGACCGCACTGTCACCAGTATGCATCATTCCGTTCATCTTCAGATCGTTTGATATGAGAATGGATCTTAAAACTACCTGCAGGGGCATCTTTTTCTGATCCTGAAGGTAGATCATGGGCCCAAAGAATTGATTCCAGTAGCTTACGCCAAAGAAAAGGATGAAAGTAGCAAGCGCAGCCTTTGATAATGGCAGGAATAGATAGAAGAAGGCCTTGATGTCACCCATGCCGTCTACGACTCTGGCCTCGTCCAGCTCTTTGGGGACATTCATGAAAAATACCCTTAAAAGCAGCAGATTCCATCCTGTCACACACCCCGGAAGAATGACGGACCATATCGTGTCAATCATTCCCAATGACTTTATCACTATATAGGTAGGTATCATTCCGCCCCCGAAGTACATTGTAAACACAACCATCAGCATGAATCCTTTACCAAAGAGCATCTTTTCCCTTGAGAGGGCAAAAGCTGCGGCAGAAGTGACTAAAATGGCAATAGAAGTACCGAGAAGCACCTGCACGACGGTATTAAAGTATGCATTGAGTATTCTTTGATCATTTAATACCATACTGTATGCTTTCAGATTAAGGCCCTTTGGTATCAAACCTACCTGATTTTTAATAATATAGATGTCACTGCTGAGAGAGACGGAAATCATATTTAGAAACGGCAGTAAAGTTACAATAACAATTGCCAGAAGTACACCGGTTTTTAATACGGTAAAAACTATCTCAGAATTCTTTCTCATACCCATTTCTCCTTTACAGCTACCATAGTTTTGTATCGCTGAATTTCCGACTAAGCAAATTTGAGCCGTAAATAAAGAACAATGATGCAACTGACATCGAAAGACCTATCGCTGTCGCATAGCTGAACTGGCCCTGATTTATTCCAATCCTGTAAACATACGTCTCTATTACATCGGCCGTTTCATAAACAGCAGGGTTATATAGAAGAAAAACTTTTTCAAAACCAACCGAAAGTATCCATCCCGTATTTAATATTAACAAAGTAATGATGGTTGGCGCCAGCGAAGGAATTGTGATATAGATAACCTGTTGGAGCTTATTGGCGCCGTCCAGAAATGAAGATTCGTACATAGATGGGTCTATTCCGGATAAAGCCGCTATATATATGATTGAAGCCCACCCCAATTCCTGCCAGATGCCGGACGTTATATAAATTGTACGAAACCAGCCGGGTTCAGCCAGGAAGTTAATGGACTGCCCCCCCAGTGATTCGATAACTGTGTTTATGATGCCGGTTCTTGGAGAAAGCACCGATATAACCATTCCCGCAAGTACCACAGTAGAAATAAAATGAGGTATATAACTGACTGTCTGTACAAACCCTTTGAATCTGTTGTTCCTCACTTCATTTAAAATCAATGCAAATATTAACGGCGGTGTAAATCCCCAAAGCAGAGAGTAAAGACCTAATAAAAAAGTATTTCTGATAATTTTATAGCTGTCAGGATTGGAAAAAAATATTTCAAAATACCTTAAGCCTACCCATGGACTTGCACTAAAGCCCTTGAACAGCTGATAATCCTTGAAAGCCATTAATATTCCATATATTGGTGCATATCTGAATATTAATAAATACAGCAGACAAGGAAGAAAGAGTATAAGCAGTTGCTTACTGTCTTTAAATCTCTTAATAAACGTTCTGCTTCTCTGTGTATATTTTTTTCTGCGGATAACTATTGAATCTGTCTGCAAACAAATCCACCTCCTTGAGTTGTAATCAAGCTTGAACACTACATGCTCAATGGTACGAAAAAAAACTCCGTAAGTAAATCAAACATATTTTATATAATCGATAAAAAAGGCATATAGTATAAAACAACAATTGTATTAAGATTAAACAACTTTTCACTAAGCAAATATACGACAGACCTATCCTGCCTGTTTTTGAAGCATGCTCCGGATAGCCGCGCTATGCAAGCAGCTGAAGCCGAGATATGCAAGATTCTTGTGAAAAAATAAATATCTTAGCTTTGCGGCATAATGTCAGCTTATTCATATTGACACAATGATAAGGCCAATATACAATTCAATTCATTAACATATTATGTAAATTACACTCTTCTACTCAACAAATCCCTATTATTATTTTAAGGAGGTTAGCTAAATATGCTAAAAAGAAAGATGTACAAATTCCTCTCACTGGTTGTATCTCTGGCACTGATTACGTCGTGTTTTTTCGTACAGCCTGCCGTTGCCGCCGCAGGAGAGAATCTGCTGCTAAACCCGGGGTTTGAGAACGATTATGCCAATTGGGTCAATACAGGCGGCTCGTTGGTGCCGTGGGTCATCAGCTCCGGCGCATATTCCGGCAGTAAATGCATGACTGCAAGTCAGGGCTCAAGCTTTACCACCTTGTTGTCTCAAAGTATCTCCGGTTGTCCGGCAGGAAGCTATACGTTTAGTTTTCAGGTTAAAGGCCAGTCTATGGGCTACTGTACCTATCAAATTAAAAATGGCGCCTCCGTTCTAAAATCCGGAACGTTTACACCCAATGTCAATTATGCCTTAGTTGAGGCAACGAATATTTCTGTCCCTGCCGGCGCTGCTGTTCAGGTAGTTTTGCGGATGGAGGGAAATGCAGGCGGATGGTATAATGTAGATGATTTCCGGTTCTGCGAATCTGAAACGGTATCGGCTGTGACCCTTACGGTTTCATCTGTGACCGCAAGCAGCAATGACGGCAATGTCCCCGCAAACACCCTGGATGATAACCTTTCAACCCGCTGGTCTGCAGACGGTGACGGCCAGTGGATCAAGTATGACCTGGGATCAGTCAGGACGGTATCCTATGTGTCGGTTGCTTTCTATATGGGAGATCAGAGGGGAACGCTCTTCGACATACAGCTATCCGGCGATGATGTAAATTACACACAGGTCTTTTCAGGTCGGAGCAGCGGCACCACCCTGAATCAGGAGATCTTTGATTTTGACGATACGCAAGCGCGTTATGTGCAAATAGTAGGCCACGGAAATACAATAAATACGTGGAACAGTATAACTGAGGTGGATATATATGGTGCGAATGAGACTCCGACACAGACCCCGGCGCCTACTGTAACGCCTACTGCAACTCCTACTGCAGCGCCTACAGCTACTGCGCCGCCATCTGATCAATGGTATTCAAAGGTTTCTTACTCCGCCGGCGTTTATTCGCTAGGCACTGGAAACAATGGTGTTAAAACTGTCGAGTATGATGTAACGCCGTTATTTACCGGTATTGATGGAACGATGAGCTTCGCTGACAGCTTAACCGCCGTAACCGGCACCTCAAGCTACGCAATGACAATCCGGATGAATTCCGGCGGTTACTTTGACGTGAGAAACGGCACGGCCTTCGCTTCACTCACAAATGTATCCTATACGGCGAACACAAAATATCATATAAAACTGGTTGCGGATTTAAGCACAAAAAAATACGACGTATATATAACTCCTGCCGGAGGTTCACAAGCGCTTATTGCCAGCGGCTACTCCTTCCGGTCCGATGCACCCTATACCGACGATATTGGTAAGATGTGCCTTTACAGTGGAAGCGATAATCAATTTAAAGTGGAAAATGTAAATTTTACAGGCTCAAAATGGACTTCCCAATTAATGACGAAGGATGCCAACGGAATTTGGCAGTATAATACCCTTACTGCCGGAGGCAAGTCATGGAATATCGGCAGGTTTGATTTTTCCTATGCAGGATATAAAACGGGAGACTCCGCACTCGGGTCAGAGATCGGAGGAAATATCCAGAGAATATCCGCAGCGCAAAATGAAGATATCACTTCCAAGCTAAACAGCGCTGTAAATTCAGTTGGCAGTACCGGAGGCGGGGTTGTTCTGATTCCTTCCGGTACATATACGATTGGGACAAACGGCGCCAGAGTAAATGTCGCATACGATAATGTAGTAATCAGGGGAGAAGGGCGTAATTCTACTACGCTTAAGGTAGCAGCTTCATACAGCGGGGACGACTGGAGCCAGGGAGCCATAAATTTCAGCGGTAATACAGGGTG
Organism: Bacillota bacterium; assembly: GCA_023433505.1. Lineage (GTDB taxonomy): Bacteria > Bacillota > Clostridia > Acetivibrionales > DTU013 > MnB-11. Next base: position 42,504 of record JAEZCO010000043.1, on the reverse strand, counting down.
GCATAACGGCACACAAGCTACAACCGTATCCGCATCCATACCCATCGGGTCAAAAACCATAACCGTTGCCAACGCCGATTCATTAAACCCGGGCGATTACATCGCCATACGGCAGCAGTTTTGGACGGCATTCAGCAATACCTATTCCGGCGGTAATTGGTCCACAAGCAGCAATTCCTATGCATTTAACTATCTTAGGAAGATTACCGAAAAAAACTCAAATACCCTGACAATCGATATCCCGATCCCATACGGCCTTAATCCGTCGAACAAAACCATCAGCGTGTTTAAGCCGACAGGCTTGAGAAAAAATGTAGGGATGGAGGAGCTTACCATCGATGTCTCGGCAAATGCCTCTCCCGCATCAAGCAGTACCGGAACCGCTGTTTTCTTTGGGGGCGTAGTGGATGGATGGGCAAAAAATGTAACGATTAAAAACATCGGACGGATAGGATTTTACGCTTTGCATTCCTCGGGATTAACCTTTGAAAATTGTATCGTCGACGGCGCATGGAACGTGGGTGGAGGCGGAAGCGGATACGGGTTTGATGTGGAGAGCCAAAATTCCCTGTTTTTAAATTGCTTTGCACGAGCAGTACGCCACGGCTTCCTGGCGACTTCCCCTTTTGCAAGCAATGTTGTGTTTAAAGACTGTGCCTCAAGCAATTTAGCTTACCCCGACGGCTATGTGGATGATACCCATCAGCTATTCTGTCACGCAATTTTGTACGACAGGCACCATTCCGATACCTCCGGAATATACAATATATACCGCGGGTCTCTAAGCGGAAATGCATATACGACCTGCGGCTGGTCCGTCGCATGGAACTGCCTGGGCGATACCTCCAATTCCGGCATAAAGAGTACGCTAAGGATAACACCGGGTGATTACGGATATGTTGTAGGCCCCCGCGGGCCGGTAGAAGTAGTTGACGGATACCAGCAAGATCCCGCACTAAGCGGTCAGGTAGAAACCAGCCCCGCATTGCACGTAGGTACTTATGCAAATAAAGTATTGTATGAAGGTGTAAAACAAAGCGGTGAATTGGAGCAGAGTTCACTCTACGACGTACAGTATTCCAAGAGGAGCAGATAACCTGACTTTTTAAGCCGATTGTCTGCGGTAGCACAACTGAGAAATTACCTGCTGGGGCCGTCTCAAAGAGTAATTTTGAGACGGCCCCAATTTTCATTCCTTGTCAGCTTAATCTGCGGTACTTCCGGCTTCAAACCCTTGAGCCTGTACCTGGGGGAAGGTCAGATAATTATCCCAGCCAAACAGGAAGTAGGTCCCTGAATCGTTATCAAGATGATACGTATTGTTATGCCAGTTAATTCCGTTTTTACTGCACCCATGGTCATTCGTAGAAATGAAATGGCCTTGGTTTGTGACATTATGAAGCGTAATGGTATTATTATAGATCTCATTGCCAACAGCGGCGCAGTATTCCCTGCCTTGGCAGCATACGACGATACCGCTGTCACCTTCGGTGATATTGCCGTAAACTTTATTATTGGCTGCCGAAGAGATGAGAATCTGCGGCAGACTGCACCAATCTCCGGGAGCGCCATTATTTCGGCAGGTATTATTCCGGACAGTATTGCCGGTGCTGATCTCCACCATAATTCCGGCGGCATTGTTATTTAGACAAGTATTATTCTCAATGATGATGTTATTAGCATCAACATCAAGCCAGATTCCTGGACCGTCGTTACCGGTGACAGTATTGCCGCGGACCGTACCGCTGGTGGCTTCAGTGATTTTACCGCCGCCGCCTTCAATCCCCCATTCGACATGCCGGGTATTGTTGTTTTGGACTAAATTGTTTTCAAACAGCCAGTTGCCGCCGCCGCCGCCAAAACCGGCCATACCGTTATCAAGTAATTTATTGTTAATGACTTTCGCACCGGGGCCCCAATCTACTCCCAGGCTCCGGTTGTTCTGAAGGGTGCAGTTATCTACCGTCCAGCCGGTGGCTTGCCAGAATTCAACCGCTGCCGCCTGATCCTGGGATGCATAATGCTGAATGGTCATATTTTTAATGGTGACATTACTGGCCGTACCGTTAAAGGCGTTTTGAACCGAATCCCCGCCGTCAAGCGTCGTAGAATTTTGTCCATTGAAAGTTTGGCCTTGTTTAGGAGTGACAGACTGGTTATTATAGGTCCCCGATAGATAAAAGACAGTACCGGTAGCATTATTATTAACATATGTCTGAATGTTTGCTCCGGCAGGAATAGTTACTCCGCCTCCTGGAGTCGGTGTGGGTGTTGGCGTAGCGCTGGTGCCATCTGAAGCATAAATGCTGTATTGAGCCGCAAATGTACCGCCCGGGGTGCCGTAGGTTGATGGCCAGGTACCATAGGTAACAGATTTCCAGACTGCGCTGGCTCCTGTTGTTTCAAGTCTATTGTTCACCGTAGTATTCGACCAATATACGAGCCAGTAAGCAGTTCCGCTATTGATTGCTTCACTCATCCCGCCAAAAATCTGCCATCCGGAGCCCGGATTGGTCAACTCCGCAGATTGTTCCAATAAGCTTCCCGGTTTACCGCCGGAATCACTGTAAATCGCGCATTTTACTTTGCCGGTGACTGCGGAAGCAAGGTATAGCCTGATCTGGGTTGCAGTAAAGCTGCTGCTTGCGGTAAACTTGCACCCGGTTATTTCGTTGGCTCCGCTGTCATCGGAAGCGGCTCCTACAGCAGTGTACCCGAGAATACCGCTGCCTCCGGGTGTCGGTGTCGGTGTGGGCGTTGGTGTGGATGTCGGTGTTGGTGTGGGTGTCGGTGTTGGTGTGGGTGTCGCACCGGCGCCATCTGCAGCATAAATGCTGTATTTGGCAGCAAATGTACCGCCCGGGGTGCCGAAGGCTGATGGCCACGTACCATAGGTAACAGATTTCCAGGCTGCGCTGGCTCCTGTTGTTTCAAGTCTATTGTTCACCGTGGCATTTGACCAATATACGAGCCAGTAAGCAGTTCCGCTATTAATCGCCTCACTCATCCCGCCAAAAGTTTGCCATCCGGAGCCCGGATTGGTCAACTCCGCAGATTGTTCCAATAAGCTTCCCGGTTTACCGCCGGAATCACTGTAAATCGCACATTTTACTTTGCCGGTGACCGCGGAAGCAAGGTATAGTCTGATCTGGGTTGCGGTAAAGCTGCTGCTTGCGGTAAACCTGCACCCGGTTATTTCGTTGGCTCCGCTGTCATCGGAAGCGGCTCCGACAGCAGTGTACCCGAGGGTAACTGCTTCAGCATTGGAATTAACCACCACCATGGCAGAAAAGCACATTGTGATGATCAATAAAGTTAATACTGCCTTTTTCATGAATTCACAACCTTCCTTTTTTAACAATTTGGTTGACAAGATGAAACGGACCCGTTAATTTAAGTACCCGTGTCATACCACCTCCCCTTGCTGAAATCATTCACCCCTTAGTCCCGCACATCCCTCCTTCTGCAGACACTATCCCCTTCAATTTTTATCAATTTGATCAATAAATTCTCTCTGTTTAATTTTTTTGTGCCTGCAGAACAATCCTGCAGCCTTTTTCCGCAGATTCCATACAACCCAAAATGATCTTCAGCGCTGCAAATCCATCCTCCCCGGAAATTTCGGGAGGTGTGTTCTCATTTACGCATTTGGCAAACAGATCGATGATGCCGGATTTCGTCTGCTTATCATTGGACTGGATACCTTCAACCTTAAAAAATACTTTCTCTTTGTTCTTTTTAATAACAACAACAGGGAATTCCGGATTGTCAAACACTCTTATGATGCCATTTGTGCAATACAATACCGTACTGTTGTCTTCTTCCCCATAATAAGTCCAACTGGCGGACAACGTTCCGAAAATACCTGTTCCGGACTTCAGCAGGCAGACCGCGTTATCATCGATTTCAATCAGATTTCCGTGTTCATCCTTCTTGTCGAAAGCGCCGATCATGGCCTGTACCTCAACAATCTCGTCCTCGAGAATCCACCGGATCAGATCGGCTTTATGGATTCCAAGATCCCCCATGGCTCCCATGAAGGCGTCACTCTTTTTGAAGAACCAGGTTTTAGCACCCTTGTCGGCGCACCAGGCTTCGGGGCCTCCATGGCCGAAGGTTGACCTGAAGCTGATGATCCTTCCCATTTCGCCGCTGTTTAAAATCTCTTTTACCTTCCTATGAGCCGGGACCAGACGCTGATTATGACCGATCATCAGATATCTGCCTGTTTCATCTGCGGTTTTGATCATATCCTCCGCTTCCTTCAAGGACATTGCCATAGGCTTTTCACACAGGACATGCTTACCCGCCCGCAAAGCCGCTATGCTGACCGGAGCATGATATTTATTCGAGGTACAAACGCTGACGGCATCGATGCAAGTGTCGGCGTACATCTCTTCACAGGTCCCGTATGCTTTTCCTCCGTATACTGCTGCGAATTCTTCGGCACGTCCTGGGACAGGATCATAAAAGCCCAGGATCCGTACATCCGGATTTGCTGCATACTCGGGAGCATGCCTGAACTTTGTAATTGAACCGCAGCCGATAATTCCCACTCTAACCATTCACTTTGCACCCCTTTTGTCTTATGCGCCTTTTAATTTGTCTTTTCCAATTCTATTCCGATATTCGTCACCGAGTATTTTGGAAGCGTAAGCCTTATTTTGCCGCTGCGAACCAGCAAATCCTCCTTGCGTTCCCTGTAGTAATTTTCAGTACAGGCGCTCTTTATGCCTGTTTCGGTCCTGAGATTTGCAGTCACGTTCCGGCCCAGTGTTTCAACAAGCCTTATATGCAACGTGTCGCCTTCCCTGTTTACAGCACTTATCCATATCCCGGAATTGTCGATATCAAGCTTAAGCCAATTTGATTCCGGCGCGTACCCTTTGAGGATGAGCGGGTCGTACTGGTAATCCAGTGCCTGCCGGAATACTCCGGCATCTGTATCAACTAGCTCAAGGGCATATTGATAATCCAGTCTTTGTTCCCTGTCAAAATAAAGGATGTTGGCAACAACCGCCCCGCAGGACGTGTAATGCTGATTGCCGGTATTATGCAGGAATAGGACGCCGGAATCCGGGCCGTCACTCACCGTCACCCCGTACAGGCTGGAAAATCTTTCACGCTTCTGTATATTTCTCATGTTCATCCAGCAGTCCATGATCTGCGGTGACTTTAGGTTAAAGTCAAACACGGCTTTGATGGAATCCTCCCACTGGTCGGTGGGACCGGCCTCTTTGGATAAAAATGGCTGGAAGCAGGTATTGAAATAAATGCGTTTTGAATTTGGTGCAAGGGTGATATAAATGGTATATAAGGCAAATGCATTCCCTATTTTATCATAAACACAGCCGTCCACGACCAATTGCCTTATCCCGCTGTTGCTCACCTTGCGGTACCTGGTGCAATCCATGGTCCCGTTATTGCCGAAGGCCAGGTAATTGGCCTTGCCGTTGACAAGCTCTTTCCCGTTTCTTTTATCAAGGATGGAGGATATTGCACCGGATTTGACATCCAGTGTGATTTTCAGGATGTCGTTTTCTATGACAGGGTCCTTGCTTTCATTTATAACGACCCTCTCGTCTGCGGCTGGTGCGAATTCGGCTGTTCCGAAAGACGGCACATCCACCTTTTTAATCAGGCTCCCGTATATTGCCTTAATATTCTTAAGCGTTCCTATGCCAGCCTGTTTATCCTGTGTTACCCAGAAGGATCTGTCTATATTCAACGGATTGAACAGGGTAATCTCCTCGCCTGTGCCTTGTCCCAACGCTTTGGTGAATTCCTCGTCACACCGGAGGGCTGCATTTTTTAGAATGGTAAGACCATATTCTTCGATCTGTTCATTTCGCATCCGGCTGGGGCCGCCTTCCCCCGGGAAATAGAGCGTACACCCTCCGGCAGTTACGGCAGGTATGCAGAAATTATCATGGTTCTGGTAGGCGCATAATTCCTTCCAGGCTTTGAACAATGCCGTGTCTGTGGTCTCGCTGCCTTTTCCCGAAAATGCCAGCAGCTTTTCGATTGATTCCAGACGGTTATTGTATTCCCCGCTCAGCTGCAGCACTTTACTGGTTCCGGCAACCCATGGGTATGAAAAGTAAACCGAGCATTCATAATCATCCCTTGCATACTCTCGAACCGGCATGTCGGAAGACCTTTTGAACAGCTCGTGGTATGTCAGCATTTCTCCCAGAATGGGAGCATAATAGCTGGACCGGATGACTTCTTCCCGGAAAGGAGTTGTCCAGACCTGATCAAGGAGGTTGGTATAAATTCCGCAGCTGTATCCGTGCCGCAGTGTCAGCAGAATCTGCTGCGGCCAATCATGGAAGAAACGTCCAATGCGGGTCTCGGATTTATCAACATGCGAAGGCACGGCTTTTATGGTTTTTCCGTCGGGACCGCTCCACAGCACGAATTCGTCATGCTCCCATACGGTTGAGCCTGAATTCTGCACCCTGTGGCAGGCACCTTCATATTCAAAGCCCGACAATATTCCGGGATACTGGGGCGCAAGAGCGAATTCCTGGGAGGCAAATGCGGTGACCCTCCGGCCGAACAGCTCCTTCATCACCCTTTGCCCTGTTTCGAAGTGCCGGATATTTGATTCCAGCGGAAAAACCTGGGGATAGGGCTGTCCATAGGTGCCGTTCACCAGCTCGATTTTACCCTCCGCCCAGTATCCGGCCAGTTTTTTTATAAAATGGGGATACCTTATTGCCAGGTTATCATAGGAAGAGACGCCGATATCCACACAGAATTTATAGTCTCTTGTGTCAACAAGCCGGAGATACATATTGTATAGATCTTTGACATATTCGGGATAATCGAACTCGACAAATCCGCACTGCTCATACATGATTCCGCCGTGAAGCGAATCGACATAATAGACCGGCATGGAGACCAGGGCTTGTCTTATCTGCGCCAGCTTTACAAAAGCACCCTTTAAAAGCCGCATCGTCTTTTCGCTGTCCTTCTCACCGACAAGGGCTTTAGCCGCTTCAAGCACAGATTTGTCACACAGACTGAAGTCAACGGTCCTGTCAAGGAGCCCCGCCAGATCGCTAACCATTTTTCTGGCAAACCCGTAGGAATGGAAGTCCCTTCTCAGTTCCAGGTTCGCATAGGCTTCACCGCAGATATCGCCATATTCCATACCCAGTAGGCGCATCAGTATATTTATATAGGCAAGACTGAAATGGTTAGTAAAGCCATCCTTCGCAAGAACATGCCTGGGCGATACCCTATACCATTCATAGGCATGAAAAAAATCGGCGGAGCAAAATGCAAAATTATGATCATGAATCAGGTCGGGCAGTTCACCAATCCCTCGTTTCACCAGGGCATCCTTCCGGACCTCATATCTGTCATACCACAGGGACTGGGGATAATAGAATTCCTGCCCCTCCAAAAACCAGGATTCCTTTGCGGAAAGCAATTTCCCCTTGAAGACGACTTCCCCCGAAACCGCCGGAACAGCTTCCAATGCTTTTGGGGACGGCCGTACCCAGAAAACTTTTTTTCCGGATGCTATAAGCTTGCAAAGGCACATTTCAATTTCCTCGGGTACCTGGTGCGGGACAACAATCAGGTCCGCCTCCTGAAGAAGCTTCATCTCCGTCCTGTCTCTTATTTCGACTGCTGTCACCGGCTCATCAAATCCTGCCAGGAAATATGGGTCATACACCATGGATAAAGCATTCAGGCCCAATATCCTTGGGGACCACTCTACGACATCACCCATGAATTCGGGAGTTGCATCGCATTTTGTGTTTTCCGACCCGATTATACAAATAAACATTCCTTCATTCCTTCCCGTTTTTCATCTCAGTCCTTCCTATTTCCGGAACAGTCCGGGGCATCCCTGGGTGGTTGGGGCCAAAATGCTTGAGTATCACCATTGGCTCGCAAGGGCTGTTATTGGTTATGGGTATGCCGTTTTTCGCCGCGTCCTCGCTGACAAAATATTCATCGGTGCTTAGCTGGCCGTACCGCAGCATGATTGCCGCTTCCGCAGCATATACGCCGAATTTGCCATGCCCTTGAATCATTACGCAGCCGAAGGCCACCTCATCTCTGGCAACAATGGTCTGCCCGGGCATAATGGTAAGCTCCTTGGCGCCGATGTACTCATTGGCATAGGAAATCCATTTCTCGCAGTGTTTTTCATCCTCCGTGCATACCACCGGAGGTCTGAAATACTTTTTCCTGTAGTGGGGGTCGACATTTTTCTCCCAGTCCAGAAGACCCAGGATATATTCCATATCTCTTTTTTTATCGTCCGGGCAGTTCTCCGATAAAAAGTCATAGGGAAACACCTCGCCGCTTACAACATTTTCAAATACCGCGTTCACATCGCTGTTCCACTGAGGCTCATAGGTCAGCACCGAGCCCGGCGCGTGAATTACGCCGGCAGGCGTGTACCACCCTGTGCCCAGTTCAAGCCTGTATGCCCGTGAAAGCTCCGTAATGCGGTTGTCGCAATTTTCAAAAGCATGCATTCTTTCCGCCACTTCTTCGATTTCCGTGTCCGGATCAAAGCCGAAATAAGAGGCGGGGCAAACGCCGAGATAGTTGTTAAGCTGCCTTGGAAAATAATACGCCTCCGGCTTGCTATGCCGGCCCACCCGTGCGGCAGCGGTCTCATCAAGATGAAGGTGGTGAAACAAAGGCGTTTCGTAATCGAAAAATTTGGCAAACATGGGCCATGTCCCATACCTGCCGTACAGCTCGCCGCCGATCAGCGCCGCACCCAGCTCATCCACCGCGTCCTTAAACAGGAATTTATCCTCGCCTCTGTCGGTGGGTGCCACATAACTCATCCCTTCATCGGCGGGTGCCAGTTCACCGTTGATGGCAGGGACCACGGAGGAAAACCATCGTTCCTTGATAGCGCCGCGTTTTGTCCCGAGGGCATAGTAGTCGTCCGGGTGAAGACGCAGGCGGAATCCGGCCCTTCCGAAGCGTCTGGGCAAAAATGCCGGAACCATTCTGAATATGCCCTGGTTTTTTTCAAATGTCTCGTGAATCATGCGGACGTGGTTCATATGGTGACTCCTTTCGAGGATCAGGCGATCCTTATATAGGATTTTATATAGCCCTTTTCCTTGTCCTTCATAGCCCTGAAGGCCTGGTCCAGCTCCTTCATTGAAAACTCGTGCGTAATCATGTCCTTCATATTGAAGGAACCTTTGGCAATCATGTCCAGGCCCGCCTTCATCCCAGCCATATGGAACTCGTTCCGTCTTTCGTGTGCATTGATTACCGTAAGCGCCTTCCAGTTCCACAGCCCCATATCAACACTCCGGGGCCCGCCCTGATGGTATCCGACCACCGACATGATTCCATGAACGCCGGTGATATTACCGGCACACTCCAGACCTTTCTGCGAGCCGCTGGCTTCAACGGCAACATTGACTCCTCTTCCCATCTGCCCCCATTCCACCACGTTGTATCTCTCCGCGGCTTCCTGAGGAAGCATGGCTTCATCCGCTCCGAAACGAAGGGCATGCTCCAATCCCTCCTGCCGGACATCAACGGCAATCACCCTGGCTGCCCCCTTCAGCTGCATCAGCTGCATAAATCCCAGGCCCATAAAGCCCATACCCACGATTGCCACAGAATCCCCGAAATGTACGGTAGTCCTCTCCGCGCCGCACAGCAGGCAGGATAACGGCTCACCGAAAGCTTCTTCGTCCCTGAGCTTCTCAGGCACCTTCACAATGCTCCGAAAGTTTTCCTTCGTATATTCTGCAAAAGCGTTCAGCATCATTCCGGTAACCCGGTCACCTATGGAAAACCCTTTTACATTTGCACCCATCGCTTCTATGAAGCCCACCGCTTCATGACCAAGCCTATAGCTTCCCGCGCCATAGCCTTGCTCCCAGACATGAAGCTCGGAAGCACACATACCGCATACCTTTACCTTGATCAGCACTTCTTCGTCGTTAATCTGCGGCAAAGGCACATCCTTTATGACCGTCTTTTCCTTATCTTCGACAATACAAGCCTTCACTGCTCTCCCCCTTATCCAAACAGCATTCATACCGCCAGTCGGCGGCGGTGTTTTTCAGGAGGAGCTGTCAACAGGACAGCTCCTCCTGTGTTTTTTAAGCTATCATCCCTTATTCGGAATACTTGTTTGCAGACGCAACGGCTTTCTGCCACTCGGTACTGGACCATTCGTAGATTTTACCCAGGCCGATGCCGTTTACCTTCTCCATCATTTCCTTGTAATTCTTATCAAAATCAGCATCATTCTTTGCAAAGATCATTGACCAGGAGTATACCTTTACAATTTCCGAGATCTCATCGCAAAGCACGGAAATTTCATCCGGCAGAGGCGGGGCAAGGTACGGAGCCAGCGGCTGCGGTGTGTATTTGCTGTTTTTCATAAGGTAGTCGGTAGCTGTTTTCGCCCCGTAAACGCTGCGCCAATCAGCCTCCAGCTTGGTCGGGGCAGAGCTTGATTTTTCCTTGAAGGAAGGCCAGGTATCACACGATACGGAGATGCCCGTTTCAGGGTCGACGAAGCCCATGGCCAATCCCACTGAGTTTACTATGCTGATACCGTCGGTAAGCTTACCTCCATCCGGAAGTTCCTTGCCGGAGTTCTTGTAATAATCCCAGCCTGCGTCGGTCAGGTAGGGCTGTCCATTGCCGTCAACATCCCATGTAAGACCTTTGGGACCGTTCACCAGCTCCGTTACCACCGCGGGGTTATACATCAGATCGATAAACCGCAGGCAGGCATCCAGTTTTTTCGTATTGGCGCTGATGCCGAAGGCCCAAGTAGAGCCGACCGGCGTTGTTCCGGGAAGAACATTTTTACTTTCCTTGCTGGGTACGAACTGGAAGCCGGAAGGGTCCTCGGCATTCCTGTGTTCAGTGGTATCATACCCCTGGCAGAACCAGCTCCACCAGCTGAACAGCACTCTGCCTTCATCCGCTTTGGCCTTTGCCATATCAAAGGTTTGCGTGAGGGAATCCGGGTCCAGCAATCCCATCTGGTTTGCCTGGTAGTAGAATTTCAACGAACGCAGATACAAGCCGTCGGGGTCCAGAGAGTTCTTATATTCGAAAGTGCTGTAATTTGCCTGGAGATAAGGAAACGCACCCAGGTCGTCGCCGCAGTCGTACCCCAGCATCGGAGCAAGAGTCGAGCCGAGGAAGACCACATCGCCGTCCCAATCCTTGAACATGGAAAATCCGTAAACCTTTTTGCCGTCGGCATTCTTCGGATTGAGTTCCTGCATTTTCTTAAGAGCAGGCAGATAATCCTCCAGCGTATTTATTTCAGGCATTCCTATTTTCTTGTAGAGATCCCATCGAAGGAACGGTCCGTAATCGGGGTCCGGTCCCATGTTATCCTGCCCTACGGCGTTTGCCAGTGCATACAGCTTGCCTGTGCCGTTGCTGCCCACGTCACGGAAATATTGCATGGCGTGGGGTATGTACTTGCTGGCATTGGGAAGCTTGTCGAGATGCTCGTCAAGGTTTACGATCAGATTTGCACGGACCGCGTTCTGAACCTGATTCATTTCTTCAAAAACGACAATATCGGGCAGTTCCCTGACTGCCATCATTGCCTGAAGCTTTTCATCTCCCTGCTCTCCCCCGCCGGACAAAATATTGAGGGTAACGCCGGTCTTTTCTTTGATGAGCTTGCCCCACCAGGTTTGGTCATAAAGCCCGGGAGCGTTGGACGGCAGGGAGAGCATATCCAGTTGTACTTCTTCAAACGCTTCCTGCTGTGCGGCTGTTGTAGTCCCTCCGGCCGTTCCGGTCGCCGCAGCGGTAGTTCCGGTTGATTTCCCTCCGTCTGTCCCGCCGCATGCGCTTAGCGCCATTAGCATTGCCGCTACCAGTACCATGGTCAGCCCCCGCAAAGCTCTTTTTCTTACCATTGTTCCATCTCCTTTTTAATTTAATTATAAAATTAACCGGCCTGTACCGGATAACTTTCATCGTCCATTCCTTCGTATCGGAAGGTCCTCTCCCTAATTTAACCTTTTATGGACCCGATCATGATTCCTTTTACAAAATAACGCTGCAGGTATGGATAAGCAAAGAGAATGGGGACAACCACCACAAAGGATATTGTCATCCGGATGGAAACCGGTGTCAGCACTCTCGTTACATCCGTGATATTGCGTCTGCCCTGGGATGTGCGCATCAGAGCCGCAAGCGCGTTCACCTTGTTCAGGTACTGGTAAAGGACAAATTGAAGCGTTTGGAGTTTTGAAGTATTCATATAGAGAAGCGTATCAAGGAACGCATTCCACTGCGCCGTACAGGAAAATACTGCGATTGTTGCCAGAATGGGCGCCGACAGAGGGATTATGATTTTAAAGAACCGGACAAAATATCCTCCTCCGTCGATTTGAACGGATTCCTCAAGGGAAGGCGGCAATTGCTCCACATAGGTTTTAAATAAAATAACATTAAATGGGACCACCGTCGCCGGAAGGATGTATACAAGGAAGTTATCCATCAGCCCGAGATTCTTGATGGTGACAAAGCCGGGTATCAGACCTGCATTGAAGTACATTGCCACAATCACGAAACGGTACCAGAATTTCCTGCCCCAATACTCTTTCTTGCAGAAGACATAGCCCAGAAACGACGACCCCAAAAGCGTCGCCAATGTACCTGCAAGCGTACGCGCAACCGATACCAGGGCTGCCAGACCGATGCCCTTTATGCTGAGAATCTCATAATAATTGTTAAAATGAATCCCTTGCGGCAGGAAAAGAATCCTGCCGGATGCCGCAATTCTATTGTCGCTGATGGTATTGATAAAGATATAGTAAAAAGGGAAAATACAGGCAAATGTAAATATAAGGAACACCGTGGTATTGATTGCATTAAAAGTAATGTCTCCGGCCTTTCTTTTTTTTCTTAGCCAATTACTCATACAAGCCTCCGCTATTTCTGTGTAATACCTTGAATTTATGCTAGATGATGGATTCCTTACGGATCAACTTGGATAACCCGTTTGCCAAAAACAGCAGCGCAATGCTGACAAAGGATTTAAGCATTCCTATCGCCGTGGAAGACGATATGCTCTGACCCAGAACACCTTTGAGGTATACATACAGGTCAAGCACCTCAATAGAACTGCTGTTAAGCGGATTCCGGAACAGATAGTACTGCTCCATGCCGTTATTAATGAAATTGGCTATCTGTAAAAGCAGCAGGACGAAATAGGTCGGAAGCATTCCCGGTATTGTAATATAGACCATACACTGGAAACGGTTGGCACCGTCAACTATTGCCGCCTCGTATTGTTCTGCGTCTATAGCTGTAATGGCAGCAATATATATTATTGCACTCCATCCCAGTCCTTTCCATATACCGTACAATGCCATTGTTATCCAAACATTGTCCGGGCTGGCCATAAAATTTATCGGCGTATCAATCAGATTAAGTGATATAAGCAGCCGGTTCACAAATCCATCCTCCACGGAAAAAACAGACCAGGCAATTGCATAGACAAGAACCCAGCTGATGAAGTTGGGAAGGGTTGTCAGTGTTTGAATTGTTTTTTGAAGGCGTTTGCTTCTGATTTCCATTAGGAAAATCGCGAATATGACCGGAAGAGGACTGGTCAGAATACCGATAAAGCTCATTCCAAAGGTATTGATCATCACTCTGCTGATTTCACCTCTGGAGACTGGATTCGAGACCAGTGAGGTAAAGTACTTAAGGCCGACAAACTCAGAGTCCCTGAGATGCATACCGGCATGGTAATCAAAGAAGGCATAGCTCCATCCGTAAAGAGGCAGATAGGCAAATGCAAAAACCAATGCCAGAAAAGGTACCGATGCTAAAAACAGACGAAAGCCGGATTTTTTTGTAAAGTTACCAGATTTAATGTTTATCAACCCCTGTCACATGTAGTAGGTACGACGTCAGTCGCTGTTTCGTTTCGTTTGCGCCATGATCCAATTATAATCAATGTGCCATGGGAATTGAAACCTCATTTTTTGGATTTTAGTCATTTTTCGTAAAAACGGATGACCCATTTTTTTAACAAAGGTCAGATTTCCGAAAATACTCCGGAGGACAATTAAAACACCCCGCCGCGGACATCCAATTCGACCCGGCAGGATATCAGACCGGAGGATGCCGCTTTCAGTACAATCTTCCCTTCCTCACGTCCGGACTGAATAATTGCCGCGCAATATCCGTTAAAGGCTCTGCGTGTTCTGGCTTTATTCGGTTCATGGCTATACGGATTGCCATTCCCTACGCCAAGAATCTTGCCTGGCCCTTCAACGGAAAATACAATGTCATTATCCGCAGTTGGAACCACTCTACCGTTATCATCCACAATTGAAACCCTTACGACAGAGGTTTCACAGCCGTCGGCTTTCAATGCCCGCTTCTCAGGCGCCAGCCTCAATCCGGCTGGTGCTCCCGTTGTTTCGACTACGCAGACCGCGGCCTCCCTGCGCTCATTTCTGCCGATTGCCTTGAGTTCTCCGGGTACATAGCCGACCTTCCACTCCAGATGCCCATGCTTTGGCATGGGTTTCTCTCCCAGGCTCTTTCCGTTAAGAAAAAGCTCTACGGTTTCACAGTTGCTGAAAGACCATACTTCAATTTCTTCATCCCTGCGGTCCGCCCAGTTCCAGTGGGGAAAGAGATGCACCAGCGGGGTATCGGTCCAGACCGACTTGCAGTAATAGTACCAATCCTTCGGTATGCCGCACATGTCCATCATTCCGTACTGGGAGGTTACACAGGGCCAGTCAAAAGGCGCGGGCTCACCGTTGTAGTCAAAGCCGGTCCATATAAAAACCCCCGTTAAAAAAGGATGATTGATCAAATCCGTCCATGCTTTTTCCGGATTGCAGCCCCATGACATGATGTTTGTGGCATACTGAGGACACACTCCCCTGATCCTGTCAAACACGTAAATACCCCTTGCCGTGGTGCAGCTGCACGATTCACTGCCGATGATTTTTCTGCCGGGATACAGGGAATGGTCCTGAATATCGGCGTTATTGCCATTATGTCCATAGTTGTAGCCTGCAATGTCTGCAATATCGCCATAACCATATTCATTGCGCCCATGATTCATGGCAGCAGTGGTCGGCCTGGTGGGGTCGATTTTATGCGTCCGCCTTACCAGCGATTGCAATATACGGGCGCCGGCAGGCGTCCCTTCAAGCACTTCTTCATTCTCCATGCTCCATAGGATTACGGAGGGATGGTTCCTGTCCCTGTAAAGCATGCTTTCAAGATTTGCTATTCCTTCGGGGGAACTGTCAAGCTTCCGGTTTTCGTCCATCACCAGGATGCCCAGTCTGTCACAAGCGTCCAGCAATTCGGGGGTAGGCGGATGATGAGCGCTTCTGTATGCATTGCAGCCCATTTCCTTCAGCAGACCCAGTTTGTATCCGATCAGGCTGTCGGGCAAAGCGACTCCCACCCCTGCAAAATCCTGATGATTGCTGGTCCCTTTTATGATTGTGTGTTTGCCGTTCAGAAAAAATCCTTTATCCGATGTGAATTCGATGGACCTTATGCCGAATCCGGTTGTGTACCGGTCCAAAAGCCTGCCCTGGTACCTGAGCTCTGTTTCCAAGGTATATAGCGAAGGCGTGTCCGGAGACCAGAGCTCCGGCATTTCCACCTCCGCATGCTGGACGAATCTGAAGGCGTCGTCATGATCAATCTCTTGGGTGAGGGCTAGTTCTTTAAGGACCCGTCCATTGGGACCGATAATTTTTGATACAAGCTCACAAGTCCTCTTTTTATCCTCATCATTTTCAACGGTTGTCTCTATTTTTACTCTGGCGCTGCTCTCGCTGACATAGGGCGTGGTCACATAGGTCCCCCAATGAGCCACATGAAGCCTGTCTGTTTTGACCAGCCAGACATGCCTGTATATTCCGGCGCCCTCATACCACCATCCCTCGGGATAAGTGGCGTCCACCTTCACGAACATTACGTTTGCGCCTTCTTCCCCGTAACGGAGAACATCCGTAATATCGTAATAAAAGCCGGTATACCCGCACAAATGCGTCCCCATCAGGTGGCCGTTGATCCATAGGGTGCTGTCTCTCATCACTCCGTCAAATTCCACATAGATCTTTTTGCCTTTATCCTCTTCGCCGATACTGAACAATT
Organism: Bacillota bacterium; assembly: GCA_023433505.1. Lineage (GTDB taxonomy): Bacteria > Bacillota > Clostridia > Acetivibrionales > DTU013 > MnB-11. The sequence continues at coordinate 26,361 of JAEZCO010000043.1, read as the reverse complement.
TTCTATAGCAGCCGATACCGGTTCTTAAATACCCGTGCAGGAGATTCTCTTTTTCCGCTTTGGAATCATGTACATAGCACCCCTCAATGCACCAATCATGGGGCAGCTCCACCTCCGCCCAGTCTTCATCCTTTACTTCCGATTTGATTTCCTTGTCGGAAAAAGCGATCTGGAGCCATTCACCCTTTTCTCTTTCGGCACAGTCCGTGGGTCCGCCGGTCATTCCCGCCTTGACTGCATAGTGAATATCGATGTCTCCCTTATAAAACTTCCATCCCCGGTCAAAATTCTCACGTTCTCTCACAACATCCTTTTTTTGCATAGAACCCCCCTCAAGCATAATTAATTAGCGTGCTCATGTATCGAAAACCATGGAAACTTGCAGCAGAAAATAAGGCTGGTATTGATCCGCCTCAGTTTGAAAGCACTCCCGGTACGAAAACTTTTAAAAAACCTGCGCGGTCGATGAAGCCTACCGGGTCATTTCCATGCGTCGATTTGTCTCTGCTTTTCAGCAATGATCCTGTCGGAACCCGCCTCTCTAAGCCTGGCTAAAAAATCGGGCAGGAGTTTGTCCGGATCACCGGCGCCATTGGCCAGAAACGGAAAATATTCCGTGATAACGGCCCGGCACTGGGAGAGCTCATCGGATACCAGCGCCGGATCAAAGCTGAATCCGATGGTCGGGCTTATAATGGCATCCTTTTCCCAGTCGTAAAGCCTTTGTGTAAAATCGGCACCGTCTTCTCTGGTGGGATAGAGATTGAATATAGATCCCAGCCCCCAGGCAAGGTCGGTATAATATCCGCTATTTTCGGCAGTCATGCCCTTCGGATACTCAAGAAAACCGTCCTTCAGGATATAATGCCTGCCTTCAATCCCGTTGACCAGCGTGTTATAAAGCCTGGCATCGGTATTGACCTTATTAAAGAGCATGACCGCTTTTTCCGGGTTCTTCGAATTGGCGCCGACGCATGTCAAGGTTGCCAGACAGGTCCCGGCAGTAATATATTTTTTTGCACCCAGATCACATGGAATCCATTCATAGCCTGTTCCGGCAAACATGTTCCTCATGTCCCTTTCCGTCCACGGCCCAAGCTGGGAGAACATCAAGGCTTCCTTGCCGCTTCTCCTTAATCTGTCCGTATCCCTCAAAATTGCCGCATCCTTGTTGCTATAACCTTTTCTGTACCAGTCCCTGACATAGTTGTAAAGTGTTTTGTAGGCATCGGATTCATATTGATTGATGATTTTAAGCTTTCCGTCCTCCAGCACAGCCGTTCCGGGCAAATTAAAATCCCCGACGTCAAAAAACCCTGCAATGGTGCTATAATAGTTGATTAGCTCCTGTGGCTGCAAAGTGCCGTAGATGTCCTTTTCTCCGGCTTTTATCACTTTGAGGAAACGGGTTATGTCGTCAAGGTTTTTGATCATACCGTCATTGTAGTGATACTTATCCGCCAGATCCTTCCGGATGTATACGCCGTCCTTTCTTGACAGTACCTGCAGGTTCGGCATGCCCACCAGCTTTCCGCCCATTGTCAGCGTATCCCACACATAGGACGGAACCTGCGCCTGTACATCCGGAGCATACTGCGGCAGCAATTCGTCAATATTATAAAATGCATTTCGGGACACCATTTCATTAAGGCCCAGCCATCCCGCCTCCAGGCACAGGTCAAAGGAATCGTTGGATGCCGAAAGTACGCCCAGCTTGTCTTCATAGCTGTCCCAGTCGACCCATGTTATATTCAGCATGACCCTGATATCCTCAAGCATTTTATTGGCCTCTGCCAGTACCTGCTTGCTGTCGGCCGGTTCCGTTTCACATGGGAGCAGCCATTTTATTTCCACCGATTCCATCTTTTCCGCGGCAGTCTGCTTTTGTACGGTGGGAAAAGGCAAACCGGGCGTATAGGAAAACACAAAGCATAGGACGAAGACCGGCAAAATAACAATTAACAATACATTTTTAAGCTTCATATTCAATAGAATCGATAACATGCCGTCTTTTTTGCATTGACCCGATGCCACACCCATCCTGTCGGCTTTGCCCGGTTTGTTCATACGCCTATAGCTCCTTCGTTTGTGTGATTTGATTATAGTTTACTTTTCGCGGCCCGTAAAACCCCAATTTTTAAACATTGGTCACTTTTTCAAAAACATGAATTTGAAACCTATTGTAAAATAAGCTAAAACTATATAGAATGAACATAGGGCAATTTCGATTTCATGATTTCACAGAAGGACAGGTGAGACTTTCTTGAAATTCTTTTCGTTGAAAAACAAAGGAAAGTACTTTTATCTTATTTTGATATCAAATGCCATTCTGGTGATCGTTACGGTTTTAGCACTATCGCTGATGCTATTCGTCAATTTTGAAAATATCGGCATCTCCATGACCAACAACTACATGAATGATATTCTTAATCAAATAAGCTATACGTATAATTATCTGAATCAGTCTGCAAAATCTGTCGGAATCCAGATATTGTTTGATTCCGACGTAAAACGGCTGATGTACAGGGAAAATCCCGACAATATGGCAATCAACAACGCCGTACACTGCATTACCTTATACCGGAATACGGCGCCGTTTATTGAATCCATCTATATATACAATCAAAAGCTCGATAAATTTTATTCGACCAAGATCGGCTCCGACGCAAGTGACGATGAGATGCGAAAGCTTGTAAAGAACAGGGCGGCAGAAGCCTTTGTCCCTTATCCGTTGGAGCTGCAGGGCCTGCAGGGGAAAAAGCAGCACGTATATTCCTTCGTATTTACGAATAACCTTCCAGGAGCTATCATCGTCAATATAAAGGAAGAATGGCTGCGTAAAATGATTGATTCCCTCAATGTCCAGAACTCCAATGATGTCTTTATCATCGATAAATACGGCGGCATCGTAAGCCATCCCTCCCAGGGCATGTTCCGGCAGAATGTCTCACAAGAGCCGTATATAAAGGATATCTTAACCGGCCCCAAAGGGTCGGGGTGTTTTGTTGCCAACGTTGACGGGGTAAAATCCATCGTGTCGTTTTCTTCATCGGAAATCATCGACTGGAAATTTATCAGCGTAATTCCTTATTCCGTTATTACAAAGCCCATTGACGTAATGAAATTCAAGACGGTGGTTATATGCGCCATCATCTTGTTTTCCTGCCTGCTTCTGACCATCAGGCTGTCCTACCAGGTATACAGTCCTTTAAACGAGGTTGTGTCAAAAATTGCTACCCTTGCCCCCGTGAAAACCCCGAAAGAAGAAAAACGGGTAGATGAGCTCAAGCTGATCATCAGCAGATTTTCAAACATATTGGACCAGCTGGACCACCTGAAGGAGCAAAAAAGCAATTCCTTGAGAATAATAAGGAACGAAGCCCTTATGAATCTGCTTACGGGTGTGTCCCTGCAGAAGAACCATTCCGTGCATAAGCTGCTGGAGGATACAAACCTGAAAATCGATCTTCAGGGCAGCTTTCAGCTGGTACTGTTAAAGATCGACAACTACCGGTTGTTTACCGGCTCAAATGATGCGGAAAACTGTTCTCTGCTCCGTCACGCCATCTGCAGCATATGCACCGAGATCATCGAGCCTGCCTTTCCCATGGAGGTCGTAGATTTTGCAAAGGATTATGTCGTCATGATCCTGAACCTACCCAGTTCCTCTGAAAAATTCAACGGCAGCCTTGCCGGGCAGGTGAGGAAAATTCAAGATTCGGCTCACCAGTATCTGAACCTCTCTTTATCTGCCTCACTTAGCAGGATTTCGGAAAATATTTCCCAACTGAACGAGCTCTACAGGGAAGTAACCGAAATATCGGCATACAGGATCCGATACGGCCACGGGTGTATTCTGACGCCGGAAATTTTTGCCGATATCCGCAGCGATAGCTATGTTTATCCGGCTGATAAGGAGAAGGCTTTGACGGATGCGATAAAGCTCGGCGCCATCAAAAATGCCGAAGAGATTTACGGCGAGATGGTCAACCATTGTTTATCCTATCCGCATGATATCATCAATTTATGCATTCTGCACCTTGCATTTTCTATAAGCAATACCCTGAAATTAATTGAAAACAATAGCCGGACCTTTGAAACAATCGATTTCAATCGCTTTTTAAATGACCTGAATTCACAGGAGACCATCGATCAGATCAATTCCCTTTTTATCAACTTGCTTCGCGCTATTTCCCAAGGCTTTGAAAGCAGAAAAAACAGCAAGTATCAAACCCTTGTTGAAACGATCATTAAAAAAGTCAATCAATCGTATTATGACCCCAATATGACCGTCAACAGCATAGCCGACGACCTGAACATGTCTTCTGTCTACTTGAGCAAGATTTTCAAGGAATATACCTCCGAGTCCATTTTGGATTACATGAACCGGGTGAAGCTTGAAAAAGCAAAAAAACTTCTGACGGAGAGCAGTCATACTGTCAATGATATCTCCGGCAAGGTAGGCTTTATCAATCCGAAATACTTTTATACCTTCTTCAAGAAAAAGACCGGCGTTACCCCCAATGAATACAGAAGCAGCAAAGCCTGAATCCCCAGATAAGTCAGGCAACTGACTATTTCCAAGCCCTGCTGTTTCCGATTCTGGTCCGTTTGGCGCATCCCCCAGGAGATATTTTCAATTCGTTTTGTAATGCCCCGTCAGCTATTTACCTGCAAACTCACCCGACCGGGCAAATAATTCGGCTTGTATCCTCCTGAAAGCCAGTGTTTCCGTTATAAATAAAACATAAATTTCTATGAATATCCCCCCTCCTTGTTCTCAATATCAATAAACTTGTCGATACTTAGAAATGCAGCACTACACTGATACGCTCCTGCATATGTCAATGGATTGACACAACGCCAGAATTGTGTTAGCTTGTAATAAAAGCGCTTTTAAAGGGAGTTTTTATGAGTACTTTGAAAGATGTGGCCGAAAAAAGCGGCGTTACAGTGACAACCGTATCCAGAATGTTGAATAACCGCGGTTATATCAGTGAAAAGACCCGAAAAAAAATCCGTCAGGCGATGAAAGAGCTGAATTATCAGCCCAACGAGTTCGCCCGGGCGCTTTCTTTGAAAAAAAGCCGCTACATCGGTTTGATTGTTCCTTCCGCCAGCAATATGTATTTTTGCAAAGTCATTGATTCCATTGAGCACCACGTATCCAAAAACGGCTATAAGCTCCTTCTTTGCACATCCAATCTCGAAGCAAAAAAAGAAATTGAGTATTTCGATATGTTAAGTGCCAACAAAGTGGCAGGAGTTATTATTGCAAGCCACACTCAGAATCTGGATGAAAGTATTGACATAGACGCGCCCATCATCTCCATTGACCGGGTGATCTCCCCCCGTATCCCATTCGTTTGCTCCGACAACTATCAAGGAGGCATACTGGCAGCAGAGCACCTTATCGGCAAGGGCTGCAAAAAGTTGGCCCATATCAGCGGCAGCACCCATCTCAATATGGACGCGAACAAACGTTACTACGGTTTTAAAGAAGTCTGTGAAAGGAAGGGTATTCCCCATCTCGTCATTGATGCGACCGAGGAGCAGTTCATGTCCATGCACTACGAAACAATAATCACTATGCTTTTAGACCGGTATCCCGACGTTGATGGCATTTTTACGTCCAACGACATTATCGCTGCACAGGTGATCACCATCTGCAGCAAGCGGGGTATCCATATTCCCGATCAGATAAAAATCGTAGGCTATGATGACATCGATTTGTGTATCATTTACAATCCCTCCATCACCACCATCCGCCAATCGATCGACGATATATGCCAATATGCCGTTGAAAGCATCATATTCAAAGCAGAGAACAAGACCCTTCCCTCCGGTGTAACCTTTCCCGTCACGCTTATTGAGAGAGAGACAACCTGAACGCCGCTTACAATGCAAAAACACCTTGTCCTGAACAAGGCTCCATAGAGGATATTTCCGCGAAAGCAGGCTACCCTCTGACTGCTTTCACCTCCGACTGCCCCGGACCAAAGCCGCCGCTTGTACTATAGGTAATGTCCGCCTGATTTCCGTCAAATCGAAAAAGCAGTTTGTTTTCAAAGCAGGTCTCAACCCAGCGGACTACAAGTTCAAAGGTATCCCTTGAAATCCATGCACCGCTGGCAAGTGCGATACTGCAGGGGCTGTCTGCAGTAAAAATGCGGTTGAAACGTCTCGTTCCGTCCACAGCCACCTCCAGGCTGTTTCTTTCCCCTTCCTGACTGTAGTGGAAAGTGCAGCTGTCCGAATGGAAAATGAATTTGAAAGATGAAATACCCGGACTAGGTTTTTTCCCGGTCATCATGGCGCCAATAGGATTATCAAGGATCAAGGTCCCCTCCGTTACCAGATATTCGCTGTCACCGACATCTTCGTTCTTTCCGTGAAACGGCGCATATTTGGGATGCGGTAGGGACAGGCGCCTCATCCTTTGGAACAGTCTCTGCGCTGCTGCTTCGTCTTCCTGAAGCATAGTTTCGCTTCCAATTTCACTCAGAAATTCCCATAGGACATCCAGGGTTTTCTGCGCACTGTGTGCACCGCTTGCATTCTCCGTGACGGATAAAATCATGTTCTTTTCCGGAAATACGATGGAGAACTGCCCCATGGCTCCATCCGCCCGGTAAGCTCCGCTGGGACGGTACATCCAAATCTGGTAGCCGTATCCCAAAAAGTTATCCCTGGCCGGCGGATTTACTCTTTCTTCGGAAGACGAGTCATTTTGTATACGGGTCGCTCTGTCCACATAGTCTGCAGCAAGAATCCTTTCCCCGTTCCAAACTCCGCCGTCCGCATACAGCTTCATCAACCGGAGGTTGTCCTCTGTGGTGGCAAACAGCCCTCCACCGCCCACCTCTATACCGTCGGGCATATACATCCAGCGAAGGTTGCCTGCGTCGATGCCGATCTTGTCGAAGAGCCTTGAAGTCAGGTAATCCTGCAGTCCCATCCCGGTAAGCCGCTTTACAATAGCACCCAACAGGGTGGAACCCATGCTGTTGTACATAAAACAGGTTCCCGGCACACGATTGACCGGCATCGCAAGAAAATCCCGGATCCAGTTCCCGGTAGGTTTTGGCATTTCATCCATGCCGCAGCCCATGCATAAAACATCATGGACCGTCAGCCTTTTCAGGTTTTCCGAGGGGCCGGCCGGAGCCTCCTCCCTGAAAATATCAATGATTCTTTCATCCAGCCGGAGCAGCCCCTCTGTATATGCGATGCCGACTGCGGTGGCCGCATAGGTTTTTGTAAGAGATTGCAGTCCATGGCGGATACCGGCGGCGAAAGGAGACCACCAGCCTTCAGCGAATATTTTACCGTCTCTCATAAGCATAAGCCCATGAGGCTCGGTAAAGCCGGATTCCAATTTATCCAACAGCCGTTCCACTGCGTTGCTGGATACGCCCACCGCTTCAGGAGTCACCCGTTTAAATTCTATACGCTTCATGGAATTCATCCTTTCTTTATGTAACTTCAAATTTATTTGTAACAGGCACATTCATATCTCCTGCAGGAGCTCTCCGCGGTTATTCGCTGCCGTTATGCGGAAGCTGCAGTCTCTCAGGTTCGCCTCAAGGACTGCTATGCAGCCGCGATTCTCCCAGCGCAGCTTCAGGATGTGCGGTTCGGATTCGGAAACGATGAGCTGCGCATCAAAGCCAAAGGCCGGGAATGTATTCCGGAACCTCAGCAAGGCGAGCTGCCTGCGGACGACATCCGTTTGCAGTCCTTCCCGTACCTGCTCCAGGGTCAGGTTTGTCCGGTTGATTTCCTTGTGGCCGTTGGGACCTGCTTTTTCTACCGCTTCATGGTTGTTCTTCCCGGCAAAGAGGTCAAGATACCAGACCTGGGGCTTTCCGGGCATAAAGATCTGTATGGCCCTGGCAAGCAGCAATTTTCTCTCATCATCGCCCAGGGCGCTGGAATAGGTGGCATTGACCTGGTAATAGATATTCTTCCTGCCCTGCAGGTCCTTAACATAGCCCCCGCGGTCAACAATGACGCGGATCAGCCTTTCAATCTGTTCATCCGGGATCAGGCCCTTTAAATCCAGCAAAGGGATACCGTCATGGCAGCCCAGCATATTTACGGCCTTGATTCCCTTTTCCCGGAGTTCACCGATCCATTGGAGCAAAAATCCGTTCGAGCCGCTTTCCAGTGCATCGATAATCAAACCGGGCAGGAAAAAGTCATAGGTCATGTAGCCCTGTTCCGCAAGCTTTTCATGGATTTTTTCCTCGTAGCGGGAATGGATTTCCGGCAAAAGTGACAGACCGTATTTGCCGGCGATTTCTTTCACACGGGCAAGCAAATCCCAGGTTCCGGGATCGTTGAGGAAATTCTTTTCCCCCGGTTCCTTTGGCGCATAGGCAAAGGCGTCCAGTCTTACGATCCTTGCCCCATAATGCGAGAGCTTCTTCAACGTCTCCTCGTAATGCTCCCACACCAGGGGTGACTTGATATTGAGGTCCATCTGCCCAAGATATTTTCGTCTGGATTCCAGAAGCTCCACGGTTTTCTCCCTGCGGGCCGAAAATCTTCCATAGTCGATCTCCGCCGGCTTCTTTCCCGTTGACAAAGCTTCGTTGACCAGCCCGGCAAGTTTTTCCGCCGAGGTATACTGAATATTCATCACCTGCATCAGATCCTGTGCGTCGATTTTCCCATAGTTCACCTCCTGGTAAAAGGTATTCCAGTAGGGAATTTCTTTTCCGTCCGGCATGCGGACCATCAGAATGGGCAGGCCCGGCTTTCTGAAAAACATGTTTTTCAGGTATTTCTCCTCCGGCTGGATATAGCCCTCTTCTGTCATTTTGCCGCAGCCTTCCCAGAATTTGTTCCAGTTAATAAAAAAGTCCTTGTACCGGGAGTTCTCCCCATTTTTTATAATGTCCTGAAACTGCCTGGAAAGCACCGAAGCATGGTTTAATACAAAGTCAAATTTAAGGTCGATGCCCAGCTTTTTCAGCGCGTCCAGATCTTCCGGAGACGCATAGTTTTCATTCAACTCATAATCAATCACCGAAAAGCCCCGGTCCAAATCCGTGTTGAATATGCTGGGCAGAATATAAAGGGATTGGAAGGCCGACGCAAGCTCAGGCATATTGAAGAATTCTATGATTTCCCCTGCTGTCCCCCCGATACTATCCGGGTATGCATTCAGCATGGGGCCGGACCCAATCACCGGTTTTTCTGTTCTATCCAAAATTTCCATCTCCGCCGAAAACCCCCCGTCCCTATACCATAATTTTGACAAATTCGCCATAAGAAATTATTTCTCCGCTCTTTGACACGATCATACCTGCTTTTGGAGCCTGTGAGACCAGCAGCTCCTGTTCAATGGCCAGCACCATGGCGGTAAAGGGACTGTCGGCGCCACCGTCCCTGTTCCGTGCTCTCCTGTGCTCCAGGGTTTCCTGGGGAGTGCTGTTCAGAAGGACCGGGATGTCTATCCCCTGGAGATGATAGCTGTTTCCGTGTGTCCATTCGATCACCAGGATATTTCTGCCGCTGAAATCGACAGGCTCATACCAGAGCTCCGTCTCTTCCCGCCCCATCCGTTTGAGGAAGATCCGGGAGGCTCCGTTTTTAAATTGTGAGATGATGCCCGTCAGCTCAAGGAAGTCAATCTCGTCCGGCGTTCCCAGATAGTTCCTCAGCCCGTTTCGGCCTTCATTCTGATAGATGGCCAGCCACGGATGGCTTCTGACATAGTCCGGATTGGCATCGTTTCCCGTTTGTTGAAGCTCTTTCAGGATGGGAAATCGTTCCGCAAGATACTGCCCATGGGAAAGCAGCCCCCGGATCCCGCTTTTCCGGAAGATTCGCAGCCTCTCCGCATCATTGTGCTTCGGTATTCTATGCGGGTAGTTGTCACCCGACAAGGTATAGCTTCCAAGATTCATCCGGTTAAAACCGTAGGAAAGCAGGGAAGCGATCTCGGATTTACCTACCCCCGATCCGCCGCAAACTGCCACAACCCCTCGATGATGCGGATTATTATCAAGTACGGGCAGCAGGAGTTCCAATAGTTTGGGGAAAATCAACTGTGCTTTCCGGATATGGTTCGGTCCGATCACCACTTTGTCTCCGGGCATATCCCCTTTGGGAATGCCGTTGATGTCCTCAAGGCCATCCTCCGGCCAGGGAATTTCTTTTGATATTTTACTCTCCGTCTCCATTTCAAAATCACCCTTTTATTCATTCTAAGGCTGCCGGATTTCCTCTGTCGCCAAGGTTTCACGGCAGCATCCGTTTCTATTATAATTCAGAGACCGGTTTATGTCAATCGCTTGACATTTTTATCTCTTTTTTTAGGCTTACAGCTCTTATATTCCAATCAGTTTATCGCTTATTTATTTTCCAAGTGCAGGCGAGTCATCAAGGAAGGATTCCCGGCAATTCCACAGCCCCTATCCTTGGATTTACTCCCTTTAACACAATTATAAAAAAATTGTCCTCCGCTTACTTTCAAAAAGAGGGGTATATTTTTTGAAAATCAGGCATTGTAGGTTCCTCTGCCGGGATGCGGTCAAAAAATTCATACCGGTAAATTTCGGCATTTCTCGAGTTAAGATGACAACCGGTTGTCCCCTATGATATAATTTAATCAGCTCCTGTTTTTCATTGCCTGTGTATTCTATACAATGAATATGGATGGTGTTCTTATGCTCAGACGGGAAAACATAGAAAAATCGCTGGTATTCAAAACATCCGTGCGGATCATGCTTATTGTGGGAGTTTTGCTTGCTGTCCTGATCCTCAGCAACATATACTCCTTAAGAGTTGTTACCAACAATATGCTCACTTCCAGCCAGAACACTGCCGCCATTTATATAAACAACATTGAAAACAGCACCGGCAGTGCTACAAAGGACTTAAACGAGATCTCCGTGAAATATCTGGATGATATCGTGAACTACAGCAAGCTGGGCAGTCTGGAGAAATATCTGGCCGCCAACAGACTGCGGGAGGTCTTGCTGACCAAAACCGTAAGCAATGAAAATCTTGACGGCCTGTTCATCGTACAGCCCGAGCAGGATTTATTCCTTTCCCAATACAGCAACCGGGTCACCTCCGCTGAGAAGTTGAACCTGAATTTCTATTTGAACACCAAATCATATTACCAGAACAATCAGTCCAACAATGCCTGGAATCTTTTACTGCTTGAAAAGACCTATTTCCTCATTAAAGCATATTCTGTTTCGGGTATTGTCGTCGGCGTGATGATAAAGCCCGATACACTGATGTCCTTTATCCGGAGAAGCTCTGTGAAAAACAGTTCGCAGTATGTGATTACCGATAAAAACGGAAATATCCTTTCCGTATCCAGCCAGACACAGTATTTTAAGGATTCCCACACCCTGCCTAATTCCGATCCCTTCATCGAGAACTTCAACCGCCGTTACCTGATGATCACTGCAGATATCCCCTCCTTTCAGGGAAGGCTGTCCAGTATCATAAAAAATGAAAACGTCTTTTTCGGGCTTGGACTTATCCAATGGATCATTCTTTTCCTGAGTATTGCCTCCATTTTTATCATCCCTTATGTTTTCTATTATCTGTTCCGCGGGATCATCCGACCGGTTCAGGCGCTGGTGGCCGCCACAAAGGAGGTTGAAGCCGGCAATTGGAATTTCCGGCTTCCGCGCGATAATACCCCGTCGGAATTCATTACATTGAACAACTCTTTTGAATCCATGGTGAAAGAAATCAAAACCTTGAAAATCGACTCCTATGAAGAGAAAATCGAAAGACAGAAGGCGGAGCTGAAATACCTGCAGATGCAAATCAAACCGCATTTCTATCTCAATGCCATAACCACCATCTCCAGCCTGACCCATCAGAACAGGGGCGAGGAAATCCGGAAGTTTATCGATCTGTTGTCCAGGCACCTGAGGTACATGTTCAAAGGAGGTCTGGTAAAAGTCGCCGCCCGGGAGGAAATCGAACACTCAAAAAACTATATCCTCCTGATGGAGATCAAGTACCCCAACAACATCTTTTACCTGACGGACATTGACCCGGAGGTGGAAAACTGCCTGCTTCCCCAGTTCCTTGTGCAGACCTTCGTGGAAAACACCTTCAGACACGCATTAACCATCGGAAAAATGCTCTCGGTTTTCATCAAAGCGGAAAAATACAGAAGGGCAGAAACCGATTTTGTCCGGATTATGATTGAAGACAATGGGGACGGATTCCCGACGGAAATCATCGAAGCTGTGAATGCCCCGGAAGGCGGCACCCATACCGAAGGGAAAAGGATCGGCATCACCAATATCAAAAAAACAATGCGTCTGCTCTATAAAAGAAACGATCTGCTGAAAATATCCAACTGTGAGCCTAAAGGCGCACGGGTGGAAATACTTATACCCCTGGACGCGGAGGAGATCAATGAAAATACTGTTAGTGGATGACGACATACCGACACTGGAGGTCATAAGGGATTCCATCCGTTGGGAAGCCTATGGTATCCATACTGTCCATACCGCCTATAATATTTCGGACGCTGAGAAACTCATCGAAGAGCATTCTCCCGAAGTTGTCATGTGTGATATCGAGATGCCAAGAGGGTCCGGCATCGACCTGCTCAAATGGGTCAGGGAGAAAGGATATAAAAGCGAATTTATCTTCCTCACCTGTCACGAAAGCTTTGGGTTTGCCTCCACCGCCATCAACTACAATGCTGTCGCGTATATTACAAAGCCTTTCAATAAAAGTATTGTGGAGGCTGCCTTAAGCAAGACAGCCGATGTGGTTGCAAAGAAAGCCCAGCTTCAGGAATACAGCACCTACGGAAAGTATTGGATGGACAGCAAAGCCGTTGTTGAGCAAGGCTTTTGGCATGATATACTGCTGAGCAACATTCCTCCAAGGGTGGACCTTATCGCATCGGAGCTTCAGAAAAGACATTTAAAGCAGGACCTCCTCCACGACTACTATCTTGTTCTGTCATGCATAGGCAAATCACAGGTGGATGATGCAAAATGGGACGATAATACGTTTAAATATGCTTTCAGCAACCTTACCTCCGAGGTTATTCTGGATGAATTGAATGGCATCCGTGTTTTCAGCTATATCCGGAATGGCAGCTTTTATAATGCCGCAATTATCCATGGAGATCTACAAATGGGTGAGCTCCAGGCAAAATGCCAGAAATTGATCAATGCTTGCGAAACGTATCTGTATTGCACGGCTACCTGCTATATCGGCAAAAAAGTCGGCGTCGAAAACCTGGCTGTGTCACGGGAGGAGCTGGAGGACCTGGACCGGAACAATCTCCTCTCCAGGGGATCGGTGGTATTTCAGAAGGATCTCCCCCGAAAGGATTCCAACGAGCAATATGCCCTGAATGCAGATGTGTTCAATAAACTGCTCACGGCAGGTGAAAAAGTCCAGATTGTCAATACGCTGAAACGGGAAGTCGAGATGCTTGCGGCTCAAAAACGGCTTGATACTACTACCATGCATTCCATTCGCCAGGATTTCATGCAGATTATCTACTCCTTTCTCTACAAGAATGAAATCCAGGCCCACAAGCTCTATTCCGACAGAACCTCCCAGCGGTTGTTTCAGGCTTCTGAGGACACGGTATTTGACATGATGAAATGGGCCTCTTTTATTACGGATAAAACTGTGGACCACATCAAAGAGGTCCAAAAATCAGAAGGGGTTGTGGAAAAGGCGAAGCGATTCATACAACAGAATTACACCCGGGATATCGGCCGGGACGAAGTTGCCCTGCATGTGTTCCTGACTCCTGACTACCTTTCAAAAATATTCAAAGCCGAAACAGGAACCCATATCAAGGATTATATTAATGAGCTGAGGATAGAAAAAGCGAAGGAGCTCCTGATACAAGGTGATTCCAGCATCAGTGAAATTGCTTCGGCCATAGGCTTCGACAGCTTTTCGTACTTTTCAACGGTCTTCAAGAAAGCTGTCGGGGAAACCCCCTATACCTTCAGGAAAGCCCATAGGGAATGAATTCACCCTGCGGCACGGATTTTGCCATACCAGTCCAACGCGCTTTCAATGTGGGGATTCCAGAATTTCCAATCGTGTTTTCCCGGTCCCTCCACATAAGTAAACCGGAGGCCGAGGCCGGCAAGGTAATCCCTGAAATCCCTGTTCTCGTTCAGCAGAAAATCCTCTGTTCCGCATGCCAGGTACAGGTCAGGGATCTTCTTCGTTTCCGCCGCTTTCTTTGCCAGGGCTTTCGGGTCATTGTCACTGCCGATCAGCCGGTCAAGGCTTCCGAAAGTTTTTTCATAGTAGGTCCGGCTTGCCGGCATATTGGAAAAATCCGTTTCTCTGTCCCCTATTTTGTCTGTAATTAAGGCAGAAGAAAGCGCGATGACGGCGCCAAAAACCTCGGGGTATTTCAAACCGTTCCGCAGGGCGCCGAACCCGCCCATGGAAAACCCGCCGATCAAGGTGTCCTCCCTCTTTTCCGACAGGGGGAACAGGGCCCGGGTGAATTCAACAATTTCCTTCCCGATGAATTGTCCAAACCAGGTTTCATTCTCCGCATTGTCCACATAAAAACTGTTCTCCCCCGAGGGCAGGATCACTGCCATGTCATGGATAAGAGACAGTTCATGGATACCGGAGCCGGAAAGCCAGTCGGTACAATGTCCGGAATAGCCATGGAGCAGGTAGATTGTCTTCAGGTTCCGTTTTGCAAATCCGTTGGCTCCCGGTTTTTCCAGCGGCAGGATTGCCTTAAAAGACACCTCCCGCTGCAGGCAAGCCGACATATATTCCACATGGAGTATGGACATATTGGATACCTCCTCACATATAAATAAGCAAAAGCTTAATCCGTCCTTTATTTCAAGTAGCTGAAAGGCTCCCCTGCACTTATAAAGGCGACGGGCAGCCCTTTCACAAGAGGCCTGAGCCATTCCGCCATATGCTTCATTCCCCATTCCTCGGTGCGCTCATGTCCCAGCACAATCATTGCCTTATTGAAGCCCATCCTCTGCGCATCGTTGACATAGGCGCAAAGTGTCCATTCGGTGATTTCCCCGCAGACGACAACCTCCAGCTCCTTTTCGCGCATCAGCTCCATCGGCATCTGTTCCCTTCCAAGGCCAAGGCTGCCGCCTCCAACCAGGATCCCGACCCGCCGGCACTTCATTTCCGGATTACCGACGAGCTGGACTACGTCCATGGAAAATTTCTCCTTGAAGAACCCTGCCAGTTCCCCCAGCGAAGTTTCTTCGATCTCATAGCAGTGCGGATGCGGCTGCTCCTTCATCAGGAAGCTTTCCCAGCCGATTTCCTTCAGCAGTCCGTCATAAATCCGGTCTGAACTTGCCATATGCATATGATCATGGAACCGCCAGATTGCAAGGTTGTTATCCTCAATCAGCTTCCTTTTCGCCAGATATACCGGATCCCCCGCCAGCCAGTCGGTTTGATCCGCACCGGTAAAATAAGTGGGTTCATGAGTAATAATCAGATTGGCTCCCATTTCAACCGCTTTATGTATGACCTCCACGGTTGCCATAAAGGAAGTGCCGATTCCTGTCACCTCCATTTGGGGATCACCGCTCGCAAGCAGGTCACATGTCCTTTCCAGTCTGAAATCGCCGCAGGCGTCCGTCAGAATGGCAGCAATAATTTCCTGTACCGTCATCGCTCTTCTCCCTTTAAATTTATTTTTCCATCGGCTCATCCTTTGACTGCGCCGATAACCACACCTTTTATGAGATACTTCTGAAGCAATGGAAATGCCAGCACAACCGGCAGCATTCCCAGAATAGCCATAGCCATACGGATAGAGGTGCTTGGCAGGTCCAGCGCCCTGCCGCCGAGCATGGTGCTTGCTTCCGCGGTTTTAAGGAACTGTATGTTGTTCATGAGGCGGATCAGCAAATTCTGGATCCCGAAAAATTTCGGCTTGCTGATGTAATAAAGGGCATTGATCCAGTCGTTCCAATAGACAAGTCCCGTAAACACACTGATTGTGACAATGACCGGAACTGAAAGAGGAAACATGATTTTGAAAAAAATCCTCAATTCGCCGGCTCCGTCGATCTGTGCGGATTCAATCAGCGCAGCGGGTACATTGTTGGCGAAATAGTTCCTTACCAGCAAAACATTTAGTGCACTGAGCAAATAAGTAGGGATGATCAATGCAGCATAGGTGTTGTTCAAATGGAAATATCTCGACCACAGGATATACGACGGAACGACGCCGCCGCTGAACAGCATGGTAAAAAAAGCCGCGAATGCCAGCGTATTATGGAACTTATAATCCTTTCTGGCCATCGGGTATGCCATCATGGAAGTTATCAGGACACTGACAGCCGTTCCCACTCCCGTAACCAGGATGGAAACCCCATACGCACGCAAAATGATGGACGATTGGTTGATCATGTAAACATAGGCATCCAGGCTCAGCTTTTGGGGTAAAAAGCTGTATCCGTTCCTAATCAGCGTTGTCTCATCGGTGAAGGAAGCCGCAAGGATCAGAATAAACGGCATGAATGCAAACAGGGTAATGAGCGCCAATACGACTGCAGAAAATACTTTAAATGCTTTTTCACCATTCGACTGAATTTTATTCATCGCATTTCCCTCCTAGAACAACGCATTTTCCGAGTCAAATTTCCTCACGGCATAATTGGCAAGCAGTACCAGTAAAAAACCGACGACCGACTGGTAAAGACCTGCCGCCGAAGACATTCCCAGATCGTTTAGCTGCATTAAGGCCCGGTATACATAGGTATCGATTGTCTGCGTCGTACTATAGATAGCGCCGGAATTCATGGGGACCTGATAGAACAAGCCGAAATCAGAGTTGAAGATCCTTCCTACGGCCATCAGCAGCATAATGATGACCGTGGGCTTCAGCATCGGCAGCGTCACCTTAAAAATCTGTTTCATTTTGCCTGCCCCATCGATCCTCGCTGCCTCAAAGATGCTTTTATCAATGCCGGCAATGAATGCGATGTAGATCAGGGAGCCATACCCCGCGGATTTCCAAAGCTGGACGATAACCAAAATCGCCGGCCAGTATGCCGCTTCCGAATACCAGTTGATTTGCGGCAGCCCCAGCGGCTTTAAAATGGACATGTCGATAAATCCGCTGTCCGCATTCAAAAAGGCAAAAACAATGTACGAGATGATGACCATGGAGATCAGGTTCGGTAGAATAAGACCGGACTGAAAGACCCTGGAACTCCTCAGATGCATGATTTCCGACAGCAATATTGCAATGAAAATCGAACATACGGTTCCCAATAGGATAAACGCCACATTGTAAAGCAGGGTATTTCGGGTCATAATAAAGGCGTCGGCGGTTTTGAAAAGGAATGCGAAATTCTCAAAGCCAACCCATTTGCTGGCAAATATCCCCTTGGCAAAGTTGATTTCCTTGAAAGCGATGAATACTCCCACCATGGGAATGTAATTATTTATCAACATGTAAAGCAGGCCCGGGACTGCAAGAAGCGTAAGCGGCAGTATGTTGCCGGCTTTGCCTTTCCTTCCTGATTTCGATTTCATACAATTATCCCCTTTACTCTATGCAAAATGGAGAATGTAGAAGCTACACACTCCATTTTACACATCCGTACAATGCGCTTAAGGATTTTATTTTCCTTGTCCTGCAAGCCATTTGTCAAGCTGTTCCTGTTTCTTCTGGATGACGGTCTGCGCGCCGGCGTCATTGAGTGCCTTGATAAACTTCGGTATGGTGGTATCGGGATCAAGCGTTCCGCAGACAAGTCCGGGGAGATACTGGTTCTTTACATTGTTGATAACGCTCAGCTCTGTCTTTACATCCTTTGGATCAAAGACAAATCCAAAATAGGGGGATCTTTTTGTCGTTTTATTTTCTTCCATTTTAAGCTTGGTATCGTCATAGTTCGATCCATCAAACAGGTATTGCAGGGATTCGGAGCCAAGGACGCCGGAAACGAGCGGTTGGGAATAGGCAACGGTATCCGTGGATTTTCCCTCCGGATACTTGACATGGTGTTCATCCACCTTGACATAGTCCTCGCCTTCAATGCCATACATGATGGTGTTCAACACATCCGCATCCGTATAGGTCAGAGCCAGCAGCTTCATAGCGGCATCCGGAACTTTCGTCGTACTGTTGATCCCCCAGATGACGGAGTTTACTGCCGAAGTGTCAAAATAGAAGGGGGCCGTTCTCTTGGATGCAATATTTTTACCCGACTGCAGGCTGAAAACCTTACCGATTTCTTTTCCGCTGTAACCGCCCATGAAGGCAAAGCCACGTCCTGAATTCACCATATCCGAGAAGCTGGTGGTTGCGGTGGCTGCATCCTTTTGTATATACCCTTTGCTGTACCAGCTCCTGACCGTTTTGACGCCGTTTTTGAACAAATCGGTTTCATACATATTGACAACCTTACCGCTGTCTCCCAGCACTACACCGACTTCTGAAGGCTCTGAAAGCTTATCCGCTTCACCGATACAGTTCAGGTACCACATCAAGCCTGTGTCACTGGGGTTGGCATTGATCGGGCCAAAGGGAACAATATCCGGATACTTTGCCTTTACCGCTTCAAAGACCCTGGTGAGACTCTCCAACGAAGTGATATCGTTCTCCGTAAGTCCTGCACCCTGGAGGATATCCGCATTATAGACGACAGTTGCGGGGATGGCCATTCCTTTGTTTACCGGAACGGCATAAATATGCCCGTTGATTGTTGTGGCTTTCAGGAGTCCTTCACCAAAGTCCTCATTCAGCTTGTCCAGCATCCCTTTTCCGTATTTGGAAATGAGCTCGTCCAGGGCAAGCAACTGGTTTTTTGCGACCCAGGTGCCCAACGGTTCCGTCATCGGAGGGAGGAACAAATCCATCTGCTCTCCGCTGGAAAGCGCAAGATTGATTTTCTGTGCAAAGTCAGCCGGCCCATACAGCCGCAGGTCAGTTTCTACATTGGCTTTCGCCAGGGTGAACTTGCTGATGGCTTCATTAATCCGGTTCATATCATCCGGGATCTTGTTGAAGCAAATCATTGCCATTACTACTTTCTCAGGCTCTCCGCCCTTTGAAGCGGACGTTCCCTCACTGCCTGCTCCGGAGTCAAGGCTTGCTGCCGTGCCGGCACTGCCTTTACCGCCGCAGCCTGCCAGTACGAAGCCCAGCACTGTTATTGCCATCAGAAATGCCAAAATACGTCTTGCCGTTTTCATCGAAACTCCTCCAATCGATTATTTGTCTCATGAGGCTATTTTTATTATATAGGATTCCTATATAACTTTCTTTTGAAAACCAGAATATATTTTTAAAAAAGCAGGCATTTCTTGATTACTTGATTGCACCCTGAACCACACCCTTGATGATTTGTTTCTGGCAAAAAACATATGCTATAAGGACCGGTAATATCGTCAAAACTATGCCCGCCATCAGGGGCGCATAATCGACACTGTATGACTGGAAAAAACTATAGGTCGACAGCGGAAGCGTGCGCTGCAGCGGGGAAAGCAGCACCAGACTCGGCAGAAGATAGTCATTCCATATCCACAGGACATCGAGGATCAAAACGGTTACGACCACCGGCAGCAGCAACGGAAACACGATCCTAAAAAAGGATTGCAGCTTGTTGCCCCCGTCAATCAGCACCGCTTCTTCCATTTCCAGGGGAATATTTTTTATGAACCCGTGAAATATGAAAACGGCAAATGCCTGCCCGAAGCCCAGATACATGAAAATCAGCATCCATTTGTTGTTGAGAAGCTTCATATTCCCATAGATGCTTACAAGGGGTATCATGACCGCTTGAAAGGGAACAATCATGGAAGCGACCAATACTGCGAATATGGCTTTATTTACCTTCAAATTATTTCTTACAAGAAAATAGGCAGCCATGGAAGCTGTCAATATGATCAAAGCAACGCTTATAAGGGTGATTGTAATACTGTTTGCAAACCCATTCAGAAAATTCATATGGACGTAAGCATTTATATAATTGGTAAAATCAATGTGCTCCGGCAAGGAAAAAGGGCTGTCCACAAACTGTTGCGTCGTTTTGAAAGAATTGATCACCATCAAAAAGAACGGTGTAACAAATAGGATCAGCAAAATGTAAATTAAAAGGTATTTTACCCAGAGCTTGATGTTCTTCCCTCTCATGCTTCCACCTCGTACTTTTTCATCAATAGAACCTGAGACACAGCCGCAATCGCAACGGCAACGAATAATACAATGGCTTCCGCCTGCCCCGTGGCATATTGATTGGCCTGGAACGCCTTCTGATAGATATGCATGGATGCAAGGCGGGTAGCTCCATATGGAGCGCCATTGGTGAGAGAAAGATTGAGGTCATATGCCATAAAGCCCCTGGAAATGGTTATAAACAGACATATGATAAAGGAAGGAACCATTGATGGGATTATGATGTTGAAAAGCTTTTTCATTCCATTGGCGCCATCAATTTCCGCCGCTTCCTTTACATCTCTCGGTATTCCCACAAACCCCGCAATATAGATCATCATGAGATATCCCGCATATTGCCAGACCGTTACGATGGTCATTGCCAGAATCGCCCTGTCCGGATGAGTTAAAAGCGAAGTCATCAACGGCTTGAAATAAAGGGCATTTCCCACCTGCGTGACTACATTGGCAAAAATAAACTTCCAGATGTACCCGAGGATAATCCCTCCAATCAGATTGGGTGTAAAAAAACCTCCCCGAAGAAAATTTTGAGCTCTGATATTCCCGGTGAGCAGATATGCCAGCAGAAACGCCAGCAGGTTGCAAAAAATTGTCGAATACAGTACATAGCCCAGGGTTTTAACGAACTGGCCCAGAAATTCCTTGTCCGAAAAAACGGCCGCGAAGTTGGCAAGACCCACAAAATCCTTGGTTCCTTTTATCGGATCATAATTGGTAAAGGTGAGGAAAACACCATACAAAAACGGAATCGCAAGAACACAGGCAAAGGTCAGCAGGGTGGGTCCCAAAAATGTTATAAAAAGAAGGGTATTACCGAATGCTTTTTTCTTATTTTTCATCATTGCTCTCCTATTTACTGAGCAGATTGCCGGGGGACAGCAGCCGGTAAATCCTTTGCCGCTATCCGCCCGGTACCGGATCATTTTTTACTTTGCTGTTTTCCAATAATCGTCGATTCCTTGCGCCAGCTGCTTCCTATCTGCTGCTTTTGCAACATATTTCAGCATCAGGTTGCCTGTTTGGGTCCAGGCATCGCCTGAAATATAGGAGAAACACCCCAGGTTGATTGTTTTTCCGTTTTTCGCATAGCCGGCAATGGCCGTTGTCATTGAGTTATACTTTACGTCCTGGCTGACATTCTTGTAGGGCATGAAGAACCCTGCGTCAATGAAGAACTGCTGGCCTGCCGGATCCGTAAGCATCCAGCCCAGAGCATCCAGCGCCGCCTTTGTTTGTTCCGGAGAGTTCTCGGACTTGTCGATGGCCTGGAATTTCGGCAATACCATGACAACCTGTGTGTTTCCATAATCCTCCGGATTATTGCTCCAGGGTACCGGGATGAAGCCGTATTCCTGATCTGCATTTTTCAATGCAACCATGGAAGTCCATGCCCAATCCCCCATGAAGAACGTTGCGCATTTTCCTTCTCCAAAAGCCTGGATGTCCTTGTTATAGTCCCCTACCAGCGGGTCCGCCTTGTTGTAATTGTGCTGCACCAGTAAATCCAGGGTATCCATATATCCTTGGAATATGGGGCTGTCTTCGATTTTTGCCGTTCCGGCTTTCAGTTTATCCAGGAAGCCTGTACCATCCGTGGTCTTCGGCCCCTGCACCGCATAGGACAGTGTCAGGAAATGGCCGCCCAACGACCAGTTGGCCCCGTGGAGCATGGTCGCAGGCACTCCGGCAGCTTCAACCTTCTCCAAAAATGCTTTTAAGGTATCCCTCGTGTTGATTGTTGAAGGGTCAAAGCTTCCGCCATATACCTTGTCAACCACCTTTTTGTTATACAGCAGGCCATAGCCCTGAACACTCCAGGGGGCGCCGAGAATCTTGCCGTCAAAGGTTCCGCCCTCAATGGCCCCTTCACTGGCCTGCTTCAGCCAGGGTGCATTTTCCAGGGTCATCTCATACAGTCTGTCCTTATATTGAATAACATTGGCGGGGTCGACATTCATGAACGTAGGCCCGTTTCCGGATGCGAAAAGAGACTGCAGTTTCTCTTGCTGACCTTCGCCGACCCCGGTGGGAATCAATTCGACGGTCACATTCGGATAAAGCTCATGGTATTTTGCAAACAGCTTCTCAAACATCGTGTTCACTTCCGCTGAAGTGTTGAAATAGGTGATTTTGACAGGCTTTCCGCTGTCAGCAGGGGTTGTGTTTTCCGAGGCTGCGCTGGTCGAAGCGCCGGTCGTACCCGTACTTGTATTGTTTGCCGCAGGTGTCTGTCCGCAAGATGTCAGCAGCATGCTGATCATGACAAGGACAGGAATGATTAACGAGAAAGCGCGTTTCATAATTTACCTCCCTAAATTATATAGTTGTGCCATAGTTGGATAGGACATTTGTCCTGCACAACATAATCTTACTTGAAATTATTTTATATGTCAATCCCTTGACATATAAATCTAGGTTTACCCTTATATTGACGCCGCAATGTACCTATGAAGGTATCATTCATATGTCAATCGATTTAAATCGCAGTCATAAAACCGTCTTGTAATTTTTATATTCCCCTTGGGTCGAATTACCTGTCAAGAATAATTATACAAGGTCAAATTTCTATTGAAAATTATTATAGATGCTACAATAATTTAATTGAAACACTTAAATTAATTGAGTGTGAACCTTTGATTGTGTAATAGTGTAATTGCTTATTATAGTGATAAGAACAAATCAGAGTACGAGGGGTTCACTCCGGTCTCCAGAAAAAAGTTCACCATAGCCCAGTTCCCTGAACTCCGAAAACGTACAAGACCTCATATCCGGCTTCTTCAAGAGCACTGTTAACTCCTGGTCTTGAAGGTAGCCTTGATAACTTCTTTCTGCCTCACCAACTGTATCTTGGACGATGGCATATATCCTCACCCATACACCAGTACAGGAAAGCCCTCAAGCCGCTGAGCCTTGTATTGACCGACACGCTCTTCACCCCTGATGAATTGAGTTATATAGTATAATCTTCAATTATGCCCACTATTACCTTATCCAGCTTGAAGTTCTCCTTCTTGAGAAACTTTGTATAGTCCAGCAATGAGTCCTCATAGTAGAACAGTGTTGCATCCGACAGGTTCTTCAGTCTGCAATACTTTATAAACTCCTCTTTCGCATCGGTGTATTCCTTGGCACCTCTACTATCGTTTAGAGATATCCTCTTCTTCATTGTAATTACAACTCCTTCATTTCAAAATAAAAATAGGCTACGCAGATACACCTGAAGAGCCCCTCTTCCTGCCTTCTCAATGTATGAATCCGTATGAATTTCACACCTTCTGACCAGCCTCTAAAGACGAAATAATCAGAAGGTGTAGACGCTACCCATTTCGTGCTTGGGGATGGATATCAATAATGGCTGGAACCCGCATGACTATATGAAAAAAGCTCCTTCGACTTGTTATCGTAAGGGCCTTGGCGCGCCCAGCAGAGATCGAATCCACAACCTTCTGATCCGTAGTCATGCCGAATGTATGCTTGACTTAGTTTCGTGTTTCGTTTTAATTCTAAACTTACGTAATAATTTATTACGTATTCTGAATAAAATATTAAATTAATGGCAAGAATAAAGCACATACGAAAATAATGGTTGCATATTATACTAAGAGGTGATAAAATGATTAAAGAATTATTAGATTCATTAATGTTTAATATGAAGGTGAGTAATATGAATATCGATAGGATAAGTATTGGCGGTTTTAGAAATGTTGAGAAATCCGAATTAATATTTAACCATATTTTTGCTCTTGTATCTTTAAATAGTTACGGTAAATCTAACTTGCTAAACGGAATAAGATTTGGTATTGATTTTATTAAAAACGGGTCGAAGAATAAGAAGAAAATGATGTCTAACACAGACTATGTACCTCTTAACAAAAAAACAGCTTCCAAGGATTACCTTATTGAATTAGAAATGAATACAACAATTCAAAACAAAAATTATAAAATCATTTATGGTTATGATTTTAAATGGGTACGTAACGATAATAGTGGAGCCAAAATAAATAATGAATGGTTAAGAATAAAAAATGATAATAAGAATCAGAAATATAATAATTATATTACACGTACCGAAGATAAAGCATTTTATAGAACTTCTGAAAGTGGTAGATGTAGTAACAAAATAAAGATAGAATCAAATGAGTTAGTTATAAATAAGATTTTAGCATATGATTCTTTATTTTATTTAGATATAGTAGAAAAAATTAATGATTTAAATATGTATATAGAGAGACATTTAGATGCTAGCTTTTCGTATAAACCATTGCCACAAATAATACGTTCAGATAATGATGATTTAATACAAATGGACGATATCTTTAATATACCTAGAGTAATATATTATATGAAAAAGCAATATCCTGATAAATTTGAAATGTTGAAAGACTCATTTATGTTACTATTCCCTTCAATAATTAATATAAATGTTTCAGAGTTAGATAAGAAGGAAGAGATTGATGAAAACCAGAAAATCGGAGTAGAATTCAAAATTGATGATGATTTACCATTGAAATTGGTTAATCAAATTTATTCATTAGAAGTAATTGATGAAAATATAAATCAACCGATTAATTTTGATAGTATTTCTGATGGAGCTAAGAGAGTATTTTTAATACTTACAAGCATATTATTGGCAGATATTAGGGGCTATTCTCTTATAGCAATTGAAGAACCAGAGAACTCTGTACACCCTGCATTATTGCAGAAATATTTACAGATAATATCTCAATTCAGTGTAGATTGTAAAGTGATTATAACAAGTCATTCACCATATATTTTACAATATATAAATCCGCAAAATATTTATATAGGTATACCGAATGCGAATGGAATAGCCAAATTCTCAAGAATTCGTCAATCTTCACAAAAAATAATCTCAAATGATGCTAAAAAATCGGGAGTTTCTGTGGGTGATTACATTTTTGAATTGTTAAGTGGTGCAGATAACGACATTGAATCTCTATCTGGATATTTGGAGGATTAGTCGTTAATGAATAAAGGGGTAGTTATCTTTATTGAAGGTGAAACAGATGAGGAATTATATAAAAATTTTAGAGATATGCTCCACTCGATGTGTGAGGGGAAAAAATTTATAGTAGATGCCTTTGAAATAATAAATTTAAAAGGTATAGGAAGTTATAAAAATAAAGCCGTCAGAGTATTTACAAGAGATATATTGGTAAAAAATCCTGATACAGAATTTGAGATTTTTTTATCATATGATACAGATGTATTTGAGTTTTCACCAAATCCCCCTATTGATTGGACTGAAGTAGATAGATCATTAAAATTAGCAGGAGCAAAAAATGTTTTTCATGTAAAGGTAAAACACTCTATAGAAGATTAGATTTTAAGAGATATAGATGGGATACTGAAATGCCTGAAGTTACCTGATTCTACAAAAATAAATGGTAGTAACGGGATAAAAAAAATTGAATTATTATTTAAAAAAGCAAATAAGGTATATGTAAAGGGTTCCAAGGTTAAAGGATTTATTGATCAGTTAGATATCATAAAAATAATGTGTCCATCTTGCGCACAAATGAAGCATTTATGTAGAAAATTGGGGGTTAAATGCAAAGCTATGCATAATTAATTACACAAAATAGTATTCTTGCAACATAGAAATGAACCTTAAAGTAAACCGTTTTTTATAAGGGACTCTACTCTTCTTTGTGCTTTGTCATAAATATTTTCATGATACCCAACAATAATGATAAGGCAAATATGCTTGTCATCTTTGATTTTTATATAGCTCTGCAAGCCCCACCATGCAAGGTAAATTCCAGAGAACGTAATCCTCTGAGCTTACCCCTTAAAGCATGTCCAGCATATGGATTCCTTTCAAGTGTTAGTATTTCTTGTATTACCTTTGAACGGTTTGAATCAAACTCGCTTAAATCTTCTTCAACCGCTTTAGTGATATGGACAATATTGTTCTTATTTCCCATCATCCAGAAGTTCCCTTATGTTTCGTGTGTGTCCCGCTTCAAGTTCTTTATCCGAATATTTACTTAAAACCTCAATAGGGTTCTGTACTGCTCTGGCAATCTGTAAGATACTGACCCATACCCGATTTGCCGGACACAGTAGAGTTAGGGTACAATATAACTGTGGAGGGCAATCAGATGAAGAATACGGGTAAACGATACAATGAAGAATTCAAAGCCGATGTAATCCGGCTAGTA
>JAEZCO010000010.1 GCA_023433505.1 Bacillota bacterium | reverse complement strand
ATCGCCATCCAAGTCCTCCCGGGGGGGGCGACCCGTGGGCGCCCCTACACTAGATGCCTTTCATGCGAAAGATATAAAACTTGGTGTAATTTATATAAATGATCTTATTTGTAGAAGCTTTTTTTCAAGATGTCCCTGTAAGGGTCAAACCTGTCAAAGAGATTCTTTAGCTCCTGCTCAAAATTATCGGAATGCTTCAGCTTTTCCTGCTCCCTGACAGCAAAACCTTCCAGTGTCCAGTTAATGATTTCGATTGCTTTTTTTATATCAATCCCTTCTTTGAAGGGAGAAGGATCAATATTTTCATACGTCTTTGCATAGGCCTGCAGAAGCAGCTGATTATTCCTTTTGTCCAAGTCTTCCCTTACCTCGTGGGACCCTTCAAAATGTGCAACCATAATAAAATTGAACATCTCGGGAAACCTTCCCGTCAGTTCCAGCTTATAGGAGGATATCTGTTTGAGCCTTTCAAAAATATCCCTGCTGGTGGCGTCCAGCCTGCCGAAATAATCCTTCGTCAGAACATCCATGGTAAAATCGTACAGGAACAGAAAGAGCTCCTTTTTGCTGTTGAAATAATGAAATAATATCCCTTTGGATATTTCCGCCTCCTTGACGATGTTGTTGGTGGAAGCATTGACATATCCCTTCTGGGCAAACTCCTTAAAGGCGGCATTGATTATACGCGTCTGCTTCTCGGGTTTTAAACTGAAAAATTTGCTGTAGATGCACCTTCCTCCTCTCCGGGCTTGATGCTGACAGGACAGTCCTGTTGCGCTACGTAAAGTCAATTGACCACACCGGTCAATTCAATTATATCGTGATTGACCGGTGTGGTCAATAGGTTTTGATAAATTATTTTTCCCCCTCATATTTCATGGGTTAGTCAGGATAAAGTAAAACAATACGCCTTTTTCTGTGTTCCTGGCGCCATAAAATGCATTGTGCAATTGAAGGATTTTAGCCGATATGGCAAGCCCAAGGCCGGTACCGCCGCTATTCCTTGCCCTTGAGGACTCTATTCGGTAAAACCTCTCCCAGATCCTTCCGAGCTTCTCTTTGGGAATCGGCTCCCCCTGGTTCTCGATGGAAAAAGCGGTTTCATCTGTGGTCGTCCTGATTTCAATCCGTATCTCTCCGCCATAAGGAGTGTGCCTGATTGCGTTTGTTACATAATTACCCATCACCTGTCCGAGCTTTATCCGGTCGGCAAAAACAAATACAGGCTCCGGGCCTGCTTTGACAGTCGTACTGAGGTGCTTCTCCTTCACAGGGCCCTCCGATTCTTCCAGTATCTCGCCCAGCAGGCTGCCTAAATCAAAGCGTTCCTTCCTCAGTACTTCCGGGCCGGTTTCCATACGTGACAGTTCAAGCATGTCACGGACAAGAGAATTCATCCTGCCGACCTCAAACTGCAATCTCTCCAGGTACCGCTCCCTCTTGTCCTTTCGGATATCATCCTTCAATGCTTCCAAATAGCCTCCCATTGCTGCAATAGGCGTTTTAAGCTCATGGGAGGCGTTTGAAACAAATTCCTTCAATTCCGCCAGGGTGGAGCCGAGCCTGGACGACATGGTATTGAGGCTTTGCGAAAGGTCGCCAAGCTCGTCCCGGGAATGAATGCCGCATTTTGCCTGAAAGTCCATTTGGGACATTTTAAGCGCCGCGGTATTTATTTCAATCAGGGGCTGTGTCACAATCCTGGAATAGATGTAAGAAAGAATCAGCACAAACACAAGCGCAGCAAGAAAGATGTATACCAGATAACTCTTGATGACCTCTACCGCTTCATCCACCGGCTGAAGCGGTACGATGGCAAATACAGCCTCCCTGCTCCCCTCCTGCCGGGTCAGCGGAAAAATAAACAGCTTATAATTATTTCCTGTGGCACGATCTTTATAATCCTCAATGCAGCGCCTATCGGGTATCCTGACATTCGCCTCCTGCCATTGCTTCAAAGCTGCTTTCAGTACTGTAAAAGGGGATGCGGCATTTTCATACTCGTTTTCGTTCATCAGCCGCAAATACTCGACTGTGCCGGCTACCTGCACCATATGGCTCCAGTCGGCGGCAATCCTGCCCTCGGTGCTTTCGTCGCCGTCGTTGCGCTCCCAGACCATCCCTTCCACTTCAATTTTAAAAGGCCGGAGCCTGAAGCCTCTATCCGAAAAGAAGCCCTTTATGCTTACATTTTTACCGACCTGCATGCCTCCGGCCAACAAGCTGTCTACAAGAGATACATCATGAAGGTCGACAGAGACTTCCTTGCCTTGCGCATTTCTTACCGCCATTTCAATCCCGCCGTACTTGTTGTTGCCATAATCGTTCAAAATGGCCAATTGCAGGCCATAGCTATCTGCCATATACGCCGCTTCAGTGTCAAGTACAGACTTCCCCCAGGCATTTTGGACATAATCGCGGCAGAAATCCTCCAGCGCCTGAACGGAACGTTTTTCTTTTGAGGCAGAATAGAACTTTCCTAAAAATAAGAATTGTGTCAGCAGCAGGATGGATATAAAAATGATAAACATGCCTGCCGTTACATAAAACAGCTTACGGGTGATGCCTATCCTCCCGGCCCGTAGATTGGCCGGTTTCTTTCCGGCTTCCCCCATCATAGGCTTTCCTCGAACTTATAGCCGGCCTTTAGCTTTGTCCTAATGTGTACCGCCTTACTGCTCAGCTTTGACCTGAGTCTGCGTATATGAGTGTCTACCGCCCTGGAATCCCCGAAGTAATCGTATCCCCAAACCTTTGTGAGAAGCGTTTCCCTCGTCATGACCCTGTCCCTGTTTTCCATCAGCGCCACCAGCAAATCGTATTCCTTCGGTGAAAGCTCGGTTTTTTCTCCGTCAACCGTTACCGTCCTGGAGAGTAATTCCACCCTTATGCCGGCTCCCGTCAGGATATCCCTGTTTTCAAACATTCCGTCGGCCCTTTTCAGAAGGTTTTTGGATTTTGCCAGCAGAATTTTTGCACTGAAGGGCTTGGTGACATAGTCGTCCGCCCCCAGCTCATAGCCGGTGATCTTGTCCTCCTCGTCATCCCTGGCGGTGATGACGATGATCGGCACGGAGGAAGTCTTCCTGAGACGCCTGCATAAGGAAAATCCATCGATTCCGGGCAGCATGATGTCCAGAAGCGCCAGGTCATATTTGCCCTCTTCCCATAACTCCAGCGCTTCCAAGCCGTCACACGCCCCTTCGACAAGAAACCCGTCCTTCTCAAAATAATCGGTCACTACCTCCCTCAGGCTCTCGTCGTCTTCTACCAGCAATACCCTTTTTTGCATCATCCCATCCCCGTCATCCCGTCATTCGCTGATCACTACATTAACCCTGCTTTGTATAATGTCCGCCGTTTCTTCCGCAGACCTTTTCCCGTCAAAATATTTTTGGGCTTCTTCTTCTGCGATTTTGTAAATCTGCCAGTTCATCTTTTTATATACATTCGCTCCGGAAAAGACAGGTTCATCCTCCGTCAATACCGCATTCATATCTGTCCATTTTTCACGCAGGCTTTTTGCGGCCACCGCCTTTTTATTAATGGGAAATACATACAATTCAGGAGATTCCTGTATTTCCTCCGACAGAAGGTATTTTATAAATTTCCATGCCGCGCCCTTACTCTTTGAATTATTATTGATTCCATACTCATAATATATCGAAATGTCCATCCCTGATTCTCCGTCGAGGACAGGGATGGGGTATATGTTGAATTCACTGTTTTCCTCAGGGCTTTTAAAACGTGCCGCGATGTTGGCGTCTGATTCGATTTCCCGAAGCTGATACAAATCAACGGCGCTTTTAATTTTATTTGGCCCGGAAATCAGCTTTTTATCCTCCGCTTCCTTGACCAGCCGGATCGTTTTGAGGAATGTGTCCGATGTAAAGTAGCATTTTTTGCTTTCCTCGTCGACAAAACTGCCGTAGTTTTTTCTAAACAAAGCAGAAAAAAGCTGTGTCCGCCGGCAGAGCATGACCGTCGGCCCTTTGACCCCATGAGCGTTCAGGGCCTCTTCCGCCGACTTGAAAAAAGCGTCCCATGTCAGCTTGCCTGTATCAACGGATGCCCCAAGGCCATATTTAGCTGACACAACACTTACTAAAAAGCCTATGGGCATGGTATACAGACCGTCTTTATATTTCCCGTAATTGATTATATTTTCATAGTAGTGGCTGCTGTCAAACTGAGAGTCCTTTTTAATAATTTCCCCCAGGTCAACCAGGAAGCCGTTATCGGCATATCTGCCTCCGGGTATGTACCTCGTGTCGAGAATATCAGGCCCCTGCCCCGACATCAGTTCCGTGCTGATGGTTTTTAAATATTTTTCTCCCAGCGGATCGGTATTTTCAGCGGAAACCATTTCACCGCCATCGGCTGTTTTTTGGGTTAATGTCTCCCCCATGGCCGTATAGTACTTGACATCAACAACGATCCCGGGATTGCTTTTCTGAAAATTGGCTGCGGCAGTATCCATGAATCTGCTTTGCGGCATAGCCACGGCAACGGTGATCCTGGTATTATCATCCTTACCCATATCAAGCGCGGTACTCCGGGTATCCGAGGTCTCCCGGACGCTGCCTGCCGGCTCTGACGCCGAGCCGTCCACATTCGCACCGGCAGGACCGCATGCGGTATTGCATAGTATAACCGCCATAACCAGTACGGTCAAACATATTTTCTTCATCAATTTTATCCTCTCCTTCAATCATAGCATAAATAAATAAACAATATAAATAAGAAGTTACTCCCTGTAAATTTTCACTCTGTCACCCGCCATAATAAGGCGGTCGCTTTCGGTCACCACCTTCTCAAAGGCGGAAAGTCCGGAGGAAACCGCAGTTTCCTTCTGATCCGAGGCTGCCACGTACAGGAAGGCTTTCTGGAGGTAATACTCCTTGCCAAGAGTGCTTTTCCGCTCTTTTATGACGTATGCGAATTTTCTTCCGTTGGAATCGGTACGCACTGCGGAATTGGGTATGATTACATCATAAAATTCAGATTCTTTGCTTATGCTTACATTTATTTGCTCACCTCCTTTCAACTCGGGATCGCCAAGCAAAGCGGTGACCTCTATCCCGTTTTCTTTATCGGATGGGTTCACCAGGCTTATTTCCGCTTCTATTTTCTTATTGCCAAGGGCCGGGACGGTGACGGTCATCCTGTCGCCTACCGCCAGCTGCCTTCCCTCCTCCATCGCAACGGTGAATTCCGTATAGACCCCTCCCGGACCCGCAACCTTGAAGGCAGGCTTCGATGTCCCTCCAAAAGCGCCTTCCCGGACGTTTACCTCCCATAGATAACCGTCAGCCGGAGAATACAGGGCTTCAGCCCTTATCCGGTCCGCTTTGGCCGTATTGACGCTCTGGCCGAGCATTTCCGCTTCCATTTGCTTTAGTGCCAGATCGGCGTCCTTTTCCTCCTGCAGCTTCCGGCAATTCCTTTCGGCAGTCTCGTATGCCTTCCTCAGCTTTTCCACATTGGCCGCGGTTTCCGCCCCCGCCTCATACAGCTCCGTTGCGGTCAGGAGTTCCTTCCGGGCGTCGGCTGCCTCCCTTTCGCTGCTCTCGATGTCCAGATCATATTTATATGCCAGCAGCTTTTTTTCGGCAGCGCTTCTTTCCAATTGAAGGGTTTTGGTTTTTATTTCATCCTCCATCCCACGCGTGTCAAACTCCGCCAGTAGCTGGCCCTTTTTCACCTTTTGCCCCATTTTTACCCAAAGGCTTACGATCCTCAGGTCATGCTCCGCGTATACCTCGTATAGGTTTACAGGGGTGACGGCAGCTGATTTTTCAACCGTATAGGTAAGGACGCCGCTTTTAGTGTCCGCGGACTCTACCCGTATGAGGCCCATATTGTTGAGGGTGCTCGAAAGGAAGGTAAGTAGAAGCAAGATGGCTGTAAATCCGCCTGCGATTCTTCCAACGACTTTTTTCCTTGTTAAATTTATTTCATTTTCGTCTGTCATTGACCTTATCCTCCACACAATATCCAGGCAGGCTCAATTCCGTCTGCCCTCATGCTTTTATCCCGGACAGCTGCATTCCCATACCCGCAACCATATACTCCTCGCCATATAGGAAAACAAGTATTATGGGAACCATATAAAGGAAAGAAGCCGCAAAGGCAATCCCCCCCTCTTCATAATTGATATAGGAAAGGAAAAGAGATAAAGGGGTTTTGAGCGGGTCCTGCAAAAAAATGAGGGGCTGTTCCACCATATTCCATTGATCGATAAAGAGCAGGATGAAAAGAGCCGCCAGACCCGGTTTCACTATTGGAAGCACGATATCCGTAAAGATTCGCAGATACCCTGCCCCGTCTGCTTTTGCTGCCTCCAGATAACTGAACGGCAGGGACGTCATATACTGTTTCAGCAGAAAAACCCCGAAGGTACCGCATATACCTGGCAAGATAATGGATAAGCCGGTATTGAGTATGCCAAGCCGGTCGGCCATGATATAATTCGGTACAAGCGTGACCTGAAAGGGCAGAAGCATTACAACAATGTAGAGAAAATACAACGCATCGGCCAGTTTGGATTTGAGTAATGTAAAGGCATATGCCGCCATCGCTCCCACGGCCAGTTGTCCGAGGATTATCGGAAACACCAGCGCCACTGAATTCCAGAACATGAATAAATATTGTGTTCTCCCGACGAGTACGGTATAGTACTGCCTAAAGGTAACCTCGTAGGGTATAAGCTTTAATTGTACCCGCATACCGTCTGAAGCGGAATTACCGGTTAGCCCTTCGCGGGCGCCGTAATATTCGTTGATTTCCCAATTTGCCATAAAGGAATCGGCAAGAGTAAAAATCACAGGGAAGACAAGGCATATTCCGATTGCCAGCATAGCCGCTGTCCGCAGCAGCCTTGAAAAAACCGATTTTTTCCCGCCTGCTTCTTTATATTCATACATCCGGGCAAATCCCCCTATTCTGTCACTATTCTTTAAGACATATTTCAAGAAAAGCTCTCCGTCACATTCCTTTCAAGCAGATATAGGAAAAACAGCAGCAAAGAGATAAACGCCGCCGTCACATAGGCGGCGGAGGTTAGCTTCGGATAATTCAGCTGAAGAAACATATTGTTCATGAAATTCTGAAGCATATAGACATGCTCATTGGGGTGTGCCCCAAAAATAAGGTAAATATCACGGAAGACCCTGAAGCTGTTGACGATGGAAATGGTAAATACAAAAAAACCTGTTGGGACAAGGCAGGGCAGGGTTATGGAGAAGATTTTCGCAAAGCGCCCAGCTCCGTCAATGTCCGCGGCCTCGTAATACTCGATGGGAATATTGTTCAGCCCTACAAAATAAATGACCATGTTATACCCGGTATATTTCCAGAGAAATACCGTTAAGACCACCGCCAGGCCCCATGAACCGTTAAGCCATTCCAGGGGCTTTATGCCGGCGATAGCCAGCAGTTGGTTCACCGGCCCCCTGAAGTCAAAGAATATCTGCCAGAACAAGGCCACGGTTGCTGCCGGTATTACCATTGGCGACAGAAACAGCAGGCTGATTGCTTTTTTACTATACACCGGGCGGTGTAAGACCAGCGCGGCGGCCAGCGGCAGCAGCAGGCTCAAGGACACCGCCGGCGCCAGAAACAGCAGCGTATTTTTTATGGCTGTCAGGAAGGCCTGGTTGCCAAACAGCCCCAGAATATTCTTCAAGCCGACGAACTTGCCGCTCACAGGGTTGTCTGTCAATGCATAGCCTGCCCCTGCGATAAACGGTATCAGAAAAAACAGCAGAAAGCCGATAAGGCTTGGTAACAAAAAGAGTATTGCGGGCAGGTTTCTGGCCTGCTTTCTTAAGATTCGCATATTCATCGCAGTTACTGTTAATCTCCCTCATATCCGCCGTATTTAACTTCTACTATGAGAGATTATATACCTCCGGCATGTACTCTTTGTGTACATGTCGTTTAAACTCTGTGTATACCAGCCAGGGCATTTGCAACCAGCCCCATTGAAACTCCGCCGATGAAATGAATTTTGAATAGGCTGTTTTTAATCACATGAAAGTGATGCTCTTTGAATTGTGTATATTAATGGTAGAATATAGTAGGAATGATGCGTTTAAATCATATTCAATAATTGCCAACGCAAGCGCCAGAGGAGTATTGAAGCATGAATGGGCTTATCTCTGACAGTCAGGTTAATTGAACGGTTCACGAATAAAGCTAATCAAGCCTTGAGCGAGAGAGTTATTTGTTTTGGGGCAGTTGCAGCTTTGCCGGTACTGCCCCAAAACAAATCAGCATGAACGGTATTTGGGAAGAGTTAAGCCTGCTTTCCGATTTCCTTCACCAGGCTTTTCCGGTAAGCTTCGCTTTCCCAGTTCCGGATAAAGTCAATTTCCTTCTCCGACATGGTCTTCAAGGGAAGCCCGCTCTTCTTGATGCCGTTGACCACATAGAGATAGGCAAGCAGTGTCTCTTCAATGGTCTGCGCTTCCGAGAAATTGGTTTTGTATACAATCTCCCCTGTTTTTGAATTGATGTTCAGTTTTTTACTCATCCCATCTACTGAGATGCTTCCGTTTAGATATACCAGCTGATCGGGATACAGCACGATATCGTCAAAAAAGCTTTCGCAGATCTTGTTATCCATGAAATAATCCTTTATATACTCCGTTTTGCTGATGAAGGTGTTTTCATCCACAGAGAACAGCTCAATGGACGGAAAAGCTTCTCCAATATTGAGATACTCCATGATCCTGCGGTTTACATCCGCATGGAGCTTCACGCACTTTTCAGCGTCATCGGCAGTTACGATCAGCCCATGGTTCTCCATAAAGATCGCATCCGGATACTTGCCTGACTGCTCCGCTTTCTTCACAGCCTCAGCGATTTTAAGAGAAAGGCAGAATCCCGGATTTATATAGGGAATCCAGGCTGTGCCGAAATCGCTGTTTTTAAATATTTCCCCGACAGCCTCGGCACCTTTGAAGGTACAGCAAAGCATATTGGCATAAACCGAATGGGTGTGTATCACATATTTTTTTAGAAATGAATGGAAGCCCGCTTCAACGGAGGGTCTCAGCTTTTTCAAGCCTTCCATGTCAACAATGCTGCCCTTGACAAATTCGGTGCTTTCCTTTTCATAATCCCTGTCCAGGCTTAAATCCACACTGTCGAAAAAGCCTTTGATATCCTTATAGTTTACAACCACATATCCTTCTTTGGGATTGATCTGCTTCAATTTGAAGCCTGAAGCCTTCACAGCCATCAATTCGTCCGAAAGCTTGGCAGAGGTATTGCCTCCGCCGCCCTGGGTAAATTCAACGGGATTTCCCACGGTCTTTGAAATATATTCAAGGTTTTTCAGTATTTCGTCATGCATTTTCCATCTCTCCTATCTTTTTAAAAGTACGTCCGCTTCGTAGGCTTTCACAGCTTCAAGCCAGTCAGCGCCAGCAGGCACGCCCATATCGCTGCAGAATTTATTCCATACCGCGCCGAAGGGAAGCGCCTTGAATTCCTCCATCAATGCAAGCCTGCTGCCATAATCACCTTTGTTCTCTTCAGCTACAATCAAATCCGTAGGCTCCAGCATAGCGATCATGATTGACTTGAGTGCGGCCCGGGTACCTGTAACCCATGCGCTGATCCTGTTAATGCTTCCGTCAAAGAAATCCAATGCGTAATATACCTTGTCGAAGGCATTGCATCTTTTGACTTCCTGCGCAACGGCAAGCAGGTCATCGTTCAAAATCACAACATGGTCGCTGTCCCAGCGTACAGGCCTGCTGACATGCATCAGCAGATCGTCGGCAAACAGCAGCACGGAGGATATTTTATCCGCAATGCTTTCCGTCAGGTGGAAATGGCCCATGTCGATGCACATGGTCACATTGTTTTTCAAGCAATATCCCATGGCAAATTCATGAGAAGACACGGTATACGACTCTACACCGATTCCGAAAAGCTTGCTTTCCAACGCATCCACAAGATATTTCCTATCGTACTTGACTGCAAGTATCTCATCCAGTGATTTGACCATATTTGCCCGGTAGCCCAGACGGTCCGCCGGAAGATCCTTGAAGCCGTCGGGCAGCCAGATATTCATCACACAGGTCTTTCCCAGCTCTTTTCCAATGGCTGCAGCGATTTCACGGCACACCTGCACATGCTTCACCCAGAACTTTCTTACGGTCTCATCCTTGCTGCTCAGCGTAAGCCCAGATGCTGCCATGGGGTGTCCAAAGCAGGTAGGGTTGAAGTCAATTCCAACATCCAGCTTCTTTGCCCAGTCGATCCACTTGCGGAAATGCTCCACAGTAAGCTTGTCTCTCTCCACAATTTCACCGTCGGTCTCTGCATAGATGGCATGCAGGTTTACGCGGTGCTTTCCAGGTATCAGGCTGAAGGCCTTTTCGTAATCGGCTCTCAGTTCTTCGCCGTTTCTCGCTCTGCCCGGATAATTACCTGTGCTGAGGATTCCGCCGCTGGTCCCGCCTGCCGTTATTTCAAAACCGTTAACATCATCCCCCTGCCAGCAATGCAGTGAAATACTGCGTCCCTTCATTTGTTCAAGCACTGCATCCGTATCGATGCCAAATGCTGCATACGCCTTTTTTGCGTATTCATAACCCTCATTGATTTTTGCGTAACTCATCATTACATCCTTTCTATGTTGTCAGTTACCTAACTTATTTACTTACTAACGACATTTTTCCATACGATCAACGGTGAGATCGCTCTTTGAGTCACATCGGATAAGCCAATGTAGTCATCAGAGCCATTTCTGCCTGTGTCGTATCCATTCTGCTGTACTGGACAACCACTTTTTCACTGCACTCCACCATCATTGCGTAAGGTACACCCTTGGGTACGCCACTGCCGGAAGCATCCGACAGCTTATCCATCCGGATATGGTTTGTTCTTTCCGCCGGACAAACGGCCTTGAAGCCCTCCATTTTCGGCCTGTCCTCGAAAAACAGGGTTATGCTGATTTCCGCATCCCGGTCTCCGGGGTTTAAGACGCAAATGGCCTCATGGCTGGGAAAATGTCCGTTGCTGATGACCGGATAATAGGCATCCGGCACAAACCAGACTTTTGAACCTACATCTGCTTTCATAACTTTTCCCTCACTTTCTTTTTTATCAATATGAAAATATAAAAACCTGTATAAGGACAAATTTATATAAGCGCGTCATTGCAAGCAAGCACGATAAGTACTGGTGCAAATATACTTCCCGTATAGATTTCTGAAAATGCAGTCTTGGAGCACCGGCATTTTCAGAAAAACGGAAAGTAGTATTTGCAGTACTCCTAAATAGCATTGTCAAATCGCAACTTGTTACTGGGTAATGCTTAAGAACCTGCCATAAGCATCATCCCAACCCGCTTTGTTTTCAGGGGAATACTCCACCGACGGGAAAGAATTCCGGATAATCTGTCTGCCCTCGCTGAGGCTCTTGACTTCTCCGATAGCCAGCAACTGAGCCATTAGATTTCCTGTCGCCGTTGCCTCTATCGGCCCTGCGATTACCGGCCTCGAAATTGCATTGGCCGTAAACTGGGACAGCATTGTGTTTTTACAGCCGCCGCCTACGATATGAAGCACCGGCAGGGAATACCCAACCACCTTCTCCAGCCCTTCCAGGGATTTCCGATAGGTCATAGCCAGACTCTCCATGATGCAGCGGACGATCTGGGGTTTGGTCTCGGGGATGCTCTGGCCGGTTCTTCTGCAGTACTCCTGAACCTTTTGAGGCATTTTCCCCGGGCTGAAAAAGCTGCTGTCGTCGGGATTGATAAAGCATGCAAAGGCTTCCGATCCTGCTGCGCCCTGCTCAAGCTCGTCGAAGCTGACTGCCTCTCCTGCTTTATCCCATGCCCTCTTGCATTCCTGGTATATCCACAGTCCCATAATATTTTTCAATAGCCTGGTGGTCTTGTTATAGCCGCCTTCATTGGTATAATTCAGCTTGAATGCAGCGTCATTGATGACAGGCATGGGTGACTCCACCCCAAGCAATGACCAGGTACCGCTGCTGAGATACGCATATTTTCCTTCAACTGCAGGAACCGATACGACAGCGCTTCCGGTGTCATGCTCAGCAACCGCCACCACCGGCACCTGGCCGATACCAAGCTCCCCTGCCACACTCGGGGTGAGTTTTCCTGCGATTGTCCCTGCATCGATTATATCCGTCAATATATGCTGAGGTATGCCCAATTTGCCCAACAAATCCGAAGCCCAACTCCGGGTATGTGCATCAAGCATCTGAGATGTGCTTGCAATGGTATATTCGCAATTTTTCTCACCTGTAAGGAAATACCTTAGCAGGTCAGGTGTAAAAAGCATTGTTGAGGCCTTTTCCAGCATGGGTGAATTGTGGAACTTCATTGAAAACATCTGGTACAGGGTGTTGAAAACTTGAAAAGCCACGCCGGTTTTATGATATATTTCCTGACCCGGCACAATGCCGCAGGCTTCTTCGATCATGCCTTCCGTCCGGCTGTCCCTGTAATGGAACGGATTTCCGACCAGCCTGCCTGTTGAGTCCAGCAAGCCGAAATCAACTCCCCAGGTATCAATCCCAATGGACGCGATGTCCTTATGCCCGCTTGCCGCAGTTTTCAGGACTCCCTGTTTCATTTCATGGAATAATCTGAGAATATCCCAATACAGACTGTCTCCAACCATCACCGGTTCATTGGCAAATCTGTGCATTTCACTGAGGTCAAGCTTGCTGCCGTCAAATCTGCCCAGCATCGCCCTGCCGCTGCTGGCGCCGTAATCAAAAGCCAATAAATTGAGCATATAACCACTCCTTAGGAGCACTGAAAATGTTACTTCCCGTTTTTTTGAAAATGCCCGCCGCAATGGACCTGCATTTTCAGAAACTTATATGGGAAGTTATATCTTCACTTGTGCTTAGTCTTTAGTCTCATATTGACCAATAATATCATTGTAATTAATTCTGTTCAAGATTTCATTGGAATATGTTATTTTTTATTTAGGATATGTTACAAAAGTGAAAACGAAAACAGGGTATATCCAATAAAACTTCCTAAAAGCACTTTACCTTTTCGAAACGTTTCGATATAATATTATCGTTAACGTCATGATTATAGTGATAACATCAGGGAGGTTGCTATGCAATACAGAAATTTGGGCAGGACAGGGATGAAGGTCAGTGAAATCAGTCTTGGCACCTGGCTTTCATGCGACAGTCTGGAAGAAAAAAATTCATCCATTCAGATCATCGATAAGGCTTACGAGCTGGGTATAAACTTTTTTGATACTGCCAACGCCTATTCGGCAGGCCGTTCCGAATTGATCCTGGGAGAGGCGTTGAAGAAATATCCGCGGGAATCCTATGTGCTTGCAACCAAGGTTTATTTTCCTTTAGGCACAGGCGCAAATGCCATGGGCCTGTCAAGGAAAAACATCCTGCAGCAGGTGGATGCAAGTCTGAAAAGGCTTGGTACGGACTATATCGACCTTTACTACTGCCATTGGTTTGATCTGAATACGCCCGTTGAGGAAACTCTCCGAGCAATGGATGATCTTGTACATCAGGGAAAAGTACTTTACATAGGCGTCAGCAACTGGACTGCCGCACAAATATCGGAAGGGCTCAGGGTATGCGACAGGTATCTGCTCTATAAAATGGCAGCCAACCAGCCCAGCTATAACATTTTTGACAGATATATCGAAAAAGAGTCCATCCCCCTTTGCGAAAAGAACGGTATTAGTCAGGTAGTCTATTCGCCTCTGGCTCAGGGAATGCTCACAGGCAAATACAAGAAAGGAATGAAGGCGCCCGAAGGCAGCCGTGCGGCAAATCCCGGAGCTAAGGCTGAAGTTACCGTGTGGGATTATTTGAATGACGAGCTGCTTGATAAAGTGGACGGCTTGGGGAAAATAGCCGGAGAAATGGGTATTTCCCTCTCACAGCTGGCTCTCGCATGGATCCTAAGGCAGCCAAATGTGGCAAGCACCATCATCGGCGCCAGCAAGCCTTCCCAGGTGGAGGAAAATGTCAAGGCATCCGGTATTAAGCTGGCCGGAGACGTGCTGGAGAAAATTGAAGAACTGGTGAAAGACCTGAAATATGTAATTAAACATAATATTATCTCATAACAGCCTTTGTCGCTGACTCACATTATAAACCAGGCGACCGGGTTATTTTCACGCAAAAAGGAGACCTGCGGCTTTTAATTCACAGGTCTCCTTTAGTTTTCTGACTTATCATCACCATTGCTATACCATACCGGCTTAATTTAAAGGAAATTTGAAGCCGGTATGGGCTTTTCTCAAAGGATTCCCGACCAGAGGAGGTTCAGCACATTGTTAATTGTAGATAGCATAGATAACCACTGCTGCTTCTGCTCTGGACAGTTTGCCTGCCGGATTGACCTGGTTCAGATTATTACCCTTCAGAATACCGTTTGTAATCAAATCGGCAAGGCTGTCTTTCGCATAGCCAGAGATCTTTGATGCATCGGTATATTTTGCAAAAACCTCGGCAGATCCCTTCTCGATGCTCTTATTTGCGGCGGCCAAAGCCTTTCTGACCAAAACAGCCATATCCTGCCTTGTAATCGCCGCACCGGGACTGAATTTGTTGTTTCCTGTCCCATTTGTAATACCAAGCTTTTTAGCTACTCCCACCGCTTCATAAGAACTATCTCCTGTTTGGATGTCGGCAAAGCTGGAATCAAAATCAGCGGATAATCCCAGCGCCTTTACAAGCAGAGCCATGAAATCTCCTCTTGTGATAGAGGCAGAAGGAGTGAAAGCAGTTGCGGAGGTACCGTTGATTACTCCCTTGGAGGCCAATACTTCGATCTGCTTCTTAGCCCATGAGTGACCTTCGATATCATCAAACGTCTTCTCAACATATACCGCAGCATATTTGCTGAAGTGAGCGGTTGTGAATGTCAGCCTGCCGGTTGCAGGGTTGTATCTTCCGCTTGGTACCGGTTGAACTTTTCCTTCGCCGTCAATATACCATACGGTGATGTGCTCAGGATTCTTCAGTTCATCCGCTGTCGGTTTATAATCGACACTGACTGTTACCGGTGCTTCGCTGTTCTTCCAGGAAATTTTCTTTCCGTCAACCGTAGCATTAAGTTCGATTACAGGGCGGTTTCCAATCAGATTTTTCAATTCCTCGCCAAGGGCGGATACATTCGCCTGCCCGATGGATATCCCAACGTTTTGAGCATTTGCTATTGCGCTTGCTTGAAACATATTATCGGGAATCACCACCGCTGTCTTGATTTCTATCCTTCTGCCGGCTCCTCCACTGGCTTGTGCTCCGGCACTGAATAGGCCTTTGGGAAGTTCCAATTCATATCCGGTGACCCCCTCAACGGCCTTTACGTCAAGCCGGACAGTTTTTGTCCCGTCCTGGCCCTCCTTCACCTCGGCAAAAGCTTTATCAAGCGTTGCCTGATCGACTCCGGTTACTGCCGCAGCCCCTTTTACCGCCGGCTTCAGTTCCACTATGCCATTTCCCGGCTTCGGTGTTGGCGTCGGATTTACCGTTGTACCGTTATTCCTCTTGAGATTAGCAATTCCGGCCTCACATTCAATCAGCTTGTCAAGGTTGGTAATGACTGCGCCGCCGTCGTTTAAATATGCTATGCTTACAAGATCTCTTGCCGCTTTGACTGCCGGTTCGTCGGCCAGAGTGAGGTTCGCTGCGACAGGTAAATTATTGATTGCATTTATGGCTGCAGTTGTTTGCGGTGCCACAGGCACTGTTGCGTTTACAAGGACATTGGTGAAATATAGGCTTGCTAAACGGTCTGTGCCCAAACCTATTTTTCCTGATAGAACATCGGGATCCGTGACGCCGGTGAAGAGATGGACGGTAACACCGTTCCGAATGACGTCAATATTGATTTTGCCGTCGGCATCACACCGGATATCAAATGTATTTTCGGGATCGGGCGCCGAATTGGTTCCGCTGTTTGAAAAATCGTAGCTTTCCGAGGAAGTTGCAAGGATGGTGGCATTTCCGCCAACCACCTTTTGAATTTTAGCCGGATCGCTGCCTCCCCCTATAAGAAGACAGTCATAGTTATCCTCATTCCGGTACCCGAAAACGATTTTTACACCGTCTTTGTTACTGGAAGGCCACATAAAGAAATTTATTTTATACTGGTAGGGGGCATATACCATCTGCCTGTCATAAACGGCCATATTGGCGCCGCCCCAGTCTTCAACATGCATACACTTCACAGACACGGTAATACCGTCGGTATATACCCAGCCTTGAGCCGCATTGTCATGGAAGTTCTCAGTATATACAGATATGGGACCTGTCTGCGCAAGGGACTTAACTTCGATTTTGTCGACGGCAATAAAGCCTGAATGCGTGCCCACACCGATTTTTCCTTCTGAAAACGGAACACGGTCGGTAAAAAGGACACCATCATCATCCAAAACATTCACGAACAAGGGTGTCGTTACACCGTCTCTTATGGCATCCACATTAATGAGGCCGTCATTTCCGCACTTTATATCGAGGGTCGTCCAGCCATGGCTGCCATGGAAGCTATATATGCCGGAGTAGGTTGCAAGGGTGCTCACCGCGCCATTCAATACTTTCTTTAACTGGATGGTTGGCGTTTCGCCTCCGCCGATTTCAATATATTCATGGCTCGTATCATCCACGTAGTTGAAGTAAACCCTCATTTTATTGCCGTCTTCACCATGCCAGGTCAGAAGATCCACCTTGTACTCAAAGGGTGTAGTTGCAATCCCTGTGTTGTAAAGGGCAATTTCGTCTCCGTTATTGCAATACAAAACGCCTGTCGGATCAACCTGGAATCCTGCGGAAAGGGTCCAATCCTGGGACTGGCCGCCGTCAAAGCCTTCCGTATAGGTTGTGATATCATGAGTATCCACGGGGGCGGCCACTGAGGTAGCATCCATCAAACTGACATTATCAAAGAACCCGCTGGCACACGCTACCGTACCTAAACCGATTTTACCGCCTGCAGCAAAGGTTTCATCTTCAACGTCAGTGAACAGGTTTGTCGTGTTGCCGCTTCTGATTGCATCGACAGAGATCTTTCCGTCAGCGGAGCATTTTATGACAATGGTGGATACTGTCTGTGTAAAATTATACTCCGGATTTGAAGTGGCAATTGCCGTCTCCGTTCCGTCAACTACCTTGATCAAATTGATTGTCGGTGTTGCCGATGATCCGAAATCAAAGTAATTATAGTTGGCAGAATCCCGATAGTTGAAGATAACCCTCATCCGGTTACCATCATCACTTGTATAGGAGACCGCATCAATCCTGTATTCAAAAGGAGCTGCCGCCACCTGCCAGTCGTAGATGGCCGACGGAGAACCCCAGTCTTCCGTATAAACGCATTGAGTGACGGTGTCTGTTTTATAACCGTTAAGGGTCCAGCCTTGAGCAATGCCATCATTGAAGTTTTCGGCGTATTTATCGACCTTCACCGGCGTAATCTCCGGCGTCGGCAAACCGGTTCGCTTGCTCCAGTCATACACCATGATACCGTTTGATGTACAGACGTATACCAAAGGCTTGACGGGATTGACGGACATCCTCCATATATCCTTCATCCCGGGCATACCGGGGACCAGGGACCAGGTATTTCCTCCGTCCCGGCTTTCAAACAGGCCTGCGCCGGGTCCATGGGCGGTATTGTCGCAGCCTCCGGCAAAATAATGGAAAGGATTGTTGGGGTCCTGTACGATCTGGAATATGCCGTAATTGCCGTTTACACTTGCCTCCAGCTTGTCTGAACCGATATGGGTGGCTGCATTGCCGTCGATCCTGTACATTCCGTTGTTGAAGGTGCCCACCCACACCCTGTCGGATTTAAGCCCGTCGGCGGTTATTAACTGGATCCCGTCGCCGATGATGGGTGCAAGGGGTGTCCAGGTATCTCCCATATTCATCGATTTATAGATCTTTGAACCATCAATCGAATATACGAGTTGTCAACCGGAGAAACCGTTTCAATTGTCTTCGCAAGTTCTGTCCATGTCTTGCCGTTGTCCTTGCTTATCAGCTTTCCTGCATAGATAACCTGGTCGTTTTTATTATTGTAGTCCAGTTCTCCTCCGATATTGCCGCCGGTGCCGTCGATCTGCGTCCAGGTGGCTCCTCCGTCCGTGCTTTCTTCAATGATCAGGTTGCCGCCCCAGTCGCCAACCTTGGCAAAAAGGTGCTGGCTGTCATTGGGGTCCATGACCATGTCATGGCAGGACCACACGCCGCCCCACCGCTGAACCGTACTTAAATGGCTGACAGGGGGATAATCGGTGTCGTAGCCCGGCACCGCCTTGTATATTCCATGGTCCATGACGCCGATGTACCGGATATTTCCTGCGTCGTCAAACAACATATCGTAGACTCTCATTCCGGAATCGCCGCTGGTGGAAGGGCTGAA
Organism: Bacillota bacterium; assembly: GCA_023433505.1. Classification (GTDB taxonomy): domain Bacteria; phylum Bacillota; class Clostridia; order Acetivibrionales; family DTU013; genus MnB-11. The sequence goes on along the minus strand of JAEZCO010000010.1, from coordinate 40,389 downwards.
TTCCACACTGCCTGCATTGGTGGATTTATAAATGCTGCCGTCAATAGCAGCCCATATCGTCCATGGGTTGACCGGATCAACGGTAAACGCTTCCGGCCAGAAGCCCGTTTGATCCCTTAACGCCAGGGTCTGGTCAAATTCCGGAGTCTGGAATGTTTGACCCAGATCGGTGCTGTACCTTACCGCATCGGAATTGCAATACAACGCAATGTATAAAACCGGAGTGTTGGTCCCGTCCCATGCACCGAACAGAAGCTTGTACGGCATGCCGGCTTCGGTCAGCACCGGAGTCATATCTCCTGCAGCCGACCAGGTCGTCCCCGCATTGGCAGTTTTGTACAGCTTTTTGTCGCCATTGATGGTAACCAGCCAGTTTGAAGGGTCGGCAGGATTTACGGCAAGACTTACTACCTTTGTGCTTGGTAAACCGCTGTTCATTGGAGTCCAGGTGGTCCCGCCGTCATTGCTGACGACAACTCCGCTCTGTTCGCTTGCTTCGATTATCCTGGGCGATACTGCATTTGCCGGATCTATATATAAATCTTCGATCCGGTCTCCAAGCGCACCTAAATTGGTCCAGGTGTCTCCGCCGTCATCGCTTTTGAAAACGCCCTTGCTGTGTGTTCCCGCATAGATTGTCCTGTGCCCGTCCGGATGCTTCGCTCCGAATTTTATAATTTTGTTTGTGAAGATGTAGTAATAATCGGTATTGAGGACCAGGCTCCAATTTGCTCCGCCGTCGGTAGTCCTGTAAATACCCGTATTTTCATTGGTCGAAGCGCCTGCGCAAAGCATTCCCGCAGCAAATGCAATATTCTTGTCATCGGGATCGATTGCGATATCCATGGATCCATTGACCACAAATCCTGTCTGGCTTAATCTCCAGTTGACTCCGCCGTCATCGCTGGTCCAGATGCCTCCTGTATCCGTACCGAAATAAAGCTTTTGACCGTCGGAGGACACGCCCATGGAATGGACCATTTGTCCGCCTTCTCCGCCCTTTACCTGGGCATCCGCCGCCGCAGCGCTGGTAAGATGGTACAGCGACCACCAAGGCGCATCCGGACCGTATGAAGTTGTTGTGTAAGCCTTAACTGTGTCTTCCGGACCGCCTGCCAGCGTCGTAACCGGCAGGGTGGAAAGTACAAGAGAAAGGATTAAGACAAACAGGAATAAAGTCTTTTTCATTGACAAAACCTCCTCAAAATATAAAATAAGCGGTGAAGGCCGGCTTATGTATTCATTTACTCATTTGTAGAGAATGACAACCCAATCCTTGCGATAACCCTCATCATCCGGACCTTCCGGCGTAAAAACAAGCGTTTTGCCCTCAATTGCCTCATATCCGCCCGTATCCTTCATTTCACCCGTAACGGTATCAAAGAGGCATACTTTGCGAATGGCTTCGTAAGGAAGCTTCAGGACGGCTTTTCCCCCGGCAGGCAGGTAAATTATTACGGTATCTTCGCTTTTGTTGGAAATGCAAAGGTTCTTCGCATCCTCGTCCGCTTCCGGCATATCCTCCAGCAGATCGAACCTGGGAGCAAATTCGTCAAACCGGATAACTTCAGTAAACAGTTTTTTTAGATGAATGATGTGTCCCGCGCCCTTTGGGTCCGGCTGCATACGGAAATGCGGTCCCCATGTATTCTCAAACCCCGCGGCAAAATGCACGCCCATGAACAATGCCTTGCAGGCACCCCTTCGGGTATGTCCGCTTAATATATTGTCATGGGGCGGCTTTGACAAGCCTGAAGCCGGATCTCCCTCATAGCCGTATTCCGCAAGAATGTTTACCTTTCCGGAGCCGAGGAGATTTTTTCCGAGATGCTCCTCCAACCCTCTGGCAAGCTGAAGCGTATTGCTATTGGAAACATCCCCCCAGGATTGATACAGCAGGATGTCAATTTCCTTGCTGTTTCGGATATACCCCTTGAAAGGATCGTCCTTTGTCCCCAGATTATGTGCTCCGATGGGATGCTTGTAAGGATCCGCGTCTTTGATGAGCTTGCTCAGGCGGAGCATGAATTTGCCGGAGAGATATTGGATTGCGGGGTGGTCCAGCCTCCAGCACCATGCCCTGTTTGAGTTGTGGCCATAGTAGTTGTATTCGTTTGCCGGGCACCAGATATAGAGGGATTTATATGCAGACAATCTTGAGACGGCATAGCGGATGTACAGCTCCTCAAATTCGGGCAGAAAGTCTTTCCGGTCATAGAAGGGGAGCTCCCACATCCACCCTTCCAGGATGAGCTCCACTCCCATCTCCAGCTCCTCAAGCATTTTCATTACCCGGTCTACCGCGTCAAAGTACTCCAGATTGAAGCTCTCATACTCGGGGCACTGGGGACTTCCTCCCCAAAGCCAGATCTGCCGGGTCTGCCAGACGTTGCGTATTTCTCCGGGATGATAGGGGCTGATGGGAAGCCGGGCCCTGATAAAATTAAAGCCCTGCTTTTTTCTCATTTCGAGCACTTCCCGTACGTTCAAGCCGCAATATTCGGCGCCGAAGATGTGATACAGGGTATCGCCCAGCAGCAAGGTTTCTTCTCCTGACTCAAAGCAAAGTCCCCACTGCTTTTCCCTGTTTACCTGCAGCATCCCTTTCGACTTTGCTTCTCCTTCGGAAACCAAAAGTTTTCCTGCGGTTTGAAAGAATTCTTCGCCACTCGCCGCAAAGGTATGATAACACCATTCTCCCGCTTCATTCGGTGTAAACCTGCATTTCCAGGTGTTATTCCCACTATGGAAAAACATGGCCCCGAAGTCTTTGCCAGAGGGGCTTCGGAAGCTGCAGTAAACTTCCACCTCGATAAAGGGGAACGGGTAAGCTTTTTCGCTGTCAATTTTTATTTCTATCATTTCATATAAACCGCATTGATAATCCATTGTTATTTTCCCTTTCAGGCCTAAGCGTACAAAAGCGCCGGCTGCCCATTCCAGCATGCTTTTTTACCATTTCCGGTTTTCCCTAAAAATGTGTTTTTAAATAAAGCGCACGTACATGGCAGCGGCAAGCACTGCCATGTACGCGGTAACTATCGGTTTCTAATACATTCTTATGTCGTCAAAGTATGCCGTACCGCCTGACGTCCCGCTCACATCCTGGAAAATGATCTGATAGATGGAGGCCGGATTGCCAAGCTCCGCCCAGGTTGCGGTGATTTCGGTCCAGGCTCCGTTGGTGGTCGTAAAGGCTTTTGCCGTACCAAAGGCACCGCCGGAAGTAGGCTTTACCTGGACCTGCCAGTTTTTGCTGCTGCCGGCTCCGTAGACCCAGAATTTAATACCGCTGTAGCCGGAAGTACTCAAGGCGCCTGAGTTTTTAGTGAACAGCATGTATCCCCAGTTGGCGTTGATCTGGTTGGAAACAGCCTTTGTCCCGTTCTTAACAGTACCGGTGAAGTTGTAGTTGGTGGTACAGTCGGCCGAATATCCTGCAAAATCAGCGTTCAACGCATCATTATAGAAATAATAGCCCTGGGGGGTTTGCGTCGGGGTCGGAGTTGGGGTTGGAGTCGGCGTAGGTGTCGGTGTTGGTGTAGATGTTGGTGTTGGCGTAGGCGTCGAACCCGTCGAATACATCCTTATGTCGTCAAAGTATGCCGTACCGCCTGTAGTCCCGCTTACATCCTGAAAGATGATCTGGTAGATGGAGGCCGGATTGCCAAGCTCCGCCCAGGTTGCGGTGATTTCAGTCCAGGCTCCGTTGGTGGTCGTAAAGGCTTTTGCCGTACCAAAGGCACCGCCGGAGGTAGGCTTTATCTGGACCTGCCAGTTTTTGCTGCTGCCGGCTCCGTAGACCCAGAATTTAACTCCGCTGTAACCGGAGGTACTCAGTGTGCCCGAGCTTTTGGTGAAATACATGTAGCCCCAGGTACCGGTGATCTGGTTGGAGATGGACTTTGCTCCGTTCTTGACCGTGGCGGTGAAATTGTAATTGGTGGTGCAACTGCCCGAATAACCGGTAAGATCGGCATTAAGCGCATCATCATAGAAATAATAATTCCCTGCCGGTGTAGTGGTAGCAGTGGGAGTAGGAGTAGGAGTTGGGGTTGGCGTCGGAGTGGGGCTTGGGGTGGGAGTCGGCGTATAGGTGCCGCGCTTGCTCCAATCATATACCAATAAGCCATTGGATGTGCACAGGTATACAAGAGGCAGCGTCTTGTGGAACGACACCGACCAAATATCACTTACGCCGGGTGTATTGGGTACCAACGCCCAGGTTGTACCGCCATCAGTACTTTCAAACAATCCCGGACTAGGCCCGAATGACGTATTGTCACAGCCTCCGGCTACATAGTGCTGAGAATTGTTGGGGTCCTGGGCAATATGGAAAATGCACAGATTGTTGTTTATACTTCTTACCAGACCGTTGCTCTCGTCGATATGGGTGGCTGTGTTGCCGTCAATCCTGTATATGCCGCTGTTGAATGTACCTACCCATATCCTGTCCGCTACAGCCCTGTCCACAGTGATTCTTTGCTGGCCGTTTATGGCAGGGGTAAGGGCCGTCCATGTATCGCCTCTATTTGTAGATTTATATATCGTACTTCCCTCTTGAGCATAAACGATATCGCCATTTATGGGAGAAACCGCCGTAATGGTCTTTGACAGGGTGGTCCATGTAGAGCCGTTATTGATGCTTCTGACTTTTCCGCCATAAATGACCTGATTGTTCTGGGGATGGTACTCCAGAAGACTGCCGCCGGCGCCGGTGCCGCTGAGAGCGGTCCAGGTCTGTCCTCCGTCGGTGCTTTGCTCGATGATCAGACTTGCTCCCCAGTCGCCTACTTTAGCAAGTACCCGCTGGCTGTTGGACGGGTCAACCACAACGCTGTGGCAGGATACCTGGCCGTTATACCTCAGGACATTCCCCAGATTGACAAAAGGAACATACTTGCCGGTATATCCCGGAGCGGCTTTTACAATTCCGTGGTCGAGAACGGCCATGTATGTAATATTGCCCGCGGCGTCATAAAGTATTTTATTGATCCTGTAGCCGGAGATTCCGGAAGTGCTTTGCGTTAAGCTTATATTGCTTGTGCCTGTGGATTTAAATATGCAGCCGTCCAATGCCGTCCATACGGTATAGGGGTCGGTAGGATGGACGGTGGTGCATTCGGGCCAGTAGCCCGTATCGGTCTTCCTTATGGCAAGCGAAGTGTCTACTGCCGCGGAATTCCACGTTGCACCCAGGTCCTTGCTGTATTGCAGCTGATAGGAATTCATGTTCAGCGTAAGGTATAGAATCGGGTTCCCGCTGGGGTTGTATGCGCCGAACAGAAGCTTTCTAAAGGTACCGGTCACACCGGTGGGACCTCCTGTGGATGTCCAGCTGGCTCCGGCGTTGGTGGATTTATATACCGTCTGGGTATCCAGAACGGCAAACCACATCTGAGGGTCATTTGGACTTACCGCGATGCTGGTAACGTTCGCACTGGGCAATCCGCTATTCCTTGCCGCCCAGGTAGAACCTCCGTTGGTGCTTACCATTACGCCGCTCTGAGTGCTTGCTTCCACAATGGTGGAGCCGTTTACATACAGGTCCAGCATCTGGTCTCCCGCACGGCCCAGATTCGTCCAAGTAGCGCCGGCGTCTTCACTCTTCAGAAGCCCGCTTCCATGGGTGCCGACATAAATTGTCCTTTTTCCCTGGGCATTAACCGAACCGAACTTGATAATCTTGTTGGTAAAAATCCTATGGAAATCGGCCTGGACAACCTGGGTCCAGGTATAGCCCCCATCCGTCGTCTTGTAGATTCCCACATTCGCATTTACCGTGCTGGGTACGCTGTGCAGGGATGCCGCAACATACGCTACATTGCTGTTGTCCGGGTCGTATGCGATGTCCACCGTCCCGTAGGTTTTCAATCCGTTAGAGCTTATTGTCCACGTGGCTCCGCCGTCATCGCTTCTCCAGATGCCTGACGTATCCGTGCCGTACAAAAGCTTTTGCGGATTGGTGGGTGACACTGCCAGGGCCCAGTTCATTTGCCCTCCTTCTCCTCCCTTAACGGGAGCGTTTACTTCCTCGGGACTGGTAATGTGGTATTGTGACCACCAGGGTGCATACGAGGTTGTCGTATAATCTTCGATGGAGCTGTCTGCCGTAATGCCGACCGGTATAATCGCAGATAAGATCAATGAAAGAATCAACATGACCGGTAAAAAAGACTTTCGCATTATTAAAACCTCCTAAAAATTAAATTGCCTTGAAAACAACACTGTCACCTACCCGGGAAACTTCGTTCCGCTGCTGGATTTTCCTATACATCCTCCCTCCTTCCGTTGGAAAAATAATATAAAACCGTTAATTGTACGCATATACAAATATGAAAAAGACAAGGGCGATCACTGACCGCCATCAAATTCCCTCAGGGCAGGCGGCCAGTGGCCTCTCCTACACCATGATTTTCTTTTATGCCAATACCTGGCTGCATATGAAATACACCTGAGTATGAAAAGGTAGCGGCCATCACTGATCGCCATCCCATCACCGTTTTCATATTGATGACAGCCGGAGTGGAACGGCTTACGGATTCCGCAGTACCTCCCGGAAGGCCTCTCTGAAAATGTTCAGTCCGATATCCGCTTCTTCCCTGGTAATGACCATCCCCGGCTTGATCTTGATTACATTCTCCCTGGCTATCTGGAACAAAAGTCCCTTTCTCCGGCAGGCCTCAAGTATTTTCAACGTCGTCCCGTAGGGAACAGGCTCCTTCGTTTTCGGGTCCCTTACCAGCTCTACGCCGATCAGCAGGCCAACGCCCCGTATATCGCCGATTTCAGGAAATTCACCCCTCATTTCATCCAGCTTTTCAACGATGTATCCGCCGATTTCCGTGCAGTTTTCCAGCAAACGGTCCCTCTGGATGATTTCGATGGATTTCAGCGCCGCTGCCAGGGACACCTGGTTGTTTGTATAGGTGCTGATGTCCTCGGCGCCTCCTTCGAAGACCTCCAGCCTGTCATGGGCAATGATTAATGCAACCGGCATTCCGCCGCCGATCCCCTTCCCTGTTACGATGATGTCCGGCTCTACGCCGTAATACTCCGATGCAAAGAACTTCCCCGTTTTGCCATAGGTTTGAACCTCGTCGAAGATCAGGATCACACCGAATTCATCACAGATCTCCCGCACTCTTTGCAGGTATTTCTTCGGCAGAGGTATCTGTCCGCCGCCCGACTGTATGGGCTCAACGATGACTGCCGCTGTCGGCCCGACCACACCCTTTTCAATTGTCAGCCGGAGCATTTCGGCACACATGAGGTTGCAGTTTTCAGGGTCCTGTCGGAATGGACATCGGTAGCAGTAGGCATTGGGGACTTTCACATAGTTATTGCTGATATGGGACATGAAATTCCAGGTGGCATTTTCAATATTTGTAAACCCCTCCGCAGGCGGAAGTGTCGACCCTGCATGCAGCGACGTCACAAAGGTGGCTCCCAGAGTCTCAAAAGAATTTCCATGATACGCATCCCAGAGACAGATTACATTCCTTGCGTCTTTTCTGTTTTTCAAAGCAATCCTCACAGCCAGCTCAACCGCCGGTCCTCCGCCTACCGCTACGGCGATCCGGTTAAGGTTTTTGGGAGCGATGGAAGCTACCTTCTGTGCAAAGGCAAACCTCAGATTGGTGTTTGTAAACTGCCCTACATAGGTGATATTTTTTGCCTGATCGGCAATGACACCGGCAATCTCTTCATTTCCATAGCCCACATAGTTGGTAAAGAACTGGGAGGTGAAGTCCAGATACTCCTTACCGTTGATATCCGTCAGCCATACGCCTTTTCCCGACTTGATATGCCACCCGTCCCTTTTGTTCAGGTTTGGCATCAGATACTTGGAATATTCGTCAATTTCCTCCTGTGTCAGGTTATTTACCCTTTCCAGCATTTCATCCATTTTGAATCTCCCCTTTCCTTTTGACAACGACTGTTGCAATTTTTTTTGTTTTTTGCTCATCCACCCAGTCCACGATATAAAGACTATCCCTTTTCTCAAACCCATGGCTCTTTCCGTTGACACTAACGGCTTCAACCTCTTTTTCACTGACGAATGCAAACAGACCGGCCTCATAAAGCTCAACATGCCCGGAAGCGGCATTGGCAATCGCTGCGGGCGATATGTATTTATTTATCAGGCCTATGGGGGCAAAGCCGTCCATGATGGGTACAAGAATAAATAATTTGAAATCATCCTGATTCTCAAGCGCAAATTCCAGCTTCTCCTGCCTGCCGATGACCCGGACAGACCTGCTGAAATACTCAAACACTGCAAAGCTTTGGCCTTCCAGGCCTTCAACGTCATGTGCCGAAAGGCTTCCGGCAACTGCCCTGTTATCCTTGTTCAGGTTAAATGCCGCAACAATCCCGCTGTCCTTGCACCTATTCCATACTTTGAAAGGCACTTCAGCCGTTTCAGCATCGACTATGAGGCAATCCCTGGTGGGCACGGCAGGCTGGTCGCACCGCAGGATCCTGCCGTCGCTCAGTATCAGAGGCATAATCACTTCTTTGACACTCCGCCCGATCTTGTCGCTCAAATAGACCGGCCCTCCGCTGACTGCGCGAAGCACGCTGTTCTTTACCGCCTGTCCGTCGTCGGACCACCACATGTCCCAGTCACACCACTGGAAATTTCCGTGTACGAAGGAATTGCAGCTGCACATTAAAATATGCTTGATGAACCACTCCCTGTTTTCCGGCAAAAAGTCGTTGCTGCAGCGTGCGATTGCAGTGTTGGGCCTGTTCCACATGTTTTCCACCGACATGCCGGCGCAGTTGATGATCCGGCCGTCAAAATTGGAACCGACGGAGCTTTCCAGAGCCCTGTGGAGATTCCTTGCCGCCTGGCCCACAGGCAGCATACCCTTGAAAAATCTTCTGTAAAAGCTCTGGTCATCTATTTTTACGAAGTCTGCACCACATTTTTTGAGATAGGAGTGAAAGGTGTTATAAAACTGGAAAGCCTTGTCCAGTTCCGGACTGTGGACCAGGTCCCCGTTTTCCGTTTCAACCAGCAAATCCCTGTGCTCCTTTGCAATGGGCCCGTCAGGATCGATGCCTTTCCAATAGCCTGTGGTGGGGTGCCATATGCCCACCTTGAGTCCATAGTCTGCCTTTATCTTCTCTATGCAGGCCTTTAAACCGCCGGGGAAACGCGCTTTGTCGGCTTCAAAGGAATAGAGCCTGCTCCTGTGCATGATTTCACACATCTCCAGAAACGGCGTTTCTATCGACACATCATTCAGGCCCTTTACTTCGGCCCACATATCGTCGATGATGGCCCACCTTACGGGGATCTCTTTTTGCTTGAACTCCTCGCATTTTTCAAGAAGCCCTCCGGTATTGACCCTTATCTGCAGCGCGTCCCAGCTGCACCAGCCCAAATATTCAAAAATTTCGGGATACCGCCGCTCTTTTCTGGTTGTGTAACCGGTATCCAGGAGCTCCAGCCCGAACTCCGCACATTTTTCCGACAGTTCGAAGGGATTTTCCCCCTCCGCCAGCAGGAAAGCGAGGGTTTTACACTCCGTGAGGCCCGGATACCAGGTGAAAACTTTTACCGTCAGCCCGTCTTCACTGCCATTAAAGGTGCATTTATATTTTTCATCACAGACGGCAAGCAGATAGCCAAAGCTGCCGTCTCTTTTTTCCCACAGCAAGGCCTGCGTATCCTTTGGTATTTTCTTCAGATCTATACCGGTATAAGGTGCGCACCACCATTCGACATCCAGGTAATCGGCCATATACCCCTTGATATCGCCGACGGAGCCGATATCAAAACCAACGGCACATTCGGCATTCAGGCTGGCTATGCTGCCGGTTCCATCCTTTACCTGTTCCACGACTGCATCTGCGAAAAACGCCCTGACCTTTCCGCATTCCTTGACTGTCAGCTTCAGATGGACACTGTTCTTGTCATCGACAAAGAAATATTGATTTTCATCTTTTTTTGATAGGATCATCCGGATTTTTGTACCCTCCTCCAGCATGATCCACGGGGTTAACTGCTCCAGCATATCTGTTGTTCCTCCTGTTTCCAACTCAGGGTTTAATCAGTATTTTTATGCTCTCACCGCTTTTAGCCGTCTGAAAGGCCAATTCTGCCTCGTCCAGGCTGAACCTGTGTGTTATCGCATCTTTTATTCGGGGATTTTTTCTTACAAAATCAATGATTTCATCGAGTTCATTGCTGTTGAAATTCCTGGAACCCACCATTTCAATTTCCCTGTCATTCAACTGTTTTAAAGGGTTTATTTCGGCTTTGGTACATACACCCACCTGTACAAGCCTCCCTCTAAACCTCAGTGAATTAAGCGCCGAATTCAATGCCGAGGCAGAAGGCGAGCATTGGATCGCTTTATCGATACCCCGTCCGCCGGTTATCTCCAGGATTTCCCTGACGACATCGGTCCTGGCGGGATTTATTGCATATTCCGCTCCAAAGTCCCTGGAGGTCTCAAGCCTTTTATCATTTATATCTACCGCAATAACCCTCCCGCCAAAGAATTTTGCAACCATTACCGCCATCTGGCCCAGGGGTCCGACTCCAAAAATCCCCACAGACTCGTCCGGCTTGACGCCAGCTTTTTTTACGGCATGATACGGCGTACCCAGGGCATCTCCGATCATGACCCCCAGTTCTTCGGTGATATCCTCCGGCAAAAGCCTCAGGCTTCCTTCGGGCACCAGGACATATTCCGCATTCCCTCCGTCAAGCTCAAACCCAATGGCTTTCAATTCAGGACAGAATATCTGGTCCCCGTTTTTGCAGTGCTCACATACACCGCATGTCACATGACAGTTTACCATTACCCTGTCGCCAACTTTAAATTTTTTGGCCTTGTCCACTTCAGCCACGATCCCGGTCACTTCATGCCCCGGAACAGTTTCAAGAGGCTCTTCGGATGGAAGCAGAAGCTCGATGTCCGTCCCGCAAATCCCTGAAGATGTAACCTTTACCACAACCTTATCCCCTTTGGCCTTCGGTTTCTCTTTTTCAAAAAGTTCCATTCCACCTTTGCCTGTAAATCTAAGTGCTTTCATAAGCCCTCCCCGGAATGACCGCGTCATCCCTCTCCAAAGCCTGAATATTTTAACTGCTCCAACAGGTTAATCCAATGCCGCTATGTCCGTTTGCTCCAATCATATACCAGTAAGCCATTGGAGGTGCAAAGATAAACAAATGTCCTTGTTTTATGGAAGGACACCGACCAGATATCGCATATGCCCGGCGTATCCGGCACCAGCTCCCAGGTTTCTCCGCCATCCGTGCTTTCGAATAAGCCGGGGCCCTGCCCGAATTTTATATTGTCACAGCCTCCTGCCGCATAATGCTGTGGATCGTTGGGGTCCTGTGCAATATGGAAAACGGACAGAGTACCGCCTATGCTCCGCACCAGACCGTTCCTCTCGCCGATATGCACGGCTGTATTTCCGTCAATCCGGTACATCCCGTTGTCGGAGGTGCCTACCCATATCCTGTCTGCCATAGCGCTGTCTACAGTGATTCTTTGCTGCCCGTTTACGGCGGGAGCAAGCGCTGCCCATGAATCTCCCCTGTCTGCAGATTTGTATATTGTATTCCCCTCTTGTGCATATACAATATCGCCATTGATGGGGGATACCGCAGTAACTGTTTTTGACAGGGTATTCCATGTGAAGCCGTTGTCCGTGCTTCTCAGCTTGCCGGCGTAAATGACGCTGTTATCCTGCGGATGGTACTCAAGAAGGCCGCCAAAATCACCGCCGGTGCCTTCCAGCTGTCTCCAGGTCTGCCCGGCGTCATCGCTTTGCTCGAGGATAAGGTCGGAACCCCAGTCCCCCACCTTTGCCAAAAGCCTCCGGGCATTGCAGGGGTCCATCGCGATGCTGTGGCAGGATACCTGTCCGCAATGCCTTACAACGTTTTCAAGATTAAGAAACGGAATATAGCTGCCTGTGAACCCGGGAGCCGCTTTCACGATCCCATGGTCAAGAACGGCCATATACGTAATATTGCCCGAACCGTCATAAAGTATCTTATAGATCCTGCAGCCCGACAATCCCGAAGCGGACTGCGTCAAACTGACACTTTCCCTGCTTGTGGATATAAATATACAGCCGTCCAGAGCGGTCCATACCGTAAATGGTTCCGTAGGGTGGACTGCGGTACATTCGGGCCAAAAGCCCGTATCATTTTTTCTTAAAGCCAGAGAAGTATCTACGGACGCCCAATGCCAGGTTTCACCCAGATCCATGGAGTATCTCATCTGGTATGAGCTCATGTGCATGGTAAGATACAGCACCGGGCTGCCGCCGGCATTATATGCGCCGAAAAGAAGCTTCCTGAAAGTCCCTGTTTCACCGCAGGGTCCGCCTGCAGATGCCCAGCTTTCGCCTCTGTCCGTGGATTTATATACCGTCTGCGTATCCATGACAGCAAACCACATCCGGGTATCATTGGGGTTTACGGCCAGACTGGTAACCTCTATAGACGGAAGCCCATTATTCCTGGCTGTCCATGTGAGACCTCCGTCGTTACTAACCATAATGCCGCTCTGGGTGCTTACTTCAGCAAGCAGGGAACCTTCTGCATACAAGTCCAGCATCTGATCCCCGACTCTCCCCAGGTTCACCCATGTCTCACCTGCATCTTCACTTTTCAGCAGACCGCTCCCGTGGGTTCCCACATAGATCGTCCTGTATCCCTTCACGTTGACTGCACCAAACTGAATAATCTTGTTTGTGAAAATCCGGTGGAAATCCGCCCGGCAAACCTGGTTCCAGGTATATCCTCCGTCGGTGCTCTTGTACACGCCTACATTTGAATTCACTTCGCTGGGTATACTGTGAAGACATGCCGCAACATAGGCCACACTGCTGTTATCCGGATCATATGCGATATCCGCCGTCCCAAAGGTCTTCAAGCCTGCCATGCTTATCAGCCACGTGGCCCCGCCATCGTCGCTCCGCCATATTCCCGACGTGTCTGTCCCGAAGAGGAGCTTTTGAGGGTCCGTAGGCGACACGGCCAAAGCCCAGTTCATTTGCCCGCCGTCTCCGCCTTTGACCGCGCTGCTTACCGCCTCGGGACTTGTGAGGTGATGTATCCTCCACCACGGTGCATATGCAGTTGTTGTATAATTTTCTATCATAATCCCTCCTGGGCAGGTTTTTTCCATTTATTTAAAAGTGCACACGGCAGTAAGCAGCTACTGCCGTGTGCTGATCCGCGGGACCGTCCTAGTACATTCTGACCTCGTCAAAGTAGGTGGTATGTCCCGAAGTACCGGTGTTCTCCTGGAATCCTATCTGGTATATCGATGCGGGATTGCCCAGTTCAGCCCATGTGGCCGTTACTTCCGTCCAGGCTCCGTTGGTTGTTGTAAAATATTTGTACAGCCCCGGTGATCCGCCCTGAGTCGGCACGATCCTGAATTTCCACTCCTTGCTGCTCCCCGCGCCGTATACCCATAGCTTGATACCGCTGTAGCCTGCCGTACTCAGAGCGCCTGAGTTCTTAGTCCACTGCATGTACCCCCAGGCTGCATTCACCTGATTGGAAATGGATTTGGTCCCGCCGTGCACAACCGAGGTGAAATCGTAATTGGTGACACAGTTGTTGCCGGAATACCCCGTAAAGTCTGCATTAAGTGAATCACTGTAGAGGTAATAGCCTCCGGCTGTCGGCGTAGGAGTGGGTGTCGGAGTGGGAGTTGGGGTTGGGGTCGGTGTCGGGGTTGGAGTGGATGTAGGCGTCGGAGTCGGAGTAGGTGTAGGCGCTCCGGATGAATACATCATAACATCGTCAAAGTAGGTTATATGTCCTGCAGTGCCGGTGTTCTCCTGGAATCCTATCTGGTATATCGATGCGGGATTGCCCAATTCTTCCCATGTAGCCGTGACCTCCGTCCAGGCTCCGTTGGTTGTTGTAAAGTATTTGTACAGCCCCGCTGCTCCCCCCTGAGTCGGCACGATCCTGAATTTCCACTCCTTGCTGCTCCCGGCACCGTATACCCACAGCTTGATACCGCTGTAGCCTGCCGTACTGACAGCGCCTGAGTTCTTGGTCCACTGCATGTACCCCCAGGCTGCATTTACCTGATTGGAAATGGATTTGGTCCCACCGTGCACAACCGAGGTGAAATCGTAATTGGTGACACAGTTGTTGCCGGAATATCCCGTAAAGTCTGCATTAAGTGAATCATTGTAGAGATAATAGCCTCCGGCTGTCGGTGTTGGGGTAGCAGTTGGAGTAGGAGTAGGAGTAGGGGTCGGAGTGGCTGTTGGTGTGGCTGTTGGTGTCGGTGTCGGAGTAGCTCCGCCCCGTTTGCTCCAATCATATACCAGCAACCCGTTAGACGTACACAAATAGACAAATGGTTGGGTTTTATGGAACTGAACCTGCCATATGTCACAGATGCCGGGGGTGTTCGGAACCAGGGACCAGGATGCCCCGCCATTGGTGCTTTCAAAGAGCCCCGGACTGGGCCCCATGGCTACGTTGTCCACTCCGCCTGCGACAAAATGCTGTGAATTGTTCGGGTCCTGCGCAACATGGAATATGCAGATATTGCCGTTTACGCTGGGTACTAGCCCCTGTGACTGGCCGATATAGGTCGGCGTACTGCCATCCAGCCTTATGATTCCGCTGCTGAAGGTACCGACCCATAAACGGTTTGGAACCGCATAATCCGCAGTGAGCTTCTGAATGCCGTTTAAGCCGGTCACAAGCGTTGTCCATGTACTTCCTTTGTCTATAGATTTATAAATGGTCGTTTGATCAGCAGAATAAACAATATCACCGTTTGGCTGATAAACCGCCTGGACGGGATATGTCAGTTGTGTCCATGTAGAGCCGTTATTCGTACTTCTAAGTTTTCCGCCGTAAATAACCTGATTGTTCTGAGGATGATACTGGAGAAAATCGCCGTAATTACCGGCGGTCCCTGTGAGCTGTGTCCAGGTCGACCCTGCGTTGGCGCTTTTCTCAATCACCAGGTCCGATCCCCAGTTGCCTACCTTCGCATAGACAATGCTGCTGTTGGAGGGATCAACCGCAATATCGTGCACCGACCACCCGCCACCGTATCGTATGACACCGGTCAAATGGTTGAATGGCGGATATTCTGTCGCGGTATAGCCCGGAGCCGCCTTCAGCATTCCATGGTCGGTCATTCCCGCATAGGCGATGTCTCCATTGTTATCAAAAATGATCTTCTTGATCCTGAATCCCGAATTGCCGCCGTTTGACGGAAACCAACCAACCGTACTTGCATTTGTAGACTTATAAACGACTCCGTCCAGGCAGGTCCATACCGTATAAGGGTCCGTCGGATGTACTGCCGTGCTTTCCGCCCAGTAACCGGTATTGTCTTTTCTCAAGACGATTGAATTGTCTATTGCCGGCGTACTCCATGTGGCGCCAAGATCCTTCGAGTACCGGATGGTGTTGCTGTTAGCGTTCAAGGTAAGGTACAGTACAGGGTTTCCGCTGGGATTGTATGCGCCGAAGAGCAGTTTCATGAACGTGCCCGTAACGCCTCCCGGTCCGCCTGCAGCTGACCAGTTCAATCCTGCGTTTGTGGATTTGTAAACTGTCTGGGAGTCCAGAACGGCAAACCACATCTGAGTGTCGTTGGGATTTACCGCAAGGCTGGTGACATTCACGTTTGGAAGGCCTGTATTTCTGGCTGCCCAGGTAGAGCCTCCATTGGTGCTTACCATGACGCCGCTTTGTCCGCTGACTTCGGCAATGGTGGAACCATTCACATACAGGTCCGTGATACGGTCTCCCGTGCGGCCGAGATTCGTCCATGTCGCACCGCTGTCTTCGCTTTTATAGACACCGGTGGAATGGGTCCCAACGTAGATTGTCCGATGGCCTTGTGCATTGACGGATCCGAATTTTATGATTTTATTTGCCTGGAGTCTGTAGAAGCTGCACTGGAAGACCTGGCTCCAGGTTGCTCCGCCATCGGTGGTCTTGTAAATTCCAACATTCGAATTCACATGGGATATGACGGAAACGTCATGGAGACATGACGCAGCATAGGCTACATTGGCGTTATCAGGACTATAGGCAATATCTACGGTCCCCAGTGTTTTCAAACCTGTTGTGCTTATTTTCCATGTCGCCCCGCCGTCATCGCTTCTCCATATTCCGGAGGTATCGGTGCCGTACAAGAGCTTTTGCGGGTTGGAAGGCGCTACGGCCATAGCCCATATCATCTGGCCGCCGTCTCCGCCCTTATGAGACGCATTAACCTCCTCGGGACTGGTGAGATGGTATAACGACCACCAGGGTGAATAGGCGGTTGTCGTGTAATCCTCGGTCAGGGCGCGGGAGGGAAATGTCATCGCTGTAAAGACCAGCGCAAGCATTAAAAGAAAAGATAAAAACGCTTTTACCATAACTATGAATCTCCTTCCATATCATTGAATCCATGTACAAAGACTGCCGGTCACCACCCTTGAAATCAAGAGCTGTCATGGATCGGAGTATTTGACAACACGAATACCACCCCCTTTAACGCAGGAACCTGTCGTAATCCCGTAGCAGCAGTAAGCAGTCGCAACGCTGTGGTTCAATTTCCAATGGGGACATGCCCCCATACCCCCTCGCTGCGGGCGAAATGAATTCGCCCTTCGCTACACTTCGTGCGCCACGCCTATACGTGGCGTTTGAACAACGTCTGTTGGGGATTGCTACCCTCCACTTATACTACAGCGAAAACATCTTTTACTATCTCCTTGGTAGTTTTCGCTGTAGTACTACTGACAGCTTTTTCAATCGGCATCCCCCACCTTAGAGGAGGGGGACTGTGACGTTGTTCTATTGCCGGACTTGCCCTCACAAGCTAATTCCTGAAAAAGGAACATCACTCGGAAGCTCCTATCCCCTGAGTCCATCAGAAGATTGTAATTGTCATTGTCATTTGATCGGAGAATTAAACAAGCTTGATATTGTCAGCGGCTATTTCCGAACTCAACCAGCCACTCTTCGGTATGGCTGCCGCCGGATAAAAGCTCTATTGCCCATATCCTGTCCCCCATGGAGGTAACAGCGGTTCCGGTGCCCGGTTCTGCCGCAGCTTTTGCTATCTCAAAGCCTTCGGGGACATATAGGACAATTTTATAGCCCGCCCCGGCAATAACTCTGGATTTCCCACTCAATATGCACCTGCCGGCATCCCACTCCAGAGAGTCAATGTCAAAGGCGCCCTGGGTAATGTGACGGGAGGTGGAAATCACCTGGGGATAACCGGTCAGCCTGCTCACACTGACAACCTTCGAATCATAAGGCCTCAGCGCAAAGTCCAGGGAATCGCTGCGGATCCCCAGGAACTCCTCGTTCCAGAAATCATAGACCAAATACTCCTCGCCGTTTTCGGTATCCAGGCACAGGTCCTTGCCCAGGTAGATCCGGACGTCTTTCTCTTCTCCCTCGGTATTCAAAATATCAACTACATTCCAGGTGCCATAGCTTTTGGCTATGGTGAGATTTACCAGCGCATAAGGCGTATCCCTGCGGATGTGCCGGATATCCATTGGATGGATGTCCACTACCGGCAGCGCTTTTTTCAGTAGATTTACTCTTTCCTCCCCAAGGTCCGGAAGATTATCCCCAAAGGTTGCCGGTATCCCGGTCAACGAGTAGAAGGAGACCCTTGAGCGTGCCTGTTCCAGGGTGTTGAACTCCTTGCGGATAATAATATTATCGCCGTCAACATACAACAGCACATTATGATACAAATAATACTCCATGATCCGGTCGATGCCCTGATCAATGAATTCATGCCATTTGAAAATATCTCCGCCCGCCCTCGTCCCGTCAAAGTAATCCGCTGCAAATAGGATATCCCTGTGTGTATTTCCCGAACAGGACATCATGTATCTTTCTTCCCCTATGACATCCCTTGCTGCCTTGATTATATCCCTGAAGGCCTTTTCCGAGGATTTTCCCTTATCCTTGAACCGGTCGTGGTACTGGTCGAAAATATACAGTGAAACCGATATGCAATCCCACTTGAAGGCTTCATAACCCCAATCAAGGAGCTGCTTGAAAACTGCCGGGATATACTCCCCCGCCACCTCCGGATGGCTGGGGTCGATCCACCATTGGCCGCACCACTCATGCTGGTTTACCAGGGCCCAGTCAGGGTTTTCCTCTAGCATTTTGTTCTTGTTTGTGTCATTGGTGGCTCCGATCCACAAGGCAGGAATCAGTCCCAATTTTTTGATCTCCTCCGACACATACTTCAGTCCGTAAGGATACCTTTCCTTCTTCGGATTGAAGGTGTCCACCCCGGGAGCTTCCTTGCCGGACATGTCGCTGTGGTACCACTCCACATCCACCCATATGCAATTGGCTCCATATTCCTTGAGATTCTCCGCCTGCCATTTCGCATTTTCCAGAACGGTTTTATTGGATGCGTCGAACTGCACCGCATACCACGTCATCCAGCCGACGGGAGGAATAGGGAATTGGTGGCTTTTGTTGATGGGCTTGAAGGGCACGGAGAATTTGTCCGCATAATAATCATTATAGATGGTAGCACGGAAGCCTTTTATGTAATCCCGTTTATTTGAATCAATCCTGAACCGGTAGCAGTCCTTTTGCCAGTCATATCCGAACCGTACCTTCTCGCACCGGTCGATTTCCAAAACAGAATCCGTCAGCCTGTCATAGAGGGCATTGTCCACTTTGGATGCCGCAGGTCCGCAGGCTGTTCTCAGGCCTGTTCCCTCGCCCTGGAGGCAAACCGCATAGGTAGCGTTCCGGGGATCACAGCCCCAGCCCAATTCTCCTACAATGCTGATCAATGCATGTCCGCGGGTATTAATAATAAATTCTACCGTACCTGTCTTAACCACAATATCAATCACTAAACCGGGAAGCGCTTCGGGACCTTCGGAATAATGAACGGTCAGCTTCCCCCCGTAGCTTAATTCCTGGGAGGCGAGAGCAACCTTTTTATAGTCCGAAAGCTTGATATTGCAGTCATTTAAAGTGATTTCAGCAATGCTTCCGTTCCTGATGAACATACCCATTTTTTCATCAGAGCAGGAAAAGGTATGATTCCTTTCATCATATTCCACCGAAAGCCTGTTATAGTTCACATATTTCATACGGCCGCAGCCTCCTCGTTTAAATTCCAAACACCGGTTCGGCAATGGTTGAAGTCATTGCAAAAAACCGGTCATCCGCCAGATAATAAGGTACGGTATTTCCGGTGCCCAACGCATATCCGCCCCTGTCTTTGACTCTTTCCAGCATCGCTGACGACCGCTGCTTGATTTCTTCCAGGCTTGCGCTTCTGCAGATGAAATCCATGTCGATCCCGCCCAGAATGGCAATTTTATCATGCCAGCGCTCATAGGCCTTTTCTACCGAAAGAATATTGTCTTCGTTAGAGTGTTTGGCATCATATTTCATGTCGGAAATAATATCGTTCATAACGGCATCCAGCTGACCGCAAGAGTGCAGGATAACGGGTTTTCCAAACTTATGGCAATTCTCTACGATTTTTTTATGCCACGGAAAAACGTATTTTCTCAGTAAATCCGGCGGAATCAGCGTCTGGGTATTAAAGCCCCAGTCGTCATTGGAAATGCATGCGCCTACGGTATCATAAGCGGCGCATATTTCATAATAACGGGCCAGACGCGACCCTACGGCATCAAACAAGTCCTGAATCAGCTCAGGCTCATCATAAAACATCATGCACATGTTATCATACCCGATAAGGTCCATGACGTCCTCCATCACACCGCCAGGCCCCCAAACGATGAGCTTCATGCCCTCCGGCAGCTCAGGCTTGATTTTTTCCAGCCTGGAATAGTCAAAGGCATCGGGGTCGGGCCACGGAAACTCTTCAAAGCTCTTGCGGTCCGTTATTTTGGGCGGTACGTTTAATGAACGGCTTTCCTTATGCTCGAACTCTTTTTTATTGTCAAAAGCAAAGGCCGACCCCAGAACCGATGCATGGTCAAAGCCCGCATTTTTGAAAGCATGGATCAGGAGCCTGTATTCCGCCAATTCATCCGTCATTGAAGCAACCTTTTGACCCGCCAGCCTTTCATAGATCTGCCGGTTCATATAAAATTCGAATAGCGTAGGACGCTCGGGAACTTCCCTTTTTAATACTTTTAAAAGACCGTTGTTAAAATCCGGTAAGCGCATTTTAATTCCTCCATCATATTTTGATTTTCCGCAGCCGCAGAGCTGCTACCACATTTTTTCTATCAGGCCTCTCACGATTTTGACGGCTTTTCCCGGTTTGCTTTTATCTCCGTCCAGGGTGTACACATCCCTGAATATGATCTCAAGATGACCGCCTTTGGCAGCTTCAAGAGTTTTCGCCATATACTTTGTAAAATTATCCTCTTCAAAGCTTCCTACACCGATGTAATTGGGGCTGGGCTTCCTTGAATAAATCACCGGGCTGTTTTTCAAAGCTCTGCCCATGAATTCCTCATCGCACCAGGGAGAGATTGAAACTTTCCTCAGGTTTGGCAGCTTGCTCAAATACTCCTCCCAGATCCCCTGCACAGGCTCGCAGCAGCCGTAGTAAACAAGGCCGTATTCCTCCGCCAGCCTTTTGTAATACGGATAAATGAACTCCCCATACATTTCCGGAGATATTCCCACAGACTCCTGTGAATTGATATTCAGCCAGAGATCCTTGAGTGAAACCTGCCCGTTCTCTATATAATCCTCACCCGGCAGCTCTGTGGTAAAGCCATAGCTTCCGGCCCCCGTATAGTCGTTTCCATTGTTCAGGACAAGAAGCCCTTCTTCTTGCTGCCATCTGGCAAAAGCAAGGATATCGTCAACCAGGAAGCTATTTAACGCATGCATTTCATCCGGATAATCCATCATCGAATACATCATCTTTTCAAGGCCCATCAGCCTGATTACCTTACTGGTAATGACTGCATTCCAGGCAAGGCTGTTGTTTTTGACCACCACCGGCAATATATCGCCCAAAGTCTCTTCTATGAAGCTTTTCCACGCCATTGTACCTTCCTTATCCGATTTATAGACAGAATGCTTCAAAAGGTGGAAATCTTCCTTCAGGTCATGGATGGGATGCTGCCATACATATCCTATGTTTCTGCCGTTGCCGTCCACTGCGTGGGAGGTTTCTATATCCATGTCGAATTCTTTAATGGCAATATCCCAATTTATAGCATAGTAGGGCGGCACAACCTTGTCGTCATTGATCAGCTCATGGTTCACCAGCTGGCCCAGCAGGGTTTTTTCGATTTCCGCCGCCGCGGGGCTTACGCACCTTGGCTGAGGCAGGATTTCACTCTCAAAGGTTTGATATTCCATCACGATGACAGGTCGCTCGCCTTCCAACCGGTTATGGGCATACCATAGCTTTTCCCTCTCCTCCATAACCGGCAGATTGGCGTATTCCAGCTGCCTTGCGGCAAGCTCCCTTAAATAATCCTTTTCATTTTTCGTTATCTTGAATTCTCTATGCATAGAATCGAACACACTCCAATACATCAAACTTTTTAGTCGTTATTCTTTGTTTAGCACCGTTGAAATTGAAGGTTACAGCCTCTTTCTTACAGACAAAGGCAAATTCTCCGTTTCCGAAAAGCCGGATAAACGTAGAATCAGCCTTTGCAATTCCTTCATGAAAATATATTCGGTGATTTAAACGGCAGGGTCAGCCTTTAACACTCCCAAGGACGATACCCGACATAAAATACCGCTGCAGGAAAGGATATATGCACAGGATGGGAAGGGCCGCGAGGAAAACCTGGGCTGCCTTGGAAGTCCTGTCGTTGATGTCGCTGAGTTTTTTTACCTCCTCCGTACTGAGGCCTCCCCAAAACTTTGAGTCCAACCCTTTTACCACCGTCTGAAGATAGCTTTGCAGCGGATAGTGCTCAGGCCTGTTCATCAGGATCAGTCCATCAAACCATGAATTCCAATGCCCTACAGCCGAAAACAGGATCAAGGTGGCTATGGAAGGCATAGATAAAGGCGCATAAATTCTCCACAGCGTTGTCCAGTGGCCTGCCCCATCCATGAAAGCGGATTCCTCAATTTCTTTGGGCAGCTGGCGGAAGAAATTCAAAAGCAATATGACGTTGAATACCGGAACCGCACCGGGAATAACCAGTGCCCATATGGTATCCAGCATTCCGGTAAACCGGATGGTCATGTACCAGGGGATCAGACCGCCGCCGAACAGAATGGTGACGAGAAAAAACCATGCATAGAAGCCTCTCAGCCTTAAGGTTTTCTTGTCCTTGGACAGCGGATAGGCCGCTAAAATGGTCAAGACCATATTAATTACAACACCCAGTCCCAAACGCTGAACAGCAATGAAAAATGATGTAAGGAACTGAGGTTTATGCATTACATAGGCATAAGACTTGAGCGTAAAACCAACCGGCCACAACTTTACCATCCCTGCTGTTGCCGCCCAGCTGCTGCTGAAGGATACTGCCAGCACATTGATCAGGGGAAAAAGGCAAATCAAGGTGACAATGGTCAAAAACAGGTAGTTGAATATTGTAAAGGTTCTACGACCCGGCGATCTGTTTATTTTCATGATGGTGACCTCCTGAAACTTGTATACGGTATCGATTTATGTCAAACAGGAAATCATCTTTCCTGCTTCTGTTTCCTATCTAAAATATCTTATATCCTGCAAACTTGTCTGCAAGCTTGTAGGAGGTTGTAATAAAGAACAGGGAAACCAGGGATTTAAAAAATCCTGCCGCAGTGGAAGGACCATACTCCGCCTGCTCAATACCCAATCGGTATATAAATGTATCGATGATATCTCCGGTGTGATAAACTGCGGGACTGTACATGTTGAAAATCTGGTCGAAGCCTGCATTCAGCACTGATCCCAGACTTAACACCGTCATGAGGACAATAATCGGCAGTATGCCGGGAATAGTAACATACCAGGTCTGTTTCCAACGGCCTGCGCCATCGATAACAGCAGCTTCATAATGTGTCGGGTCTATACTCGTTAGTGCGGCAAGATAAATAATCGTTCCAAATCCGAACTCTTTCCAGGTATCGGTAATTACCATAATATAGGGGAACCACTTTTCACTTCCGAGAAAAAAGATTGACTTGAATCCCAATGCTTTTATTGCACCGTTGACCAATCCGTCGGAAGGCGATAAAAAATCGATGAGAATTCCGGTTAATATGATCCATGAGAGAAAATGCGGCAAGTAAATGATGGTTTGCACAGTCCTTTTAAATTTGGATATACTCACCTCATTGAGAAGAAGCGCAAAAGTCAGCGGGACGATGATGCCGGCGATTATTTTCAATATCGCGATAAAAACCGTGTTGTATAAAACCTGGAATACTCCCGGCAGATGGATCAGATACGTGAAGTTGTTTAAGCCGACCCATTTGGAGCCAAAAAACCCTTTTGCCGGCGAAAATTTTTCAAACGCAATGATAAGGCCTCCCATTGGAACATAGCTGAATATGAGAAGTATTATAATTGACGGTAGGATCATAAGATGCAGAGGCATTTCCCGCATCAGTTTTGTACGCTTCATTGTAAGTCCCCCATTTAGTTCGAGCAGGCGGCCGCAAAACGGAGGCTGCTTCGAGTCATATATTTGATCCGGCATTTACCGGAAACGAGGCGCAATTACCACTGAACTGCGCCCCATCCCCAGGATGCTATCGTTTATTTAATCCGTACTATTTATCCTTGTTCTTCTCATACCAGGCGTTGATTTCTGCTGTAATCTCGTCTCCGCCGGAAGTCTTCCACTGCTCTACAAACTTGTCAAAGTCGGAAACAGGAGCCGCATTCATGATAATTTTCGTAATGATTTCCTGCTCCATTTTCTTTAACGTAGAAGCTTTTTCTGTCTGAACCGGTCCGGGAGATCCGTAGAACCCGCTTACGATATAGTTTTTATTGTCCTGGCGCTTGTTGGAAATATAGGTTGAGGATTCCGGGCCGGCACGGAGCTTCCAGATGCCCCATTGGTTCAAATCGCCGTCATTGAGGTATTTCAGAGAATTCTGAACTTCAATGATACCTTCCGCGGTTTTAGCCACATTGGGGTCCTTTGCATTGACACCGTCGGTAACTTCCTGATAAAGGTCGTAATTCAACGTCGGAGGTTCCATCATCATCAGCGGTATGTTATTGTCGACGCCGCCGATATCCTTGTATTTAGGATCGTTCCTGACTTCGTTCCAATGTTTGGAAAGATCGCTGGAGCCCCACCACATCTCTTCCGCAAGGTTTACCAGTTTTATAATGGCTTCAGGATTTTTGCAGTCTTTGCTGACCACCAGTTTTACCAGAGGATTGAGTATAACCACTGAATTGACTGCTTCACCGTTCATTGTAGGAATATCCAGGTTATACATATCCATGTTGGTGTTCTTCTTTTTCAGGTCATTCCAGGGATATGCGGGAGTCCAGAAGCATCCGAATTCCATTCCTGATTTTTCAGCAACGATGTCCTGAGCTACTTTGCCCTGGTCCTTAACAGCAAATTCCGGGTCGATCAGGCCTTTTTTATACAGCTCCTGCGCATTCTGCAAAGCTGTTTTCATCTCAGGCTGTACACTGCCGTATACAAGCTTGCCGGAAGCATCCTTTATCCATGCGTTCCTGTAAGCTTTGTACATAAAGAACAACGGGCCGGCATCGCCTACGCCGACAATATTATCCAGATCCTTGTTGAGGCTTAAGCCGATGGTATCTTTTTTGCCGTTTCCATCCGGATCCCTGTTGACAAAGGCATCCATTACATTCCATAATTCATCGGAAGTCTTGGGCGGAGTAAGGCCAAGCTTATCCATCCAGTCCTTTCGGATGTGAAGAACATTTATGTTGAAGTCGATTGAAGGCATCATAGGAATATCATATAATCTGTCGTTCACTAAAACTGTTTTATAAAGCAGAGGGTTGCCCTGTACTATTTTTTTCATCATAGGTGAGGCATACTGCTCGAAAATGTCGGTGAGGTCCAGGATCAAGCCTGCATCTATCAACTGCTGCTCCTGTGTATTGGTTACCTGGAAAGCATCCGGAATATCACCGGAAGCGATAGACAGGTTGACCTTTGCTTCATACTGAGACTCGTCGACGATCCAATCATATTGTACGTCAATACCCAGCTGATCCTTGTATTCCTTGCTGACTGCATTATTTGTATAGTCTTCTCCGTCGATGAACTTAATGTTTGGTCTTGATTTTCTTGCAGCATTGATGGTAATCATGGGCTCATACTTACCGAAGGGATCTTTTGCTTCAGCTACTGTTGTACCAGCTGTTGTTTGATCAACTGCCGTAGTTGCGCTTGACGGTGCTGCGGTTGTGCTGCTTCCTGTGCCTGCTCCACAGGCTACGGTTGACAATATCAGCATTGCAGCCAGAGCAATCAATAGAATCCTTTTCTTCAACTGCGAATTCGACATATTCTTCCTCCTGGTTTTTAAAAGAAGTGACCGGTCCTTATTCATTATTATAAATGGCTGCTTCCTTCCTGTATACCTATGCATTTTCTACTTTGTTGTCTTTTCTCCACTATTCAAATAGGATTCCCTGAATTCCTGGGGAGTCATATTGGTGCCCTTCTTGAAAAACTTGGTAAAATAGGGTCCTGAGGTATAGCCTACGGCTTTGGATATTTCATGGATCTTTATTTGGCTTTGCTTTAACAGCTCTTTCGCCTTGACCAGTTTTTTCTCATTAATATAATCCAGAAGATTGGACCCGGTCACCTGCTTAAAGAGCCTGGACAGATATTTGGGATTGAAATATGCCATATCGGCCAGGCTATTCAGCGAAAGGTCCTGACCCAGGTTATTTTGTATATATTCCTGTATTTTCTGGATGGAAGCCATGGACCTTTTTTCACTTTCTACGGTTTGGACATAGAAAATAATGTCCGCAACCTGACCGAAAAAGCCAAAGGCCTCTTCCATTGTCGCATAGGCTTTGCTGTCCCAGATCCTGCTGTCATTACTGAATCTGGTGGTGACGACGTCTGTCATGCCATGCCTGTTCATGTAGGAAATGAAAAGCAGTGAAATAGAGTAAAAGGCCTCATAATCAAAACCGCCGTAAGGCATGTCGCCGGTAAAAAAATCCCTCACTTCGGCAAAAAGGAGATAAAATTCCTCCTTCTTTCCCTGCTCCATATACATCGCCATATTCTCAAGCTTCTTTAGCTGCAATGATACATGCTGCTGCTCTTTGCCATTGCCGGTCCCGGGCTCATGAGACTGTCCGTCCGTCGCAATGACTTCCATCCCCTGACGCATGCTTCTGTTTAATATGGATTTCAGAGCAACGCTGTTCAAGGAGATTTCGCTCCAGGGGACGGAATCGGAACCGATGGCAAAGGATACCCTGAGATTGATGGATTCCATGCAAATGGACTGGACGGATTCTAGTATATTCCGGAAATAAAGTGCGGCTTCTTTGCTTGAATGGAGCCTTACGCCCTGATTCTCCGTTTTTGGCTGGATGATCCATATAATGTAATTCTCCCGGTAGATCAGGCCTGTAAGTGACGCATAATTGGAAAGGGATTGCTCCACCGTATAGTTGACCGCATATAGATTGGATTTACTCACTGTACTTTTCATAGGTTCGGAATATAATATACACCCTGCCAGCAGAATAACCGGGAGCTCCACCTTCAGCGGAATTTCCAGATCATCCATCTGCTGCTGGCTGATTTCTCCCATTTCCATTCCTTCAATAATGTCGGATAAAAATTCCTTCTGCAATAGCGGCAGGGCTTTCTTCATTTTACTTTCCGCTTTTTTAATCAGCTCATCATTCCTGTAACTGCTTGTGATTTCCTGAAAATACCTTTCCACGGCGGCAACAATGCTTTCATAGCTTTCCGTCTTCAAAAGATAGCTTACGCCCTCATGCTGGACCGCTTTGTAAATATAATCGAACTCATCATAGCCGGTCAGGAAGATAACCTTGCATTCGGGCCAGTTCAGCCTGATTCTCTCCAAAAGCTGCAATCCGTCCATCCCCGGCATTTTCAAATCGGTAATGACTACGTCGATCCGCCTTTTATTCAGCCAGTCAAGGGCTTCCTGTGCCGAATAAGCCTTATACACATCCAGGCTGCCGTCCCTGTAATCCTTGAACAGCTCGTAAAGGCCTTCTACAATAATGGGTTCGTCATCTACAAGCAAAAGCTTAAACATGGTTACCTCCCGGCAATTCGATATTAATGACTACTTTAAATCCTCCCAGCTCACTGTTTGTAGCGCTGAGGCCGCTGTTCCCGCCAAATTTCAACTGCAGCCTCCGGTGAATATTCACTATGCCGGTGGCCTCTACAGTGTGCTGCTTATCTGAAAGCGCCTCTTCCAGGCTCTGTATTTCAGCTGTGTTCATACCGTTTCCGTTGTCCTCGATAATAATGTTAAAATAATTGCCGTTTTCGCTGAACTTCACATACAGGACGCCTTCCTCCACTTTATCCTCCAATCCGTATTTGAAGGAATTTTCAATGATGGGCTGGATAATCAGGCGGGGAACGATCAAATTGCGGTAACTGTCCGGAAGCTCGTCAAATTGGATGGTGATTCTGTTTGAAAACCGCAAAGCCTGGATATTGGCATAAGTCCTGGCATGCTCCACTTCCCGGTACAGCTGCACCTCATCCTCCGCATTCCTTGTGATATATTTGAAATAACTGCCTAATTGCTGCAGGAAGGACATGACTGTGTCATTGTCTCCAGCCTTTGCGATGCTGTACAAAATAAAAAATGAATTATAAAGGAAATGGGGGTTGATTTGGGCCTGCAGCTGCTTCAATTCCGCATTCTGCGCAAGGATTTTTTGTTTATAGGCCTGATCGATGAGGGTTCCGAGGTTTTCCGTCATCCGGTTGAAGCTGCGGTAAAGGTGTCTGAATTCATCATTGTGGCGGTGCTCGATATTGATGGACAGGTCTCCTTCCTCAACCTTTTTAAAAGATTCCAGGAATATGTTCAGCGGCTTATGGATAAAGCTGTATATCGAGATGGAAAAAAATATGATGATTACCAAAGACATCATAAGAAATACCCAGAGCCATATCTGGTAGCTTCTTACGGGACTGAGCACCTCGCTTTCCGGTATATACCTCGCAATAGTGAGCCCAAGGTAATCCGATGTATAATAATATACATAATATTTCTTATAATTGAAGTTTACACGATAGGTCCCTGAATTCGAATTTTTCAACTGTTGTTTTAAAGAATTCTTCAATTCGTTATTCTGATCCTCTGCCCCGTTGATAAGGGATACGCCATTGGAGCGGCAGTACAGGATGGACATACTGTCGGGGAAGGTATTGAACTGCCTTAGATCATTGTTGAAGGTACCTTTCTCCAACTGAATTTCCACCCAAAACAAGACACTGTTCTGTAAGGTTGATTTGTAAAAACTGGTCAGATAAAAATTCCCTTGCCAGTAAACCATCTGAGAATTCGGAGAGATATAGGCCGAATTTAAAATATCCTGTTTGATATCATCGTGAACATTTACTCCCTGATCGGCGGTAATTGCATACCCCAGTGTGGGAATGCGTACTCTTACATCCTTTATATAACCACTGCTGTTTTTTATGGCGGTTAGACGGTATTGAAGGCGTAAAACTGCCTGAGACTTTTCATAATTATTCATGGTATTCGAAATAAACACCAGATCTTTCAAATTAACATCAGATAAGCTGTCATCCTGCTGCACTCTTATCCGTTGTATCTCCGAATCCAGCTTCTCCAGATAGAAGGAAACCTGGGCAGTCATGGATTTGGTAATGTCGTTGTTGATTGCATGAAACCCCCAATTATAGATAAAGATCCCTATAAAATAAATGGGTAAAATAATCAACAGAAATGTAATCAAAAGCCTTCGGAAAATTGTATTTTTCCAGATATGTCTCCAATTCTGCATATAATACACTTCCTGTGATGTTATTTAAAATACATAAACTAAATAATATCACAGGATAACAAAAATGGCAAAGCATTCGAAAGTGGTAAATTTATTTGCAATATGGTATCCTTTTATTATTAATGGCAAAATCAAAAGGGGAGCTTAAATGGAAAGTTATCCTTTATTAAGAGGCGACACCCTGTTCAGAGGAAACGAACAGGTTTATATAAACCGTTCGGACGAGCTTGAGGAGTATTGCAGTATCGTTCACAAGCACGATTTTATCGAAATTGCTTACGTTATTTCAGGAAGCGGAATCCATATCGTGGCGGACAGGCAATATGAGATTGCAAGGGGCGACCTCTTTGTAATCAACTTCGACGTCCCCCATGGCTTCTTTCCTCTGTCGGATAACAGCAGCAACCCAATCGTCTATAACTGCGCCTTCAAGCCGGGGTTTCTGGATATTTCCCTTTTCCGTACAAGCCACTTTGAAGGCATTGCCTCCTCTTTCCTGTTTAAATCCATATTTCCCGATGATTTTGCCGCGCACCCCGACCTGAGGCTTGGGGGCGCCGAATTTCATGAGATCGGAAATCTTTTCGAGAAGATGTATGCCGAATACAAGCAAATGAAAAAGGGAGGGATGGATATCATCCGGGCCGTCCTTATCGAGCTTATCGTAAAAATTT
Organism: Bacillota bacterium; assembly: GCA_023433505.1. Lineage (GTDB taxonomy): Bacteria > Bacillota > Clostridia > Acetivibrionales > DTU013 > MnB-11. The sequence goes on along the minus strand of JAEZCO010000010.1, from coordinate 10,781 downwards.
TCAGATACATGGAGGAAAGCAGCAGTAAGAGCGCTTACCAGAAAAACCAGGATATGATCTCCAAAGCCATCGATTACATGAAAATGAATTACAAATCCGAGATCACCCTATCTGATTTGGCCATGCAATCCTTTATAAGCAAGAATTATTTCAGCCGGCTGTTTAAGGAAATCACCGGCACCAACGTCAGTGATTATATTCAATACCTGCGGACCGACGAAGCTTGCACACTGCTGAAAACTACCAATATGAAAGTCACGGACATTGCGTCGCATGTGGGCTTCAGCGATATCAAGTTCTTTTACGAGGTCTTTAAACGGATTACAGGCAAAACTCCCGGAGATTACAGGAAAAAATGTGATTATTCCGCATCCAATTGTGGTAAAATAAAGTAGAAAATTACGAGCTTACGCTCAGTATAAACTAGAGGAGGCCACACATGGACAGGATCAAATCTGTTATTGAGTACGCCATGAGAATGGAAAATGACGCAAAGGAATTCTATTCCTACAATCTGGAAAGAGTTGAATCCCCCGAACTAAAAAAGCTTTTCGAAGAATTGGTGGAGATTGAGAAAAGCCATTTCAATATGCTCCACAAGGTATATGAAAAAATGGACATCACCCCGCCGCCCATCAATATTTCCTGGGTCGTAGACGATGTATCCCGCGAAGTAAACACCTCCATCATCGCCGACAATTCGGAGCTGGTGTCCGATGAGAAAGGTATTTCCGACCTGTCGGTCGTCAGACTTGCCTACCTTATGGAAAGTGACTTTGCGCTGTTTTACCAAAATGCCTCGGAGCAGGTTGACGAGCCTGAGATAAAGAAAGCGCTGCTGGAATTGTCCGAATGGGAAAAACAGCATCAGGAATTGTTCCGGGTCAAATACGAACACCTGCTCAAAAAGAGTTGGAGCGATATTACCAGCATAATTTTCAAATAGGAGGAAAAAACCATGTCAATCAGTTCAATTATCCAGGAAAGATTTAATGAACAGATACAGAAGGAATTCTTTTCCGAGTATCTCTATATCTCCATGGAAGCTTATTTCAAACATATGAGCCTGGATGGCTTTGCCAATTTCTTTCATGTGCAGGCCCTTGAGGAACGGGACCATGCCATGATGTTCTTTGACTATATTCTTGAGACCGGCGGGACTGTGGAGCTGAGACAAATCGACAAGCCAAAAAACGACTTTGTTTCGCCCATAGAAGTATTCCAGCTTTCTCTTGCCCATGAGCAATTTGTAACAAGGTCCATTCACAGCCTTGTCGATGCGGCGCAAGGAGAAAAGGATTATACTGCGAATACCTTTTTGCAGTGGTTTATCACCGAACAGCGTGAAGAAGAATCCAACATGGACAAAGTGCTGAACAAGCTCAAGCTGGTGGAAGGCGACGGAAGAGGACTGCTGCTGCTGGATGCGGAGCTGGCTTTGCGGGTTTACACAGCCCCGGCTAACGCTAATACGCCAGGATAGGTCGATTTTTTATTATTGCATGGGATGATGATTGCCACGCCGCATTGGCTTTGACAGGCTTTTTAGATGTCTCGCGAGGAGCCTGCGACGCGACGATCTATCCAAACATGCACCCATTCAAATAATGTATAGGAGGTACTCGTATGGAAGGATGCCAGGGAGGTAAAAAGACAGATTCGGGAATAGAATCTATCAGGATCGAATTGGAGTCCCTTGTATGTGAAAGATCCTACGATGATCTTGAAGTAACCCTTCTCCAGGCCGAAGGTATAAAGGATGTGGACATCGATAGAAAGCTCAAGGCGGCATTCATAGATTATGACCCGGTAAAAATCAGCAAGGAACAGATTATCACAAAAATTACCGAAACAGGCTGCAGAATTCAGGAATTTTAAATGCGATGAGCCAATTGAAGGTATGTTATCTGATCGATAAGTTGAACCAAGTTTTTGTGTCATTCCAATTATTTAGTTCAGCTTATTCCAGATAAGCCTCCATTGGCTCATAACCATTTTATCAATAAAAAAAGGGAGGATTTATTTATGGCTTGTTATAATGTGATGACCCTGCTTGTAAACAACCGCAGGGAAAATGCCCCAAAGCTCCAGGAGGTGCTGACCGACTCGGGCTGCATCATAAAAATGAGACTGGGCCTTCATGAAGCCGGAGATCTCTGCTCCAACGAAGGGCTTATCATTCTGCAGCTTACCGGCAGCAATGAGGAAATTCAAGCGCTGGAGGACAGGCTTAACCAGTTGGACGGCATAAAGGCGAAGAACAATGAGCTTTGCCCCGACTGGTAGAAATGCATTCCCTTCTGCTGCACTATCCCCAGGATACCAAATAAGGGACGCATTTGCGGGCTTATTGCCTCCACAAATCGTCCCTTATCGGCTGTAATACCGGACCCTACTCTTTGGAATCCTTCGTTTTCCTGGGTCTTGAGCTTTTTTTCTGCACATTTCCGGCACCTGTCCCCTTTTTCAGCATTTGGGATTCGACTGAAGTAAAATACTCCATTAATTGGTTGTTCAGGTTATTGTTTGCCTCACTGTATCCCAGAACATATCCGTTGACTATACCCCTTGCAAATATCATTTCTTCGTTGGAAGGATTGCGGTACCTCACCTTTTCACCTTTCCTGTAGGAAGGACGCTCCACCAGTATCAGACTGGACAGGTTCCTGTCATACTCGGAATTGATGTTAAAGGCCCGGATACCCATTCTTTCCCTAACCGCATAAGTATTTGTAATGTTTTCGAGTGCAACGGATTCTTCATTGAACAAATCGGCTTTGACATTTCCCTCCATTGCCTGACCCGCAGCTGCAGTTTCAGTCTCAGTTGCTGTCGCAGTCGCAGTTTCCTGTGCCATCAGCTCCTTGATCCATTCGTAGTCTCTAAACTGTAAAGCCAAATTGATTAAATCCATTCTTCTCACCACCTTTGTATTCAAACCGCCACATTTCGACTTGTTTTTGATTTGTTATAATACTTTTACCACCTTTTAACTGTGAAAAACATTGAAACATGAATTTAATAGTTTGTACACATTTATTTCCCTCCCCAAGAAAACAGCAACCGCCCGATGATAGGACGGTTGCCATTGGCATATAGTTGAATTTTTCTGCAGCACTATTCTCTAGTTTTCACCATAGACAGCTTCTACAACGCTGTCCTTCAGCTTAACAATAACATCCATGCCTATTTTAAGATCCTCTAATTCTGCAGCAACATTATCCACTTTCACATCTGCATCCTTGGACAGAACATATCTTGTACCGTCCACGGACAGATGGTATGTTCCCACAAGGTCAATGGCCGTGATTTTGCCCCGATCCTCCGTAATAACGGCCAGCGACCTTTCTGCCGTAACTTTCAAAGCTCTGTTGGTATTATCTACGGCGATACTGACTTTATCCCCGAGCGCAAGATCATTGACGGTCCCCCTGACTCCATTGAAGTAGAATTCCGCGCCGTCCGCTATTTTGAAAATAGCCGTCAGCTCTGCAATCCTTACGGTCAAGGTCATTGGATTTCCACTGCCGATCGCAGTGAGCTCTCCGGTGTAATTTGTGATGATCTTGCCATCGTTTTGATCATTACTCAATATTTCAATATATTCTACTACATCATCCTCTGTCTTCAGCAATACCTTTGTGCCTTTTACAACCGTTGAGTAATCAACTCTTTTTGTTGCCTTATATACGACAACATCTTCGCTTACGGCAAAGGTTTTATTCAAGACGCCCACCTTCAGAACTATTCTGCCGGCGCTGATACTATCTATCGTGCCCTTGACTTCATCGGCATCATTTTCATTATCCACCTTATCGTCAAGATTGCAGAACAACACAGCCATTTCAGCCCTGCTCAAAGTGCCCATGGGATTGAACTTCTGTCCGTCGCCCTTCATGATTCCCAGCTGGTTTACAAGGTACACATAGCCTACAGATCCTTGAGGAACAGCCGCTGCATCCTTAAAAGGAAGCACCGCGTTCATCTTAGCCTTCGCTTCGTCATCCTTCTGTAAGGCCCTGATTATGTACTTTGCAACCTCATGCCTTTTTGCGGGTGCATTGGGGTTAAAATACATCATATCCACCTCATCAAGGATCCCCTTCTCATAAGCTTTATTGATATAGCCTACCGCCCATGCCTGGACCGCGGAACCTTTATATTTTTTCGGAAGGTTCTTTATCGCCAGGGCTTCCTCTTCCCATCCCATCACCCTTAAAGACATGATTATTGCTTCCAACTGTGTTACCGACCTGTTTGGCTGGTATTTGCCGTTGTCCCCCTTCAGCATGCCCTTGAGCATCAGCTTGTCAATGGCCTTCTGCGCCCATGAGACGTCACCCGAATCTTTAAAAAACTTTACGGAAATATTTATGCTTCCTTTGAACTTCGAATCGCTTTTGGCAAAAGCCGTTGTTGACATCACGCCGGCTATCAGCACGATTGCCAGAATCATTGCTATGAGCTTCCTCATACTTTTTCCATCCTTTCAAAAATTTGTTTTAAGATCGATCTGCAATATATATTCGGAAACATAAAATGATTTTTAGGGTAATATGGATGGAAAAACATTCTTAATATTTTTGTAATATTTCGCTTGTTTTCGAAATATTACATGAAAATGGACGAGTCCCTTTGACTCGCCCACTTTTATATCGATAAAATTATGCGGATACATTGTTCCTTATGCTTTATACCTGAGCCTTGCGGTGAAATGCCTTAAAATCGGCGGCTCATACTCAAATTCCAGGCCTTTTAACGTATGGGCCCTCTCCTTGATGGCTATCAGCGCATCTGCAACTACATCCATATGGTTGTTTGTATAAGTCCTTCTGGGAATTGTCAGCCGCATCAGCTCGAAGGGCGAAATAACCTGCTCCCCCGTTTCGGCGCTTCTTCCCGCAAGAAAGGAACCGATTTCCACGGCCCTCACCCCTGATTCCAGATACAGCTCATTGGCCAACACCTGAGCAGGGAATTCGTTGCCGGGAATATGCGGCAGCATCTTTTTGGCATCGACAAAAACCGCATGGCCCCCAGTAGGTGTCTGAATAGGTACTCCCCCATCCAGAAGCCGTTGGCCTAAATAAGCCACCTGACCGATCCTGTACTCAAGATAAGCTTCATCCGTACCCTCCCGAAGTCCTCTTGCCAGTGCTTCCATATCCCTGCCCGAAAGACCTCCGTAGGTTGGGAAACCCTCATAAGGCACCAGCATTGACCGTGCGCTCCTGTACAGGTCCTCATTGTCCTTGATGCCGATGAGTCCGCCCATGTTTACCAGCGCATCCTTCTTGGCGCTCATTGTAAAGCCTTCTGCATAGGAAAACATCTCAAGGATTATTTCAGCCATGGATTTGTCCCCGTAGCCTTTTTCCCGTGTTTTAATAAACCAGGCGTTTTCAGCAAAGCGGGCAGCATCCAGCAATACCCGTATCCCATACTTTTTGCCCAGCTGGCTGACTTCCCGGATATTCTTCATGGATACCGGCTGTCCGCCGCTGCTGTTGCAGGTGACGGTAATCAAGATAAAACCGACGTTCTCCGCACCCTTTTCCTGGATAAAAGCTTCCGTTTTTTCCACATCGAATTCACCTTTGAAATCATAAGGCGTGGAGGTATCAAAGGCTTTCTCGGTGACAAAATCCACCGGCCTTCCTTCCGCCAGCTCGATATGGGCTCTTGTGGTATCAAAATGCATGTTGCCAATGACATATTGGCCTTTCTTGACGATCAAAGGAAAAAGAACCTGCTCGGCTCCTCTGCCCTGATGGGTAGGAATTGTGTAGCTGTAGCCCGTGACATCCCTTACCGCCTGCTCAAGATTGTAAAAATTCCTGCTGCCCGCATAGGATTCATCTCCCAGCATAAGCCCGGCCCACTGGTTGTCACTCATTGCTCCTGTGCCGCTGTCTGTAAGTAAATCTATGTACACATCCTCTGCTCTTAAAGAAAATGGATTGTATCCTGCCTCTTCCAACGCCCTCTTTCTTTCAGCGGCGGAAATCAGGCGGATGGGCTCCACCATCTTTATTCTGAACGGCTCTGCTCTTCTCATCTAGAACACCCCTTTTCTATAATTTATTTAATGGCTTTTCCTGCAGGGTTGATTCTAAAATGAATTTATTCAATTATTTTAGTTTTTTCACACCCTACTATTATTACTCAGGTTGACGGGAAAAGCAACGGTATTCCGGGACAAATTGAAAATTTGAGATGTGATCTTATAAATTCACTATAAGCAACATAAAATTACAAATTTTTCTTGTTGATTTTACAAAGATTTGATATCATAACAATGAGTTTATACATTTACAAAATTAGGGGTATAGGGTCCTATATAACTTTATTATTTAATTTTCCAATTGGCATAAATTGTTTAAGTTATTGGGGGTTTCAAATGCGTACTGTATTAAGGAAGCTTAAAGTTTTTATTTCTCTATGCCTTTCAATGGGTATAATTCTGTCATCTGTTCTAACTCCCTCTTTTGCAGGTTCAGCGAGCAATAATCAATATCCGTCTTCTTCATCCGAAAATGATAGTCAGAATGGAAAAAAGTTCGACTTTAAAGATGAAAATATCAATAGCGATGAGGATATCACTACCGACAGGTTTATAATAAAGTATAAAGATAATAAAGCTAAAGAAAAAGTAGCCGGTCTCCTTACAAGCAGAATTTCAAAAAGTAAAATAATTGGCAGGAATAGCAAGCTAGACTTGATAACCACTAAATTCAAGATGAAAAAGAGTGACCTGCTTACCGAATTGAAAGGCAAAAATGCTGGTTCTGATATCGAATATATTCAGCCTGACTATAAAATAAACTTATCTACAAATGACACATATTTCAATGATCAATGGGGCGTGTGTGATTCAGTATATGGAAGTGTTTATAGTAAAGGTTCTGGAAGCTATGATGTAGGAGCTGTAGGAGCCTGGGAAGTATCAACGGGCGCTGGAGTGGTTGTGGCTGTTATTGATACCGGAATTGATGTAGGTCATGAAGACTTAAGCCCCAATATATGGTCAAATCCCGGAGAGATACCTGAAAACGGAATTGATGATGATAATAACGGGTATATCGATGATGTCCAAGGTTGGGATTTCTGTGAAAATGATAATTCCGTACATAATCCAGCTAACCTAAATGATGAACGGCATGGAACCCATGTAGCCGGTATTATTGCCGCAGTAAAAGATAATTCAACAGGAATAGCAGGTATAGCACCCGACGCCAAGATAATGCCATTAAAAGCATTTACAGGTGGAACAGCTTATACCAGCGAAATAATTGCTGCAATTGAATATGCTGAACGTATGGGAGTTAAAATTGTTAATTGCAGTTGGGGAACTGCAGTGGACAATTTGGCGTTAAAAGATACAATCACAGCGTCGAACATGCTGTTTGTATGTGCTGCCGGAAATAACGGGATAAATATTGATGTTAATCCTATGTACCCTGCTTCTTACGATCTTCCAAATATCATTACTGTTACATCGATAAAAAAAGAAGGTTGTTTGTCGGCATTCTCCAATTATGGAGAAAATTCTGTTGATGTGGCGGCACCAGGTGAAGAAATAATGAGTACTCTACCTGGTAATTCCTATGGGTTAATGAGCGGAACGTCAATGTCAGCACCATTTGTTTCAGGAGATGCATTATTAGTTTTAAGTAAGACTGCGGGTCTAAGTATAATTAAAATTAAGGATATATTAATTAACTCTTCTGATAATTTGACAATACTAAATAATTTGATTCGTAAAGGTAATAAAATTAATTGTATTAGAGCGATGCAAGTTGAAGCTCAAGATGAAACAACCGTAGCTTCTTCTGTATATCCAAATATCTATCTACAGGATAATAGCATTGAATTATTTTCTTATGATACCTCTATACAAATGAATGGATGGTGGGATTCTAAAGTTTCCAATTTTAATTCCAACATGATAGTAGATAAGACAGTTTCAGGAGATTTTAGCGGGGATGGGAAAAAGGAAATAGCGGCTTTTTATGATTGCGGTAATAGTCAAACCAAAATACAAGTATGGGTCGCTACCGGAGCTTCATTCCAAAGAAGCGGATGGTGGGATTCAGGCGTTGGGGGATATGAGGCCGATCGGGCCGCTGGGAAAATAGTATCAGGAGACTTTAATGGAGATGGCAAAGATGATATTGCCGCATTCTATGATTATGGGAGTGATGATACAAGGATTCATGTATGGATATCCACGGGTAGTTCATTTCAAAGTGTTAATCTTAATGGTTGGTGGGATTCAGGAATTGGAAACTACAGAGCAAGCCTGATAACCGGAAGAGTAGTTTCTGGTGATTTTAATAGTGATGGGAAGGATGATATTGCCGCATTCTATGATTATGGAAGTGCTAATACAAGAATTCATGTATGGATATCAAATGGCAGTTCATTTCAATATAATAATTCTAGTGGCTGGTGGGATTCAGGAATTGGGAATTATAGAGCAAGCCTGATAACCGGAAGAGTAGTTTCTGGTGATTTTAATAGTGATGGAAAAGATGATATTGCCGCATTCTATGATTATGGAAGCGATAATACAAGAATTCATGTATGGGTATCAAATGGTAGTTCATTTCAATATAATGATTCTAGTGGTTGGTGGGATTCAGGAATTGGGAATTATAGAGCAAGCCTGATAACCGGAAGAGTAGTTTCTGGTGATTTTAATAACGATGGGAAGGATGATATTGCCGCATTCTATGATGATGAAAATAATACAAGAATTCATGTATGGCAGTCAAATGGCAATTCATTTCAATGGACAGGTACTAATGGTTGGTGGGGCATTAATCTTGAAAGCTTTGATGCTAATATGGTAACAGGGCGAGTAGTTTCAGGTGATTTCAATGGAGATAATAGAAAAGATATAGCTGTACTTTATGATAATGGAAGTTACCAATCTAAACTATATGTTTGGATATCAAATGGGAGTTCTTTTCAGACCTTAGGTGCAGATACATGGTGGGATTCAGGCCCTGGAGGATATGAGGCCGGCAGAGTTACTGGAAGGGTAGTATCCGGAGATTTCAACGGAGATGGGAAGGATGATATTGCCGCATTCTACGATTATGGAAATGATATTACAAGAATTCATGTATGGATATCGAATGGTAGTTCATTTCAAAGTATCAGCTCATATGGATGGTGGGATTCAGGAGTTGGGAACTATAGAGCAAGTCTGATAACCGGAAGAGTAGTATCCGGAGATTTCAATGGAGATGGGAAGGATGATATTGCCGCATTCTACGATTATGGAAGTGATATTACAAGAATTCATGTATGGGTATCGAACGGCAGTTCATTCCAAAGTATTAACCCATATGGATGGTGGGATTCAGGAGTTGGGAACTATAGAGCAAGCCTAATTACAGGTAGAGTAGTATCTGGTGATTATAATAATGATGGAAAAGATGATATTGCGTCTTTCTATGATTATGGAAGTCATGTCACAGGGATTCATGTATGGTTGTCAACTGGGAATTCATTTCAATATGCTATTTGGTGGAATTATGACAGTAGCGACTTCAAAGTTAATTTGGTAACATCTAGGGTAATTTCAGAGGATTATAATGGAGATGGAAAGGACGATATTGCCGCATTTTATGATAATGGTTTTAACGATACCAAAATTCATCTATGGCTATCAAATGGTTCTTCTTTTCAAGCAAAAAAGTGGTGGGAATCAGGCCCAGGCAATTATACTGCAAATTTAATAACGGATAAAGTAGTGGAAGGCGATTTTAACGGAGATGGAAGAAATGATATAGCTGCATTTTATGATTATGGTAATAGCAAGGCTATGATCCACGTTTTTTCCCAATTTAAAGACTTTATAGCCGAAGGTTCTTTCCCGGGAACAGGTAATTCTAACTTAACTATGACAGACTTTATTATTTATCCTGAAAGCCCTATGGCTGGAGAATCTGTTCAATTTACTTCTGTAATTAAAAATGTTGGAACTACAGCAATAGACCCTGGCACTACAATAACAGTCAAATTCCAAGTAGATGGTTTCCTACAGGAAACAGTGAATTATACAGGTGGTATAGGCGTAGGTGGTACACATTCTATTAATGCAACATCCGAGTGGACGGCAATTGCAGGAGTACATGAAATACAAGCTATCGTTGATTCTTCCAATCCTCAAAATTGTAGTGGTATAGCTATTGCTATCCCGAGTTCTGGTGGTTCCAGTGGAACAGGAAACCACAGCTTTGGCACAGCAACGACTATTTCTGTTGGAAATACAGTTAATGGCTTTATTGGTTCTGCTGGTGAAGAAGATTATTATAAATTTACAGCAAATAATAGTGGGATTTATACAATTAAAACCACCGGTTTAACCGATACAGAAGGATATTTGTATAGTATTGGACAAGCTGAATTGGCTAATGATGATGATTCTGGAGAAAGTACAAACTTTAAAATCAGCATTAATCTAGCCGGCGGACAAATGTATTATGTTAAAGTAAAAGGTTATAATGGTGCAGCAACAGGAGCATATGGGCTGGTAGTGACACCACCGCAGGGGGCGATAAGTGAAGAATATCTTGAAGACCTTGCCGCTGAATTAGGGGTTACTCCAATTAGTGGTACTGTTACTTTTGCTGGCAAGACTTTTACATGTAGCAGTATTAACAGCCGGTATGTAAACGGGAGATATCTTGTTGATGTTAATAAGTTTGCTCAGTGCTTTACAAGTATAGCAGATATTCAGAACAGGTTGGTGGCTCTCACACCTACAG
>JAEZCO010000120.1 GCA_023433505.1 Bacillota bacterium | reverse complement strand
CTTTGAAGGGCAGCGAGTAACAATTATGCGGTTGGCGGAACCCAAAAGTGCCTTCAGGCACAGCTAGTATTAGACCCTTTCAGGGTTCAAATAAATACCACCCGTTTTACGGGTGGATGATTATTATGCCTTCTGAATCCCACGTTGGGGCATACCCATAAAAAGGATTGTCCGAGCCTGATTTGAGATATGCTTTACTGCATCTTATAAATGAACTATAATTAAAATAAAAATACATATTAAGAAGGACGTTTTCAATGAAGGGCATAGTAGAAGCAGAGGCAGCCTTTCTCCTGAAGAGACTAAGGAAAAAACTATCTGATTTGAGCATCAGTATACGGATTACTCTGTTTTATCTGGTCGTATTGATTTCGTCTGTAGTTGTAAGCAATACGCTTTACCAGGAGATCTACTCCAACATTGCGCTGAAAAAGGTAAGCGATGTCTCTGCCCAGACACTATACTCCATCAAGGCGAATATTAATCTTTTAATCAGCAATATTAACAGCTATTCCAAGATGATTCTTTCCGACAACAATCTGCAATCGCTTCTGAGGGACGGGGATATATACTCGGACCTGAATGCGCAGGGCAGGGTGGGCAACTATTTATATAAAATGCTTCAAGAGGTACCGGCGATTTCTTCGGTATTTATTTTCGACGGCAACGGGAACGAGTTTTCCGTCTACAATGAAAACTCCTATACCTTCCTGCTGCGAAGTGTTGCCGAAGCCCGCTGGTACCAGCGGGTTTTACGGCAAAGGGGTGCGTATATTCTGCTGCTGAACGGCGGCGGAGCTTTCAAACAGGAGCAGGACAACAATTTCATTTCCATGATCCGTCTGATCCGGGATATCAACACCACCGAGCCCAGGGGCATTTTGGTTATGAACATATCGGAAGCTGCATTTCAGGATGCCTACGGGAATATTGCCAGTAATTATACAACGGGGGTCGTTATTCTGGATGAAAACAATCAAAGCATCATCCAAGAGGATGAATTTGATAAAGAAGATATCCGTACGCTGGATGATACCTTCAGGGACAGACGGCAGGGTTCTGCCGTAAAATGGGTGAAGGGCGGGGAATATCTGGTCTCCTACCTGGCTCAGGAAAGATACAATTGGAAGCTGTACAGTTTTATCCCTGTCCAGGGATTGTCCAATGAGACTTCCAGTGCGGCGTATGTGGGATTTGCCATTATCCTGATCAATAGTCTGATTCTATTCGTTGGTACAATTCTTACATCCAGGATGGTCACCATCCCTATTAAAAAATTACTGAGGTCAATGAAGGGCGTGGAAAAGGGTGAATTCAAAGAGGTGGAGATTTCAGCCGGCGACAATGAGATTGGTAAACTGAGGGACGGTTATAATATGATGATACGGGAAATCCAAAATCTGATCCACCGTGTCATTGAAGAGCAGAGAATTAAACGGAGGGCTGAGCTGAACGTGCTTCAGGCACAGATTAAGCCCCATTTCCTGTATAATACGCTGGATTCCATCAATTCACTGGCGATGCTGGGGCAGACAGAGGAGGTCTGCAACATTGTCGAGGCTCTGGGAAGCTATTACCGGATCAGCTTGAGCAAGGGACGGGAAGTGATTACCATCGGGGAAGAAATCGATATGGTCAGGAATTACCTGAAAATACAAAAGATTCGATATGGGGACATGTTTCACGTATGCTTTGAAACAGACCCGCAGTGCAATCCCTACCGTATTTTAAAGCTGGTCCTGCAGCCCCTGGTTGAAAATGCCCTCTATCATGGAATACGCGCAAAGGGCGAAAATGGGACTATTACAATCCGCTCGGAACTCCAGGGAGACATGGTCCGGATTGTGGTAGAGGATGACGGAGTGGGTATGACGGAAGAAGATATACGTATGTTTACGGAACAAAAGGCTGGCTTCGGAAAGGACGGGTTCGGCTTGCGCGGGACAATAGAAAGGCTGCGAATCTTTTACGGCCTGGAGGATATCGTACAAATAGACAGCAGAAAGGATTGCGGTACGCGGATTTCAATCTGTGTGCCTGCTGTGGCGAACGATTGAGATGGAATGCACAAAAACTTTGAGAGTATTTATTGTGGATGACGAATACCTGATCAGGAACCTGCTGAAGCATCGAATCTGTTGGGAAGAGCTGGGGGCGGAGGTCGTAGGAGAGGCCGCCGGTGCGGGAGAAGCACTGGAGCTCATCGGCGAGGTCAGTCCGGATATCCTGTTTACCGATATATGCATGCCCTCGATGGATGGGATTGAATTCAGCAGAATCGTCATTGAAAAATTTCCTCAGATCAAAATCGTTGTCATTACCGGGCATGAAGAGTTTAATTACGCACAGAAAAGCGTTAAGCTCGGCATATCGGATTTTCTGCTGAAACCCATCAATGCAGAGGAAATCAAAAGGGTCGTTTTAAATTTGAAGGAGAAGATTGAAACCGAAAGGTCTCATCAGAAGAATTATGCGGAGTTGAAGCAGCAGTTGGAGGCCAATCTTCCCTATCTGCGGGAAAAGTTTCTCAATGAACTTCTGTCCAACGAAATGGACCGGGAGGAAGCATTGGACAAATTGTGGTACTTCGGCTTTGAACTCAACCCGGCGACGGATTTTTTTCAGACTGCCGTTGTGGAATATACCAGCGGCTCCCCTGGGAACGATGTCGTCATCCGGGAGGAGGAGAAATTCATGCTGGCTATCCGGAGCGCAGACCTGATCCGGCAGATCTTCCGGGAAGATCGCTATATTCACGTTTTTTTCAATATCAGCGGGAAAATAGTCATTCTAAGCAATAATGACAAAGTGGATTTGCCGGACTGCTGTGAGGTTATCAAAACGACGCTGATCAACCAATGCAAGTGCTTTGTGGGAATTGGTATTGGAAGAAGGATGAAGGGGTTTGAAGGTATCAGAGCCTCATACAATGAGGCTTGTGAAGCGCTGGATTACAAGGTGGTTTTTGGAAAAAATCAGATCATCAATTATACCGACATCAATTTTTCCGGAGATAGTCAATGGAAAATACGCAAGGATAAGAAGGAAAAACTTGGCTTTTGTATTACCGCAGGCTTAAAGGAGAAAGCGGCGGAACTGATTGAGGAATATTTCTTTGACCGGTGCTATCACACCGGCAGCGCAATCCGGCAAATGTGGCTGGAGGCCTTTGATATCCTTTCCATATGTGAACATACTCTGCTTGAGTTGAAGATTGATACCGCAGATTTATGGGAGTCACACAGCCGGCCCTATGAGGAGGTCTCCCGGATTGATAACCTGCCGGAGCTAAAGGCGTATATTATTCAACTGCTTTTCCATATCATCGAAAGGGTCCGCCAGGCCAGCCTGAACAAAGCCAACCATCTGATCGGCCAGGTGGAGGACTATATTCTCCGGAACCTTCAGCTTGCCGACTTGTCCCTCGCGAGTACGGCGAAAGAATTTTTTGTCAGCCCCAGCCATTTAAGCCGGCTGTTTAAGCAGAAAACAAGCCAGTCCTTTGTTGAGTATATTACCAAAGCACGGATGGATACCGCCATAAAACTTTTAAAAGGCACGGATTTAAAGGTTTATCAGATTGCGGAAAAGGTGGGCATCGGTGACCCGCATTATTTCAGTATTTTGTTTAAAAAAAATACAGGGCTATCCGTGCAGGAGTTCAGAAAAAAATGGTAAAATAATGAATATTTTTGCAAAATATTGAATCGAGATGTAATTCTATTCATGATAGACTATAAATAAGCTGAAGAGTTGAAAAGGGGATAGAACAATGAACAAAGCCCGCAAAACGGCTCTTGTATTTTCCATTGTTGCAACTTTGATATTCAGTCTTACAGCATGTGAGGGCACTGCAGAGCATTTGGAAAGAGACCCCGGAAAGGAGCCCGTAACACTCACTCTGTGGCATCAATGGGTAACGGAAGCCAATCCTCACAACAATTCGCTGAAACAGGCAATTAGGGTATGGAACGGGCAGAATCCCGATGTTATTATCCAGGCGATTGCGGTGAATGGCGAACAATATAAAACAAAGATAAAAACGGCTCTGGCTGCTGGAGAAGCTCCTGACCTGTTCTACATTTGGGGTGGAAGTTTTATTATACCCTATGTTAAGTCAGGGAATATCCTCCCGCTGGATAGGTATCTGGAGGACGGGACGAAGGACAGACTGGGTGCCGGTATGCTGGAGGCATGTACGTATAACGGCGCAAGCTATGCACTGCCCGTGTTTACTTTTATAGCAAATCTGTACTGCAATACCGAGCTGTTTAATAAAGCAGGCGCACAGATTCCTTCCACCTTCGACGAGCTTCTGGAAGCGGTGAAAAAGCTAAGAGCCGCTGAAATTACACCGATTGTCGTTGGAGAAAAAGACCGCTGGCCCGGGATGTACTGGTATGATATTCTGGCAATGCGCCAGGCAGGTGGACAGGCGTGTTTGAACGCACTCAACCGTCCCATGCTGTTTGAAGAAGAGGATTTCACTGAAGCTGCCCGGAAGCTGTCCCTGCTGGTAAAAAGCGGCGCATTCAACAGAGATGCCTTTGAAATGGGTTTTATGGAAATGATGGAGGAATTCAAGCAAGGGAAGGCTGCCATGATATACCAGGGCAACTGGGCGGATGCAAATTGTGAAGATTCAAAATCCCTGGTCAAGGGTAAGGTGGAGATTGTTCCGTTCCCCCTTTTGCAGGATGGAAAGGGAAAGAAAGACGAATTTTTTGGCGGAGATGTGGATGGCTTTTCTATCAGTATGAATACAAAATATCCTGTGGAAGCTGTCAGGGTTCTTAAGTTTATCTGCGAGAAGGCCAGCAGAGACGGGTATTTGATTGGTGCAGGTCTCCCCTGCTGGAAAACGGACGGCCTGGACGACTCCACACTGGCTCCTACAGCCGGTCAGTCTGCGAAATTGATTCGTACGGGGACTACTTTTGTCGGTTGGTGGGACACGATATTTTCCGCAGCGGATTCAGAAATACATAAGGATCTTGTTGCGGAACTGTTCGCAGGGAAGAAGACCCCGGAGGAATTCACCGCTGAAATGGCAAAGTTAAACGGTGCCAGTGATTTTTAAACAATACGCATGGTTGACCCGGAAGATATCTCCGTATATATTTCCTCTTATTTTCATGCCATAACGGTTTTGGCTTTATATTGTTATGAAAAAATTTACGTGAAAGGAAACACAAAATGGCAGCCTTGAATCGTATTTCCGTCTCAAAAAGCATGCCGGCCCTAAAACGCAGCAAACAGAAATCCGGTTTTCTGAAGGAATGGTCCATCAATAAAGCGTTATTTCTCATGCTGCTCCCTACGTTCATTCTTGTCTTCATCAACAATTACCTGCCAATGTTCGGGGTGATCATTGCGTTTAAAAATTTTAATTACCAAGATGGGTTTCTCCACAGTCCCTGGTCCGGTTTGAAGAATTTCAAGTTCCTCTTTCAGTCGGAGGATGCCTGGACAATTACCCGCAATACCATCGGATATAATTTGATATTTATCGCCCTTGGCTTGATCGGCGCCGTAACCATAGCCCTTATCCTGAATGAATTACGCAGTAAATTTGCGGCCAAGTTCTATCAGTCCGTCATATTCCTGCCGTATTTTCTTTCTTGGGTAGTGGTTGCTTATCTGGTGTATGCCATCCTGAGCCCGGACGGCCTTTACAACAGGACGATTGCACCCTTGCTTCACCGGGAGGGGATAGACTGGTATATAGAACCCAAGTATTGGCCATTTATCCTACCGGCTGTAAACATCTGGAAGACAATCGGATATGGAATAGTTATATATCTTGCCGGAATTACCGGAATAGACCAGGAATACTATGAAGCTGCTATATTGGACGGGGCCGGTAAAATGAAACAGATCAAGGCGATTACCCTGCCATTTTTGGTCCCTTTGATGATCGTTACGACAATTATGGCCCTTGGAAATATTTTTAGATCCGACTTTGGCCTGTTCTATCAAATCCCGATGCAGCAAGGCCTTCTGCAGCCAACGACCGATGTGCTGGATACATATATTTATAAGGCGCTGATTTATAGCGGAGATCTTGGAATGTCATCTGCGGCCGGGTTTTATCAATCGGTTGTAGGCTTCTTCCTGGTGCTGATCGCGAATTGGACGGTAGGGAAAATCAGCGAAGAGAATAAAATATTCTGATTCAATGTAGTATGTGGGAGGTTATTATGGCTGTCGGAATAGGAAAAAGCAATTTTAAGGCAAACCAAATCTCAATAAAGGCCAATTCAGTTTTTAACCTGATGTTTATTCTCTATTGTATTTTGTGTATTTGTCCCCTGATCTTGATTTTTATGGTATCCATTACCCATGAAACTTCTTTGGTGGAAAACGGGTATTCCTTTTTCCCGACGAAGATCACCTTCAATACATACAGGTATCTGTTTCTGGACCCCGAGAAGATTCTCAGGGCCTATGGGGTTACCATCGGAGCTTGCGTTACAGGTACAATTCTGAGCGTCCTGCTGACGATGCTGTATGCTTATCCCCTCTCCAGAAAATCTTTCAAATACCGGTATTTCTTTTCGTTTTACATCTTTTTTACCATGCTGTTCAATGGAGGACTGGTACCCTGGTACATCCTGTATAACAAATACCTGCATTTGCAGAACAGTCCGGCGATGCTGGTTATACCTGCTCTGGTGACGGCCTTCAATGTCCTGATCGTCAAAACGTTTTTTACCTTGAACCTGCCGGATTCCATTCTGGAATCCGCTAAGATAGACGGGGCTAGTGAATTCCGGACTTTTATCAGTATCGTGTTCCCCTTATCCACGCCGGTTATTGCCACGATTGGCCTCTTCTCGGTGCTTGCCTATTGGAACGATTGGTATCTCTGCCTCTTGTTCATTAATGATACCAAGTATTACAACATCCAATACTCCATGTATCAAGCCCTGAGGACAGTAGAATATCTCACTTCCTCCCATGCGGCGGCAATGGGCGGTACTGCTTCCAGCGAACTGACCAAGATACCGGGAGAAACGCTGCGTATGGCCATGGCCATTATCGGCATTGGGCCGATCATTTTTGCGTACCCGTTCTTCCAGAAATATTTTATCAAGGGCTTGACCATCGGAGCTGTCAAAGGTTGATCGCGGAATATGCAGGAACTGTCGACGTCCTGCATAGGCCGGTCAATATAAAAAGTTTGAAATAGGAGGTTCTGCTATGTACAGAATGAAAAGACTAACCTGTCTGGCTTTGGCACTGACACTGGTTGTGGGACTTGCACTGTCGGGCTGCGGGGCAGGAAGCCAGAACGGTGCGGCAACAACCGGGCAACAGGATACTGCAGCCGTTACGGCAGCGGACATTACAACGGCACCTGCCGCGCCCGCCCTGGAACCCTATGAATTGAATTGCTATTTTCTCGCTCCTCAGTGTAAAGACGTCCCCCTGGTACAGGAAGAGGTCTCCAAGTTGTTGAAGGAGAAGATCAATGCAACCATCAAGCTGAATTATTTATGGTGGGACAGCTATCAGGACAGACAAAAGCTTTTTGTTGCTTCCGGCGATCAGATTGACACCATGTTCTCACCCTCCTGGTGGGGCTATGCCAACTTTGCGGCCCAGAAAGCATGGCTGCCGCTGGATGATCTGCTGGCCACGTACGGCAAGGATATCATCGCAAACATCAATCCCGCTTACCTGAAGGCGCCGGTGCTGGATGGCGTGCTGTACGGCATTCCTACAGGCAAGGACATGTTTGGGACAGGCGGAGTCCTGGTGAATAAAGCAATGGCCGATAAATACGGTTTTGATTTTTCTACGGTAAAAACGCCCGCTGATTTTGAACCCATGCTGAAAACAATCAAGGAGAAGGAACCGGGGATCGTGCCGTTCCTTTCCACAAAAGGAGATCACACCTCCTACTTTACACAGGATTTCCTGGTTCATATTGCGCAAACGGAAGTTCCGGTTGGGTATGTAAAGACCGAGGGAGATATTAAAATATGCAATTTGATGGAAACCGAGGAGTATAAAAAAATTGCGTATTTGTCCGAGGACTGGTACAAAAAGGGATATATCAACAAGGATGTAGCGACGCTGCAGGATGGGATGCCCATTAAAAAAGCACAGAAGGCCTTTATGTGGGCGGAACAGCTCAAACCCGGAAAAGCAGATGAGATGAAGGCACAGCTGGGTTATGACCTGATTCAGGTGGATGGATATTCCGGAATCCAGCATTTTGCAACGACCGGAGACCTGACCAATTCCATGCTGGTTATCTCCAGAAACTCGAAAAATCCTGAACGGGCCATGATGTTCCTGAACCTGCTGTTCATTGACAAGCAGCTCAAGAACCTGCTGGATTGGGGTATTGAAAACAAGCATTATAAAAAGATCGGTGAAAACCAGATTGACTTCGCCGATGGAGTCACCGCAGAAACCTCCGGTTACACAGGCCTTGCCCAGTGGGCAATGGGCGGCAGCCAGTTCCTGGACTACCTGTGGGCTAATGAAAGTCCGGACAAGTGGGAGAAAATGCAGGAATTCAACAATTCTGCCATCGCGGACAAAGCCCTCGGCTGGACATACAGCCAGGAAGCCGTAAAGACGGAAGTTTCCGCACTGGCTACTGTCGGGAAGTCTCATGGCGAGCCAATAGGAGAGGGAATTGTCAGCTATGACAAATACTACCCTAAGATGAAGACCGCCATGGAAAAAGCCGGAGTAAAAGCCATGATTGATGATGCACAAAAGCAATTGGATAAGTACTTAGCAGACAAGAAATAAGAGAGACGGAAGAATTTTGCAAATGAAGGAGCAGCCCCTGCACGGTGAGAAGAATCTAAACCGTGCAGGGGCTGCTTTCTATCCGCCAATTTCCGGTCACAGCGGCCGGCTTATTTACATCCGCGGACCCGGCTGGGAAGGAAAGGGCCTGCAGAGCAGCCGCCTCCCATACGCCTGTCCGGCAATAGCAAATATTTGATATTTTTTTATCGCTTAATTATAGAATAATGCAGGCTCTTGTGGTAAGGTAATAAAAGAGTTTTGGAAATCTTTTTTGAAGGAAGGGTTACTATGGCAAGAATTGGTTTACAGCTTTATTCAATCAAGGAGCTTACAGAATCGGACTTTCTCGGTACTATTGAGAAAGTGGCCAGAGTTGGATATGACGGTGTTGAGTTCGCAGGGTATTTTAATACTAAGGCGAAGGATTTGAGGAATTGCCTTGCTGCGGCAGGAATAGAGGCTGCCGGCAGCCATATCGGCATTGATGCTCTTCGTGAAGGGCTTGACGCTTGCATCGAATATTCAAACGAAATAAACAGCCCTTATATTATTGTCCCGTACATTCCGGAGGAAATGAGAAACAGCCTGGACGCTTATAAGGCCACAGCGGAGGAGTTTGACAAAATCGGTGAAAAATGCCGGAAGAACGGGATCCTGTTCGGTTATCACAACCATGAATTTGAGTTTGAGAAATTTGACGGAGAATTTGGTCTAGATCTTCTTGTCAACTATACGGCGCCGGAAAATCTTTTTATTGAGCTGGATACATACTGGGTTGAGTACAGCAGGCTGAAATCCGTGGATTTTGTCAATAAGTACAAGGGACGCTGCAAGATCCTTCATATCAAGGATATGAAGAGCCTGGAGGATACGGAAAACACCGAAATAGGCAAGGGGATCATGGATTTCAAAGGAATTACCGCCGCATCTCTGGCCTACAATCCGGAATGGTTTACAGTTGAACAGGAAGCCTTTGAAATACCGCAATTGCAAAGTATTGAAGAGAGCCTCCGTTACCTGAAAGGAATTCTATAATCATGAAATTGGGTATAATCGGCCAGCCCAAGGAAGAAAGCTTTATGCTGGCAAAAGACAAGGGATTGGATTTTCTGGAGTTTTGTATCAATAAAGGGCACGATACCGGAGAATTTTTTAAGGACATGGATCATTTAAAGCACTGGAAAGAAAAGTACGGGATTGAGATAGGGTCCATAGGCAGATGGAAGTCGGAGCCCATTTTATTGGGAGGTTTGATTTCAAAGGACGAGCTGGAGCTGTCGTATGCTTTGATAGACGCTGCTGCAGAGCTTGAATGTCAAAACTACGTATGCGGCTGCAACTACATAGACCAGCTTTCCTATTATGAAAACTGTACGGTGGCAATGGGGTACCTGGAGAAGCTTATTGAACATGGCAGGCAAAAAAATGTGAAGATAGCTACCTACAACTGCCGTAAGTCGAATTTCATCTGTAACCCCATGGCGTGGACCGTTATCCATGGCCATCTGAAGGAATTGGGAATAAAATATGATACTGCCAACAGCCGCTACGACGGGGCGGATTACCTGAAGGAAGCGGCGGAATGGGGAAGCCGGTTCAACCATGTCCACATCAAAGGGTCAATGATGATTGACGGAAAAAGATTTGACGACCCTCCGGCTGGAATGGACCAAACGGATTGGCCCAGCTTCATGAGTATCCTTTATGCGAAAAACTATTCGGGCGGTTTGAGCCTGGAGCCCCATTCCAGCGTATGGACGGGAGAATTGGGAAGCAAGGGCATTGATTTTTCGATTGATTATCTCCGAAAACTAATGTTTTAAATGGTAAATCGTAGTATAATCATAAAGCGGATATGAGGAGGTGTTTATGTGAGTGACAAACTGAGATATGCATGTATAGGCGCAGGCGGTATTGCCGATAAAAAGCATTTGCAGGGATATTCAAAGCTTCCCGGAGTGGAGCTGGCAGCGGTTTGCGATTCCGACCCTGCTTCCGCAAAGAGGCTGGCGGAAAAGTACCAGATCCCGGCGGTTTTTGAGGCCTATGACGAGATGTTTTCAAAAATTCCGTTGGATATGGTCAGCATTTGTACGCCAAACTTCCTGCATGCCCCAATTGCTGTCGCTGCCTTGAACAACGGAATCAATGTCCACTGTGAGAAGCCTTTGGCCCTGAATGCAGAAGAAGCCGGACGTATCGTGGCTGCTAAAAATGCGTCGGGCAAGAAAGTCATGGTAGCGCTCAACAACCGGTTTACCAGTGAGTCCATATTTATTCGAAAGTGTGCGGAAGAAGGAGTCTTTGGAGAGATATACCATGCCAAATGCGGCTGGCGCCGGAGAAACGGCATACCCGGAAAGGGTGTGTGGTTTACGGATAAAAAGCTGTCGGGCGGAGGGGCATTGATCGACCTGGGCGTCCATTATCTTGACCTGGTGCTGTCTTTTATGGATTTTCCGGAAATCCGCTCCGTATCGGGGTCGGCCTATTCGGTATTCGGGAACACGGACAACAGGCTAAGGCCCGGCTATAAAAGCAAAGGGAACGGTCTGTTTGATGTCGAGGATATGGTAGTGGGCTTTTTAAGGACTGAAAGCAATGCAACCGTTGATTTCGAATTTAGCTGGGCCTCCAACATTGAAGCGGAAAGAAAGTATTACGAGCTGCTTGGTACAAAAGGCGGAGTCTCCTGCATCAACGGCGAAATTAAACTATTCTCCGAGTGGGCAGGCAGCAGTGTCAATGTGATACCTGACTTGAGCGGCGAAAGGCATTTGAATGAATTCGAGCATTTTGTGAAGTGTGTTCAAAATGACGAAGAGCCGGAGTCCAGCCCCGAACAGGCTGCGAAGCTGATGCGGGTGATTGATGCGGTTTATGAATCTTCTTTACAGCGGAAAGAGGTTATCCTGTAGAAGGCGCGAATAAAAATGACCTGGCTTCCGGAGAAAAAATCAAATTCTCCATATTATGTAACCTATTTGCAATTCATTCATACACTATACTAAGTATGAATAAAGGTAGGTGTTATATATGGCAGAAGATGAAAGCCGTTTCTTTGGTTTTGGCTGGATATGGATTATCGTAATTATCGTTATCATAATATTGATATGTCCTCTTTTCTTCCGCGACCAATAACATATTACAAAAGACTGTCCGGAGGTGATTTCATTGACATATCGGGAATTGCTTAACCGATGCAAAGAAAATCCTGGATGGATCAGAGCTAATGAACACCGTGCTATCGAATTCCAGATGAAATACAGGACATGGGCGGAGAAGCTGTCGGAAGCCTATGAACAGGAGCATGAAAAGAAAACGAATAAACTCCGGCACTAGCCGGGTTTTCCAATGTGCAGCGTAGGGCGAGTTCATTTCGCCCACAGCGAGGGGGTATGTCCTCCATTGGAAATTGAAATGGTGGCATTGCCAAAACCGAAAGCAGCATACGCAAATAATGGCGGATGCTTTTTTTGTCCCTTGCCCGTTGCGCTGCTGTACTTTACCACCGGCACCGGCCTGATTTGATCCAGCCGATGCCCTCCATATAACGTTCCTATTTGTTTCCCGTATCGGGAGAATATTGATCTATAATGGACAGATTGGCTTCTCTGACTGCTTCCGCAAATTCTTCCCACAGCCGGTCCTTTACATCATATAAACCGTAATTTCCCACCAGGCCATGAACATTCCCGGAGAAATCATACAGGGCAAACCAATGGGTGCCGATCAAAAAATCCAGCTCGAAGGCCTCCTTGATAAAACGCTTGTAATACTCGCCCCTCTTTTTCTGATCACGCACAAGGACGCTCTGCGCTCCGTTGGTGCTGGTTAAAAAGCCTGCTTCCCTTCCCGCGCAAAAGCTGAATTCAGTGATCATCACAGGCTTGCCGGTGACCGTATGGACATGCTTCAGGTAGTCACTGTATTTGTCCAGGTGGTCATAGAAGTTTACGGTGATTACATCCACATATTTTGCCATGACCTCAAGCACTACCCTGGGGGTGGTTGCTCCCGCAAACCTGCAGCCCAGGTTGAGACGGTCGGGATCATAATCCTTGAGGACTTTCGACGTGATGCTGAAATACCTCTCGGCGATAAGTCTTAAGAAATCTGTTTTATCCTGTTGGAACACTTCTTCATCCGCTGTATAATGCTGCAAATACAGCAAGTCGTCAAAGCAGGTATAATCGCTCTTCCATGTATTGTTCAAGTGTACGATGGTCTTATATCGATCTGTCACATAACGAACCCATGCCTTTTTCCCATAAGAGGTTTCCGGCTTTTCGATGTAATCATCCACCAATCCCGTTTCCTTCGATTCGGCGCCCGGCTGGTTGCTGCCCCAGTATCCGCCGCTGCCCCACCAGTGAAGCTCATTGTCGGTGTAGTAACCGATCAGGCCCCTGTCCTCAAGCAATACGTCACCTTTTCCATAGAAGCAATCGATCATTACCTTATGGACGGACATCTCAAAACTGGGGTCGAATACGTCAGGAAAGCCTACTCCCCAAACATTATTCGCCTTGGCGGCATGGACGGACATTCTCAGTTCCACCGTCTTGGGATAGCCGTTTCCCCAAAAATACATGTGGTGCCACGCCCCCAGGGTGTTGAAGCCCATATCATTGATACCTGCGAGCTTGCCGTCTGCCCATTGCTTAAACCATGCCGGGCCGGTCTCATATTTTAAGGCAGTGCTGTCGATATCCACATCGGTCATGGTCACACAATCCACACCCAGGGAATAAAAGCGCTGACCGTCGGGACGGATCAACCACCATCTGCCGTCTTTATTTTCTGTTTTATAAACCATTGACATTGAATAACCTCCTGGAAATATTTATATAATGTATTCCTGCAATCATTCCTTGACTGCCCCCAAAACGATCCCCTTGACGAAATATTTCTGCAGGAAGGGGTATACCAGCAGAATGGGCAGGGCCCCGATAAAAATCTGCGCAGCTTTAACGGTGCGCTGGGATATATTCTCTATATCCTTCGGATCAACATTCAATTTTGAAAAATCCAACTGTACAATAATGGTCTGAAGCAGTGTTGCCAGAGGATAGTTTTTTGCGTCCGTCAGGTAGATCATACCGTCAAACCAGGAATTCCAGTGCCCTACCATGGTAAACAGGGACAGGGTGGCCAGTGCGGGCGGTGACAGCGGCAGGTATACCTTGAGCATTGTGACCAGCTCACTGGCTCCGTCAATCAAGGCCGCTTCTTCCAATTCCTTGGGTATACCCCGGAAAAAGTTCAGCAGCATGATGATGGACCAGACCTCCACGGCTCCCGGCAGGACCAGTGACCAGATGGAATTTCTCAACCCCAGTTCGGTGATCAAAATATAGTTTGGGACAAGTCCTCCTGAAAAAAGCATGGTGAATACAAAAAACCACATATAGATGCTTCGTCCCTTAAATGCCTTGGGATCCTTTGACAGCGGGTATGCCGTCAAGGTTGTGAAAAAGAGGAAAAGCGCTGTCCCAAGAATAGTACGGACCGTAGAGACCTGAATGGACCGTATGAAATTCTTGTTGACCATGGTTTCCTTAAATGCGTCGACGGTGAAATCCACGGGCCAAAGATTGACCAGATTTGCGGAAGCCGCGGCCTTGCCGCTGAATGATACGGCTAATATATGAATGAGTGGAAGGACGCAAAGAATCGATAGAAATATGAGAAAACAGGTATTAACGATGCTGAAAACGCGGTACCCCAATGATTTGTAACCCACAGCCGGTCTCCTTTCCTTAAATAGTCGCTAAAAAATCCGGTAATTGGCAAAGACCGCCGCCATCCGGTATGAAATGATGATCATGAGCATGCCGATAACGGATTTGAACAATCCGACGGCTGTCCCAAAGCCCATATTGCCGTTGATGATGGAAATACGGTAAACATAGGTATCGATGATATCACCCTTGGAATAAACCAAAGGGTTGTACAGGTTGAAAATCTGGTCAAAGCCTGCATTCAGGATGCTTCTCATCGACAGTGTAACAATAACGATGGTGATGGGCATAATACAGGGGATGGTGATATGAAGAGTCTGCTTCCAGCGGTTTGCTCCGTCCATCAGAGCAGCTTCGTACAGAGAAGGATTTATACCTGCCAGCGCAGCTAAATAGATAATTGCTCCAAAACCAAATTCTTTCCAGACATGGCTGACAACTACCGTAACTCTGAACCAGTTCCCATCTCCGAGGAAAAATACGGGCTGTACGCCGGGAATCAATTGCAGTATTCTGTTTACGATACCGCCGTCGACGGAGAGCATGTCGATGAGTATTCCGCCCAGAATAACCCAGGAAAGGAAATGGGGCAGGTACACCATGGTTTGAATGGTCCGCTTGAACTTCATCTTTGTAACTTCGTTCAGCAAAAGGGAAAAAATAAAGGGTGCAATCAATCCGGCGATGATTTTAAAGCTGGAGATGGCTAATGTATTCCACATGACCTGTATGCTGTATTCCAGCTCAAATATCCGGGCGAAATTTTTCCACCCTACCCAGGCTGAATTCCCAAAACCCAGCCAGGGCTTGAAATCCTGGAACGCAATAACGGCGCCGCCCATGGGCAGATAAGCAAACAGGAGGGTGAGGAGTACGGCCGGTACCAGCATCAGGTGCAGCGGCCAGTTCCGCTTCATATTCCATTTTACTTTTGCTTCAGTGGTCGATTTTTGCATGAATCTGCTACGCTCCTTTATCCGGGCCGATTCCCGGATTTTCAGAATAATTGGATAAAATGCAGGGAGGGGGCATGACAAATGCCCCCAGTTCCTGTCAATGTCTTGCTTGCAGCGTATTATTTACCGCCGACGGATTTGTACCATTCTCTTACTTCGTCGGTGATCTGTTGACCGCCTTTTGCATACCAGTCGGTTACGAATTTGTCGAAGGCATCCAAGCCGACCTTGCCATAAATGATTTTGCTGAAAGTCTCGGTTTCCATGGTTTTCAAATCGGCAAGCTTTTCTTTCATGGTATCGGTGGGCTTTCCTGTAAATAAATCGTCAATGGTGTGCGAATGCTGGTCGACGACGATCTTTGCCGCTTCCAGAGGCTGCTGTATGCCAACGGTGGCAACTTTCTTTTCGAATAGGGTTTCGGGAGTTTTGCCGTTGGCAAGTCCAGCCAGGGTAGTCATATACAGGGAAGGCATCCTTGGGGGAAGTGCAAGGAAATATTTTTCCGGTGCCACGCGGCCGCCGGGAATCAGCTCATCGGTAAATACGGGTTTCCCGTCGACGATATCGTAGTCATATCCTTTGGCAAAGCCGTTCTCAAATACGCCGCCTTCTACAGGAAGCATATAGTTCTGATACAGGTAGTTATAGTAGTTGAAGAATATTTCAGGATTTTTAAAGTCTTTGTTGAAAAGCATTACAAAATAATGGGAGCCTTCACTGGCCTGGCCGATTTTTCCGTCAGGTCCCGCAGGCAGGGGATAAGGCCAGACGACAGCGCCGGGTACATTTTTCTCCGTGTCGCCCAAAGGCCAGCCGTATAACCATGACGCTCCAAAGGCAATCCCTGCCTTTCCTGAGGTAAACAGCTCGGAAGCCTTCATTTCGTCATGCATTCCTATTTCCTTGTGTACATAGCCCTTTTCAATCCATTCCTTGAACTTGCCAAGGGTCGCTTTGATTTCCGGTCTTACGGAACCATAGACGATTTCGCCTTTTTCATCCTTTTGCCATTTCTGTGCAATTGCGCCAAAGGAACCGAAAATCGGACCGGGGCCGATCCATGCATTATAATTGGTCAGCATTGTGGCAGTCAAGCCGTAGGTGTCCTTTTTATTGTTGCCGTCGGGGTCCCTGTTGACAAATGCATCCATCACGGTTTCGAGCTCGGCAATGGTCTTGGGCGCCTGCAAACCAAGCTTCTCAAGCCAATCCTTCCTCATCCACATGACATCGTCATGCTGCATGATATAGTCGAGTTCCGGAATGGCATATTTTTTTCCGTCGCGAAGATATGGCAGCCAGGCATCGGGGACCTCAGCCATTGCTTTTTTCCATTCCGGGCAGGCATATTTCTCAAACATCTCGTCTACCGCTTGAAATCTTCCCGAATCGATAAGGTCCTGGGCAATTTCCATACCCACGTTGAGAAAATCAGGCAAGGGTTCGTTGGCGGACAGTGAAAGCATGAGTTTTGTACGGAAAGCATCGTTGGTTTCAGGTGTTGTCCACAAATACTTGATGTTGATGCCCAGGGTGTCTTTTGCCCAACGGGTATGTACATTGTTGTCAATGGTTTCGCCGTTTTTGAATTTAGTAACATCTCCCAGAATACATGCGGTGGAAATCTCCACTTCCGGCTCAAATTTGATTCCGTTTTTCGGTAATCCCGCCTCTGTTTCGGGTGTACTGCTTCCGGCCGCTGTTACAGTTGCGGAACCGGTAGTTCCACTTTGCTCCGCACCCCCGTTATTGCCGCCGCAGCCGGCAAAGATACTGACGAATAGAAACACTGCTGCGATCAAAAGTGCCGGCCTTTGAAAAGATTTTTTCATAAAGCTTCCCCTTTCTAAAATAAATAATGGACTGCATTTTCATTATATCTGCGGGTGCTTTTGATTAAAATTGTAACACCTTAACATTCATTGGTTTTTCTTAGCTTCTTTTAAACCTATTGATCACGGTACTCCTGCGGAGTGATATTGAAATGCTTTTTAAATACCTTCATAAAGTAGGTATTCTCATAGCCCACCTGCCGCGCTATTTCATAGATTCTTGCATCGGAATGCTTCAGCAGGTGAGAGGCCCTTTCCATTTTCAGCCGGTGCAGATAATCACTTAAGGTATATCCCGTCTCAAGCTTGAAAACCTTGGACAGGTAAACAGGATGCAGATGGACCTGTTCCGCGATGGTTACAAGGGAAACATCGTCAGACAGATGGCTTTCCGCGTACTCACGGATTTTCTCCAGAATGGTCTTCCTCATGCTGGAGGTATTGCTGGCCAGATCATCCTTCAAAATCTTCAATACCCTGAGAGACCAGCTTTGTAGCTGGTTTGCCGAATGTACGCCTTCCCCTCTGCCCGATAATGGGAAATCCTCCTGTGTCAGTGCAGTCAGGCTCCGGCTGTTCTGGTGGGCTATGTGCGAATAGATGGAATAAATGGCGCAGGCCGCCTCCAGGATATGTTCCACAGAGTCGCCGAAATTTGCCCGGAGCTCGTCAAAAACATTTTGCAGCTTTATTTCCGCGTCGGACCATCTGCCTGCCTCCAGAAGATGCTGGAGCGTGGGTATCCGGTATAAATGATCCAGCGAGTTCATCCGGCTCTCGTCGGGTTCATCGTCCATGGTAAAGAAAAAGTTGCTGTCGCTGCCTATACGTCTTCTCATCGTTGAGATGGACAGCTCGTATAAAGGACGGATATCAGCGGGGAAACGTCCCCATTTGCTGAGCATCAGAGAGATGCGCCCCTTCAGATAACTCTGGACGTTTTTTTGCAGCTGGTCTGCAAGACGTTCCACCAGCCTTTTTCTGCCGGCTTCCAGAGGCTCGCTCTTGGAAAAAAGGTCGCCGGCTCCGTTTTCATTCAATTTAATGGCAAATACCAGGAAATCGTGCTCGTCTTTGGAATGCCAGAGCCTGAAATACCTGCCGTAGATCTCCTCGGTGATGTTGCATACCGCATATTCCAGCAAATACAGGCTCCGGGTGTCGTAATCGGGGAATTCATCCTCCAGCCGGAGGATCATCAACGCAATTTCATCCCCTTCGGAAAAAGGAATGTCGAAAAGCTGCAATTTCCGGTATAAATTTTCATGCGGCATGTAACGCCCCTGGAGCAAATCGTGAAGCACATTGCCCGACAATAAAGGGCGGTGCTCCGAGAGGGCATCCATTGCCTGCCTGTAGGAGCTGATATGCTCCCACTCCTTTTTCAGCTTCTGCTGAACATTCCGGATGGTATCTACAAGCTCCCGGGTGAGGACCGGCTTCAGCAGATAATCCGTGGTCTGGGACCGGATGGCCTCCTGGGCATATTGAAATTCGGCATGTCCGGATAAGATGATGCATTTTATCCCCGTCCAACTGCCGTGAATGGCCTGTATAAGCTCCAGGCCGCTCATTCCCGGCATGCGGATGTCCGTAATAACAATATCGATGGCATGCTTTTTTAAAAGCTCCAGGGCCTCAAAGCCGGAAGCCGCCTTATGGACGAATTCCACGTCCAGTTCCTCCCATTGCACCGCAATGGCGATTCCGTCACGGACAGACTCTTCGTCGTCTACGATCATTACCTGAAACATGTTATCTCTCCTTAGGAGTACTGCAAATATTACTTTCCGTTTTTCTGAAAATGTAGGTTGCAGAGGCGAGCAGCAAGTGAAGCTTGCGACCAGCCCCGGCCGCAATGAACTGCGTTTTCAGAAACCTATACGGGAAGCTATATTTGCACCAGTACTTACTTTCCATCCTACATCAGGCTTCCGGCAGGTTCCATATAAGGCTTACCATCAAACCGCCGGCCGCCGAAGGGGAATAGCTTACGCCCGAGCCTTCTCCATAGCGGAGGGCAAGCCGCTGATTTACATTCCAGATTCCATAGCCCATGTGGCTGTCCATGGGCATCGTCAATTGCTGTGTCAGCTCCAGGAGCTTTTCCTCCGGCACGCCGATGCCGTCGTCTTCTACGGTAACTTCCATTCTGCACCCATCCATCCTGCCGGTGATACGGATGTGCCCCTGGCCGACCTTCGGCTCGATCCCATGGACAACGGCATTTTCAACCACCGGCTGCAGTATGAGCCGCGGGATTTCCAGATTAAGCATTTCCTCTGGAATATTGATTTCATATAGGAACCGGTTCATCCGCAAATTCTGGATTTCAAGGTAGTTTACCACCAGCCGGACCTCTTCCTCCAGGGAAGAATCCTGTTTTTCCAGTCTTGTGGTGTACTTGAAATATTCCCCCAGATTCGTCGCCATTTTTTCTACGGCTTCCTCTTTGCCAAGCCGGGTCATATTGACAATGTAAAACAGGCAGTTGTATAAAAAGTGGGGGTTGATCTGGGATTGCATCTGCTTCAACTGGGCGTCCCTGGTGGAAAGCTGCTCCAGATATACTTTTTCAATGAGCTGCTGGATCTGCTCCGCCATTTCGTTGAAACGCCGGAATACATATTTGAACTCTTCACTCCGGGTTTTTTCGATACGTGTGGAGAAATCTCCCTGCTTGACCTTCTGCAGGCCCTTCATCAGTTTGCCTATGGGGATGTGCACATTGCGGTACAGCATTAACGCCGCAATCAGACTCATTATCAACAGCAGAAGGATTGAAGCATAAAACAGATACTTGCTTTTCGTGATGGGTACAAGAATTTGCTGCACGGGCACATAATCCACCAGCGTCCAGTCGAAGGCGGCGGACTTGATATAGTATACCAGATAGGAGGAGCCGTTTAAAACCGTTTGAAAAGAATCACTGCTTTTCAGCTCCTCCTGTGCCAGCCGGGAGGCAAAACCGCCGATCAGGTCCGAATTGCCGCTGCTGTTGGATATTACGCCATACTCTCCGTTGTAGAGGAAGGGGTCGCTTTGACCTGTCTGCTTGTAGTCGTCCAGCATGCTGACAATGTTTTTTTGGGGATATTTTATTTCAACCACCACGTCGGCCTTTTCCGGCTGTATATAATTGAGGTAGGGATTTACGGCATAGAAGTAGAAATCGGATTGAGCCGGTTCCAGGCCGGGAGCCTTCCGTGGCTTCCAGGAGTTGGCCACATTCTGCTGCAAATATCCTTTGGCATATTGTTCTGTGCTTAAGGTAGAAATCACCTGGCTGATCTTTGGGAAAAATACGGATATTTGCGCCGGCCAGTCCATGGTCGTGCTTTGGACCGCAATACGCGCCGCCAGCTGTTTTTTTAAAGAGATGACGTCGAAGTAATTTTCATAATCCGATATGTTCAGGAATAATTTAAGGGAAGGGTCGTTGCATAACACAAAAGCGCTCCGCACCACATGGTCAAGCTGTAAATCCAGCCGGTTTTGCAAAAATGACAGACGCTGGCGCATGGAGCTTTCGATTTCATTTTTTACTACCGCCACTGAAACGGTATTGGAATAGGAGTATAACAAAAAAATCGGCAGCAGCAATAACAAAATCAGAAGCATTATTTTTTGAAAAATAGTCAGTCTAGTCCCTTTCAAGGCTTTTCAACTCCTGACAACATTGAAATTCATAGGAAGCTTCCGCAGAATGTTCAGGCAAATCTATGAAAAGCTTAACACAACCTTCCGGCCGAGTCAACCGCACCCCCTGGAGAAAGAGGAAGAATGTAACAGTCCGGCACGGTTATGTAGAAAAACCGGAATTTTTAAGAATTCCGGTTTTCAAGGATTTTTACCGTAAGATATTTTTTCCCCAAAAAGGTCCGGATCATGACCGGATGACTGCGGGAATTCCTGAACCTGAAATCGGCGGTTCCCCAGCTGACGGTGGCGTCCTCTCCTTTTGGAACATACCCCACGTCCTTTGAATGCAGATGTCTTTCCAGCATTTCCATTCCGCACTCTTCAATGGCATTGTACAAGGTTGTGGAAACCTGACAGATGCCTCCTCCGACGGCAATGCCTTTTTTAGGCCCGGCTTCGGTGCGGATGATGATTGGAGCGTCTTCATATCCCTTTGCTTCGGTTCTTCTGCCGATCACCTTGTTAAAGGAAAAATTCTCCCCGGGCGAAAGCTTAAGGAAATCGATCTTTTCGGCTGCCAGGTCTATGTTGTTTACCCTGTTACTGCCTCTGTTCAGCAGTTGGGTCGTGTAATTTCCAATGACTACGATGTTTTTCAGCAAGTGCTGGGATGTTACCGCAGGCATGGTTTCCGCGACGATCAGTTCAGCCTTTTTGCCTTCGGGGGCAGCAAACAGCATGTCCAGGGTTTTTTGTACATCTACCTTTATCCCTACTTTGCCTTTGGTCACCTTCCAGGTCTTGCTGTTTATGGTGGCGTCGACAGGTTTGCAGTCGATTTTCGCGGCAAAGGCATTGATTTTTGCCAGGACCAGGGATTCCTTCATGTTTCCTACATTCTCACCATGGAGATAAACATTCTTTGCCGTACTTCTCTCATTGGTGGTGTATTCAATTGCTTTTGGCATTGGTTTTTCCTGTTCGGTCTCCTCAAGCTTTTTAACGTCGTTTTTGACGTCGTTTTTGATATCGCTTTTGGGATTGCAGGAAACAAGTGCCAACAATGAGAGGCATAAAAGCGTCAAACTCAGATATTTTCCAATACGATGGCCGGTTGATGTTCTCATAAGCTCAGCGATCACCTCCATCATTTATTATTTACCCGGCGATGAAAAGCATGTCTTGTTAAATTTTCTATTTAAGCGCACAAAAATATCCTTTGTGCTGCTTCGGCAGATTGCGGACTTCCGGAGTAAATTTATAAAAAATTTCCAAGATATATTTTTACCAGCACTGTATTTTTTAAGTAAACTTTTTTGCTGTCCAACATAGTATACAGAAGGAATTAATGGAAAAAACGGTGTTTTTTTATGGTGTATGATCTATACAGACAGTGCCCTGCCAATCATTATTCCTATGTTATACGGTCAGGCGACACCCTGTACGGCATTGCATACAGGTTTAATGTCGGTATGGAGGGCATACTGGCGTCAAATCCCGGGCTTGCCCCCAATAACCTGCGAATCGGCCAAACCCTTTGTATACCGGTTTGTCCGCCGGATCATGCCGTTGGAATCATTGAGCCGGGAGATACGCTGTACAAAATAGCGCAAGCGCATAATATAAGTCTTTCAAGCCTTTTGGCCTCAAATCCGGGGATTGATCCCAACCGCCTTGTTGTCGGCCAGCGAATATGCATACCGGTAGTTTGCCCGTCAGGCAATACTTCTTATACGGTCAGAAGCGGAGATAGCATGTACTCAATCGCAGTAAAGCATTCCGTAACGGTCCAGGCTTTAATCAATGCGAATCCACAGATTCCTGATCCCAATGCTCTTATTGTAGGCCAAAAGCTTTGCGTGCCGGCTTCTGATCCGATTCTGCAGGAGCTTTATACGATGACGCTTGATGAAAAAATCGGACAGATGCTCATCGTCGGCTTTGACGGTTATGCAGTCAATGAGCCTGTCCGGTCGATGATCCGGAATTACCATGTGGGAGGCATTATTTTATATAGCTATAATGTGGAAAGTCCAAGCCAGCTTTTAGCTTTGGTCAATACGCTAAAAAGCGTTAACTCCGTCAACCGTATCCCCTTATTCATATCCGTGGATGAAGAGGGCGGAAGAGTCAGCAGGATGCCTGCAGCACTGAAAAAGTTTCCTTCCAATGCGGTGATCGGCAGTAAAAACAACGGAGAGCTTTCGTACAAAATCGGCTATACCCTTGCCCGAGTGATAAGAGCATTCGGCTTCAACATGGATTTTGCCCCAGTGCTGGATATAAACAGCAATCCTGCCAATCCTGTCATCGGAGACAGATCCTTCGGAGCCAATCCGCAAATTGTGAGTGAATTGGGCGTCCAGACAATGAAGGGCATTCAGGCAGGGGGTGTTATCCCCGTGATCAAGCATTTTCCCGGACATGGCGACACCTCCGTAGATTCTCACGTCGGACTGCCGGTGGTAAACAATGACTTAAACAGGCTCAAGAGCTTTGAATTGGTCCCCTTTGCGGAAGCCGTCAGAAATGGGGCGGATGCGGTGATGGTTGCGCACATTTTATTGAACAAAATCGATCCGGCCAATCCTTCCTCCCTGTCTAGGACGATTATAACCGACATCCTAAGAAATCAGCTGCATTTTACCGGTGTTGTGATCACCGACGATATGACCATGGGCGCAATTGTCCAAAATTATGATTTGGGAAATGCTGCAGTGAAGGCGGTCAACGCGGGCAGCGACATCGTATTGGTATCCCGCGGCTATGAGAATGAGGTTAAAGTCTTCAACGCCCTTAAAAATGCAGTGCAAAACGGCACCATACCAGGGCAGAGAGTGAACGACAGCGTATACAGGATCTTGAGGCTGAAGCGGAAATACCGCCTGAATGATGCTGCAACACCCTCTGTGGATGTTAATAAAATCAACAATGAAATCAGCGCAGTTTTGCAGCAAATATAGGGTATTTCCTTGATTTAAGTATCTTCCGTAACAGATTGGTCATCACTCTCTTGATAAAACGCATGCGATAAAAAGAAGAGGGTGCAATTATAAGTTGCCGCCCTCTTCGCTTTTTGTTTCATATAGATTATACGTAATACATTTTGAAGCTCTTCGTGTCTTTGTGCTTTTAACCGGTGTTTTAGCCGCTGCTGCTGATGTTGCCGATGCTTTTTTTACCGCCTTTACTGGAGCTTGTTTATCCAGGGTCTTCAGGCTGCAGCTTTTGTTGGTACATCGTCCGCCGATGACCAGCGAACCGCATTTGCAAAATTCTGCCAAAAATATCACTCCTCTTTCTATAGTATATCATAATTTTGTATATCTTACTTAAATCTTGAAATATTTCTCCGGCACCCGCCCAAAAATTTTTTATAAACCGGCACAGCACAGAGAAATATCTTTGCATGAACTATTCAAATAGCTATTTTTAATATATAATTTAGAAATGATTTAAGTTTATTGGAGCGAGTGAAGGTTTCGCATGAGAATACCTATAAATGGAAGACAGTGTTGATAGTAAAGACAGACGTAAAGAAATAACTGGAGGTCATTAGATACTATGAGCTACATTAAAAGCGGTTTGAAGGTTTTATTCGGTTATTGCATCTCCTTGCTGGTATTCGGGATTTTTATCTACGTTTTTTTAAGCCTGGCAAAGGATAATACAAATGCGCTTTTGCCCTTTTATTCGCTGTTGTTTTTCCTTATGGCCTTTGCCATCGTCTACACCGACATGAAGAAGCTGGCGGAAAAAGAGAAAAAGCCCCAGTACGATCTTCACCCATATCCGCTTAAGGGTTTGATTTACGGCCTGATCGGATTTGCGCCGGTAATGCTTTTGGAAATAATTTCCGTCTTTATCGTATTCGGCGATCAGGTGGCGGACCGGATAAAGCACCTGGCGCTCAATACTCTGATGGGTCCTTTGTATTTCATTATCAGAGCTGCAGGGGGACAGCCCATAGGCTATATACTGGCCTCGCTGGTGATTCCGCTCATCGCTTTGCTCGGATATCTGGCAGGCTATTACGGATTTAACCTTACCAAACATCTAAAAAAAGAGGATCCGGGCAAGGCCTCACAGCCCGCATTTAAGAAAAGCCCGTGGAATCCCACAAACAAGGCCACGTTGGGCCCTGTAAAAAAGAAGAAAAAAAGCGACGCCACGAAAAAAATCCAGTAAATCAGACCGATATAACTCCCTGTTTTCAAAAAATGCGGCTCAGACAGCCGTAATTTTTGAAAACGGAGAGTTTATTTTATTTACTCCCAATACTACAGCGTATCAATGCAGTAAATTTAATGTTTGTTTCGCTGTAGGACCAAACAGTACGAATATGTCCAACCTGTATGTGAATATCTTTATAATGAATTCTATTATGGGGACTGGGTGTTATGATCGTAGTTGTGAAAAAAAACAACATTATTTTAATCGGGCTGATATTTATTCTTTTGGTTACCATTTACAGCCTGAATCTTGATACCGAAAGGGTAGTATCTACTACCGGATCCGAAAATCAAAAGACGGTCATCATTGACGCCGGGCACGGGGGCGAGGACCCGGGGAAAGTGAGCAATTACAGTGAGCTGAAGGAAAAGGACCTCAATCTCATTATTGCTTCAAAGACTAGGGAGCTGCTGGAAAAAGAGAACTATACGGTGATAATGACCCGCCAGGAAGATAAATTGGAATATGCCGAAGGCACCACCAACATTATTGAAAAAAGGCGGCAGGATTTAAACCGCAGGAAGAAAATCATGGATGAGGGCGGCGCCACCATTGTCGTCAGCATTCATCTCAACGGCTTTGATCAAACCCAGTACTATGGCGCGCAGACCTTCTATCCGCCCAATTCAGCTGAAAGCAAAAAGCTTGCCGAGGTCCTGCAAAAGTCCCTGAGAGATACCTGCGACCCCGAGAACAAGAGGGAACCGCAGCTTAAGAAAGATCCGATCATTATTCTCTCAGATTTGAAAACACCCACTGTCATTGTCGAATGCGGTTTCCTGTCCAATGCCGAAGAGGAAAAGAAGCTGGCAACCGTTGAATACCAGGATAAACTTGCCACTGCCATAACGGCGGGCATAGAGGAATACTTCAAGTAAACCACTGCACCATAAATTACCTGCTGATTAACACTCCTTCATGGGTTATAATTATTATTACATTATGTAAACTGAAGGAGTGTTTTTTCTATGCGTCCACGAAGTTTTCTCGTATTGGTGCTGGTCATTTTTATGGTTGTCAGTACATATTCCACCGCGTACGCCGGTGTAAACACAGAAGTCAAAGTAATGGTCAACAACAGGGTAATTCAGTCCGATGCATCGCCGGTGACCAGCGATGGGATTGTTATGGTGCCGGCCAAGGAATTTATGGAGAGTCTCGGCGGTACATATACATACAATTTCGATAGTGGGGCAGGGACTGCAAAGATCGGCGAAAATGAACTGGTTTTTCATATCGACGACAGTATCACCGGTTTTGATGGTAAGCTGGTAAAGGCTGAGGCCCCTCTGAAGATAATCAGCAACCGGTTTATGATACCCGCCCGGTTCAGTGCGGCCAAATTCGGCGCCGAAGCCTATTTTAGCACAAAAAGGAATGCATTGATGGTATTCCAGCCTGTAAACGGCAAAATCCTTTATGAGGTTATGTCTGGAGATACTCTCTGGATCATTTCTCAGCTTTTCGGAACGACCATCGCTTCTCTCATGAAGACTAACGGGCTTACAACAGATCTGTTGAATGTAGGGCAAAAACTGGTAATCAAGGATGCTGCAACAGCAGGTACATCACTGCCGGCCTATACGACCGCAGGCGCCACCCTGAGGAGCGGCGCCGGGTTTGACACAAATGTGGCAGGCTATCTGGGCGTGTCAGCGGCTGTGACGGTTACGGGGAAGATTGGCGACTGGTACAAAGTAAACACATCAAAGGGCAGCGGATACATTTACTGCACAGTGATCGGGATGAAACAGGAACTGGCTTTTAATCAGCTTCCCGCATGGTTTGGCAAGGAGATCCCCTTTGATACGTCGGGAGATACCGTAACCTACAAGGATTACACCGTTGTAAAAGGAGATTATCTCTGGATACTTGCGCAAAGAAACGGCATCCCCGATTATGAGCTGGCTGCCGCAAATAAAATTACAACGAGCACAGTTCTCTATCCGGGACAGAAGATAAAAATACCTGTACATACTGTATCAATTAAAAAAACATTGGGAGCTAAATACGGCGAGGTACTCGACTGGTATACCGAGGCGCAATATGTATTTCCTATCGGGAAAACAGGTAAACTTACCGATCCGGTCAGCGGCAAAAGCTTTACGGTGAAAAGGACCATGGGTGCAGGCCACTCGGATACCGAGCCCCTGACCAAAGAGGATTCGCAAATCATGAAGAGTATTTTCGGCGGTTCATGGAGCTGGGCAAGAAAGTCTTTTATTCTGGAGGTTGACGGCAGAAAGCTGGCCGTATCCGTCGCCGGAATGCCTCATGCCGGCGTTGACGGAGTGCCGTATTTGCAAACCGTGGACAATCGAAGCGACAACTACGGCACGGGACCCAATTACGATACCATCGCCGGAAACGGGATGGATGGTCACTTTGATCTATACTTTTTAAATTGCCGCAGGCATGTTGACGATAAGATTGATCCGCCCCATCAGTATGGTGTGCTTGAGGCGGGCGGCTTGAGGTAGCAGGTGGTTATTGTATAATTTGCGGGGACGGCTCTTTGGCTTTGGATAGTGTAGGGTAGTAGGATAGTGTGAAATTGTAGGATAGTGTGAAATTATTTGATTATGCATAGTAAAATGTCCGTCCTGGTGATAGAGCGTTTGTCATTGCGAGCGAACGCAGTGAAGCGCGGCAATCTCAACTTCAAGGTACTATTCTTGGCTAAAAAAGGAGATCCTGCTAACTTTCAGGAAAATGGGCGGACATGGCAGCAAATCCCTGCATCAAGCTCCGTAATGGGCAGGCTGTAATGTCCAGGCTCGTTCCAATGCGGGCGCTGGCTATTCGCCTTCCCTGGCTCAGAGCCAGCGACTTCGGCGTCCGTGCCGAAGGGTCACGGGTATTCCTCTGGGGTCCCGCATTCGAACTTCGCCTGGACAAACAGCCTGCAGCCATGACTCCACATGACGCATTTATTCGCAGCCATGCCCACCCATTT
>JAEZCO010000066.1 GCA_023433505.1 Bacillota bacterium | reverse complement strand
CCAAGATGATGGACTAAAGGGGTAAAAAGGGCTCGTTATCTCACATATTCAGGTGTCAAAGATCAATAAATCTATGATTCAGAAGCAAGTCGCTTCATGAAAACCGTTTTTATCAGGTCAATCTAGTTCATTCATCTGTACTAAATAATTATTGCAACATATATAATTTTATTTTAACCCTAAGCTGATGTTTTTTCAATTCCTTTGCTTATTAAAACACAATAACATATAATAGTATACATAACAATTACAAATTATAACCCAGGATGTGAGGCAAATGCATAGAAGAAGCATAAAAATCAGATATTTCCGTTTAAAAAGGATATTCGCATTTAAAAACCAGCCAATATTTGTTAAGATTTTTCTGAGTTTTGTTTTCATTTTTATTTTGATTGTTATCTTATCATACTCAAACTTCTCTTTTTATGAAAAAGATAAGGAATCAACCGCTCTGGATACAATACGCCTAACAAATCTGCAGGCTATTGATAAAATCGATAATTATATTAAGGATATGAGTACAACCACCAAATTTCCACTTTTAAGCGAATACAATGAAACAAAATTCATGAGGCTGCTGAACAATTTTAATGATACCAACAATAGCAGTTTGACCTTTCAGAAATCAGCAGACCAGATATTTAATACAATAATCAATTTCAAAAGCCAGATTGATTCCATATTCATCTTCAATATGAAGGGCAATAACGAATACAGAATGAAAACCTCAGCTCTTTTCAAGCCTTACAACCCGACCGGCGAGAAATGGTTCAGGGACACTGTAGAAGCATTTGGCAGGCCAGTAATAGTCAGCACCTTCAAAATGCCTGATATATCTGATACAGATGATGAACATGCACTTACATTCTCTGTAGCAAGAGGTATACTGGATGTTGAGACCTCTAAAGTTATAGGCGTTATAATGGTTAACTGCAAAATAGGTTCCTTGTCGGATATTTGCGAGAAAATGATAATAGCACAGGATCAAAGGATAATAATTGCAGATTCAAAGGGTAATACAGTATTTGATACGGTAAGTTCAAACATAACAAAAAAACTTGACGACAGCTTGCTGAATCTGTTATCAAAAAATACAAACCTGAATGAAAAGGTAAGGCTAAGCAATACTGATGTTTTTATCAACTATACAGCATCGGATTATACTGGTTGGAAAATTATCAATATAATCCCTGTGAATAAACTGAATTTAAATATACACCGTATGAAAACAGCTACTACAATAATAACATTTACCATTATAATACTGGCTTTTATCCTTTTGTTATCCATTTCCAGACAAATTGCGAAACCGTTAAAAAAGCTTGTACTTTTATTGAAGCTGTTTGAGAATGGGAATTTCGATGTTCAAATCAAGCCTGAAGGCCGCGACGAGATTGGCTCTCTCGCAATAGCCTTCAACAAAATGGCTGTTAAGTTAAAAAGATTGATTAAAGAAGTATATTTTGACAAGTTAAGGCAAAAAGAGCTTGAACTCCAGATGCTTCAAAATCAAATCAATCCTCATTTTCTTTACAATTCACTGGACTCAATACACATGATGGCTGAAATAAACGAGGATTTTGAAACCTCAAAAATGGCAATCGCATTGGCAAAAATATTCAGGTACGGTATAAGCCAATCCAATGTGAAAGTAACCATTAAAGAAGAAACAGAAAACCTCAAGGACTATATCATGATCCAGCAAGTCAGATTCGATGAGATTTTCAGTATTTCCACCGACATTGACGAATCTTTGTCCGGCTTTATGATTATCAAGCTTATATTACAGCCCCTGGTTGAAAATGCCATATACCATGGCATCAACAGCAGGGGCGAAAAAGGTCGTATAAATATTCACGGATACAAGGATGAGGATACAATAATATTTGAGGTTACAGACAACGGTGACGGCATAGCTCCTGAACAGCTTGAACTACTGAACGCTTATGTAAATGGCTTGAACAATTCATTTAATAGCATAGGCCTCAAAAACGTAAATAAAAGGATAAAGCTGCATTATGGCGATAAATACGGCATTATCATTTACAGTACTCTGTACGAAGGAACAAAAGTCAAAGTAATAATTCCATGTATATGCTAAGGGGCGCTTAAATAAGCGCCAAAGTCAGTATTTCCTTAGCTTTAATATTTACAGCTCCTGTATGGTTGCCGCTAAACACAATATCATTTACCGGCTCTTCCATAAGGTTAACAATGCTTGCTTTGGCAAGCGGTTTAAAATAAGAAAGAATAAAATCTGTCTGTTTATCACTTGTATTGTATACCCGTATAACCAAGCTGTCATCTGAATATGATTTTTTTATCGCAGTTATCACAACATCCCTGTTATCTATTTCCACCAGATGCAGCTCCCTTGGGAACACCACATGTTTATAAGGATCGGGACGAAAAAAGATCTCCTTGATTTCCGTGTCCTGAACTGCTGGTCTTCCCCCACCATATTTTTTCATATCCGCAGGCTTGAAATCATAAATAACGGGGTTCTGAAACGCCTTTAGCTGTATGGCGGATGCTGCATCCAAATGATTCCCTGTATGAGGATATATTGCAAGCTTTATTTTACTTAAGCCCGGGCATTGATTGCCATCTGCCCTCCAATCCTCATTCGCTGTATTATTCTCATCCATATGCTTAAAAATCCAATTGTTAGCTCTAAGCAACGTAAGCGCAACCGTACCTCTGGCATCCAGCAAATGCTCGTATTCAAAGAGCCCTCCGTTCAGTATAGTTATCCCCTCAGTACCTTCACTTATGTCCACAAAACCTGTATTTGGCCTTCTACCCTCATTAATTCCCTTCAATATTTCTTTTCTGTCTCTCTTGACTATATCAAAAGGAAGCGATGCCCATGTAAAATCGTTGTTAATACCGGAAGAAATCAGCGCCCTCAGCCGGTGGTCACTGGAAGCATTATCAGTTTCAATCCCTATCTCAAGCCACTTTGCTGCTTTAGTAAGCTTAAGTATTATTTTTGTCTTGTTTTCTACAAGCCTTGAGCTTCTTTCATTAGCAGCAGCGTCATAGCATTCCGGCAGCAGCAACATGTAACACAACTCATATGCAATTTCAAATTCCGTATTGCATATACATTTGATTTCCGGACTCTCTCCTTTGGAAGAAAAAATCATGCCATTAGCTGCCTTCCTGTAGGTATATGAATCACCGCAATCCTCGGAATCTTCAAGACAAAATATATCCTGGTACAAGGTTCCGGTTTCCTTGTAAAGCATATCGATAGTGCCATCTTTTCCGATTTTTATTTTTATATATTCATTTTCCATCTCATATGGCATATTTTCAGCAAGTATGTCCTTAGCTATCACTGCAGGTGTATCGGAAGGTATGACCCTATAGGTTTTATATCCGGGACCGTACAAATCCTCTGTAAACAGGCGTATATGCCAGCAGTCTGTAGAAGTGCAGCCAGGAAGGTTAATAGCATCATATATACCGCGGTTTTTCTTCTTTACGGATAAAGCTGAAAAGGAAGCCTCCCTGCCATCAGGATCCAATATTTTAAAGCCCTGCACTTTGCCATTTTCAACAAAGTCCATTTCTATGTCAATCACTCCACTGCGCAGCCCCTCAACCATGTTGAAGACTGTAAGCAAATACTCATTATTTTCTGATACTCCTTTTCTGTCTATATGCCCTGAAATAAATTCCAACCCTTTGTTCAGAAGGAAGCCGCTGGCTTCAAATAAACGGCCGAACCTGCACTCCATCTGATCGTGCACTTCATCCCTGCTGCAGCCGCATATGCTGTCATGCGGGTGATTCTTTATCAAAAGCTTCCATAGATAATTTAAATAATCATCAGGGTATTTCCCTGCAGCACCTACAGCATGAATCAGGGAGTATACAGGCTCAAGGCTGCATTCGATGAGATTCTGTGCCCTTACATTCTCTATTTTGAGGTATACCCTGGAGGAATGGGTCCCTTGAATTATTGAATCATCCTGCCCATTCCTAAGTTCTCCCGTATATTTCATCATTTTTTCTTTCAAATTGTTATCTTCAATATATTGATGTACATTATCCACATATTCCTGCATTGATAGCTGCACTATCGACCTGTTCTCTGGAAGCTCCGAATTTAGCTTTTCCAGAATCGGAAGCAGATTTTCCTGAGCCTCAAGGTGATCTACGCCATTCATAAGTAATAAATAAGGTGAAACAGCAATACCCTCAAAACCTTTTTCAATCTTCTCCAAAAGCTTCAGGGATTTTGCAATATCCTCGGAAAACCGCTGTGCATTATTGTAGAACATAGGTAAATGTACTGCAAGCACATTTGAACCACATTCACACTGCCAATAAAACTCAGCCGGCATAGTTAAAGGCTTTAATTCTCCTCCATCATTCACATAAAAGCTAAAGCCCCTGCTGAATATGCAGCTGCCAATATCAAATCCGTTCAGTATCTGT
This sequence comes from Bacillota bacterium, assembly GCA_023433505.1. Classification (GTDB taxonomy): domain Bacteria; phylum Bacillota; class Clostridia; order Acetivibrionales; family DTU013; genus MnB-11. The sequence continues at coordinate 57,212 of JAEZCO010000066.1, read as the reverse complement.
GGAAGCTGCGAAATCAACCCGAACTGATCAGGCATATAGCCAACCCTTGTACAGCCACCCATTCTTTCTGCGATTGTGCTGCCTATATATATGTTTCTTATAGTAGCTTCACCACTTGTAAGATAGAAATCATTCTGAACATACCATGGACCTATAAGGAGCCTCCCTTTCTTAATATGGTGCTTGAGGATATCAAGCTTATGTGGCCTGATCTCTAGATAATCCTCTAACATAACAGTTTGCGCATCCAGATGGAATATATATTCCGGATAATTTGAAAGAACAATAAGGAGGTTATCCATCATATCAACCAACCTCATCCTTATGTATTCAAATGGCATATACCACTCTCTATCCCAATGTGTATGTGATATAACACAATAAATTTTATTCATACCAAAACTCCCAGAATAAATATTACATGGCTTATAGCAAAACCAAGCAATATTAATGATAGGCAATATTAAGCAGCATATAAATAACAGATATTTGTTTTTATTAACAATTCTTTATTACTTGCTCATCTTTACATTGTACTCATCAGCAATCTGCCTTATAAACCGCAGATGTTTAAAGATACCACACTATGCTTTTTCGTAAGCACGTAATTGTCGGTACCACGACAGCTTGAAAACTCTTTGGTACAATACCTTCATAACAAGTGCATGGAGGTATTTATGTCAGAGCAATCGCTATCAAAACAGGAGCTATGGCTTCATCGAATTAACGACTACCGCGCCAGCGGTCTTACTGCCCAGGAATGGTGGGGCAAAACAGCTATTCAGTGTCTACCCTTCGCTATTGGATATCTACGCTTAAAAGGAAGTATCTTCAAGAAAAAATTTCTGAGCCGATGTTTGCAGGACTTCCAATTTATACAACAGCCCCATTGATTGGAGCGTCACCCGTTACGATCCATATGGGACCGATTCGCATAGAAATTATGGATTCCTGCCATCCGGATATACTCTCCAGCCTGATTGAAATTCTGGCGAATCATGCTTGAATTTTCACAGGACTGTCCAGTTTACATTGCTTGCGGCGCCACAGACCTCAGAAAAAGTTTCCATGCACTTGCCGCTATTGTAAAGTTGAAATTCAACCTGGATCCCTACTCCCGGTGCATGTTTGCCTTCTGCAACAGAAGCAGGACGCTTCTGAAAGTCCTCCGGTGGGATGGCTCCGGGTTCTGGCTGCTGATGAAACGCATTGACAAAGGGAACTACCGCTGGCCGGACACTCCGGATCAGCTCCGGCAGATCTCCTTAAAGGAGCTTCGCTGGGTCAGCGAAGGGCTTGCCCTGGAGCAGAAAGCTGCGTTCAAAGAGCGTCATCCCAAAATCATCATCTAACCGGATTGTCCATTGGCACAATGACAAAAAAAGCCTGATTTCATGCGTACTTTCGGCACTTTTTCTATCTGGTTTCCATAGCATTTTGGGGCGTTTTTTGGTATAGTATTACTATGGATAAAGAATTGGACGAAGTACTATTTACCGAAGAACAACTTCATACTCTGAGCCGGGAACAACTGCTGGAACTCCTCGTGTTTCACAAAAAGCACGAGGTTCAACTGGAGAATAAGCTAAAGCTCACAGAAGAAAGGCTTCATGAAAAAGAATTCCTCTGTACGTTGCTGATGGAGAAACTGACCCTTGAACAACGCAAGCGTTTTGGACCCTCCAGTGAGAAAAACACAGACGGCTATGAGCAACTGAACCTGTTTAATGAGGCGGAAGCAAAGGCTGAACCGGAGTATGAGCAGATCCACCCTTCTTCCTACAAGAGGAAAAAAGCTGCATTTGTTGCATCCCTTGTTGCAGAACACGTAGAGGGATTGGTTGAATGGGTCCATTCCAAACCGCAGTTGCACCAGTGCTGCCAGTGAATCAATGCTTTTGCGCATATCACAGGGAGCGCAGGAAAGATAAATTTTGGCTCCTGATTCTGTGGCCATCATAGGCTTTTGAGCAGGAGGACGGTTTCCTTGAATGTTGCAGCGTCAAAGCCGGGTGCTACTTCTATTTGATAGTTTCCTATTTTTACGATCAATACTGAAGGTTCACCAGTCGATGGAACGAAAGCAATAAATCCCGGCTGTGCCGGTTTGTCTTTCCTGTTGGTTTTGGTGATCCAGTATCGCAATGTGGAAAGCTGTATGTTATTTTCCTTGCACCAATCCACCGCAGTCCGACCCGAGGCCCGAAAGGCTTCAACCTGGCTGTACCGTGTGGCAGCGAGCTCGTTGATCTTCATCTGATAATACCTCCTCTGTTTGATGGGGGTATTATCTCACAGCATATAAGACATTTCTATGTGCGAATTTTTTGACAAATACATTGTACCAGCGTCTGTAGTTTTATTCTCGGCCTCCTTTTCGAAAGCTCCTCTATCCTTGCTAGTCCCGTTTCCAACTTTCTCTTCCTCCAGTGTAGTTATTGTTTCCCTTTCAAGGGCGTTGTCGCGTTACCCCCTTCCCTCCTCAGGCATTACCCTGTTTCTTCGGTATTATGAGATAATCCGGCTCCCTGCTCTTAGTGCCCTTTTGTCCTCTTGCTTTCGCTTGATTTCCATACCCTTTCGGGAGGCGGCAGGGTCTCCCAAGTTCACATCTGTTAAGTTTGTGTAGCACGCCAGTGTCTCCGACCCCGGGGTAGTGTCTGTATTCTCGCCTGTAGTGAATACAGCCATGTTGTCTTCTGCCCAATCTATAGCATCGACCTTCCCGATTTGCGCCTTTCGGGGCTCAATCCACTCAGCCTGCCGGCTTTCGGCTTACTACCTCTCCTACCTACGCTTAGTCCTCATGTTACCACTTTGGCCTCAAGGCTGGATAATAGTGGTTGGCTAGACCTTTCTATGCAGGATTCGCACCTGCTTTAACAAATGCGCCTCTTGGCGCACAGATTGCCGCGCTCCACTGTGTTTCACTCGCAATTTTCACGCGTAAGACGCACCACGGTAAACGAATAAAAATTGCTTACGAGCTAATTTGTGATTATACTATAGTTATGGCACGAGTTCGAGTGTCAATGTCACAGAGAGGTCGTCTCGCAATATGAAACTATCCCTGTTGCAGAACCACGGATTGTCCCTTGAAGGACGTATAGCAATGTAGCTATGAAAGCAGGGATAGCGCCATAACTATTAGCACAAGGAGATTTTTATGCAAACTGTTTATGAGCGTTGCTGTGGGCTTGATGTACACAAAAAACTTATTGTATCCTGTTTTAGAAACGGAAAGAAAGCAGAACTACGTAAGTTTGATACCCTAACAGTCAGTATAAGAGAACTTGGTAACTGGCTTTTGAATAATGGTTGCCAAATGATTGCCATGGAAAGTACCGGTGTATACTGGAAGCCTATCTACAACGTTTTAGAGTTACTAAATCTTGATGTAATGGTTGTTAACGCACACCATATGAAAAATGTACCTGGTCGTAAAACTGACGCCAAAGATGCAGAATGGATTGCAGATTTGTTGCAGCATGGCCTATTGCGGGCTAGTTTTATTCCAGACAGAGAACAACGTGAGCTTCGTGAAATAGTACGATACCGTAAAAGCCTGGTTGAGGAACGTTCCAGAGAACTCAATCGGCTTGAGAAGGTCCTAGAAGGCGCTAATATAAAACTAAGCTCTTTTGTTTCTGAACTTTCTGGTGTAAGTAGCCGAAAACTAATTGAGCAAGCACTAGTCGGAGAAATAAATCAAGAAAACATCGGAGATTTAATTCACTCCTCCATGCAGGATAAAAAAGCTGATCTGCTCAAAGCAATGGATGGTTGCTTTTCATCAATACAAAAGAAGCTTGTAAAGGCTATCCTAGACCACATTGATGATATGTCCAGGCGTATCAAGGAACTTGATAATATCATCAACAACCAAATGAAAGGCTATGAAGCTGAGATTAAAAAAATCGATGATATGGCGGGTATAGGTAGACGCAGTGCCGAAGTTATTATTTCAGAGATAGGGACCGATATGAGTCGTTTCCCTTCAGATGCTCACATATCCTCATGGTCAGGTCTATGCCCTGGTAACAATGAAAGTGCAGGCAAGCGCAAAAATGGAAAAACCACCAAAGGTAATAATACTTTAAAAAGTACACTTATCCAGTGTGCCAAGTCTGCCATAAAAAACAAAAATAGTTTTTTCTATGCTCAGTATCAGCGCTTAGTAGTTAGGCGAGGTGCAAACAGAGCAACTGTTGCTGTAGCACATTCCATGGTTATTGCCATATATCATATGCTAAAGAATAATGTTATTTTTAAAGATTTAGGCAGTGATTACTATACCAAGTATAACGCAGAATCAAAAGCCAGGTATTATATCACTAAGCTACAACAATTAGGTGTGTCAGTTCCCGTTTCACTGGCAATCTGATATTTATATTTCAAAGATCAATTTACAGAGTGATGAATTAACCACTCTTTATTAAGTGCACCCTTCTACCGGGGAGGTATTCATAACAATGACGCATGTGCCGACACACCGCCAGGATAAGAACACGAGATTTTTACCTCCCGGCTCATCCGAAAAATTCATGCTCCAGCATGGCACAAAGGGCATGGTAGACCGGCAGATGGTATTCTTGAATTCTGTAGGTTTCAGTAGCCGGCACCATTATAACGGCGTCGCAAAGCTCTTTCATCCTTCCTCCGCCCTCTCCTGTCATCCCAACGGTCACAAGTCCGAAAGACCTGGCGATTTTGATTGCATTCACCACATTTTTGGAATTTCCCGAGGTGCTTAAGCCTATCAGGACATCTCCCTTATTTGCGTAGCCGTACACCTGCTGGGCAAATACCATGTCCGGAGCCACATCATTGATAAAGGCAGACGAAATGCTTGTCTGGCTTACCAGCGAAATGGCAGGCAAAGCTCCCTGGAGGTGGCCCGATAGGTATTCGCTGTCTCCGGGATACAGCGCCTGTATTTTGGCTATATCCTCATCTTTGATTTTACGCTTCAGCAAAAAGCTTTTCATCAATTCTCCCACGATATGCTCCGCGTCCGAAGCGCTGCCCCCGTTACCGCAAATTAGCACCTTGCCGCCATTTTCATAACATTTTTTCAGCTCTGCAAACGCCTTTTCAATATCCGCCCTGCACACCTGCAAAGCAGGAATATCCTGCATCAGGCAATCAATTATGTTGCATACCTTTTCCTTCATTTCAGTTCCAATCCCCTTTCGAATTTAGTGTAACGCATATACCGAAATGAATCCGGCATATGCTAACGCAGGCGATGCCTGCGCGCCCCGCTTTGTGCGTGGCGTTTGAACAACGTAAGCGGGAGAGTGATACTCACCACTGACAGCCTTCCCAATCAGAAACCTGCATCGAAGAAGTAGTGACTGATGACGTTGTTCAAATTTAGTGTAACGCATATACCGAAATGAATCCGGTATATGCTCACGCAGGCGATGCCTGCGCGCCCCGCTTTGTGCGTGGCGTTTGAACAACGTAAGTGGGAGAGTGATACTCACCACTGACAGCCTTCCCAATTAGAAACCTATATCTAAGAAGTAGTGACTGATGACGTTGTTCAAATCTATAAACTATTCATAAGCGGCAACTGCAAGTGACGCAAAATCCCCGATTTTATCCCCAAGGCCGGCCGGCACTATTTCACAGGCCTCCCTGGAGCATTGAATGCACTCGCCGTCGATGACTTTCATCATGGAATCCCTGAGCAGCCCGGTGCTCCTGGCGTAAATGCTCCCTATGACGATGATTTCCGGGTTCAGCAGGTCGATCAATATTGCCAGGGCTCTCCCCAGATATTCACCGCTGACCCTGTAAATCTCCTCTGCCAGCCTGTCTCCGGCTTCTGCCGCATCACCGACGAGCTTCGCGTCGATTGAACCCAGCTGCTCTATACTACTGCAAAAAGAAACCTTTTCTCCCTTTTGCAGTTTTTCAAGCACCATTGTCCTGGCCAACTGGGCGATTCCTCCCCCGCTGCAAAAACCCTCAACGGAGCCTAATTTTCCATAGCCAACGGGTCCAAACCTTTCAAGCCTGATATGACCTATTTCACCGGCCATTCCGTTGGTACCGCCGTAGAGCTTGCCATCAAGGATCAGCCCTGCTCCGAAGCCTGTCCCGAAGGTGAGAAAAATCACATTGCCGAAGCCCTTTGCGGCGCCATACTTCCACTCCGCCAGCGCACAGGCGTTGGCATCATTTTCAAGGCTGGCTTTTACGCCGAACTTCTTCTCGAAGAGCTCTACGATGTGGATGTCATCCCAGCCGGGAAGATTTGGAGGCGACAGGATGATTCCTTTTTTGCTGTCAAGAGGTACGCCGCAGCTGATGCCTATTTTTGAAATATCCCCGATACTCATGATGTTTTTAGATAAGATTTCTTCAATGCCGTTTTGAATTTTTTCCAGCATATATCCGGGATCCTTTTCCGTCTTGTAAATGTATTTGTCGACGATTTCAAGATCAGCCAGGCCGCTCTCAGGATCAATCCTGTTTGCAGCCAGTATTACTGCGCATTTGGTACCTCCTATATCAATGCCGATAATATTTCCCATCTGCCCTTACCCTCTCCCCTTTATTTGCCACCTTGTCTCTCTAAATTATAGCTTTCCCGCAAAGCAATTGTCAATTGAATTAACAAATCAACGGAATGTTTTTTGACTTCCGCACGACGGAAAACAGATGGAAAAACCCGGAAGGAACAAATCCTCCGGGTTTTATACAAGGCCTCGACATTGGTTATCGGTAAAGGATTACCCCTTCAAACTTCCCACCACCATGCCCTTTATGAAATACCTCTGCAAAAACGGATATACCAGGATTACAGGCAAGGTGGCAATAACAATCTGCGCCGCAGCAAAGCTGCGGTCCGAAACATTGGCCAGCAGACGCATCTCCTCCAGATTCATGTTGTCAAAGTTGGGCCGGGCCACAACATTTTGCAGGTACGTCGCCAGAGGATATTTTGCAATTTCATTCATGTAAATCATTCCGGAAAACCATTCATTCCAATGGGCTACGGTGGCAAAAATCACTAATGTGGCCAATGCCGGCACCGCCAGCGGTATATAGATGGAGGTGAGAATCCGCCACTGCCCGGCGCCATCCAGGAAAGCGGATTCCTCCAGTTCTTTCGGCGTCTGTTTGAAGAAATGCAGCAGCACCACCACGTTATAAATGGGAACCGCCCCCGGAAGGATCAGCGACCAGATGGTATTTCTCAGACCTGTGCCGGATACCACCAGGTAAGTAGGAATCAGTCCTCCGGTGAAAAGCATGGTGAATACAAAATACCATGCGATAACCGTTCTGCCCTTGAGGTCCCTTTTTGACTTCGATAAAGGGTATGCAGTAAGAATCGTTAAAATCGTATTGATGGAAACACCCAGAAGGACTCTTTTCAGCGACGTCACCATAGACCCGAGAAATCTGGGCTTACTGAAGGCAAACTTATATGCGTCCACGGTGGTATCCACCGGCCATATTCCGACCAATCCCGCCGAAGCCGCGCCGGAGCCGCTTAATGAAACCGCCAGCACATGGACGAAGGGGAACAGACAGACCAGTCCGAGCAATATAAGAAAAGTGTAGTTGAGTACGTTGAAAGTGCCCTCTCGAAGAGCATTTTCTTTCATAGGGGTACCTCCGTTAAAAGATTTTGTAGTTTGCAAATTTGCTCGCCATCCAGTAGGCGATGGAGATCAGTACAAAGGAAATTCCGGATTTGAACAAGCCTATGGTAGTGGCTATGTCATACCGCGGCATCCTGCCTGCGCCCGGCTGCATGCCGATGCGGTAGACCAGGGTATCTATAATATCACCGGTTTCATAAACCATGGGGGAATACAGGTTGAAGATCTGATCAAAGCCTGCGTTTAAAACCTGTCCCAGCATCAAGGTCGCATTGAGCACAATCACCGGCGTAATTCCCGGAATCGTAATGTTCCAAATTCTTCTGAGCCTGCCGGCGCCGTCCATTTCTGCCGCTTCATATAGATTTGGATCAATTGTAGTTAATGCCGCCATGTACATTATTGTAGAATAGCCAAATCCCTTCCAAACATCCGACAGGACAATGATATACGGAAATGTTCCTTTATCTCCAAGAAAAAAGATAGGCTCGATTCCAAAGGATTTGAGCACATGATTGACAATCCCATGGGAAGGGGACAGGATGTCGATCATCAATCCGGCGATAATCACCCAGGAAATAAAGTGCGGAAGATAAATTACCGTCTGTATGGACCTTTTAATCTTTACAAGCTTTACCTCGTTGAGCAATACCGATACCAAAATAGGAAACACAAGGCCCAGGGCCATCTTCATGGTTGAAATGAAGATCGTATTGTAAAGCACTCTTCCAAAATTGGGAAGCAGGAAAATATACTTGAAATTGTCCAGGCCGATCCATTTGGACCCGAAAAGTCCTTTGGAAATCTCAAACTTCTGAAAGGCGATGGTAAGTCCTATCAGGGGACCATACGAATAGATGGCTGTGATAATGACTGCCGGTATTAACATCATATATAAAGACCACTGGACTTGCCTGGCTTTACTGCTTTCTCCTATCATTTTCAATCCCCTTAAAATAAGAATGATCCGTTTTTTAGTACCCGGGGCAAGGCCGGCAAAAGCTGACAGCCTTGCCCCGGGTACTGTGACGGTTTATTTGAGGTTATCCCTCCACTGGTTGACTTCCTCGGTGATTTTGTCTCCGCCCAGCTTCTTCCAGCTTGCAACAAATTCATCAAAGTATTCCAGCGGCTTTTCGCCGGTAACGATTTTCAATATCATTTCTTCCTCATTCGATCGCAGTATGGCCATTCTATCCACCATTTCCGGAGTGTCGGAGCCATAGAACAAATCAGGTTTGGCTATATTGTTTTCGATGTACTTGGCTTCCAGATCACATACCGAGCCCGGTCCGTAAAACAGGTAATAATTTGACCAGCCGCTTTTATCCTTACTGCTTCCGTCCATGAATGCCTTAATGAAATTATAGGATGTCCTTTGGTCCTCATTTTGTATAAGGTTCTCGTCCTTTTTATCAATGGCGTCGGTGACAATTCTTGCCGTAACCCGGTTTCTTGATTCGCCGACAAAGGTGGATATTGCCGCCCAACCCATGATACTGTATGTTCCGTCGGTTTTGTATTTTTTAAGATCGGTAGTATCGCCAAAGATCTTGTCAAAGAAGAAGTTATACATTTTTACCAGGGCTTCAGGGTTTTTCATACCCTTTTTGACGACATACATTTTATCCAGCTTCATTACGGCTTTCACGCCTTTATTAGTCACGCCGTCGGCATACAGGATGGGATATGCCTTCCATACTACCGACGGGTCATTTGCATAAGCGTCGGGCAAAGGCCATGTAATCAGCCAGAACTGAGCGTAACCGATACCTACTTTTCCGGCAACCGCATCCTGCGAAACAGCATAGGAGTCACGCACGATAAACTCGGGATCGATGACCTTCTCTTTATAGAGCTTGTTTAAGCTTGCAAGTCCCTGCTTCATTTCAGGCTGGATACTGCCATAGGCAAGCTTTCCGTCCTTTTCGACCCACTGGTAGGGAAATGCGCCGTAGCCGTTGAAAAAGCCCCGCATGGCAAAATAATTTTCAAAAGGCTTATTGCTCACGCCCAATCCAAAAGTGTCCGGTTTGCCGTTCTTATCGGGGTCCTGGGTAGCGAAGGCCTTGGCCATTGCCAGAACATCCTCCATGGTTTGGGGTACAGGCAGGCCCAGGTTCTGGCGCCAGTCATCCCGTACAAAAACATATTCCATATCCGCGGGCTCAACGGAATTCTGGGGAAGTGCCATGAGCTTTCCGTCAAAAGTAGCCTGCTTCAGTGCCTCTCCCTTATCTGAAAGCAATTCCTTTGAAATTGCTTCGGAAGAATAATCCTTTTGAACCTGCGTCAGGTCTTCCAGCATATCGCCTTCCACCATGCTTTGCAGCTGTGCCGCGTTGCAGGGGAAAATTTCCGGAAGGTCATTGCTGGCTATACAAAGGTTCAGCTTTGTATCATAGGCCTCCGTGCCTTCTGCCGACCAGGCGGTTTCCAGCTTGATTCCCAGCTCCGAGAGATATTCCTGGGTCCATACGTTGTTTTCATAGGAAACACCTTCGGGGAACTTTTCGCCAAGAAGTGCAAGCCTTGCATATTTTACTGCTACAGGCGGATCATACTTTGCCATGGGATCAACCGTCGGGGCGGGTGCCGTTTCCGATGCGCTGCTGTTTGCCGCAGCCGTTGTGTTACCGTCGCCTGGAGGAACTTTACCGGAGCAGCCGGTGGAAAGGAATGTGAGTAACAATGCGAAAATCAGAAGTGTTGACAAGAGCTTTTTCATGCTTTGCAGCCTCCTACTAATAATATTATTCATTTCTATAAATATCATCTTCCCTGCCGGCAGCGGAATCTCCTCATGGCTTGCATCGTCCATTCCATTCGGAGTTCACAATACTTATACATTTATTATGACGGATGAAAACCGGCAAAACAATACTAAAAATCATCTGTTTATTTCGATTGCATTGAATCTTTGGGAGCCCCGGAAGATCGCTTTGTCTTTGCCGGAAAATACCGGCCGCAGCGACCGGTTCCCAGACGCTTATATGGCTGATCCATGCTTGATGCTTAAAGAAGTTTCAATGGTAACCACCGTGCCGATGCCCGGACGGCTGAATACCGTCACGCCGTATTGGTCTCCGAAGACCACCTTGATCCGCTGGTCGACATTGGCGATGCCATAGCCGTGGGTACCCGGCTTTTCTGTTTCCGCCAGGGACAAAAGCTTTTCCTTCGGCATTCCCACGCCGTCGTCGATGACCTTCCAGCAAACCTGTCCCTTTACTTCCCGGATAACAATCCGTATGGTAATATGCTTTTTATCCACCCACATGCCATGCATGATGGCATTTTCCACAAAAGGCTGCAGCAGAAGCTTGGGAGAGCGTCCTTCCAGCACATGCTCGTCCACATCGTAGACAATGCGGATCCTGTTTTTAAAGCGTACATTCTGTATCTCCATGTAGGCTTTAACATGCTCCAGTTCATCATAGATTGTAATAATATTATTTCCCTTGCTTAAGGAAATTCTATAAAATTTCGCCAGGGAATTGGACATATTCGTTACTTCCACAGCCCCATAATCCGCGCCCATATAACTGATGGAGGCCAGGGTATTATAGAGGAAATGGGGATTGATCTGAGCTTGAAGGGCTTTCAATTCAGCCTGCTTCTCCCGCTCTTTTACATTCCACACCTCGTCCACCATGTTTTTCAGTTCCAGGGCCATGCGGTTGAAGCCGTTTCCGAGGTCATCGATTTCATCCCCGTCGCCGGCCTTGATCCGCACCTCAAAATCTCCATGCTGGACAAGCTTCATGGAATGGGAAAGGACACGGATTCTTTTTGAAAATTTCATTGCCATGAGCCAGGAAAGCATGACAAATATGGCCAAACAGAGGAGGACCAGGATGAACGTCAGCATTTGCAGTTGCTTAAAATCCCCCTGGTACCTGTCCATCGGATTTGCATAGACCAGTGTCCAATCCGTCTGATCGATTTTTTGCTTCAAAACCAGAAATTTTCTTTTGCCCACATCCAGGGAGACCTGTGTCTCGGAACCAACAACAAGCTGCTTGTAGTTATCCTGCACTGCCCGGATATCGTTCTTTGTCTCTCCTTCATTTTGGAGGCTTTCATTTGCACCGCCGTTGTAGACCATTTCCCCCCTGGAATTGACAATATCAAACCACCCTTCAAGATTACCCGCCCCACTGTTGAGCCCGCCAAAAAGCCTTTCCCTGTCCAGCTTGATCATCAGGGCACCCAAGTACTTCCCCCTGGGCAGGTACCGGAGATTTTTGACAAGCACCAGATTGGTGACCACATCCGCCCGGGGCCGATTTTCTGAAAATGCATCCCCCACAGGAGGAACGGTTCCGTTTTCATTTTTCAAGGAAACCTCATCGTATAAAAACCACTGCGTGCTGTCATTCCTCTGGGACAGATCTTCAAAAACCTCATTCTTATAAAGGGTTTTTATACTTTGGATATAGTTTTCAAAAGGTACCAGGGTATCGTTAACGACATACAGGCTAAACTGTGTGATATCCTTATACCCATCTGTCAAAGGCAGGATAAAATACATGACATCATTGAGAGCGAGGCTGCGGCTGATAACATCATAATATTCCTTAAACAGCAGCTCCTGCATTTTGCGGTTCATATACATGAGCTCAGCCAGGGAATTGTATAGCTCCACTTTGTATTCTATATTCTCCCGCGCCTGAAGCATCGTATTGTTGAAAAGCTCTGCCGTCTGGCTTCTGATGTTGTTTTGCAGCATGACATAGTAGAAGCCGCCTACAATCAGGATGCATAATACCACCGTGATAATATAGGAAAGAGTTAATTTGGGTATCAGCTTCATTTTTTTCAGCCACCCCTTCAGCTTCACTGCATGCAAGGATATCTTAAAGCCTCTCTCTGAACTCATTGGGACTCACTCCGTAATATTTTTTAAATGCCGAACAAAAATGAGAGGTATTGGTATACCCTACGCAGTTACCGATTTCATATATTTTCAGGTTCGTTTCCTTCAGCAGCTGTACTGCCTTGTTGATCCGGTATTCGATAAGATAGTTCGTGAAGCTCTCCCCCACTTCCTTCTTAAACAGGATGCTGGTATAGTTGGGGGAAAGATACACCTCCCTTGAGATGTCGGTAACCGAAATATTTTCCATATAATTTTTTTCGATATAGGCGATCATGTCCTTTACAATCTTTTTGTTGCAGCCGCTTTTTTTATCCAGCAAATAATTGATCACCGTATTGAGGATGTTTCTCAGCCACATTTGAAGATCAAAGACCGTATCAAGCTTCAGGAGCTTTTCCCAGATCAGGGTTTCACTGCCGAAAACTCCGCTGAAGCTCTCGTTCATATCCTGCAGGATGACGGATATTTTTGAAATCACATGGATGCAAATATTCCGGATATACACATCGGTGCAGGCTTGACTGCGTATGTCGTTGAAAAGCCGGTCAATGCCGGTATCCAGCCTTTCCCTGTCGCAGAGCTCAATAGCTGTGACAATGCTCTTGCAGGCTTCGTCCGTGTCCACCCTGCTACTGTTTTTAAAATAATTGACATCATTGTAATGGATAATTTGATTGTTTCCCATGTAAAATTTATAGGCAAGAGCGTCGGAAGCCTGCTTGAAAGGCAGCTTCAGCTGTGATATCCTGGTGACGCCCTTTCCTATTCCCAGGGTCAGATTCAAGCCATACTGCCTGTTCACTTTTTCCTGGATTCTTTGGGCAATGCCTATGGAGGCATCGTTGAGCTCCTCCGTCTTCAGACCGCTGAATCCAAGGATGGTGGAATATTTCCCTCCGTTCAGGTGGAAGGTTACGGCCCGGATTTTTTGATCGGCCAGCCCGAAGCATTCCAGAACCTTGATAATATGAAGATGTACCTCTCTTTGCTCCATGCCGTCAACCACATCCTCAAAGCTGTCAATTTCGGCAACGAGGACATTGAAGCAGTCCCCCAGGAGATCAAGGCCGTAATAGGTAAGGTTTTTATAGATTTCCGCATCGGAAAGCCTGCCGCTGACCAGGTCGTCAAAAAACCTGTTCTTAAGAACAGGCATATTTTGCTCCACCAGGTGATTCAACCGTTCTCTTTCAAGCCGGTCCAGCTCCTCGTCGGTACACCGGACAACCACCTTCCCCAGGACTGCTTTGAGATCCTCCACATCCACCGGCTTGGTCAAAAAAGAAAAAGCCTGCATCTCAACGGCTTCCCGGGCATACTCAAATTCCTGGTAACCGGAGAGAATGATGACCTTCAAAGCAGGCTTCTTCTCCAGCAGCTTCTTTGCAAGCTTCAGCCCGGACATCCCGATGAGCTTTATGTCTGTAAGCAGGACATCGATGTCGACCGTGTCGGCAAACTCCAGGGCCTCCTCGCCGCTTTCCAGCGCCGCGGCGATTTCAATGTCCATACTGTTCCAGTCAATATGCCTGCGGAGGTACTCTCTTTCGATCTCTTCATCTTCCACAATCAAAATCCTATACATGACGGCCCTCCTGAAATGTAACGGTGAAAAGCTTCTATCCATGTCCATTGTAACACATGGAATTTATTTTACCAATGGCAGCGGCCCGCTTTTATAGACCGGATCAACTCTTCCTGTGCCGCCCTGTCAGGGACCTGCAGCTTTTCATGCCGGATTCTGGAAATATCTTCATACAGCTCAGGCTTTCTCTCCATCAGCTTTCTTCTTTTGACATCAGCCACCCCGGAGAGCTGGGTGGGAAAATACCATTCCGGCTGCGTTTTAGCAAAATCCAGGTCAATCTCCCGGGTGACAAGGGCATCCTCATAAAACCCCGCATCGGCAAGGGTCTGACCCCAAAAATCAATGACGCTGCTTTTACCCGCTCCGTTGTAGAGATAATTCTTTGCCGTGACGATATAGACGCTGTGGTCGTTGGCACGGGTCCTCAAGGTGGCTTCCCCGATGCTGTCATACCAGCCGTAGCCCGCAGTGGGATGAAAAATAATCTCTGCGCCCTTCAACGCCTGTATCTGGACAAATTCGGGAAACATCATGTCATAACAGATGCAGATGCCGATTTTTCCGAAATCCGTCTGAAACACATCAATGCTGTCCCCTTCGGTTATCTGCCACATTTCATCCGGCGGCAAGTGAACCTTGCGGTATTGGCCGCAAATTTCGCCCTTCCGGTCAAAGAGGCTGGCAATGTTATAGTTTTGGTTTCCTATTCTTTTATTGTAACAGCCCGCAATGTACATGGAAAATTTGCGCGACAACTGAGACAGGCTGGTTTCTGCAATGTCCGAGGACAGCTCCAAAAGTTCGGGGAAAATATTCCGGTCCGAAACATCCATTCCGTAAAAGCTGGTGCCGGTAATGTTCTCACTTGTCGTTACAATATCGCAGCCCTCGGCGCCGGCCTTCTCAAGCAGACGCAGGGTGATATCCAGCTGCTTTTTTACATATTGCTCCGCAACCTCTGCAGCGGAAGCTTTGTAGTTTTCATCCATGAAGTTGTATCTATCCGGGACCTCCATATATTTGGGTTGAATTGCTCCTACTTTGATCTTTCTCATACCGGCTCCTCCGCTTTTTTAAATTTGATTTTCCATTGGTATTGCTCTACAGGACTTTTCATACGCAGGAGTATCCTGTTCAGGTGGTCTCCCCAGATGGGGGACATCCGCTCGTCACAGATATCGATGCGCTCTATTGAAACGTCAAAAACAGAACGGTCAAGCTCTACTGCGATTTCCGCCCCGTTTTTCTCATGAAGGATCAGGCCATAAGGGCTCAAGCTGCAGCCGCATGGCGTCAGCAGACTTATCGTTATGCTGTCCGGCACTTTTTTTAGTTTAAAATCGTCAGTGATCTCCACATAAGGCTTTTCAGCCCGGTTTAATAAGCAGGCCCGCTTCCAATAAATAATTCCCGCATCTTCCGGATAGGCGGCCCCAATATCCATGGAAATACCGGATAAATCCGGTTCCGCCTTGCAACTGACGCCCTCTGCCTTATACCGGACTCCTGCGCATTGCTGAATACCGTTGACTGTAGGAAGATTGTGATGGGAAGACTGCATTGTCCAAATTTCATATCTTTGAGGGCTGAAGGTTTTCGAGGTATAATCTCCCACCCCTGCATCCACAATCACAGGACGCCCGTCAAAATAGACGATATAGTTTCCTACATCATTGTGGTTATGGCTTTCATAATTATCTCCGCCCTTAGCCGCCAGATACAAGCCTTTAAATGAGCCTTCCTGTTCTCTGGCCGCCATTACCTGGATACCCGGCAGCCACATATCACGGACATAAGGGGGTTTAGATGTATCCGCTTCCAATGCACTCTGGTTGAAAATACTCCAGAGCAGCTCCAGAATATTCGTGGATTTTCTTTTATACATCAGGGCTTTGCTGCTTTCGCTCTGCTGCAAGCGGTATATGTATGCGCCCAATCCGCGCAGTCCCGGGTCCTGGATGCGGCAGCCATATCTGTAGATCAGTTCTTCGGGAAGCCTCAATCTTGCGCTTCCGTCGGCAAAGTCAATATAATAGTCTTCATGGATATGCGCCCGGTATAAAAAACGTCCCATATTTTGAATCACCGGCTCTTTGTACAGGTCGATACAGCCCTTGGATGCGCCGTTCAGAAGCTCCAGGCAGTTGAATAAAAGTCCTGCCGCCCAATAGCTGGTCCCTTCCTCACAGCCTCCGTCCTCATGATAGGTTTCCAGGAATCGGTCCAGCATCCACAGGGCCTTGGAAACACCGCGGATTCTCCGCTGCTGATCCTCCTCCATGAGCAGCAAAACCGCCAGGCAGTTGGAATTGACCCAGGGATTCCAGTTATTGACCTTTACGTTTTTATCGTACCCCATCCACCAGAAATCTTCTCTTTTATAAAAGGGCTCCAGTATACGCCTTTTGACTTCCCACTTCAACCGCCGGCAGACCTGGGGGTCTACCCCGTTGAGCTGAGACTCCAGCAGATAGCACACCCAGACAAGCAGCCCCCCTGTCTCCGGTGAAAACAGGTCCAGTACCTGCTCGGTAACATCCGGCAGGCCTTGCTTTGCGTCCTTGAACATATAATAATGGGAGGAGGTGCCCCAGAAGCTCTCTTCGCAGATACTCCATATTCCGTTGACGATCTGGTCGGTAAATCTTCCGCGCCCTTCCATGCATTCGGCCAATGACAGATATATTAATGCCAGACGTCTTTCGAAATATCGTTTGCCATAGACTTCTCCATCCCCATTCCGGGCAAAATCCATGTACAGTGTGGCTGTAATGGGAGGCCAGCTGTAGTTGAGATAGTCTTCGCCCTTTTTTATATATTCTTCTCTCAACGCTGAGGACAGCATTTCCCACCCGCTTCGCTGGGAAGCAGCAGGAAACGGCTTGAAATCCCCATATTTGAGCAATGCTTTTGCGAGTGTATCCTTTGGATACCTTTCATACAACATTGAAGTCTCATCCTTTCCGAAAGGTCATATCTCTATTGTAACCCTTTGGCGGAAAGAATTGAATACCGCTCGTATTGAATTTATATCGAAATTCAATCGAATAGTTACTGTTCACAGGGGGAATGGTGATGGGAAAAATTATTCGACTAAGTGTACAAAATTTCGAGTAAGGGACAAAAGACGTGTTAATACGCCGTTATTTGCTCGTTTTTGATGTAATTTGAGCCGAAATATCCTAATCATTACCAAATATTTGTCCCTTACTCAAAAAAATGTACAGTTCGTTGCAGAATATTTTTATATGCCCCCCTCCGTATGAACAGTAACATCGAATACTATCGAGGCATAAATGCCGAATTATTAAAATAGCAATTATCCCGCCTATCTCACAGCGTATAAATTTGCTTATTCAAGCAGGATTGTTCCCAAAACCGCTCTTGATTCCCAGGGGCGGAGGCTGCCGAGGTCAAGGCCGCTATCCGTCAGCTCCTTGCCGCTTCTGACGATGTGTTCAGCCGTATCCACTATCTCTATCGTATACATGTTTTTCAAGCAAAGGTCCTTAAGCTTTACAACAACCTGCTGTTCCTCCTTTGCAAAGACGAAAGCCAGGAATCGCCTCTGCTCCTTCAGGCTGTATTGTACGGCATAAAGTTCAATATCCTGCACAAATTCAGTTGGTGCCAGCCTGTATACAATACCGTTTCTGATGAATTCACGGACTGTATTTTTATAAAAGTTTATGTGATTGGTAAAAACCTTCTTAAGTTTTTCATCAAAGAGATGAAGCCTATGAGATATACCGAATGCGCCCAGCATGCCTATCCGTATATGTGTATCAATTTGCCAGGGTGTAAACCGGGGATCCCACGGAGTAAATGCAGGAAAAGGCCTGGCACGGTTATCACCGGCTTTGGTCTCTGACCAGGCCCAGTGCAGGCACGCTTCAGGCGGCAATATGGCAAGGTTGTGATGGTAAAATCCCATCTTTTTTGCAGTTTCGTCCGAATCAGAGAGGAAAGTCAGATCAAAATGATGCAATAATTCATGATCAATGCGCAATCCCCCTGAAGAACATGCTTCAAGGATAACCTGGGGGTATTTTGCCCTGACGGCATCCATCAGCCGGTAAAGTCCACTGTAATGTTCATAGAGGCCGTCTCCCGCATCATGTCCGTGATCGGTGCGGTTGCAGCCATATCCGGGATCAAGATTGAAATCTATTTTGAACCAGTCGGCATTATAGTCGACGATCAATTCTCAAGTGCAGAAAATGCCCAGTTCCAGGCATCGGTATTGCCAAAGCAAACGTATCCCATGGGTTTATCATCACGTACCGCCGAATACTCAGGATGCCTCCTGCCAAGCTCACTATTGGCACCAAGGGCTTCAATTTCGCACCATATGCCGAATTTCATCCCTTTTGAATGCACATAGTCGGAGAGAGCACGGATGCCCGAGGGAAAACGTTCCCTGTTAACAGCTTCCCAGTCCCCGCGTACCTCATACCAGAATGCTCCTTTGCCGAACCAGCCTGCATCCAGCACACAAATCTCGCAGCCAAGTTCGCTTGCTTTATCAGTATTGGCTTTAACGTTTTCTTCATTCACTTCAGAATCTTCATATGGCCACCAGTGGTTCCACTCCACAGGCAGCTTATACGCTTCGGTATGCTTTGGCGAGTTGTATTTCCTGTGCCATGTGGTAAAAGCACGTGAAATGCTATCCAGAGTTCCATCCGCCGGACATACAACCAGTACCCTGTAGGAATCAAAGACCTGGCCGGGCTTTACCGTCTTCCGGAAATTCACATCCGTGATACCTGCAGTTACCGTAAACTCCTGCCCTGTCTGCTCTACTTCTATTTTCCAGTTGCCTGACCAGGCCACCGCCACTGCAGCCAGATAATCCTTTCCCTTTTTGAAAAAAGCTGTGGTGCAAATCCATTTGAAGAACGTCCCTTTTCATTTTGCAATACCATGGGCTTGATAGGCTCGGCCTTGAGGTTGTATTCTTCTGCCCACCCACTCATAAAGTACTGCATTTCACTTCCGGCGGTATCAAGTCTGGCTGCGAAAGGAAGTGCCCTGGTTATATCAAAAGGTTCGCAGTCTGTGTTTTTTACAAGTAAACGGTATTCCTCCAGCCCATCTTCATATTTACGCGCTTCATATTCAACAGCGATTCCGTCTGCCTCATAACGCTTCCTTCCGCCGTCGGCAGCTTCCTTCAGGCTGTCCTGATTATACTCTATACTATTCCTTATGTAATTGAGTCTAAAATTCATAATATATCCATCCTTTTCATATTACTATTTTAACCGATATCTGCCATATTTGTATAGTTAGCAGGAAAAGGAGCAGGTATGAAAACCCGCTCCTTAAAGCTAAAATGAATTAATATATTGTATTACTTGTTATATATCCTGTAGATTAATACTGCTGTTTCAACTCTTGTTGCATTCCCCAGAGGATTAATGTTTGCACCGTCACCTGATACAATGCCATTCTTTACAAGGGTTGCAACACTTTGCACAGCATAGCTTCCAACCTTCATTTTGTCGGCAAATTTCTCAAGGTCTGCGCTTGTTCCTTCAGTCAGGTTCTTGTTTGCTGCAGCCATAGCCCTGTAGATGAACGTCATCATATCCTGCCTTGAAATATTTGCTTTAGGATCAAATTTGTTGTTGCCTACACCGTTGGTAATACCAAGCTGCCTGGCTATACCTACCGCATCGGCATAATAGGCCGTCGGGCTTATATCTGCGAAGTTGCTGTCCACGTCTGTACTAAGTCCCAGAGCTTTAACAAGAAGTACTATGAAGTCCGCCCTGGTAATAGCGGCCGAAGGCATGAAGGTAGTTGCAGATGTACCGTTGATTACACCCTTGGAGGCCGATACTTCGATTTCCTTTTTAGCCCATGCATAGCCTGCAATATCGCTGAACGTCTTCTTAACATAGGTCACTGCGTACTTGCTGAAGTGTGTGGTAGTAAACGTGACCATTCCGGTTGCCGGGTCATATTTACCTGTCGGTACGGAAGTCACCTTGCCCTCGCCGTCAACATACCATACGACTATGTGTTCGGGATCTGCCAGTTCCGCAGCGCCTGGCGCATAGGGTACAGATACTGTTACAGCAGCTTTCGGGTTGTTCCATGACTTCTGTTCGCCGTCTACTGTCAAGAGGAGTTCTATAACAGGCCTGTCTCCAATCTCAGCCTTCAATTTACTGTCAAAGCTGCTTGTATCAGCCCTGGCAATTGTTATGCCCACATTCTGACTGTTATTGACCTGTCCGTTGTTCAACAGGTTTCCAGGTACCATGACCGTGCCAAGGCTTGTAGCGATCTGAATCTTCTG
This sequence comes from Bacillota bacterium, assembly GCA_023433505.1. Classification (GTDB taxonomy): domain Bacteria; phylum Bacillota; class Clostridia; order Acetivibrionales; family DTU013; genus MnB-11. Next base: position 36,810 of record JAEZCO010000066.1, on the reverse strand, counting down.
TTCTGCATTGCCTGAGGTCAAAGCTGTTGGAGGCAAGGTAGCTACATATGATTCTACTCCTTTTATCTGCGGAATTTCGACCAACACTACTGACGACTTTTCAAGTGCCTTGTCCAAAGCAGCTTTATCAACTGCCACTGTAGCCTCTCCCTTACCAGCGTCAACAACTGGCGCCGGAACTTCAACCTTAATCGGTGCGGCAGCCGCTGACGGTGTGGGTGTAGGTGCTGGTGTGGGTGTATGTGTAGGTGTTGGTGTAGGTGCTGATGTCGTAGGTGCTGATGTCGTAGGTGCTGGCGTCGTAGGTGCCGGTGTCGTAGGTGCTGGCGTAGAGTTACCGCTATTGTTCTGGCTGAAGGTGACATAAATGGTGTGGCTGCCTGTGACATTTGTAAATGTATAGCTGTTTCCGCTAACTGTTGCTATCGAACCGTCAACCCATACATTTTCAACTTTATAACCGCTGCTTGGAGTAAATGTGAAGGTTTTGCCTGTTCCCTCCGCAATAGCAGTTGCTCCGCTCGGGCTGATTGTACCATGATTGCCGGCGCTTGCAGTGATTGTATGATTGACCGTAGGGGGAGGTGTTTCAGTATCCGCTTGCACCAGACCGGTTATCTCCGCTTGCAGCGCCGTAACCGCCGCATCAACCTGCGCCTGGGTCGCGGCTTGGTTTGCAAGAACTGCCTTCGCATTGTCTAAGGCTGTTTCTAACACTGCCCAACTCGCCGGCGTGTACTCGGTCTCAACAAGTGCTTCGGCATCGGATATCAGCTTTTCCAGCGCAGTGATGTCCACAGTGCCGCCGGGATTGGCGTCCGGGTCTCCGATGACAGGAACATACGTACTGTCGTTGGGCACAGAGACAGACATTGGCTCGGTGTAGCCGCAGACGCCGAAATATCCATCGTCCGGAATATAATTGTTCTCGTCAATCCAGCTTGCGACGATGGTGTCGCCTGCCTTGAGGCGGATCCACACACCATTGTCGGTGTTTACCGTGCTGACCTTGACAAGTGTGTCTTTATACGGCAGTACAAAGCCTTTGTTGTCCGCCAGTACAGATCTGCCGTCAGCCGACAGGATGCTTGCACCGGGCTTCCATACTTCCGGCCAGTGCTGAATCTCAAAGGAGCCCTCTTTGATGATAACACTATATTTTGCGCCGCTCCAGGGGTTATCAAGAAGATCCTGCTGGGTCGGAGCCCGCAGGATAAAGCATGGGAACGCCCCGGTGTTCAGGCCGGACTCGAAGCCCACCACGAACTCTGCGTCGCCGAATGTTCTGCCGGTGTAACCTGCGGTGGCACTCCCGACAGGGGTCAACCTGGCGTCGTTATCCTCCCAGCTGATTGAAGAATTGGATTTCCAGTTGCCTTTATCTGCGATGACCGGGCCCATATCCACATATTCGGTCACGCGTCCGAGTTTGATGGATGAATCAGTCGCCAAGCCGAAGTAGCCTGCGGCGGAGATGTTTAGGTTATTTTCATCCTGGCAGGTGAACAGCGTATTGTTCCCGCTCTTAAGGGTCACGGTCACAATGCCGTAGCCGCTGCCGTTATCTTCCCATACTGCGCCGGCCTTTAGGAGCCGGTCGTTGATGTCCACCGTCCATTGGTCCAATTGTGTTGCCGTACCGCTGTAATAACGGGTCAGTGTGGCTGTCGTGCCGTGAATAGCAATCTCGTACCTGTTGGCAGTTTGCGTCGCTGCGTTTGCCCGGAGTATAACGGTCAGGTCGAGAGCGTCAAGATTTTCATCCTCGCCCAATTTCAAATAGAAGTCCTTGTTTCCGTACTTTTCCCGGGTGTAGAAGGCGGCGGCCGACTGGCCGGGCTGAGCTTCCAGGGTGAGGCCGGACGGTTCGTCTTTTGCAAACGAAGACTGGTTGGTGACAGTCCATTGGGAATCATTAAACAGCATATCGTCCAGCAGTGCCACAGGGGAGTTGAGCATCGGATACAGGTCATCGCTGCCGGGCTCAAGATTGGGCACCAGATCGGCACGCGCAACCGAGAAATCGTCTACCAGGGCTTTTGAGCCGGCTGTGGTCTTTGTGGCATAGACCGTGGCTGTTCCTGTCTGGTCTGCAGTAAATTTGATGGATACCGATCGCCATGCGGGCCGATCCAATTTACCATTGAAGGTATTCTCACCGACACGCACGCCTATTTCAACCTTTTGGCCATCGGCGCTGCTGCCGCTGCCCATCCGTCCAAAGCCGCGCAGCACATAATCCTTACCAGGCTCCAGACCGGTAATCGTCTGCTCGATTCCGATGTTCTGACCGGTCAGTTCCACTGAATACTGCTCGCGGGCATGCGCGTTGTCGGCTGATGAAGAGGCTTGGACAAGGGATGTGCTTCCTATTCCGGACTTTTGCCAATAGGGTAATGTGCCCATGCCCGTGAAGCTGACACGTGGCCACTCAAAACCGCTGTTGAACAACAGGTTTCTGTCTGCGTAGGGCAGGAGCTGCGGACCGGCGCTGACATCTCCGACCGTTACCGGAGTGTCCTTCAGGCCGGCATTCCAGGCATCTCCCGGCTGATACGCGCCTGCATTCGGCGTTGTTACTAGCCCCTCGACCACTATACCGGCGCCAACCGCGCCGGAACCGGATTTCAGAGTAAAGTCAAACGCCGGTGGGTTCGTAAAGGTTGCGGTCCCATCGATGTCGTCATTTGGCCTGCTGTAGTTGTCCTGTACCACTGCGCCGGCGTTGACGTTGTCAGTACCCACACCGCGTGAATCCACAAGGTTGTTTACAAAAACGTCCATGTAGGCGTAGCCGGGAGAGTTCGTGTAAATTTCAGGGTTATCATGATTACTTGCTCCCTGGTATACTGTGTTGTTGACCACTGATATAAACTCAGAGCTGGAGTTTACAAAAACAGACGTCCACGGCAAATTCCATAATACATTGTTATATACCAGAGCGTTTTTGCAGCCCAGGTCGAAGTACACGCCATTGGAAAAATCGCTGTGAGAGTCATGAATTTTGTTGTGGTGAATCTGACTGTTACCATAATCGCTATAAGCTAAGTAAATCAGGCCACAGTCAGTGCTGTGCCAGTTGCCGTCGTAAATGTTGTTGTAGGAGATTTCGCAGGCGTAGAAGCTTCCTCCGACCAGAGTGCCGCTGGCGTTATACACCTCGTTGCGGCTGATCAGGTGGTTAATCCCCGAAATGGTTATCGAGAAGGTAAACAGGTTGGGGCCGGTAGTAGCATCGTGCAGCTTGCAATTAACGATCTTGTTACCCTCGCCCTCGACAGTGACCAGCGCGCCGGAGGAATAGGCGATCTCACTGTTGATTAGGGTGTTGTTGCTGCCGCCCACGATGATGCCTCCCCGCTCATTGCTGGGGGACATGTGATCTGTTACATACTTGGCTGTCATTTTATCAACTACATTGCCCACACCATTACGCATGGTCATGTTGCAGCCGTTCAAGTCAATACCTTCCATATGGATGTACTTGCGGCTGGACAGGTCCAACCCCCATTCACGAGCTTTGTAACGTACGCGGCCGTTGGGGTTTTCGCCGTTCGGGAGCTGCAGATACAGGGTTTCGCTATTCTGGTCGTAGAACCACTCATAGGACGCGTCCAGGGCCGCCATGGCGTTTTGGATATAGTAAGGGAAATTATCGCCTGAGGCGTAGCCCGTTGGGCCCAGTTCGTAGAAGTTAATGTTTGTGAGATTTAGCCAGCCGGGCGTGGACGAGACGACTTCGGCGCCGGATAGGCACCATCCGCGGTTGTCCATGCCCACGATGGACGCACCGTCCCAGGTACCGGCAGGTTGGTTTAGCCCGGGGTCGTTTAACTTGCCCGTGCTTGAAGACCAGCCGCCAACGCTGGCGTTAGCGCCGTCGAACTTATAGGTCAGCCAGTTCGGACGGTAGTATGCGTCATCTTTCGCGACATTCGGATACCGTGAGGGCAGCATGGCTTCGCCGTCTACAAAAACTTGATTGCGGTAATTGCCCATTGGCAAGCTGACGCCTACTTTCCAAAGGTTTGCATCATCCGCATTATATTCCGCCGCAGTGGGGTTTGACGCCGTCTGCCATTCCCCGGTGATCAGGTCCGCGCCGGAGATAACCGCTTTCTCGCCGTCGGCAGTTTTATAAGTGATGGGGTGATCAGCCGTGCCGTTGTACTTCGGGCGTACGGATTCCTCATACACGCCCTCGTGTAGTATAACTGTCTCGCCAGGCAGGAGAACACCGGCTGCCTTCTGAATAGTAAGGAAAGGCTCGGCCTCAGTGCCGGGGTTGCTGTCGCTGCCGTTCTTGGCCACATGATAGGTTTTGTCGCCCACCTGATCGGTGTCGGCTGGATCAGGCTGCTGGCCCGTGCCGCTCGTATTAGGTACTCTGCTATACAGTGCTTCCTGCGCAGCATCGTCGAGAACTAAAGGGAAAACTGAAAGCTCATCCATGAGACCTGTGTACGCGCGTCCTTGATAGCCATTCCCTCCGAACCACTTGTATGCTTGCAGATTGACAGGGTTTAGGGAAGTATAATTTTTATCGCCGATTATCTTGCCGTCCAGATACAGCTTGATTGTCTTCGCTGTCGTACTGCAGGAGAACGCCAGATAGTGCCATTCACCGTCAGCCAGATTCCCTGCTGTTGCGGAAAAGCCGCCATCCCATTCGGAGCCGTCCGATCCATAAGATAGGAAGCTTATACTTGTGTCGGCGTAATTGTTTGCTTCGGTGCCCCAGTTGATACTCCACCAGATTTCTCCGTTACTGAACCCCCAATCGCCATGGGTGCCGGCATAAGGCGGGGCCATTAAAGAACTGGTTGTTCCGGCGCTGGGAGCTGCGGGTTTGACCCAGACACCCATGGTAAGGTCATTTACACTTGCGAACTGAGCGCCGTAGTTAATTGTGAGCCCACTCGCGCCTCGGTTGTCACTGGAGATCGCGGGAGTACCTCCCCGGCCGTTGTCGACATCCCACACATAGTTGTTCAATGTGGTCGTCAGCCCGTCCGAAAGGGCGGTGGAGGTCGAACCGGTACCCTCGTTGAAGGGGAAAAGAATCTCGCCTTGGAGGAGGTTACCCGGGTCGCCGGTGCCGGCGGGAGTTTCTGCAAAAGTTGTCACCGGCAGTGCGGTTGCCATTAGCAAAATGCTGAGAACCCAGGATGTCAGACGTGAAGCCAAGCGTGGTGTCAGTTTATGCTTGTCCATATTTTTATCCTCTCTGTGGAATATTTTGTTTTTTAGCTGCTTTTATCTTGCTCTTTTCCTCTCTTCTTTTCATTAATCTCTCTTTACTGCGCCAGAGCTGTAATTTCACTGCCCGATAACACGCGGTTATATACCTTTACTTCGTCAATGGTTCCGTCCAGCGTTCTGGAAGTCCAATTGTAGGAGCCGAGCTCAAAACCGGACAGCACTGCGCTTCGTGCCGAAGTATAGGTGGCCGTTTTATTCAGCACACCGTCGATATAAAATTTTACTGTCTTGCTTACCGAGTCGTAGGTAACCGCCACGTGATGCCAGCTGTCAAACATGGAAGGACCGAAGGAGTTGGAAGTAGAACTCACTCCTCCGTAGTAGGGATCCTCCGGACTGCTGTTGCCGTTTAAGGCAAATATGAGGTTGCTGTTCGCCGAATCGATCCTGAATTGAACATCACCGCTGTCCCAGCCATCGCATGACAAAAGCGAGTTGCATTCATGGGGAAGGCTGTCGACCTTGACCCACATGCCTATGGTCAAACGGTCGAAGGTACCGGCATTTCCGCTCACAGCGACATAATTGCTGTCCTGGCCGTTAAAGTCCAGAGCTTTGCCGGATTTGCCGTTTACCCATGCGGCGCCTGAAACATTTCCGCTGGCTGTGCCAATGGAATCAGAGGCAGTCGTTCCTGAACCTTCATTGAATGCCCAGTAAGCAGCCATTCCACTGACTGGAGGCGTGGGTGTTGGTACCGGAGTAGGAGTTGGGGTCGAGGCTGCCCCGGAAATAATGTCCACTCTGTCGGCAACGATCCAGACCCCGCCGGAATTAGCATTTTTATTTCCGGTTATACGTACTTTAAGTATATGTTCGCCTGCTGCCAGCACCGGACTGGTATAGACGAGAGTATTTCCCGTATGGGTGGAAGAATAGAAATCAACCGTTGTTTCGCTGCCGCCATCCACAGACACCGCAGCTATCCCCGCAATATCCTGGAACTCGGAGTACAGCTTGATCTGCGTGCCATAGAACCTCACCTGGTAATAGTCGTTTGCCGCCATGGAGAAATGGCAATCCGACAGATAATTATACGGACTGTTGGAATTGTAGCCCCATGAGCCCACAAACTCAAACTGATTATCTGCCGTGCCGGTAGTATTGTCATTTACAGTAATCGTGCCAGGTACCGGAGTAGGCGTAGCTGTCGGCACAGGAGTAGGCGTTGGCGTAGGTGCCGGCGTCGACGTCGGTCCAGGTACCGTTGTTGTGCAGGAAACCATAATATCATCTACGAAGGCATATCCCCCTGTGGTTGACTTGTAGGCATAAATTGTAGCACTGGTAGCCGAGGGTCCTGTGGTAAACCGGAAGGTCTTTGTCTCCCAGGAGGTATCGCCGGTATTGCTTTGATAGGTATCGGAGCCTCCATAATTCTTTACTCCCAGCCTTACTGTCTGATTGGCTGCACCTGCTCTTAAATAGCCTCGGATTTCGTATGTCTTACCCGGCGTCAGGCCTGTAATGGTCTGTTCTATTCCATCCTGCCCCGCACCCAGGCTGCAGCCGGTCTCCCAGTGGAAACGGCTTGCTGTAGCGGCCCCTGAAGCGTCATAGACGGGCTGAGCCGTGCAATCATTGGTCCGTGTCCATCCATAGAGGCTGTTCATGGCCGGTTCTCCCATCCGGTTCAGGTCCAGACTGCCGTTTACGACAAGATTTTTGAAATCCGTGTCTGTGACACTGTAAACAGGATTGGGTGGATTGTCGAAATTGTGCCCTGCCGTCCAGACAGTCCCTCCGTATTCATAAGCGCCTATATCCGGAGCACTGCCGGTATAGGCATCCGCGATTCCTCTTATAACCGTCCCCAGGTCGATGCAGGCCGATCCGGACTGTAGGCGCAGATCTCCGGCACCCGGGTTGACAAACAAGGGGCTGCCGCCGCCATAAGCCAGGTTGTTGCTGAAAACAGCCCCCAGGCTGGAAGCTCCTGTCGGAAAACGTGACTCGCCGTTGCCGTCTGAAGGATCCGATGCAATATTGTTGGATATCCTGTCAATGTATGCATCCAGGCCATAGTCCGGCTCGGAGTATTTAATGCCGGATACATTATAGGTGGAGTTATTGAAGGCATGGATAAAATTGGACAGATGGTTGACGACGATCCCCCGCCATTGCAGATTCCAGTATGCATTTCTGTATATCAGGGCATTTGCGGAGGATTCGTCCAGATAGGTGCCGCAGCTCCAGCCTCCCAGCCGGTTGGAGTTATCATGCCACCAATTGTTGTGGATTTCGGTATTTCCAAGGTCGTTGTGGGCCGTATACAGTAAGCCCGTATCCGTTGCAAAATAGTTGCCGTGGTGAAAATCATTATACTGGATGTCGCAGGCAAAAAACTCTCCGCCGATGACCGACCTTCCGGAATTGTAAACCGTATTGTGACTGATAAGGTGTCCTTTTCCGGTAATTTGTATCAGGGACTCCCAGTTGATAGGCCCATAGGTCCCGTCATGCAATAAATTATTTATGACCTTGTTGCTGTCGCCCTGGACGGTGACGAGGCACTGGGTGGAATTGGCCACTGTGCTGTTCTTCAGCGTATTATTTGTCCCGCCCAGGCAAATACCGCCCACATTATATGCGTATCCGTAGGTATAGGACGGGTAGTTGGCATTGATGCCGTCGATGACATTGTTTGATCCGCCGGTGGTATCAATGGTGCATCCGAATAGTTTTATCCCCTTAATGACGATATTGGATTTGCCGGCAAGGTCGAAGCCCAGATTTCTTGCTTTTGCTTCAATCGTATGGTCTCCGGGATTGTCGCTGTTGGGGGCCTGCAGGTATAAGGTCGACGCCGGCTTGTCATAATACCATTCACCGGGATAATCCAGCGCCGCCAGCTTACCCAGAATAAAATACTGGCTTGTGCCCAATCCCCAGTCTCCCAGCGCGGCGGCAGAAACCTTCGGTTCGGCCTTTCTAAACTCAAGGTACACGTTACCTGCCGTCAGAAGCTTGACATTGGTTGAAAAAGTAAAATCCTTTCCAACTGAAGCATTCTCATATCTACCCACGGTTTCACCGATTTGAGGCTGGGTATAAAGCCTAGCTACCGTCGGCGAACCGCTGATGATCTCACAGAAGCCGCTGCCTTCAGGGTCCTGCCAGCCCCTTGAGTTTCCGAATGCCGCAAACTTCCTGCCCAGGACCTGATTGGCGCTGAGGCCGGTAATGTCCGTACTCCAGAAATCTGCCTTCGCTGCAACAGAGCTGCTGCTTGATTCCACTGCCAGACTGAAATTGCCTTCTGCAGAGCTGCTGTCTGCCGCTGTAATCACAGGCGAGCTTCCGTTATTCAGATAAACGAGGATATTGCTTCCGGAGCTTACAACCTTTAAGTTGTAGGTTGTATTCTGCTGGACTGTCATGCCGTAAGTCCCCAGCACCGAACCGTCGGAATTCCGGATAAGCTTGATGTTATTATCGTAGGTTGACATTCTGACGCTGTATGACGGCTGAGTCCTGTCGATATTCAAGCGTCCCGTCGTATAAGTCGATACTTTTGCCATACTGTAATTCCATATCCCGGCATCCGCTATCCAGAGCATAGCGCCGTCCCAGTAACCATTGGCCTGGGTAAGGGCAGAATCCAGTACATAACCGTCGTTGGTCCCCGCATCAATCTCCAGGTAATTGGGATTGAAATTATTGCCGGCGGCGGTGTTCGGATACCGCGCCAGGTTCATGGAGCTGCCGTCCACAAATACCTGGTCCCGCCAGTCCCCCATCCCCAGATTTACGCCTGTCTTTTTGTAAATATTGCCCGAATGAACCGTCCAACTGCCGCTGACCAGATCGGCTCCGCTTACGGTTACATTTGCGCCGGTATCCGGCTGAAAGGTGATACTGTTGCCGGATGTCCCCGAATTTGCAGGGATTACCGTTTCACGGTAGACGCCCGAGCGTATTTTGCAGGTATCGCGGGCCGCCATGGCGCTTGCCGCTTTGCCGATGGTCTTCCACGGACTCCCCGAGCTGCCGTTTCCCGTCGTGTCGTTTCCGTTTGCCGCATCCACATAATACGTCGAGGCGGCAAATGAGTTCCAGGGTACCCCTATAACAAGGGACATGGACACCACAGCGATCATGACAAGCTGCGCTATGATTTTCCTGAAGGCCTTTTGAGACTTTTTGGAAACTACTTTCTCCGTCATCTTTTTCAACATCCTTTCTATTAACTCACTTTTCCTTTATGACATAAAAACAAGTCATCCCCTTGCAGTCTTCCGGATGAAGCTGCTCTGCAGTCGAAGTTAAAGGCATGATCAAGGAATAACCGGGAAATATTTTTCGGTTAATGAATGACGATGCCTTATTGAGCTAAAAACCGTGCCTGTGCCATATGGGCGCAGGCATAAACCTTCAATTATGGTCTGGAAGTTTTAGGAGTAATGAGAGAAATGCCGGATTCAAAAAAATCAAATCCACGGGAAAAATACGGGCAGGAACTGACAATGAGGTCAATTCCCGCCCGTGGATACCGTTTTTAGTTCAGGCCCAGTTTTGCCAGAGCCGCGTCGTGAGCCTTCTGAACCCATTCGATATAGGTTTGATACCCCAGGTCATTGGCTTCTTTGACAAAATCATTGTAGATTTTCCCAAAGTCCGCTTCGCTCTTTGCCAGTACTGCCTTAGCCGCAGCTTTTATAAACGCCTGGTCCACCTTGGAATTGATGGCGGATATGTCGCTGGGTGCCTGCTCCATAGCTCCGCTTACATACATGTTGACCAGACTGTTGTCCTTCATCTTGCCTTCTTCAAACTTCTTGGCAAATGCCTGTGACGGATATTTAACGCCGAAATGGTCTGCGTAATCCTTCTGCATCGCATTCAGATTGGCTGCATAAACATCTTCCGAGTCAAAGAGACTGACAGGTTGGTTATCCTTGGGGTTGATATTGAATGGATTCAGCCCTACAAGAGAGCCCAGCCCCGGATTGTTCTGCGCGATTTGCAGCTTTTTCCATTCGTCTCCGCCTGCAGCCTTCAGTTGAAGAATTTCAGGCTTCACGGCGGGCTTGCCGTCGATCATATCCCATTGTTCGCCCTGCACGCCGCTGTATGCAAGCCTTGCTCCGTCATAAGACCACATGTAATTCAAAAGATCCATGGCTCTGTCGGGAGTCTTGCAATTCTTTGTTATGCAGAAGCCTTTGTCGTCCCAGCCGGCATAGTAATCAGCTCCGGACCATATTCCGCCCCAATCAAGGGCTAGTGCGGTATATCCCTTGCCTTCGGCGCCGTGTGCTGCGTTGTAATCATTGAAGGGCCAGGATGCTGGAGCATAGAGGAGTTGTCCTGCAGTCGCCTTGGCAGCAGCATCATTGTATGTCATGATAAGGGCGTCAGGGTCAAGAAGTCCCATCTGATTGGCTTTATACAACCATTTTACCGCACTCCAATGCGGACCGTCAGGCAGGGTGTAGAGGGGCAGAACAGTTTTTTGATCCTCATAAGTACCGTAATTAATGTAACCGTTCAGGAAGCTGGTAATCATAGCGTAGCACCATGATCCCATGTCGTTCCATAAGCCGATTCCGTATATCTTTTTCCCTTCCGGTGTGGTCGGGTGCTTATCTACCATTTGTTTCAACACTGTCAAATAATCATCCATATTTTTGATTTCAGGATAGCCGAGCTCTTTGTAATAATCCCACCTTACAATCATGCCGATGGTTTGGTCAATCCCATAGGATTCCTTGCCTACGCCCTGGAACAGGAAATAGGTCTTGTCCTGGCCCTGGCTCCTGTATTTTTTAGAGAATTCCAGCATTTTGGGCTCTATTGAGACAATATCCTGTCCGTTTGTCTTCAGGAGGTCATCCAGCGCAATGATTTGTTGTGCGTCCATGAGCTTCTTTTGGTGATTGTCATCCGTATTGTTCATTGCCCTTACGATGTCCGGAAGGTCGCCGCCGGCCAGGATAACATTGAAGCGGTCCTTGTCGGCATACTCAAACTGGACCGTAATACCGGTCTGCTTGATCAATTCCTTGTTCACCGGATTGTCGGGGTAGTTGTTAAAATCCACAACATCCGTGGTCAGAACCCTCAAAGTTACCGGCTCCTTCGTTTTTTCCGTAGCAGCCTGAGTGGTCTGGGCTGCCTGGGTAGCGGCTGCCGTCGTCGTCTGGTTTGCCGAACCGCCGCAGGCTGCCATACCTGCCAGCATGAAAAGTGCCAGCACGAAAGCCAATACTTTAAATCCTTTCATTTACACATCCTCCTCATAAAATAAATTGTTTTATGATCGACGGAAATCACTTATAAATTTCCGTAAAATCCCGGGGGTTATTCTTAAATTTAGTGTAACGCATATACCGAAATGAATCCGGCATATGCTCCCACCGACGTTGTTCAAATTAGCCCTTGATAGCTCCCAGCATAAGTCCTTTTACAAAATATTTCTGTAAAAACGGATAGACAAAAATGATCGGCAGGGTAACCACCATGGTAATGGTCATTCTAACAGCCGCAGGCGTCATCTCGAAGACGGCCTGGCCGGAACCCTGCTGCCGTGCAGCCTGGGCTATCCGCTGTGTCTGGGTAAGGAATTCATACAAAATCAACTGCAGGGTCTTAAGCTTGGGGTTGGTGATGAAAAGATAGTTGTCGACCCAGTAGTTCCACTGGCCTACTGCGGAAAATACGGCGATTGTGGCAACAATCGGCATGGACAGCGGAAATATGATTTTGACAAAGATCTTGAAATATCCGGCGCCATCCAATTTAGCCGATTCTTCAAGAGACGGCGGCAGCTGCTCAATAAAGGTTTTTATTAAAATTACGTTGAATGCCGAAACAGCGCCGGGCAAAATATACAGTAAAAAGCTCTGGTTAAGGTGATACATTTTCAGTGTCAAATAATACGGTATGAGACCCGCATTAAAATACATGGTAATAATGAGTACCCTGTAAAGGAAGGTCCGGAGGTACATTTCCCGCTTTGACATCAGGAATGCAAGCATGGAGCAGCACGCTACCGTGACAATGGTCCCGATTACCGTCCTGCCTACTGTTATAACGGTAGCATCAAATATTCCGGGTAAGGCCAGAACGCGGGCATAGTTTGTTAATGTAAAGCCTCCCGGCAGCAGATAGATACCCTTTGCGGCTTCCGGCGGCAAACTGATGGAGTAGATAAAAATGTAATAAAAGGGATATATGCAAGCGATGAGTAATACTGTAAGGAGCAAATAGTTAAAAACATTAAATGCATCCCTGGATATGGCTTTTGTCTTCATACCAATGATTCACCTCGGATCCTTTTGGAAATGCCGTTTACCGAAAAGAGAAGGATTATACTGACAAGGGTCTTCAAAATACCGACTGCGGTTGAATAGGAGTAATCATTGATCACCAGCCCCAGCCTGTAAACATAAATATCCAGGACCGTTATTTTATCTGCCACCAGACCGTTATAGAAAACCAGAAACTGGTCAAAGCCGACGGATAAAATATTGCTTATGGAAAGCAGAAGCAGTACAAGAAATGTCGAAGCCACTCCGGGAACCGTAATATGGAGGATTTTTCTGAATCTGCCGGCACCGTCGACTTTTGCCGCATCATATAATTCTTCATCAATTCCCGCTATTGCAGCAAGGTAAATGATCGCTCCCCAGCCGGTACCTTTCCATATTTGCAGGGCCAACTGGAAGAACCATGTCAGGTCCAGGTTCCCCAGGATATTCACAGGTCTGTCACTGATATGCAGGAAATTCAGCAGTGAATTTACAAGGCCGTCGGAGGAAAACATGGAAAAAGAAAGGGCAAATACGATGACCCAGCTTATGAAGTACGGAAGCGTGGACACCGTCTGAAATACCCTTTTAAAAGGCTTGTTTCTGACTTCGTTGATGAGTATGGCCAGTATTACCGGCAGCGGCGAGGTAAGAATCCCTAGAAAGGCCATAGCCAGGGTATTGATCAAAACCGGCACCACCTGCCGGTCGGCCAGCAGCTTCAAAAAACTGTCGAAGCCCTTAAACTGCGTATCGGCTAAATGGATTCCGGGCTGGTAATTAAAAAAAGCATAGCTCCAGCCAAATAAAGGCACATAACTGAAGGCTACTACAAGAAGCATCAATGGGATGGCCATTAAAAACAGAACCAAACTGTCTTTTTTTAAACGCTTCGGCTTGGATAGGTCATTCCTGGTAATCGTCAGCATCTATATTCTCTCCCCCGTTTTCTAAGTCAATTCTACCATGCTGACCCAGGCCATAAAATGAAAATATCAACGAATTTATTTAAAAATACCACTGGCTGCGTCGATTAAAATAAACAAGCGGCACTGTTTGAACAAATCAAATAAAAAATTGAACTTTTCAATTTCAATGGGGGGCACGCCTCCATACCCCCTAACCCCCACCTTAACGAAGGGATACTGTGACGTTGTTTAATGATGGCTACTGCATCGTATTATTTGCCGGAAGCTTTATCCTTACCTTTGTCCCCCCGCCTTCCCGGCGTTCAAGGGACAAGCCGTATTCGGGGCCGAAGTTCAGGGCAATACGCCGGTGTACATTGTATAACCCGATACTCCCATTCTCGCTGCCATACTTTTCATTTTTCTCCCCGCTCAGGTACGTATTGATTTCCTTCACTTTCTCTTCACCGATACCGATTCCGTTATCCGCAACAACGACATAGAGGTCATTAGCTTCTACAAATGCCTCCACACAGATATCTATCGTATTCTCCGGCCTTTTTATGCCGTGGGTGATGGAGTTTTCCACCACAGGCTGCAGGATAAACCTGGGTACCCGGCATGTCTCAAGAGCTTCAGGGACATGGAATTCAAGACTGATCCCATTGCCGAAACGCAGGTTCATGATTTTCAAGTAATTGATAATGTAATCCTTTTCTTCATTCAAGGTGCACATTTTATCCGTACTCTTAAAAGCCGGCCGGATGAGGTTTCCCAGCGAGACAATGCTTTCCACGATATTTTTTGATTTTGTCATCATGGCCATCCACTTGATCATGTTCAGCGTATTATAGAAAAAGTGGGGATTGATCTGGTACTGCAGCGCTTCAATCTCAAGCCTGCGCTTCTCTTCCTGGAATTCTTCGTTCTTTTTTATAAGCTCCACAATGCTTAAAGACATCTCATTGAACCTTTTGATTACAATCCCCAGTTCGTTTCTGGGTATTTTCGGGAAAGTCAGCCCCAGCTTTCCGCTGCTCATATCATGCATTTTGGCGGCAAGCACTTTTAAAGGCTCGGTAATTTTTCCAAGCCAGAAAAAGGTTACGGTAAGGATGACAAGGATGGTGGCCAGGAAAACAAAAATAAACACCCGCTGAAGCACCGAAAAATCCCCGGAAAACAACTGAAGCGGTATTTCTCCTACAAGGTACCAGTCGGTATCCGTATCCCTCAGCTTGTAGTATACGGTCTGTATGGAACCGGAGGTATAGCTGCCTTCATCCTTAAAGGCGCCGTCCTGCCCCCTTATATAGGAAATCACCGGACTTTCCTTGCCGATGTTCTCTTTGTTGCTGCTGGAGATGATACGGCCGGATTTATCGATCATATAGATATCTCCTCCGTTTTTCTTTGATATTTCAGCGTACAGTTCCGCAATTTTACTTTCTTTTATGTTAAATACCAGTACGGACCTCTTGTTGCTGTCAAAGGTTGACGTTACCACTCTGACCGCTGTAAACAGGGATTCTTTCAGGTCTTTTTCCGCAGGCTTCGGGGTGTAATTCCTTTCGTCATGCCCCGCCTCCCAGACGGTTTTGGGATAAGATGCCCTGGCATCCTTATAAATGCCGGAATCCAAAAATTCCAGCCCTTCTTCGCTGTTCCTTATAATATTGCTGTATTTGTAATTTTTCCCGATGACATTGTGATTTTCCGTATAGATGTAAATCGAATTGATATAGGAGTAGTTTTCAATAAAATCACTGATTTCGTTCAGGACGCCTTTCAGCACCTCGGTATCTTCAAAGGACTGCTTGAAGCTGTTGGTATCAATAAATTGCATGACATTGTCATCCGGAATGAAGAGCCGTATGACCCTGTCGGTATCATCCATGATATTTTTTATATTGTATTCGGATTGCCGGAACAAAAGCTCCAGGTAATTCTGATTTTGCTCCTTGATGATATTTGTAATATTGTTATAGGTAATATATGAGCCTATGCCTATGACACAAAGGCTGAATACCGTGAAGAAAAGTATGAGCTGGGTCTTGAAGCTGTGAACGTTACTTTTTGCCTTCAGGTGTTTGAATATCTTCATCTTCCAATTCCTCCGACCACTCTTTCATCAAATGCTTGCGGAATTCATTGGGACTCATCCCCGTCACCTTTTTAAAAACCCTGCAGAAATAGGTATTCTCCGTAAAGCCCACCTTTTCGGCGATTTCATAGGACTTGAGATAGGTCCCCAGCAAAAGCTCCTTGGCTTTTCCTACACGGAGTTCATTGAGATATTCTACGAAATTCACCTGAAGCTCTTTTTTAAACAAATTGCCCAGATAATTGGGGCTGAGCCTGACATGCTCCGCCGCCCTGGAAAGGTTGATATCGCTGCTGTAGTTATTTTGGATGTATTGAAGCGCTTCCGCCACTTCCCGGCTGAGGATCCTTTTTTTCATCGCCTCATTGGTCGTATCGGCGATAAAGCCTTTAAAGGCTTCCACAGCCTCGTCCAGCGTCTCGCTCTTCTCAATCCTTTCATTGTACACCCGCGCAAAATCGGTGGAATAATCATCTTTTGTATAAAGCAAGGATGACAGCCATTGAAGCAGCCGGTGAAAAAATGTCTGGATTTGCTCTTTTTCTTTGGGCCCATTGGCGGCAAAGGCGTCGACCTTCCCCTGATAATCCTTTACAGCGGAATCCCCCAGTATTTTCAGCAATTTGGGCAGTGAGCGCAGCGAATTGATTTTTTCCGCCGCAATCCGGTCAAAATCCGGAACAGACCCGGCCAAAAAAGTACCGGTACCTGAAAAGAACTTCTGCTCCAGCATTTTACGGGACTCCCTGTACATCATGCCCAGGAAGGCATATTCATTGCGGAGGCTGCTGACGCCGAAAGAAACATATACGTTCAGATAGGAATTGATTGCGTTCTTAATGGCGTTCAATATGGATTGAAGCTCGTTATACACATTTTGCTCGCTGGTAATGTCATAAAAGCTGAAAATCAGTATGTAGCAGGAGTTATTATCGCAAAAAGCCTCTCCTCTCCCATAATTGCCCATAATCTCGTTGAGGATGTTCAATAGGGCAGACTTGATCAGCTGACCTTTTTCATCCTGAAACCGGTCCTTCAAAATCTCAAAATGGTCGATTTCCATGGTGCACAAAACCAGCCGGCCCGGATTCAGCCTGAGCTCCGCTTCTTTTACATAAGCCGTGAACTCCTTCAGGGAATAGATATTGTAAAAAAGGAATTCCTCCAGGAACTTTTCCTTGACGAAATCCTTTTTTAAATTCTCCTTATGCCTGGACTGATTTTCATTGACCTGCTTTTCCAGTTCCTCCTGGGCCTTTTTCAGGACTGTTTCCATCTCCTCTTCCGTCATGGTCAGCTTGAGAATATAGTCCGAAACGCCAAAAGACATTGCCTTGCGCGCAATGTCGAATTCCTCCAGGCAGGAGAGTATAATAATTTTAGTCTTTTTATCCTTTTCCCGTATCCGGGTAATCAGTTCCATGCCATCCATCACAGGCATTTTCAAGTCCGTGATAATCAGGTCGGGCTTTTCTTTTTGATAAATCTCCCAGGCAGCCTGTCCATCCGCCGCATCTGCTATCACCGTCATATTGAACTTATTCCAGTCTATTGAGTTTTTCAGTCCCAGACGGACCAGCATTTCGTCTTCCACAATCATTGTACGGAACATGGGATCACCAACCACACTGTTTTTATTTAAGTATACCATGAATCCTGCCGTATTTGTTAGTGTGTATATTTGCTAGGAGTGTCAGTCACCTAACTTATTTACTTATTTAGAGCAATGTTATAGACTCCTCGCTACATAAAAACCACAAAGGTGCGACAAGAGAACTGTCCCCGGCGTGTACATTTACGGTTTAAAAGGTACATCCGCACTGACAGGCTGCTCCTCCCCGAAAATCAAAGCCGTCCTCTGCGGCTGCATTCCCAGTTCCTCGAAGATGACCAGCCGGTTATCCTCCTTCATCCACTCCCTGGGCAGATAATAACTGGAGTTAAAGCCTCCGGCCTGCCAGAACCTGCCTAAATTGCGGCCGTTCAAATAAAGCTGTCCCTTCTGCATGTCCCCCATGTCCAGGAAAACCGGCTGTTTTCCTTCCGGCATCGGAAAAGCAGCTTCAAAGAAAGCAGGCATAAAGCCGTGTCCCGCCCCGACCCTTCCGCTCCGGCAGGAAGCAGCAGAACAAGGTCCTCGTTCTTCTTTTTTTGATCATCGACAATATTTTCTTTGCAACCCGAGAAATCAATCTCTTCATCAAAAGCCTTCCAGCTCCAGTTTACAAGCTGCCCTGACTCTTTCAATGCGAAACACTGCGCCCTATCAAGGACATACTGGTGCGGTTTAAGCAGAAAGCTGATTCTGATTTTGAATCTTCCGCCCTTTTCATGCAAAGGAAGTAAATAATTGTTCCACGATGACGCATGAGGCCACATATTCCAGAGGTTGAGAGGATAGCACAGAGGCGGCAGCTCTTCCCCTTCCACCGTTATCCAGGATGGGACGTCGTGAAGCGTTATATAGCCTCTCTCTCCGGGCCGGAGCTCCAGTTCGAATTCCAGGGCAGGCAGCGGGTCCTGCTGTTTGTATTTGGAGCAGTAAAGCCATTGAAAGGCAGTAGCTGAAACGGGCACGGAATCCTTGAATTCCGGATTCTCCGGGTCAAGCCTTCTTGCGCCTGCATATACCGGACCCGTAATGCCTTTGGGAACAAACATGCCGTAATCATGCCCCTGATTGTCCGAAAGGAAGACGAAACTGTTTTTCCCCTTCCGCAGCGGAACACTGATGTTCTCAAGCCGGAAATCAACGGGATGCCCATATCCAAGACGCTGTGAGCCCGTCCTTTTCTCTCCGTAGGTGCCGCAATAAGTGCCGTTCACAAATATGGAAACACGGTTTGGCGTATCGGTAAAGCAAAGCTGCCGCACCTCTTCCTCTTCACATTCCAGCTCGGCTTTATACCATACATACCCATGGAAGATTCCCAGATCTTCATGGGAGCACGGAGAAGAGAGCATATTCCACCCCGGACTATCAGCGGATAATTCCTCACAAGGCAAGAACTTCCACGAAGTCAGGGCAGGAGGCATAAATTGGGTCAATGGGACTGAAAATTCCACCGGGAGGATTTCAGCCTTTTCATTGATATAAAAGATTTTTTCAGTGGCAGCGCTGGTCCGCAGCGGGATAGCGCCGTCCTTTTGAAGCTCTCCGGCAAAATCCGGCCCAAAAAACAGGCAGCCCTCCACATCCCAGTACCTTCCGGCCATTTTTTCATCCACTGCCAATATTATCGCTCCACCGATACGCAGCGAAGTAATGTCATTCCTTTTTACCGGGAGACGATGCTCCTTCCCATTGACGGAAACAGTACCGTCGATACCGGCAGCACCATAGAACACTACCATATTTCTTTTTTTACAGCAGGTAAAAAGCGCAAGATTTCCATAATCCAGTACGACTCCCGGCAGCACTTCAAAATTCACCGGAATCACTGTGGCTGACACATCTCCGAAGGTGAGTTCAAGATTCTTCCCGTCCCCCAGCTTCAAGCGGATTGATTTGCGCTGATCTGCCAGAGAAACAAAGAGGACCGAGCCTTTTCCGCTTTTCCTCAATACGAGCCGCACGCCTTCCGGCCCTTGAATTCCATTGGCTCCAGGCACCTCTTCACTTTCTGCCAGGAAATCTCCAAAGCCGGTAATAAAATGATTCACCTGCTTCAGCATAGAATACTTTTCCCTCAGAACACCGCCATCGCCCACCGGGTAGGCGGACTGGTACGAAGTGGCAATGCTTTCCCCCGCCCAGTATCCGAAATTCGTGCCTCCTTCAAACATATAATAGCAAACCTGAGCCCCGGAGGCTGTGAAATCATACACAATCCGTGTCTGCAGGGCCTTCTCCGGCCAATCGCTCTCCATCCGCCCCCACAGGCTCTGCGCGCCCGACCATAGCTCAGTGACGACAACAGGCGCATAAGGCTGTTTTTTTCTAAGATCATAGATAGGTTGGACGTTTGTGCCGCAATTATAGGTAATAATCAAATCCTTATCGATTATTTGGTCCTCCGGATTGGTTTTGCCATTGATTTGGACTTCGCGTTCGGATGCCGCATGGGCATTGCATCCCAGCACAGGGATGTCAAAACCGTGCTTCCGGAACATGCCGTTTATTTTTTTGATATAACTCCTGCCGGCTTCATCCCATCCGCCGCAGTATTCATTTTCATTCTGTATTGTAATAATAGGCCCGCCCTTGGTGATCTGGCGTGCTGCAAGTATGGGGAGCAGCCTGTCAAACCAGGCCTCCAGTTCAACCATGTACTGCGGATCATCCTCCCGGGTCCTTATCCCGTGCTTGTTGCAAACCCAGGCCGGGATTCCCCCGCAATCCCATTCACTGCATATATACGGACCCGGACGAAGCATGGCGAACATCCCCAGTTCACCGATAAGGTCGATAAAATAAGCAATATCCTTATCTCCTGAAAAATCATATTTGCCTTTTTCAGGCTCGTGAAAATTCCATGCCGCATAAGTACTTATGCTGTTGAGCCCCGCGCGCTTTGCCCGGAGCAGCAACTCCCTCCAGCTTTCCCGGGGATGCCGGAAATAATGGACCTCTCCGTCGGCTATCCAGATCCTTTTACCGTCCAATAAAAACGATTTTTCATCGTATGTCAGCTTCATATGCATTACCTCGTTATCCTCCGTAGACGCCGGTACTGATGTCGTCCCAATAGTATCATAATCATTCCGCAATAAGCAATCATTTCACTTTCTCGTTACACATAATTATCACGACAGCTTTTGTGGTATAATGGGATGGACTGGAAGGGAGATGAATCATGTACAGCAGCATCAATACCGAAATAAAAAACAGATTTCTTCATATAGACGCTGTGACCCTGTTTAATTTTACCGGCAGTATGTTTGCCCACGCCCATGATGGCTGGGAGCTGGGCTATATTGTCAATGGCAAGGGAATATTAAATTTGAACGGAATTACGCATGGGATATCCGCCGGCGACCTGATGGTCATCAAGCCCGGGGATTCCCACTACGAATCCGGCACAATCGATGAAAGCGTGGAAATATTTTTTCTGAATATCCGAAATGATGCTTCCTTTATTCAGACCTTCAACCTGCCGTTCTCGGATTCCTCCATTATTCATATCCATGGCAAGCCCGACGTGGAGCTAATTTTAAAAAATATTCTCATCGAAAGTCTCGAAGAAAAGCAGGGCTACGAATATTATATCGAAGCGGAGCTGATGAAGCTTTTTGTCATTATCGGCAGAACCTCCCGGGAAACGCCCGGTGACAATGACTGCAGGGAATCCCTGTCGGAGCTGATCCATTCAAAGCAGCTCGATATCGTATCACCGATAAAGAAATACATGGATGATAACCTGTTTAAAGACATCAGCCTCAACGACATTTCAAACAGGTTCTTTATCAGTCCGCAGCATTTGATACGGCTCTTCAAGGCAGTTACCGGCCATGCCCCCAAGCAGTACATCACCCTCCGGAAAATTGAAAAAGCCAAGGAAATGCTGCAGAACACCAGCCTGAAAATCGACCAGATTTCCGACAGCCTTGGCTACAGCAATATCCATTACTTTTACCGGATGTTTAAAAAGGCCACAAACCAAACCCCGCTGCAATTCCGGCAGACTGCCAGACCCAGCAGCCTGCCGTCGGCAGCACCCTCTCAGTGATCAGATGATTATGGTTTTGACCTCCATCGGCTGAAGGCTGTGAATTCCCGTGTCCCTATAGGAACCGTCCTGGGATTTCACTTTGATCCCCGCTTTCATCGGAGATGAAAACAGATTCATGATAAAGAGCATCCTTCTGGTCCCATCACTTCGCAAAGTCGCCCAAAGATTCGGATTGTCGCAAAGGACGGCAGTCGTCCCGCATTGAAGCTCGGCCAAAAGGTATTTCATCATATCCCGGTGTTCAAACCGCCCGTATTTCCACTTAACCCCCAGCCAGATTACCATTCCTCCGCCCGTATACTGCTTTTTCCAAGCTGCACTGGTTTTTGAATACAGCTCCTCAGCGATTCTGACGGCGCCCTCCGGGTCACGCCGGCTGACCCACAGGCCTTCATCGGCAAATATGTCCTTTACCGGTCCCGCATTGATTTCCTGTTCAAAATTTTCAAGGCGTTCCACAGCAGGGTCACCAAGAAATTCCTTCAGCAGGGTGCACGGATTAAAATTCTCATCCATGTCCGGAATTACCGGGGATAGTAATAACCTTCCACCATTTTTTACAAAGCTGACAAGCCTTTGCTGCACTGCCGCTGACATACAGGCGGAAGTCGCCACAATCAGCGGCTTGTCTGTCTTCTCCATAACCGTATCGCTATATAGGTCAAGAAACTGAGGCGAGTAGGAAGCGCAAAGCGCTGTTGCCAAGAAGCCTTTCTTAAGAAAATTCCAGGCGTCGGCACTGCCGAATTCCTTTAAGCCTGAGGCATAATACCTGCTCCTGCTGTATTCCCAATCCAGCCCGAGATAGAAATCGCAGGCCTGCTCCGCTTCCGTCAGCCAGGAATGCTCCTTGAGGAAAGCCCCGAACTCTTTTTGCATGTAGTAATGGGGACGGATGGAGTTGTCGGCGCCTATCGCGGCCCCATAATCGTAGGCATATCCGTTTACTCCGATTTTCTCAGGATTGTAGCCCCCGGTGAATATGTAGTAATTGAGGCCTTTCATGCCATAAGCCAGATTGGTCATGTAACAGCATTTCAGGTCTTCTTGGGTAGTTGGCGGCCAATCGGAACAGCTCCCGCCGGGCATCTCGAAGACCGTGGGAGGGAAGCCCATAAGCCGCAGCGTTTCATGGGCCAATATGCAATTCAATGCATATTGGGGCGTAGGATTGTTCTGATCCCAATCCATATTCAGATTATAATAAAGGTCCGAGCCCAGAATAAAGCCTTTGCCCAGTTTTTCCGCCGTCTCGAGGTAATAGGAATTTGAATGGGAATTGGCCGAATTGTGTACAAAATCACAATCAATACCGGTTTCCCGCATCCACTCTGTCAGGACGGATGCATACTCTGCAACAGTAGAAAAATAAAAATCCTGGTAATCCTTGACCCGGCGTCTTTCTCCGAGGCTTTGGGGCGATGCGGCAAAAGGCCGTACATCCATAAAACCGGCAAATTGCGTACCGTAGGCTTTATTCAGCGTTTTCACATCACCGTACCGGCTCTTTATGAATCCGGCATACCGTCCGTCTTCTCTTCCGAAGCCCATAGTCTCGGGATTGTAATCCCAGCCTCCGAACCATTCGTGTATTCCTATCAATTCATTATCGAACTGTACAAAAGCCACAGGACCGCCTCTGCTCGCCATATACCCAGCAATAACCGGACAGATATAGTCGAACCATTTTTTCACCTTCTCCAGGAATACCGGATGAAGGTAGGAGACCGAATCCTTAAACATGATTTTTCCGTTTACATCACGGGAAATGATCTGAGGATAGCTTTCGCAAACCCATCCGGGCAGTCCGCTGTGCTTCATCTCGGAATACTGGTAAGGCCCCGGGCGGCAGATGACATACATTCCAAGTTCATTGCACAGCTTCAGAAAGCCTTCAAAGTCTCGCGCAGGAATGTCCCCCATCCGGAAATCACCCTCCACCGGCTCATGCAGTATCCAGGGTACATAGGTGGCTACACAATTGCCGCCTGCCTCTTTGAAAAGCTTCAGCCTGCATTCCCAGTCCTGTTTTGGCACCCGGAAGTAATGAAACTCCCCCGACACCAAAAAATCAGGCTTTCCGTTGATCTTATAGGATTTCACATCCCATTGAATGTTTTCCATTGAATCAATTCCTCTCTTTTTGTATGGATAATATAGCGCAACTAAACCTCCAGAAAGCTCCGCTGTCTTCCTTCCTCCAGCCGGTTATCTCCTGCCTCCGTAAAGCATAGGCGTTTCTCCCTGCATAGCCTCGATGACAAGCTCGGAATCCGCGCTTTCCAGCCGTCATTTCCGTCAGGAGCTACATAAAAGCATATTTCCTTCCCGCTTTCCATCGGTGCCAAATCCTTTCCAGGTCCGTCTGTAACCGCCTCATTTATGCCGGACAAAGGGTTCTGCTGTTATTTTAGCAGAAAGGGATTTACACTTTTTTATCAGCCTTGTTATACAATATGCTCATTTTGCAGTCCGTTTCCGGCTCAGGCCCGGAGTCTGTTCCTGTACTCCTTCGGACATTGCCCGGTACTTCTGGTAAACATACGTGAAAAATAGTGGGGATCATTAATTCCTACTTCATCAGCAATCTGGCTGATAGGCAGGTCTGTCTGCTCAAGCAGCTTTTTCGCTGCTGCCATGCGGTAGGAGGAAAGGTATTCGCTAAAGGTCTGGTGGGTTTCCGTCCTGAAAAGATTTCCAAACCAGCTTGCGCTCAGCTTTACATGCTCTGCGACCATCTCCAGGCTGATATCCCTTCGGAAATTGTCATGTACAAATTCCAGGGCTTTTCTTATCTCGGCACGCAAGTGAGCCTCCGAGTTCTTTAAATGAACACGAAGGCATTCCGCCACTTTTTCAACGATGCCGCATATACCGTCAATATGGCTTGATGCCTCTATTCCCGCCTTCATCCACTGCTGCAGGGATATAGCGTCACCTTCGCTGCCAGCCTTGCTTTCATTGTACAAATCGCATTTTCCATATTCGTAGCTAAAATTGTCGGGGATACAGGTAGAAAAAAGAGAAGCCATGATTTTAACATCCTCGGGCAAAGGCCTGAATTCCTTTCTCACGGAATCCATCCACGACAGCATGCATTCGGAAGCTGCCTTGCCCTGGCTGTTTGAATAATTCTCACGGAATTTGTCGATGTATTCCTGGAACCTTGCGCCAGGCATGCCCGTAAAGAAGCCATTATACTTGCTTTCAAGGATAATTTCCTCTTCCCGCCCCGCATAAAACAACAGTTTTTGTGCTTCACAAACCGAAGTATACGCCCGGGTCAAGCGGTATATGTCGGAATTTGTTTCTCCGGCAATGATTCTGCAGCCCAGCTTCTCTTTGTCTGTGCCGATGCCCAGCTTATCAAGGAAATTCCTGCAGAAGCCAAGCGTGTATTCGTTAAACTGTTGGCCGGCCAGATCACTTTGCGAATATAAAAAGACAGTCCAGTATTTGGGCATCATACTGACTACAATACAGCGTATTTCATCTTCCCAGTTCTCAATTGAAAGCTTGTGAGCTTCGATTGCCAGCAACTGCGATTGGGCCATTTCAAGCAGTATAAACCGGTATAGCTTCGGCTTGAAGCCCATTTCGGAAAGCTGCTGTACATACTCGGAGCAATAGGCCTTATACCCTGTCAGCATAAGGTCGTTCAACGTCTTGCGCACAGCCTTTCTCACATTTTGTTTTTCTTTCTGGATCACTCTGGCAGCCTTATTGATTACCTCGACAAAATCTTCCTCCTTCAGCATTATCTTTACGATATAATCAAGCGCTCCAAGCCTTAATGCGGCCTGTGCCTTGCTAAAGTCATCATAGCAGGTAAGAAGGACTACCTTGGGGGCATTCTCCAGTTTCTGTATTTCCGTCAGCAGTTGAAGGCCATCCATGATCGGCATCATAATATCGGTGACAATAATGTCCGGCTTAAGTAAAGGAATAAGCCGAAGGGCCTCCTGCCCGTTTTCAGCTTCGCCGATGACCTTGAACCCATGCTGCTCCAGGTCAAAGGAAGATATTCTCAATCTTGCCAAAGGCTCATCATCAACAATCAGCAGCTTCATCATATCATCCATATTTCACAGCCTCCCATATTTCAGTCCGGTCCGCCATCCCAGGAATTGTTTTGTTCTCCGATCCGTTTCCGCAGGGCTGCAGTTTCGGTCAAACTGGCGGGTATCCTTACCGTTACTGTTGTCCCTTCATTGATACCGCTTTTTATATCAAGTCCGTAATCTTCCCCATAATACAACTGAATTCTCTCTTTGACATTGATAATTCCGATCCCGGTGCCGGAGTTTTCCGGCTTTTCTCCGCTCTCCGGAGAAGTCCCGTTCAAGAGGTCCCGCAGAAATTCTTCCGTCATCCCCACGCCATTGTCAGAAACTTCAATCCATAGAATTTGTAAATTCCGCCATGCTTTTACCCGCAAATTGCCCCTTTCCTTTTTCAGCGGATGGAGACCGTGAAAAATGGCATTCTCCACCAAAGGCTGGAGCAATAGCTTCAAAACCTTTATATCCGCCAATTCTCCGGGCAGCTCCATACGATATTCAAACCGGCAGCCGTACCTGATTTTCAATATTTCAATATATTTTACAATATAGTCGAATTCGTCCGAAAGCGTACGGAGCTGCGACCTCTTATCCAGTCCGTACTTCAATAGGCTTACAAGAATCTCCAGCGCTCTGTGCACATCTTTCTTGTTGCCTACGTCAACCATCATGTCGATGGAGTTTAAGGTATTATACAAAAAGTGGGGGTTCACCTGAGACAGCAGGACCTGAAAATCCGAATTCCTTTTTTTCTCATTGGTCAGGTTCAATTCACCGATCAGGTCCTTTATCATGCTTGACATCCGGTTGAACTCGTCTGCTACCTTGCCGAACTCGTCATTCCTTTTGATCTCGATCCTGTGTTCGAAATCGCCGGTACCTACCTTCCGGATGGCTTTTGTAAGCTTCACCAGCGGCTTGGTAAACCACCACATCACTGTAAAATAGATTCCGAACAGGCCTGTAATTCCAAAGATGATCACAAGCACAAACAGGCTGTTGAAGGGTTTGAATTTGCTCTCCAGCTTCTGCACATCACCGATGACCACGATTTTCCAGCCGGGATGGTATTGCATCTCCGACACCGAATAATACATTTTTTTATCCTTAAGATATTTCACCGCAGAATCAAAGGTCTGCAGCTCTGCTTCCGACTGCACCTTGGATTCGTTCCGGAATAAAAAGTTTTGTGAATTCTGCTTGTCTGCCAGTGTGCCGTCCGCATCATAGAGCAGAGTCCGGATTTCATAATTTCCACCGATGATGGCCGTATTGGAAACAAATTTATCGAGGTCTACAACAATGGCAAAAGTACCGGCGTACTCTTTCCTGTAGTACATGGCTTTTGTTGCGATACTGGCCGGATTGTAAGAATTCCCCTGGTTCATCAGGGAATAGAAATGGGGTGACCAGTAGACTCCCATTTCACTTTTCTCCGCACTTTGCCGGATAATATCCTTTTCCGCTTCACTGAAGAATTCCCAATAAACCTCCGGATAACCGATGACATTGCCTTTCTTGTCGATATAGGCGATACCGCGTATAAAATCGGAGCGGTTTCTGTTCATAATATCCATAACTTCCTTGATGTTCTCCCGGCTGCTGTCCTGCATTACTCTTTGCTCCAGATCCAGCGCCAGCATATTCACCTGGTCGATGGAGCCCTTCAATGAATAGGTGATCTGCTCGGAGACCCGCTTAAGCGCATCCTGTTGAGTTTCACGAAAAAACTCGGAAAGATAGCCCTTGGCAAAATAGATGGTGACAAAGGAAAATACAATGCTTGGGATCACCAATAAAATGATCAGCTTTGTACGGGCCTGCAGCTTGAACAATTCCTTTTCCTCCCGATAAACAAAAAAGTCCGGGGGCATCGAGCCCCACTCGCCTTATGGTGATTCGGCTTTGGCCGAATACCGCAAAATAAATCAAAGGCGGCAGAATTGCCTGCCACCTTTGATTATAGCATAAACCCTTACGGCATTGAAACACCAAGCTGCTTTGCCGCTGTTTCCAGCAAGGTCTGCCCGCCCGCCTTTTTCCAATCGTCCACGTACTTGTCCCATTCATCAAAACTACGTTTGCCAAGTACGAAAGCGATCTCATTCTTAAGCTTGAATTCCCTCATTTTCGCATCAACCGCCGGGTCCTGTGTAATCAGCATATCATTGTTCTTGTACCTTGGCAGGTTGATCACATGCATGTTGTATTTACTGCCCAGAACTCCTACAGGCTCATCATCATAAACCTGCCATACGAGGGTATACCCTATGAACTGCCAATCCCAGAGACAGTTGTTCTTCTGTTCGGTATATGCAGGGTGTACATCCTTATTGATGAAGAAAACATTGGTCCCGTCCGCATTCTTTGTAACCCTTGAGCCCTCAGGATATATTTCGGTGCCTCCGCCCTGTGAGATTGCCCAATAATTCTCATTGGGATACATGCAGCTGTCAATAAAATGTGCGATCCGCTTGAGCTTACCCATGTCGTTTTCAATATCCTTGTTAAATACATAGGTTCCATCGGGGGCGCCGCCTACAGGTAACATTCCACCCTTGCCGTCGTTGGATTTCAACGGGTCCATGGGTTCCCACACCTTTATGCTTTCGGCATCCTTCTTATGAGCATTGTAGGTTTCGTCGATCAGATTCCAGCCCGGATAATTTACCATTCCGATCTGGTCATTCATGGAATAGGATTTGAAGCGCTCCCAGTCGATGGTATACCAGTCCGGCGCCAGCAATTTGTTGTCGTTGAGCTTTTTCAGGAACATCAGGAAATTCTTTGAGGTACCGTCCAGCATCGGATGGTTGATCTTTCCATCCACCACATTGTAACTGGGGTGCCCATACATACTCCTTAACGGCTCCAGCATTGAAAAATCGTTTCCGCCGCCTGCACCGGCCATAAACCAGGTGTCAGCCTTGCCGTTTTTGTTGGGATCCTTTTCGACACAAGCCTTTGCATACGCAAAAAGCTCATCCTCGCTGGTCGGTTTTTTCATGCCGAACTGTGCCAGCCAGTCAGCTCTCACATATAGCCCCCAGTTATCCGCAAATGTAGGATATCTGGGAATCCCGATCATATTTCCATTTACGGTTGCATACTCCTTGTACGCTTTCGTCACATACTGTGCCAGCTGTGGAGTATACGGGAGCACCTTACTCCCATCGATCAGGTTGCCCTGTTCAAACAATGAAACCGCCACATCCTTATAAGCATAGGGCATTTTTACCACTTCCGGCGCATCACCGGAAGAGTATCTTACAGCCACGGTGCTCTTTAAGTCTTCCTGCTTCAAGCTTGTGAACTTTACATCCGTATTGAATTTCTTGTCCATATACTGCTTGATGGGATCATTTTCTATCGGCTGGAAAATAGCGCCGCTAAGCATGATTTCAAAGCTGTATTTTTTGGTCATATCATCATAAGCATACACTGAAGGGTCAACAGCCGCCGGTGTTTTCGGGAAAGCATCCGGAAACTCCGTGACAGCCGCAGGTTCTACAGCCGCCTGTTTGGTTGTCTCTTCTGTCTTTGCCGTACCGGCAGCGGAAGTGGACGCACTGCCCTGATCCCCTGCCGCCTTTTTCTCCGCGCCGCAGCCGGTAACAAAAATACTGAGGCACAAGCCCAGCGCCAGGATCATACTTATTACCTTTTTCATACTCGACATCTTATTACCTCCTTGAAATTTGAAATGTAATAGAAATGCTATTGACTGAATGTCCGCGCGCAGGACAAATCTATGTCAACCCTTGACAGCCCCCATATAGATTCCGTGAATGAAATATTTCTGGAGGAAAGGATATAACATCATAATTGGAAGTATGCCAATCACCACAGTAGCCATTTTCGTTGACTCGGAGGCCACTCTTTCCGTATCCTTGAGCATGTAGTTCATCATGTCGTTTCCTCCGCCCTCAACGCTCATCATGTTACGAAGCACCATCTGGAGAGGATAAAGGTCTTTTCGGCCGTTCAGGTACAACAGGGCGTCAAACCAGCTATTCCAATGGTTTACAACGGTGAACATCCCTATGGCTGCCAGAGCCGGACCTGAAAGCGGCGCGATGATGTAGATCAACTGCTGGAAATCCCCTGCGCCGTCAAGCTGCACCGATTCAATCAGGCTGTCCGGCAGGTTTTCGATGAATATTTTTATAACCATCAGCCCAAAGCTGTCAATCAACGGGGGAATGATCATGGCCCATATCGAATTCATCATCCCGAGCTGCTTCACTACATAGTAGGAAGGTATCAGACCGCCGTTAAACAGTATGGTGATCAGTATAAGCATCAGGAAGAGCTTTCTTCCCGGAAGTGTTTTTCTTGAAAGCACGAAAGCGCCTATAAGCATAAACACCAGGGACAGTACGGTTCCCAGAATACTTCGTATAAAGGACATCTCCATAGCGTTCCATATGGGCGGCGAGGAGAGTATCCGCTTATAGGCAACCAATACGGGCTGCTGGGGAATGATAACAAAATAGTTCCTTGAAATCAGTTCGGACTGGGAAGTCAGTGACATGCCCAATACATAGATCAGCGGAAATATCATACTGACGGAAAGTAATGCAACCATTGCACTGATAATAGCCTGATATATTGCTTCGGAATCTATCCGCTTTTTGCTTTTCATATCCGCCTCACATTCTACCATATACCGTTGCCCGTATACTTTTTGGTGAAATAATTTGATACAAGGACCAGAAGCATTCCGATAAAGGACTGGAAAAGCCCCACAGCCGTGCCGACTCCGAAACGCATGCTCCCCAGGCCTACGCGGTAAACCCATGTGTCTATGACATCTGCCACATCATAGACCGAGCTGTTGTAAAACATCAGGATCTGCTCGCCCCCGGCATACATTATAAAGCCGAGGTTTATGCAAAGTACAAAGCTGATGACCGGTAAAATGCTTGGGAATGTAATGTGGATAATTCTCTTTATCGGGCCTGCTCCGTCAATTTTTGCAGCTTCAAACTGCTCTTTATCAATCGATGTCATAGCCGCCATATAGATAATCGTCCCCCAGCCCAGTTCCTTCCATAGCGAGGAGCCTATCAGCAAAGGCCTGAACCACTGGGAGCTCATAAGAAATTCAACCTTGTCAAAGCCCATGACCTGAAGTAGATTGTTGACAAAACCCGTACCGGTTGAAAAAAAGGCAAAGACAATTCCATAGATGATCACCCAGGAAAAGAAATGGGGGATGTACATAATTGTCTGGCACCACTGCTTGAACCTGGCGAACAGCATATCGTGGAACATGATCGCAAGCAGGATGGGAGGCAAAAATCCTATCAAAAGGCGCAACAAGCTGATTTCAAGCGTATTTTGAATCACTTTCAAAATATCCGGGTCGGAAAATATGATCCGGAAGTTCTCCAGCCCTACCCATTTGCTGTTAAAAACACCGGCGCCCATCTTCAAATCCTTGAAAGCCACGACCCAGGACAAAACTATGGGCCAATACCTTACCAGGACATAATAGGCAAGGACCGGAAGAAAAAGAATATAAAGCGCCTTGTGTTTTTTTATTTGTTTCAGGACATTTCCTAATTGACGGCCTCTTCCAGTCAGATTATTTTGCTTGATTTCCGCTGCATTCATGATTTGTGTACTCACGGCTTCACCTCGGATTATACGGTAGCTGCACCCCTTGATCGACAATAACATTATATAATAAGCAAAGCTTCAAGTACATGGACTCTATAACTGAAAAAGTGTATTATTCCACTGAAATGACCAGCGAGTCTGATCATAGAGCAAATGCTGCAAATGTATCTTCCTCTAAGTGACAAGGTTTGTCCAAAAAAACCATCAATTGTCAGAAGAGAAATTTCCATTAAAAGAAAGCGTCTAACAGGATGGGACTTCCCCCTGTTTTGACGCTCTTTGTTTGGAGTCTCCTGTCATCTTGACAGGTCCAGCTCTAAAAATCTCGTCCCTTCAATGGGATTATATACATAAGGCTCTATGTCATAAAACCCCAGGGATACATACAAGGCTTGCGCCTTTTTCATGCTTGGAAGCGTATCCAGCCTGATATACCTGTAGTTCAGCGTTCTGGCTTCATCAGTGATCATGGAAATAAGCTTTTTACCGATTCCCAGTCTCCTGAAATCATCACGAACATACAATCTTTTCATTTCACAGGTATCCTCGGAAAGCTTGCGCAGAGCGGCACAGCCTGCACCCTTTCCATCCACCGAGGCCAATATCAAAGCTCCATGGGGCGGTCCGTATTTCCCCGGCAGTCCCTTTAGCTCCCCTTCAAAATCCTGAAAGGAAAGGTCGATTTTCAAAGACCGGGCGTAGTCTGAAAAAAGCTGCCGGACTTCTTCCAGCTTTTCCTCACCGGTGATTTTTCTGAACTCGATTGCATTTATCTTGTTCTCTTCTATAAATTCCATCACGCTTCCCCATCTCCCAACCGTTTTACTTCACTGATCTTGACGCAGAGGCTGTACACCCGTGCCGCTCCGTATGTCGTCCGCAAAGCATAAGCGCTAAAGCTCCACATATGGGTTGCTTTCATACGCCGAATCAATCAGGCATAAATGATCCAGGATCCCGGCAAATAAATTAAATAATGCTTCCAGCAAGTCCATATCCTTAATTACGCCGACGACTCTGAAATACAGCTCATCCACCCCGTCGGGGAACTGTGTCCCAAACCAGCCCTCGTCATCTTTCACCTCAAGGTGGAACCGGGGCTGAAGCTCAATGAACCTGCGGATCTCGGTATCCGAAAATAGCGCTGTCACTTTGCTTTCATCGTTTCCTTTAATTACAAATTCCTCGTCAAATTCCGGAAACCCTACGGTGATGTCCTTCATACCCAGCAATTTCCCAATCTCGGTGAAAAAACCCGCCCGGTAAATGGTAAACCAGAAGCCGTCCTTATTGACATAGGGTGCTCTCATCCTGGTGTAAGTGGTACTGCTTTTACCTGTTGATACCGTATATGTGTCCAGGGTGATGGTCCATTCCTTTACATGTGCAATGACTCTGTCCTTCCCGAAGAAACCGCCTTCCTGGAATTCAGCGCCGATCTTGCCGGATAACTCATTCCATATTTCCCTTTTACTTGGCCCGAATATTTCTCTTAACAAACTCATTTTCCACTCCTCACTTTCTGTCATCGTATAACATTATACGGATAAATAGAACTTTTTCTTATGATTTACAAGGAGAATCCGGTTTCCGTCAATAATAAACAAAATCACCTGCAGGAGGACCCGCAGGCGATGATTGTTCTCTTATTTACGGCTATAGGATAGCTTTTTTGCCGCCCATGTACATCCGCAGCGGCTCCGGAATCCTTACCGACCCGTCTTGATTCAGATTGTTTTCCAAAAACGCAATCAGCATCCGGGGCGGCGCCACTACCGTTTTGTTCAGGGTGTGCGCAAAATAGTTCCCGGCCTCCTTATTTTTAACGCGTATGCCAAGACGGCGGGCCTGGGCATCCCCCAGGTTGGAGCAGCTGCCTATTTCAAAATATTTTTGCTGGCGGGGCGACCACGCCTCCACGTCAATGCTCTTGACCTTGAGATCGGCCAGGTCTCCGGAGCAGCATTCAAGCGTACGGACAGGAATGTCCATGGAACGGAAGAAGTCCACCGTATTTTGATACAATTTTGTAAACCAGGCGGCGCTGTCTTCCGGCTTGCAGACAACGATCATTTCCTGCTTTTCAAATTGATGGATGCGATAAACACCGCGTTCCTCGATTCCGTGGGCGCCTACTTCCTTCCGGAAACAGGGGGAGTAGCTTGTCAGCGTCTGGGGCAGCTGCTCTTCCTCCAGAATCGTATCGATAAACTTGCCGATCATGGAGTGCTCACTGGTCCCGATCAGATATAAATCTTCACCCTCAATTTTATACATCATGTTTTCCATTTCAGCGAAGCTCATGACTCCCTTGACTACATCGCTGCGGATCATAAAAGGCGGGATGCAGTATGTAAAGCCCCTGTCGATCATAAAATCCCGTGCATAGGCGAGGATGGCCGAATGAAGGCGCGCAACGTCGCCGCTGAAGTAATAGAAGCCGTTTCCGCTGGTTTTCCTGGCGCTTTCCAGATCAATGCCGCGCAGCCTTTCCATGATGTCGACATGGTAGGGTATTTCAAAATCCGGTATGGCCGGCTCGCCAAACCGTTCAACTTCCACGTTTTCACTGTCATCCTTCCCGATAGGGACGGAACTGTCAATGATGTTTGGAATCACCATCATCCGCTCCCGGATTTCTGTGGACAGCTCTTCCTCCAATTTTCCCAATTCCGCCAGTTCGTTGGCCATATCGCTTACTCTGGCCTTATTTTTTTCTGCTTCCTCCCTCATGCCCTTTGCCATGAGGCCCCCGATTTCCTTACTGATGGAATTTCTCTGGCTCCTCAGTTCGTCACATCGGAATTTGGCGTCCCTGTACTTTTTATCCAATTCGATGATTTCATCCACCAGAACCAGTTTTCCCTCTTGAAATTTCTTCCGGATATTCTCCTTCACAAGCTCGGGGCTTGTCCTTAACAGCTTGATGTCCAGCATGCTCTTACCTCCTGATAGATAATTTTAAAGTGCGTCAGAAGAACCGTCCCCTGTCGCATAAAAAACGATGCAGAATCCTTATGCCTCCAGACAGTTGTACACAATATTTCTCAGTCTCGGATGAACATAGGGCTCCTGGCTGTTTAACATGTGCTGCGCATAGAAAACCGACAATTCATTTTCCTGATCGATCAGCGCATAGGCTCCTGCGGCGCCCGGCCAGCCGAATTCGCCGGCAGGACTTAACGAGCCGCCCTTGGCCTTATCGATCATGGTGCGCACTCCCAGGCCATATCCGTACCCGACCATCTGAATCCAGTTAAAATCCTCAAGCAGAGCACCGTTCAGATGATTTGTCTTCATGAGCTCGATGGTATGTTTGCACAGAATCTGCTCACCGTTGGGAGCCTTTCCATGGTTACAAAGCGCATTTGCAAATTTCATATAGTCGTCCACGGACGAAACCAGACCTGCTCCGCCGCTTTCGTATTCGCTGCCCAGGACAAAAACGTTGGTTAAACCCTCTTCCCTTACTGTCTTTGTCTCTTCGTCAAAATTATACTGCGTAGCCATCCTCCGCTTTCTTTCCTCCGAAGGGTGAAAGCCCGTATCCTTCATTTCCAGAGGCTCAAAAATATTTTCCTGCAAATACCGGCCGAAGTTCCTGCCCGAGACCACCTCCACCAGTCCTCCCAGAACGTCATGGCACAAGCTGTAATTCCAGTGCGTGCCCGGTTCAAACCTCAGCGGGTCTTTGGCAATGGCCTTCACAATCTCTCTGGTGGGGCACCTGCCTTGCGTTTCATCCTTCGCCGCCTGAATGGACGGTGTATTCAGATCATAAGTCAAGCCGGCCGTCATCATGAATAAATCCCGCACGTTGATGCTGTTGACAGCTTTTACCCGTTCAGCCTCACCGTTCTCCCTATGTCTTTGTATGTACATTTCCCTGAATTCGGGCAAATATTCCCATACAGGGTCCGACATGAGGAATTTTCCTTTTTCAAACAGTTGAAGTGCGGCTGCACAGGTGATTACCTTGGAGGTAGAGTACAGATAGTAAAGGGTGTCGGCAGTAACAGGCTTCTTCGACTGAATGTCGGCATAGCCTGAACGATGCCTGAAAACAGGTTTATTTTTATAATAAACTGCACAGTCTGCACCCGGTATCCTCCATTCGGTAATCTGATCCAAAAACTCTTCCAGCAACTTAAAGTTCATTTCCTTTTCTCCATTCGCTTTTATGTAATAAGGTTATGCCAATACCTTTAACAGACCAGGGCAAAGGCTTCCGCCGGGTGATTTGTCCATAAAGGGCACCTCCCTGGTTAATTCATCTCTTCACTCATTATCCTACATTCTTTCATAAATTAGAAGATATTGCAAAAGAAAAAAATTCTTTTCCGACTTCTGTCATTTGACTGAAAGGACAGCCGTACGCGGTCGGCTACTTGCCCGGGATGTTGCTTTTTTTGTATTGTTTGGGGGTCAAGCCGGTATATTTCACAAATAAACGGTTGAAGGAACGCGTTGAATTAAAGCCCACCGCATAGGCTACCTCCGTTATGCTCTTGTCCTGGCTTACAAGAATCCCGCAGGCGTCCGATATCCTGAGCATTCCGATATATTCGTTAAATCCCATGCGGAGCTTTTGCGAAAAAAGATGGGAAACATAGTACTTGCTTATATGCAGTGCCCGGGATATGGATTCAAGCTGTATATCCCGGGTATAATTTTCAGCGCAGTAATTCAAAACGGCCTTGATGGTATTGCCATCCGAAGATTTTGAGTCTTCAAACTGCATCCTCTGAAACAGCTCGCCCAGCAATACCAGAAAATATCCCTTGCTGATGGTTTCGTAATAGGGCGCTTTTCCCTCGTTGGCCTCGACGATACTCTGGATCAGCGGCAGGATCCTGCTATTTTCAGCAACATTTTTAATGACCGGAGATACCGGAACCTTATACTTAAATATGCTTTGAAATTCGGGACACAGGTCCGGAGGAAAAATACTGACAAAATAGCTTTCATGGCCGATTCTCTGATATTGATGGATCTTGTTGGGAAAAACAATAAAAGCATCTCCCGCGCATACGATACACTCCTTGGAATCTACAAAAGCCTTCGTATGCCCTTCGATCATGTACACCAGCTCGATATGGTTGTGCAGATGCGCTCCAAAGGCCAAATTGGAGCCATATGCAGTGAAGACGGTCAAATCCTTGTTTTCATAAAAAAATTTCATACTGTGCTTTCCAGGTTTGTATTCACCCTGCAAATCAGCCAAACAAAAATACAGCAATATTTGTCTGGTTTCTGCCGTGTTTTGACTTGCATTATACCATTTCCCACCCTAAAATACAATTAGATTTCATAAACCAGACTTTATTCAAAGTTAGGAGGAACCACTTATGTTGTTTCCAATTGCATTACAGTTGTATTCCGTACGGGATGATCTGGAAAAGGATTTTGA
Organism: Bacillota bacterium; assembly: GCA_023433505.1. GTDB lineage: Bacteria > Bacillota > Clostridia > Acetivibrionales > DTU013 > MnB-11. Next base: position 515 of record JAEZCO010000066.1, on the reverse strand, counting down.
AGGAACTCTCCGGGAGGTCAAAGCCCTCGGATATGACGGTGTAGAATTTGCCGGGCTTTATGGCCGCACACCCGCGGAAATCAGTAAGCTTCTCAAGGATACCGGCCTGATTCCGGTATCGGCACACGTTGCCTATACTGACCTCATTGCAGATTCCGGGAAGGTTGTCGGCGAATATGCCGAAATAGGCTGCAAATACATAGCCATCCCCTCTCTTTCACCCGAGTACCGTCCCAATGGCGAAAAATTCGATGAAGTCATCGAAAGCGCCAAGACCATCGGCAAAGCAGCAAAAGAGCTGGGCTTGACCTTGCTTTACCACAACCATGACTTTGAATTCGAAAAAATTGACGGCGTATACGCACTGGATATTCTTTACACCAGCGTACCCAGCGACCTGCTGAAAACGGAAATCGATACCTGCTGGGTAAATGTTGCCGGAGAAAGCCCGTCGGAATATGTGAGAAAATACTCAGGACGCTCCCCCGTCGTGCATTTGAAGGACTTCGTAATGC
>JAEZCO010000047.1 GCA_023433505.1 Bacillota bacterium | reverse complement strand
ATCTTATGATAAAAAGCAAAATTGTCTTTACTATAACGGAAAGCTCGTCCGCGAATTTATCGACATTTTATCGTCAAACGGCGAAGCTTTGGAAAGCGGAAAATTCAAAGGGTCTATGCGCCAGTTTGGTGGCCCCGATGGAAAAGGAGAAGTGAATATAAAGGCTGTGCGCGAATATACGAAGCTTAATGCAAATGGAGAAGGCGAACTAATTGGAGTTGTAGTTGTAAAATAAAAACCGTTGTTCCGGCGGCGGATAAGTATATACGCTAAAGGGAGATCCTAGCTATACGCGTGAAAGCATACAGGCGGCTGTATCAGAAATCAAATACCTTTTTGACTATAACATTGTTGAAGAAGCCGACAGGCACTATTGCAACAGTTCCTATTAAGAATACCGTATCAGGCCAACGGCCAGCGCGAAAACGCTGGCTTTTTCCTTTCTCATAGGACAAACGGAAAGGAGCATATAAATAATCATGCCGAAATTAGGGAGGTGCATGATTATATCTCTCACAGTACAACAAATCAAAAAACTACGCGACGTTGATATGCGAACGGTTGATATAAACAGCCTTGTAGATGTGAGCGCCCTTACCTTCGACAACAGCTTGTCCCGGAAGGAACGTGAGGAGTGGATTATCAGGACACATAGAAATCCCTACTGCTTCCGTTATGGTGAAATGGGAGTGAAAATCGAATTTACCGACGACGGCCCGCCCCTCCAAGACTTAATTATAGACTTCCTGCGGCGCAAGAAAAGCGGCCTGTGACAGCCTTCCTGCCACAGCGACAACATTGCCGCTTTACACCAAAATAGTATAATATGGGTGTAATGTGACGGGAAGGAGGTTTCATGGCACGGCCACTGGATAGGCAAAATATATTCACATTAGCGGTAAATAAAATCAAGGTTTGGTATGTGGCGTTTTATATCCGGTTATCCCGTGAGGACGCGAGAGGCTACGATGAATCCGAAAGCGTACAAAATCAACGTCTGATTCTTAAAGACTGGCTGAACAATCAGTTTGACGGCGAGGAGTATGTATGCGTTGGCGAATATGTGGACGATGGCGTAAGCGGGACGACGGACGATGAACGTCCGGAGTTTCAAAGGATGCTCCGCGAGATAGAAGCCGGAAAAGTGAATTGCGTGGTTGTGAAAAACCTCGCCCGCAGCTTCAGGAACTATTCAGACCAGGGCTACTATTTGGACGATTGGTTTGTCCGTAACAAGATTCGCTTTGTTTCCCTCTATCAACAGAGCATCGACACCTACAAAGACCCACAGGGTGCAACGAATATCGGCGTTCCCGTACAGGGAGTTTTGAACGAACGCCACGCACAGGACACGTCGGAGAGCGTCCGCAAGGTCTTTGACAAGAAGCGTGAAAAGGGATTGCATATCGGCTCTTTTGCGGCCTACGGCTACATGAAAGACCCACAGGACAAAAACGCTTTGGTGATTGACGAAGAAGCCGCCTCCATGGTACGGGACATCTTCACATGGTTTTTGGACGGCATGAGCAAAAACGCCATAGTGCGGACGCTCAATACCCGCGGCGTGTTGTGCCCTTCCTTGTATAAAGGGAGCAAGGGCCTAAAGTACAAAAACCCCAATGCCGACAACAAGCCGCTTTGGAATGCCAAGACGATCACTGACATTTTGAAAAACCGTTTATATGCCGGGGATATGGTACAGGGGCGTTACCGGGTAAGGAGCTATAAAATCCATGTACAGGACACGGTGCCGGAAAACGAGTGGTTTGTCGTGGAGAACACCCACGAACCGATTATTGACCGTGAAAGATTCCGCAAAGTACAGGAACTATTGAAGCGCGACACGCGCACAGGCCCCGGACAAAAGAGGCTGTATCTTTTCAGCGGGTTCCTGCGTTGCGCCGATTGCGGCAAGTCGATGGTACGAAGCGAAGTCAGAGGTACGGTATATTATTACTGCCGTACTTATAAGGAACAATCCAAAGCCGCCTGCACAAAACACTCCATCAGGCATAACACATTAGAGGCGGTAGTGTTATATGCGATCCGGCAGCATGTGTATACGGCGGTTTCCTATACCGAGGTAATTTCCTGTATCAACAAGGCCCCTCTGAAAAAGAGCCAATCCATTCAGCTTGATGACCTGATGGCGGCAAAGGAAAAAGAGCTTGCCAAGATTACCCGGTATAAGCAAAGCATCTATCAGGACTGGAAAGACGGCGAAATCACCCATAAGGATTACCGCCATATGCAAGATGATTATGAACAGCAGGCCGAAACAATCAGCGCCGCCATAGCCAATCTGAAAGCGGAACGCGCCGATCCCGGAAAGGGTATTGACACGGAAAACCCGTTTTTGGCGGCGTTCAGAAAGTACGAGAATATCGACAAGCTGACAAGGGATATAGTGATTGAGCTTATAGAGCAAATCAAGGTCTACGAAAATGGCAATATCAGCGTCAAGGTAAAATACAGCGATCTTCTGGGCCAAATTGTAGAATACATCGAAGCCAACACACATTCAGCGGTGGGATAAAGCCTCACTTTGTATTAACCGCAGAGCAGAGAGCTATCTATTTTATTAAGAGCTATTCTTTATTAAGAACTATTCTTTCTCATTTATCAATAAGTTCATAGTTGATTTTTCTTCCTTTTCTCTTGATAGATTTTAACCTTTTTAAGCATTTGAGCCGCTTCTTTTTTTTCACTTTGGTATAACAGGAATTGAATTAGCCAGTAAACGCCAATTACACACGCGGAAACAAAAACGACATTACCCCAATTTGTTCTGCTAACCCATTCAAAATGAATAGCAAAAACAAGGACAACAATAATAATAGCCACCATAAATATAAGTTGTCTGCGTATCCAATGCTTTTTGCTGAGCTCTATGGTAGGCTTTAATATCAATTGAATCAAAGGCATTAAAGCAATTAGCAGAGAAAGCAACAAAATTTGCCATAAAAAGGATATGGTAAACGTAGCATCTGACGCAAACAGTAAACAAGATAAGAATGCAGATACTACACTACCCGTTGTAACTACACAAAAGTAAAACAAAATTCTTTTTGTCCATTCTTTAAACATTTTGTCTCCTCCTATATCTCAAGTTTGCGCTTAAAATCAGATACATACTGTCTTGAAATGATAACCTTTTCTCCATTGTTCAATTGCACCTCAAATCTTCCGTTAAAAGCGGGCGACATGGAAAGAATTTGGGAGATGTTTAATATGACTGATTTTGACACGCGCAAAAAATCACTCTTAGAAAAGGTTTCTTCAAGTTGATATAACTTTTGCTTGATTTCGTATACGTTATTTTTGCAATACATATAAGTTCTGTTTTCAACCGCTTCAAAATAGTATACCTCCGACGGTTGAACACGATATATCCGCTCTTTATCATAACCGGTTAACATTTGCTGTTCAGTATTTATTTTTGCGATAAGTTGCATCAATTCACTACTAAGCTCTCGGCATTTAAAGATAACTTTTTCTTCTTCACCATCATTCGGCGGTTCAATTATAATCTTCACATTATCTCCCTCCTTTCCGATGCGGCTTACCGCAGACTTTATAGCACGTTAAACTTCCTTGCGTTTCTTTGATGCAATAATCAGTGCCAGTGCATAAAACAGGATTGCAGTTCCCAGCATATAAGCGATATGCAACCAAAGGCTCTCTGCATTGTTCCCAAGCCAATATACTACACCCATCCTTTGCTGAAACGCCGATAGTGTATCTGTGGAAGCACCGTTAAAAACGACTTTTATCGGGGCGTCCATCATTACCTGGCGCAATAGCAGCGCTCCGTGGGAAACCGGGAACAGTTGAATCGCTGCCTGCACCCCTTTAGGGAAATCACCAATGGGAATATATATACCCGCTAGAAATCCAACAGAAGCTCCTATAATAGTGGAAACCGTTGGGAAAATATCTGCGTTCCGAATCAAGCTGACGATAAAAAAGGTAATGGAGCTTGCAGTTAAAACTGTCAGCAGAATAATCAAAAGAGCTTCCACCAGACTACGAACAGATAGGAGCCGGCCTCCAGTACAAAGAATATAAAATTCCGCAGCAATTAGAGTTGCAACACTCATAATCACCCCAGCGGAATAAGTGCTCAGAATATAACCCGCCCCTAAAGTCCACGACTTAATCGGTGAAGTTAAAAAGTCTTTGTTGCGGCTCGTAGTTCTGTCTAAAAGCATTACACTTAGTGCTCCCAATGTTGTAGTTACAGAAACAACGGAAATCAGCCCGGCCATTGCCCAACTATTCATCAGATAATCAATTTGGGACAATCCGTTATACTGGCTATAATGTGCTTTTAAGTTATTTCCAAAAAAAACCACATAAAGCACAATGACAATCAATGCTCCAACCAAAGAAGTAAGGACCAATCTTTTGTTTCTAAAATAGATTATACTATTTCGTTTAGCTAAATTAAACATTATAATTCACCATTCTCTTCCGCAACGCGCAAAAAAACTTCATCCAACGTTCGTGCTTGATAACGAACTTTTAATTCATCCGGCTCCCCTTTTTCAACAATGGAACCATGATCCAGCATCACAATATAATCTGATAAATTGGCTTCTTCCATATAGTGTGTTGTTAGAAAAACGGTCATTCCTCTTTCCTGTTGCAAATGTTTTATGGTTTCCCATACCATTTTTCGTGCCTGTGGGTCAAGTCCTGTTGTTGGCTCATCGAGAAACAGGATATCCGGTTTATGAATCAGCGCTCTGGATATATCCACTCTCCTGCGTTGTCCTCCTGACAATTTTCCATATGGGCGATCAATAAATTCCATCGCACCCACAGCTAAAGCAGCTTCATGGACGGCTTGCTTCACGGAAGCACTATTTTTGATATAAAACTTTCCTCTAACAGTCAGATTTTCTCGGACGGTCAGGAGCGGGTCCAACACACTTTCCTGAAAAACGACGCCTATATGTGATTTGATCTGTTTATCATCCTTTCCTAATTGGAAATTATCCATAATTACAGAACCGCCATCATAAGCTAGCAGCGTGCAAAGAATGTTAATTGTAGTGGACTTGCCCGCTCCATTTGGACCCAGTAGAGAAAATAACTGACCGCGTTCAACGAAAAAATCGATTCCTTTTACCGCCTCAATCTCTCCAAATTTTTTGTATAAGTTTTTAACATGAATAATTTTATCCATTTGTATTTCCTCTCTTTTTGCATTTCCTTTCTTTATTTTTAATTATGAGAGGAGTATATTCCTATGTATTCTTAATAGCAATGAAGCTAAACGTATGTTACAGATTAAGCATAGTAACATACCGTATGTGGAAAGTGAGCTACATTGTTGCCAGTAAGCAATGGGAAGTCAGCGCGTTGCGTTCTTTGCTGCGTCATATCGCTATCGCTCCATTTCCTTATTTTTCTGCGTGTCCGTTAGGCCAAGCAGAGGGTCAATAGTAGCCTTTGCTGTAATAGGCTTTTGCATACTCTTTTTTGCCGTCCGATACTCCCGGTATGAGGCTTTTTTTCAGTGGTCTGCCATTGCCTCTCCGCTTTAAGCATATTCATCTTCGGGAGCTTCGCACCGGAAAGAAAACGTTTGAGTAAGATTTCCGTCCTTCCAGTCCTGATAGAGCGATTGCTAGTAGTGTGCAACCTTGGCAAGTTCCTTTTCTTTTGAGGTTATTAAGCCGTCCAGCCCAGTTGATAGGCTTTTTCTTAGCAAAGCTTTGTTAATGTATGAAATAACAACGGTATAGGCATTAGCTACATGAACCTGCTGCCTAAGAAAACATACAAAACCGCCGCTTCCAAAATATTGTGCTTGATGGAGTACTTTGTACAGGCTGCTTTGGATTGCTCCTTATAAGTACGGCAAAAGTAGTATATCGTAGGGTTTTTATACTTCACGCCTTTGCTTTGTTTATACAAGGAGGGGCATAGCACGCCGCGTTCATTTAATGTCCGTACAATGGCATTTTTACTCGTATATGGTTTTTGTGTAATCGCTTATCAATCTGTGTTAAAGCGGCACACGGCATGTCTCATTGTTATGATTTAATTAGACAATATACTATTAATCACTCTGTTGTATTGAAAGTAATCTCTTTCTTTCTCGTGCGAATCAAATGGGTGAGAAAAGACAACAATGCAGACATAAATAGTCCAGCAATAAGAGTGATGACAAGCACGGTGATACTTTGATTGTAGTCGCTTGTGTCCATACTCAGGATATTGTCCCTAAACGCATTAATAGTATAGGTCATCGGCATATATGGATGAATCACCCGATAAAAGGAAGGGACGAGTTTCATTGACATCATACCGCCGCCTGCCGTAAGCTGCAGAAGCATGAATATAATACTCAGCAGCTTGCCGAGATCTTGAAACACCAGTACCAAGACCTGGATAATTGTAATAAATGTCACTCCTCCGAGTATGCAGATGCCGTAGAACTGCGCAGTATTTCCGACCTGAAGGCCAAGAATGTTAAGGACGGTAAACGCTAGACATATTGACTGTATGATGGAAATGAGTTGAAAGCGGAACAGACCGAAATCAAGCAGATTTTTCTTTATCCAAGTGATCTCTTCAAATTTTACTTTATCCATTGTGGTGAAAATGATGATAAACATAAGGCCGCCAAGCCATAAGCAAAGTGAAATCATAAAGGGAGCCATCGCCATCCCCGTATTTTTGGCTTCACCGATTTTTGTAGTTTCCATTTTAACAGGGGTGGCAGCAAACTTTCCATAACCCTCCAAAGCCGAGTTGCGGCTTTTCAGCTGCTGTATGGAATTGTCCACTGATGCTTTCATCTGCTCAATTCCGGCCCTCAATTGATTGATGCCGCCGAGAACCTGTTGATCCGAAGAAAGAATAAGCTTGGACTTCTCACTCAACGTAGTAGTCCCTTGTGACAGTGTGCTGATACCGGATGAAATAGAGGCAGAACCATCGGATAACTGCTCAACTGCTCCGTTAAGTGCACTAGCTACGGTTGATGCCGTCTGCATTCCTTCGGGCAACTTTTGTACGGCGGTGTTAATCTGCAGATAGGTTTGGTTAAGTTGGTTTAGCGCCGAGGTTAGCGAAGATGCCACCGCTGCCGGGTCGGATATATCGCCGGTGTTTCCGCTCATGGAACCGAGTGCCGAAACAATCTTCTGCATATCAGTGTCTGCCATACTTTCAGGATGCTCAGCGACATAGCTTTTTAGCCAGGTTATAACCTCCATACTTTGCTGCAGCTGTTGACTGCTTGTATCTATGTAAGTATTTAAACTTGATGACAACGTTATAAATCTGTTGTTGTATTGACCGGAATAGTCAGTAAGCGTCTTAAGACTCATCACGTTGTCATTGATACTATTGCTAAAAAGTGTAGTTTTTTCAAAAAGTAGTTGTAAGGCCCCGCTAAGTGTCTGCCCCCCGTTGCCTGCACCCGCAAGCCCCGTGGCAACCTGAGTCAGCCCGCTGTTAAACGTGGATTGTCCAGTAGTAAGCGTACTCATTCCCTGACTCAGTTGTTTTGTGCCGTCATCAAGTTTGGAAAGGCCATCGCTGAGGCTTTGAAGACTATCAGGTAGTTCCTCAAGTTTGCCTGTCAGGGTATCAACAAGGTTTTCCGTGATGCTTCTTGAAACCATATTTTCGATATTAGCAGACATATTTGCCATGATGGATGACGTAAACGTCCCCAATTTGTCGTTGGATTTAAAATATAAGGTGCCCTGCGTTTTATTCACCTCAGCCGCTGATGCAATGCATTCCGTGAAATCTTCCGGTATGTCCAGCTCTGCATAGTACTTTTCTTTTAACACTCCATCATCCGCGTCACTTTTATCGGTAAACACCCATTTAACTTCTGCGTTTGATTTCAACTGTTCCACAAATGTATCTCCGATGTTTTTGCTCGTACCGTCAATAACTGCACCTTTGTCGTTGTTGACGACCGCAACAGAAATATTCGACAGGTGGCTTGCAGGGTCCCAATATGCATAAAGAAATAAGAAAGCATAAAGCGCGGGAATGAGTGAAACAAGCACAACAACGGATATCTGCCTGATCAATTTTCGCTTCATATAAATCAGCCCCTCAAAAAAAGTTTTAGAATAATTTATAATAATATTTCGAAATTATACCTGAATTATAATCCTGTCAGCTTGAATTGTCAATAGTTTCGTAATATAATATATCCATATTCTAAAATTATTCTAAGGAGAATGTTAATGGACGGATTTCAAAAGCGAACGCTCAAAAAGAAAAAGACCATTTTAGATGTAGCTTTCGCCCTTTTTAACCGATATGGATACAAAAATGTAACCATCGCCAATATATCAAAAGTGGCAAATGTCTCACTCGAGACAATCTACAATTACTTTGAAAGTAAAGAAAAGCTCAAAAATGAGCTTTTAGGCCATATTATTGACGATTTTTGCAACCTGACCAAAAATATTATGAAAAGTGATATACCGATTGAGACTAAATTTGAGAAACTGCTTTTATCCAAGGTTGATTTTGGACAGCAATTCTCCCATGAGTTCTTGACCGAAGAGCTTTATGAACTGAATGAGCTTGATCTATTCGGCGGCGAGGAAAAGAAACGATTTTTTCATGATGTTATGCTTCAGATTATTGAGCAGGGTCGTACAGGGGGAATTATTACGGTGGACACTCCTTCCGAGGCATTAACCGTTTACTTTGAGATATTTCAATACTATATAACACATAACTTTGCATCAGCTTTGCAAATAAGCAGTAATACGGATCTACTCAAAGAAGTGAATTTTCTGTTTTTCAATGGATTGAAAAAAAATAGTTAAGGTAAAAATACTTATCTTTTATATATTTTTCGATGAGTATATACTCAGCAAAACGTCTATTGGGTATGACTCGTATTCTTATTCTCCTTACTATTTCGGATTAGAATAGATGCTCTACTTTATCAGCCAAAGCCATATACAGAAACGATTTAATAAAATTGGTACATTGCATGGCCTGATTTTTCAATCAAGCCTCACGCGGATATTACAATCCCTCCTCTACTTCGGGACAGCATGGCCCGAAGTGACTGTTACCAAACTAAAACACCGCCTATAGTCTCACTAAAGCGGTGCCTTGTGTAAAGTAACAGTTCCGATAATGTATTTTTTGCCCTTTTTTCAAGGGCTTTTGCAGTTTTCTTAATATAACTGGTCCGGTAGCGCCAGTAGCCCCTGCAACACCAGTAGGTCCGGTAGCACCAGTAGCTCCTGCAACACCAGTAGCGCCAGTCGCTCCAGCAACACCTGTGGCACCAGTAGCACCAGTAGCGCCAGTAGCTCCAGCAACACCCGTGGCTCCGGTAGCACCCGTAGCTCCAGCAACACCTGTGGCACCGGTAGCGCCCGTAGCACCGGCTACACCAGTAGCGCCCGTAGCGCCAGTGGCTCCGGTAGCGCCCGTAGCTCCAGCAACACCTGTGGCACCAGTAGCACCCGTGGCTCCAGCAACACCCGTAGCTCCGGTAGCGCCAGTAGCACCGGCTATACCAGTAGCACCCGTAGCTCCAGCAACACCCGTGGGTCCAGTAGCACCAGTCGCGCCGGCTACACCAGTAGCGCCCGTTGCGCCAGTGGCTCCGGTAGCGCCAGTAACTCCCGTTGCACCAGCACCAGTAGCACCGGTAGCGCCCGTGGCTCCGGTAGCACCAGTAGCTCCTCCACCTTCTACTTCCAACAAGGATACATCGTCCACTACTACATCAGCAGTACCTGCTTGCGCATTTGCACTAATAAATACCATAGCCTGAGTTGTACCGGCAGGCGACAGATCTGTAGTCTGATAGACTTCCAGCCAGTTACTTTGAGTAACGTCCGGAAGACGGCCTGTTGGAATAGTTAAGATAATCCCTATGTCGAGCAAGTTAAAAGCTGCATCGAAATACAGAATTATTATGGTAACTGTGGGGCTGGGCGCGGATCCTACTTTTGCCAGTGATACAAGGAACTCAAATCTTTCTCCTGGATCTGCAGGTACGATTTGTGAAATAAATCCTCCAACTGTCCCGCCTTCCAATTGTGCTGAAAAAATGCCTGAATGGCTGAATGCAGCTGTTACGAACGCATTTGAAGCAATCCACGGGGGAAAGGTTCCTGTTTCAAAACCGCCGTTTATAATGAGTTCATTAAATGACATCTTTTCTCACCTCCTTTTTACATAATACAGGCATACCAAGGTACCGTCTAAAGTACCACCTGCACTGAAGTTTTCTGCAATGTGGTCCGGAAACTCCGGCATTTGCAGAAAAAAACGCAAGTAATATTTCAGCGCTCTAAGTTATGCACTCAAAATAATGCCTTGGAATAGTATATGTATGAAATTTGAATTTGCCACTTATGTCTACTGTGTGCAGGTAGGCTTATTTTACTGTACAGCATCAGCTTAAAAAGAAAATTATGCATCAATGCGCAGCCAAACCTTCCACAAAAATGTAACTTTTTCAAAGAAGTTCACATAATATATTTACTAAGTCGATAATCATTTACCCACTCTATTTGAAAGGAATGATCCTATGATTCCTCCATTTTTAAGCTACACCACGTTTAACCGGATGGGATTAACGGCAAGAAGCTTAAAATCGATTCTAGATACGCCAGAAGATTTTGAGATGCACATTATTGACAGCAATTCCAAGGATAATACCTGGGAATATCTTCAATCCGTTACAGACCCCAGAATCAAATCAAAGCTGCACCTTCCCCTCAATGCAGGGCCTATTCCCGCATTAAATCTAAATCTCACAAGAAGAAGGCCTGGGCAGTACTTTTTTAATATCGACTGTGATGTAGTCGTCAATACCAAGGATTGGCTCTCTCGGTTTATGAAAGTATTCAACACATTTCCCAAGGTTGGTTTGCTGGGCGTCCAAAGGTCAGCTCCCTATCTTCCGATTTATCCTGAGGTTATTCCCGTATCAAAGGACGGCGTAAAATATCTGGAGATTAAAAATGGGCATGTCGATGTGATTCTGGATTTCGTGCATGGCTGCTGCATGGGGATGAGACCCGAGCTAATTGAAAAAATTGGCTATTGGAGTGAGGAAACCTGTTGGGGCGATGCCGAGCTTACACCGAGAATCATGAATTATACCGACTTTAAAGTAGGGTATATGAGTGATGAGAACAAAAATTCACTGATTGATATCGATATGACCCAGATGGTCGGCTGCCAGGCCTGTACGGTCCGCCAATACTGCAAGCTTGATAAAATCAATACGACATGTTTCACAATCCGTAACAAAACTTACAAAAATGAGCCCTTTGTAAGAAAATTCAAATGGAAGTACCTGGAGTTTTTCAAAGAGCTGCAGCAAGGAAAGCGTACTCCCTACTGTGCGTCAATATATGACCAGAAATCCATGCAGGGCCATGTTTATAATAAGGTGTGGGCCCTGGAGAACATGAACTATTACGTTGAAAACGGCAATTAGAATCATAGGGGACGGAGCACACTCCGTCCCCGGTATTTCGCTAGATCTTTCCATTAAGCTTTTGCATAAGAGTATCATATATATCACCCAGGTTTTTGAACTCTGTGGCTTCATCCAGAGTAAACTCGATTCCGTAAGCCTCTTCAAGTTTGCCTATCACCATCCAATGGGTGAGGGAATCCCATTCGGGCACAGATTCGGCAGTGGATTCCCGGACAAGGCAGCCGGGTTCAATTTTCAAGACATCTGCTACCAGCTTTAAAAATTGTTCGTTCATAAACGCTTATCCTCCAGTTTGTTTACTATATTGATATAATCAAGCCTTTTGACGCTTTTTCCCGGATTCAATTGATAGGATGTTTCGTCGGGACCTGCGGAAGCAGCCGAAAAGCCCGCATCAGGATAAAAGCCTGCATTGGCTGAGTTTTTGGCCGTCTTTACATACCTTGCATGGATTGTTGACACACCTTTTGCATGAAGTGCTCCAATAATTGTACTTAAGAATGCATATTCGACTCCCAGCCCAAGGACCCGGCAGCTTAGCAGAAAGGTATCAATGGACGCTTCGGCGCCTTGAAGTTCTACAACACATACTCCGGAGATACCGCTGTCTCCGAATTTATCCCTGACCGAGCAGGAAGCTACCCAATAATTCTCCGATGCAGCCATTTTTTCAATCTCTCCGGTTTGATACCGTTTGGTTGTCATGTTGAACTGGTTGGTTTTCAGTGACAGCTGTGAGATGCGAGGTATTGTAAATGTATTTGCCGCATCCACGGTAATTTCCAACTGGAGTCCCGACAAATACTCCTCCATGGAGCCGAAGGTCTTCAGCAGTTCCTTCCGTCCGGAATTTGCTTTATACATTTGATTCCTTTTCAGATCATCTTCGGTAATCATAAGGAGCTCGAATTCAGGAAGCTTCTCAAGCGTTTCGGCATACCGGGCGGTGTCCGCCGGCATTTCAACCACGGTTACTTCAGGCAGCATGGTTTTGACGAGTTCCCTTTCTTTGGGGTTGTCGTCCATAAATACAATGCTTTCGATTCCGATGCCAAGCTCTTCCGCAATCTCTTTCAGATTGACAGCCTTATTACTCCAGTTGATTTTCAGGACTGTAAAATGCTTTTCTCTCAAAAGCATGTGGGGATGCTTTTCAATGATTTCCAGAGCGTCCGCAGGATTGTTTTTGCTGTTTACAGCCAGCAGAACTCCTTTGGTGTATAAGTTGAGGATCTCTTGCTGAAAATCATAAAATACCCTGCCGGGACCGGTAATGTCCAGAACCACGCCTTGCAAACCGTCTTCGCCGGCGACGCCTCCCCAAAGGGTATTGTCCAGGTCCAGCACCAGGCATTTTTTATTTTTAGACTTTACAGGCAGGATATACCGCATATACTCGGCGGCCACGACTCGGATAAAGGGGAAGGAGACCGGCGACTTTGTGGCATAGTAAATCTTTTTATCCATGGCTCTGTCAGTCCCGTACTGCGCACAGGTGTTGTTATAGTCGAAGATATAGATGCCTTCCTTGTCCTGGGCCCATTCCTCAAGCAATGTATTCAGCCTTGCAGTCATCGCTTTCAAACCGGGCTGAAACTTGTTATCAAGGATGCCTAAAGGAGAAAAGGACGGTACCTTGAAGTTGTGTACCAATATTTTCGCACTGCTTTTGCCGCGGATTGTCTCAACCAGGGATACAACCGACTGCAGCATATCGCAGATGCGCTGTTCCTTCTTTCCCTTTTCTTCAAGCAATAGGTTGATATCATACCATTCGGGAAACAATCCCTTGCCTTCCAGCCACAGGATGATTAAATCAGGACTGCTCCGGTATAAGCCGCTTTCAGGGTTGAGAGCTTCCTGTATATATTGGTTATAGGGAGCGTTGTAAACGACTGCTTCGATGCTATAGCCGGAGGCTGCTTCCTGCAGCCCTTTAGCGATGTATTCAGTTGTACAGTTTCCAAGAATAGCTATTTTAATTGAATCTTTCATTAAAAGCTTTCCCCTCCGTTTACAGGTATGTTTACTCCATTTAGAAACTGAGCGTTTTCGGAAATCAGAAACTCAACGGCCTTTGCGGCATCTTCCGTGGTAGTGAGTCTTTTCATGGGATTTTTTGCAGCGGCAACCTCCATGTATTTTGGGGGCAGGTAGCTTGAAAGACTCGTACGCATAAGCCCTGGAGATACCATATTTACGGTGATTCCGAATTTGCAAAGCTCTGCTGCCAGAGCTTTCGACAGTCCTAAAAGTGCATACTTTACCGTTATGTAATGGGAGATTTTTTCGGGCGGAACGTTGAGGACAAATGCGGACAGGATATTGACAATTCTGCCTTCACCCTGAAGCTTCATTGCTTTTGCGGCTTCGTTTGCAAAAAGATAGGAGCCTCGCAAATTTACATCAATCAAGTCCTGGAACATATCCCAATTTGAAGTGAAAAAATCGCAGGGCATGAAGGAGGAACAGGCGTTGTTCACCAGCACATCCAATCTGCCTTCACGCGAAAGGATTTCCGATACGCAGCCCTTGATTCGGGCTTCATCTCTTTGATCGCATTTGACAGCGGTAACGTTATTCTGCTGTGATACCGGACCGGAAGAGGCTTCTCCGGAATAGGTATAATATACTTTATTTATGCCATTGGATGAAAGCCTCTCAATAATTTTTTCCCCAAGCCCTCTGCTTCCGCCTGTAACAAGTATGATCCTCGATATCATGGATGATTTCCTGCTTTCAAATTAGTTTGCTTGATTAATTTTTTTACTGTTTTTATAAATTTTGCCTCTATATACCATCTGGGTATACAGGGCATACATAGCGGCATGCGTAGCTTTCCGGCAAACTTTGCCTCAAAAGAGAGCAAAGCATCGATTCCACCTTTTACTCCCGGAAGGCGCCGAGGCTGCCTGTCCACATTGCGCATCAGATATCCGATTTCATATGCCAGCAGCATTTCGTCGGCTTTTTTAACAACGGCATATTCCTCCGCTGTGGGAGAGGGAATACAAAAAGACTCCCATATGACCGCCTGAATTTCGTTTTCCATATTCTTATACTGTGGAAGGAGCTCTTTGACCGGCTTTGGCATATCACATACAAATGCTTCCGCCGCGTCGTGCAGCAAACCGTAAAGCTGCATTTTTACAGGAAAGCCCTGCTTTTTAATAAGTCTGGCGGTATTCAGGCTGTGCTGCGCAACACTGTAAAAATGTCTGCAATGCCCGTTGAACCTGCAAAGCATTGACAGGGAATGAGCGATATCCTTAAGGCAAATGTCACTGCAGAACGGCTGCAATACATTGAGTTTCTTTCCCGTATAAGTATATAAACTGTCATTGACCCACTGTTTTATATCTTCTACCTCCGATCACTAACTTCAATTCATTCTCTGACCGTTTGTTTGTCATGACGGCAAATTATAAACCGAAGTTACTTTATGGACACCTTAGTTACTTTATGGACACCTTTACGCTGCCTCTTGCAACAATCCTGTCCAATTGGTTTTTTATCAGTATTTTCATTTTTATCATCTTCAGAGAAAGCCCGGCGCTCTGTATTTTTTCAGTGACAGTCCCTGTAATTGCAACGGTATCGCCGGCATATACCGGTGAAATAAAATCCATATTTTGTGTAAGCCAAACAGAGCCGTCCCCGGGAAGATGCATGCCTATAAGCGTGGATACAAATGCTTGCACCAGCATTCCATGGGCGATTCTTGACTTAAAGCCCTGTTTGATGCAATAGGCTTCATCCATATGAATGCGGTTGAAATCTCCGGTAAATGCTGCATATGCATCAATCATTCCGTCTGTAATGTCTTTTTGTATAGTAATGCTGTCTCCCGGGTTTATTTCCTCAAATGACATTCCTAAAGTTTCTCCTCCAATAGTTCTTCTATTATTATATTAAGCGGCAGATATTTATGTTAACAGAAATACGAGGGGGGCCCGGCTATTTTTTAGCCCCCTTCAAAAACTCCGCCGTAACGCTGTTAAAGCCGGAACCTGGCATCAACGGAACATTTCCGGGATACATACCGGATTTTTCACTGGGATAGGCCTGCGGCTTCGGTTCATCAGACTTTGCTTTTACTACATCATATTCGTCAATACGGGTTTTCAATACCCCCAGCTCCGACCTGATTTTTGTCATATCGTTTTCAATGAATTTGTCCTTGATGCCATACTTGCTCATGTCGAGTTCAAGCTGCTGCTGGGCCGCATCGAGGCCGTCAAGCCTTTTACCCAGCTCTCTTACGCTGCTTCTGAGATCATTGATGCTGCCGGAGAAAAGCCTCAAAGTCTCGGCAATTGTCTTTCTGAGACTGCCGGCTTCGTCTTCCTCCGCCGGAGCGTTGACCGGAGGAGTACCAAGGTTAAGAAATGCAAGCCTGGGAGTATCACTAAAGCTCCCGGGGACAGTCGCTGAGTGCACTTCATATTTTTTTCCTCCTATATTCCGGACATAAGAGAAACAGGACAGGTGCTTTTCATCGAAACCGTCAAGTTTTTGCTCCATATCCCAGCCGGTTCCGCCGTCATGGGACACACGGCAGGTGATCCCCGCTTTTTCCGCCCAAAAAAACCGGATACATTCCTCTTCGGCATATATTCCCGTATTTCCGAAGGGCTCCTCCGATTCGGCAAGGGTGATGGTTTCCCATTTACCGGCGCCGGGAAGGACCTTGCAATGGATGAGACTATATTTTCCCTCCGCATTTTTTTGAAGGCCAAGGTGTATGGCGCCGGATAAGCCCTCCGTGCCACATAGCACCGTCAGATCGGAATGAGGAGGGGGGAAGGGCTGAAAACCGGACCATTTCAATGTGCCGGTATCAAAGGTCCTGTAGCCTGTAACTTTTTTTGCCTCTTTCAGGCCTTTATAGAATAAGGTCATATTTCCATTGGTATCGGAAACCACCCGGTATGCCGGAAAACCGATGAGTTGGTCGATGGTCTTCGGCGCTGCCGGACTGTCGGTGTCTTTTAAATCCTGAAAGTTGAGATACCTTTTCCCGATATATTCGATAACATAGAAGGCATAGATTCCACTCTCACCGCAGGCGATGTGGAGTTGTTTGTCAGACGTATCCTGATTTCTGTTGTGAAGGACAGGTTTCCTGTTCCACACTCCGTCCTGGTATTTCATATAAAGGATATTTCCGTTGTAATCCTGGTATAGCACATGTATGCCATTATAGCCGTCAATGCAGGCGC
Organism: Bacillota bacterium; assembly: GCA_023433505.1. Taxonomy (GTDB): domain Bacteria; phylum Bacillota; class Clostridia; order Acetivibrionales; family DTU013; genus MnB-11. Next base: position 3,637 of record JAEZCO010000047.1, on the reverse strand, counting down.
TGAAGCCTTCCAGGCCGTTTTTGGCGGCGGGAACCGGATCCTGCCATTTCCCATCCTCCGACTGCCACCGCATCAGTATTCCGCTGCCCTGACTGTAATATAAGTAGGCTTTTCTACCTGTAGATAAGTTAAATATGTACGGTTTGTTATTCATATCAAACATTTACTTTCACCCCTATTCATTATATGAAACCGTCGCAAAGGTGTGTATAGAGGTTTGGTAAATCGATAAACCGGTTTCGATCTCGAAGGCAAATCAAGCGCTGCGGAGGGGAGGCAAAACGGAATTCACGGTATAAAATTCCATATGGATGGGAATTGTTATAGTTGCACAGCACTTAGCTTCATCGTGCAGTTTGGTAATACTGCCGGAGAGGCTTTTGTGAAAAAAAGAAAATTTTACAAAAAATAATGAAATATTTTTGTTCATTATGTTATAATGGTAGTGGCTGTTGCGGGAAATCTTTCCTGTGCGCGCCTCTATTACCAGTCTACCATAAAATAACCATAAAAATTGGAGGTATTATAATGGCAAAGTATGTTTATTTGTTCAGGGAAGGGAATGCATCAATGAAAAACCTTCTGGGCGGAAAGGGTGCAAACCTTGCAGAAATGACGGGTTTAGGCCTTCCGGTCCCAAGGGGATTTACTGTTTCCACAGAGGCCTGTACCCGGTATTATGCCGACGGTAAAGTGATTTCAAAGGAAATCGAGGATCAGATAAATAACGCATTGGCTTCTACGGAAGCAACCGTAGGAAAAAAATTCGGTGATCCTGCAAATCCGTTTCTTGTTTCGGTACGTTCGGGCGCCAGGGCTTCCATGCCCGGAATGATGGATACCATACTCAATCTGGGCCTCAATGATGTCGTTGTTGAGGGCCTGTCAAAGCTGACCGGCAATGAAAGATTTGCTTATGACAGCTATAGAAGGTTTATCCAGATGTTCAGCGATGTGGTCATGGAAGTGGACAAACCGAAGTTTGAAAAAATCCTTGATGCGGTGAAGGAAGAGAACAAGGCCAAGTTTGATACCGACCTGACCGCAGACAACCTTAAAGAAGTCGTCAAAAGGTACAAGGAGCTCTATAAAAAGGAAAAGGGCACAGATTTCCCGCAGGAGCCCAAGGTTCAGTTAATGGAATCGGTCAAGGCTGTTTTCCGTTCATGGGACAACCAAAGGGCAATCATCTACAGAAGGCTGAATGATATTCCCGGTGACTGGGGCACGGCCGTAAACGTTCAGGAAATGGTCTATGGAAACATGGGAAATGATTCCGGCACTGGCGTTGCATTTACCAGGAACCCCTCCACCGGCGAGAAGAAGCTTTACGGCGAATTTCTCATGAACGCGCAAGGAGAGGACGTTGTTGCAGGTATCAGGACTCCTCAGTCCATTGACCAGCTCAAGGAAATCAATCCGGATGCATACAACCAGTTTATCAATATAGCCGACACACTTGAAAAGCATTACAAGGACATGCAGGACATGGAGTTTACCATCGAGAAGGGCAAGCTTTTCATGCTTCAGACCAGAAACGGCAAGAGGACTGCTGCGGCTGCTTTGAAGATAGCCGTTGACCTTGTTGCAGAAGGGATGGCGACAAAAGCGGATGCTGTAATGAAGGTTGACCCCAAGCAGCTGGATGCGTTGCTTCACCCTAATTTCGAGCCCAAAGCTCTCAAGGCTGCCGTTCCGGTGGCAAAAGGACTTCCGGCTTCACCGGGAGCCGCGACAGGCAAGGTGTATTTTGAAGCTGAAGATGCGGTAAACGCTGTCAAGAATGGTGAAAAGAGCGTCGTTCTCGTCAGGCTTGAAACTTCTCCTGAAGATATAGAAGGCATGCATGTTTCACGCGGTATTCTTACAGGCCGCGGCGGTATGACTTCTCATGCGGCGGTTGTTGCACGCGGTATGGGTACCTGCTGTGTAGCCGGCTGCAGTGAAATCAAGATCAATGAAGAAGAAAGATATTTCCTGGACAAAAACGGCAAGAAGTATGTTGAAGGAGATTGGATCTCCCTGGACGGTTCTACCGGGAATGTCTACGGTTCGCAGCTGCCTACGGTAGAGCCTGCAATGACGGGAGATTTCGGCACAATGATGGGCTGGGCCGATGAGCTCAGGAAATTGAAGGTCAGGACCAACGCGGATACTCCGAAGGACGCTGCTACGGCAATGAAATTCGGCGCGGAAGGTATCGGACTTTGCCGTACCGAGCATATGTTCTTCGAACCCGACAGGATTCCTGCAATGAGAGAAATGATCGTTGCACGTACCGAAGAACAGAGAAGAAAGGCTCTTGACAAGCTGCTTCCCATGCAGAGGAGCGACTTTGAAGGACTCTTCACCGAGATGAAGGGTTATCCCGTAACCATCCGGTTCCTGGACCCTCCGCTCCATGAGTTCCTGCCCCAGGCCGATGAGGACATCGCCGCACTGGCCAAGGAAATGGGACTTACTTTTGAAGAACTGAAGGGGATCGTTGCCGATTTGCATGAGTTCAACCCCATGATGGGACACAGAGGCTGCCGTCTCAGCGTTACTTACCCCGAGATAGCTGAAATGCAGACCAGAGCGGTTATAGAAGCTGCCATCAATGTCAATAAGAAAGGGATGAACATTGTTCCTGAAATAATGATTCCGCTGGTAGGCGAAATCAAGGAATTGAAGTATGTGAAGGATGTCGTCGTAAAGACAGCTGACGAGGTTATCGCAAAGGCCGGAGTGAATATGAAATACATGGTTGGTACCATGATCGAAATCCCCAGAGCTGCTCTTACTGCAGACGAAATTGCGAAGGAAGCCGAGTTCTTCTCCTTCGGAACCAACGACCTGACGCAGATGACCTTTGGCTTCAGCCGTGACGATGCAGGCAAGTTCCTTGACGAGTACTACAACAAGAAGATATATGAATCCGACCCGTTTGCAAGACTTGATCAGATCGGCGTCGGCAAGCTGGTTGAAATGTCTGTCAAGCTTGGCAAACAGACCCGGCCGGACATCAAGCTGGGTATCTGCGGCGAGCACGGCGGAGACCCTTCCTCTGTTGAGTTCTGCCACAGAATCGGTCTGAACTACGTTTCCTGCTCACCCTTCCGTGTGCCCATAGCAAGACTTGCTGCAGCACAGGCGGCTATCCGCAAAGAGGGAGACTTGGGACAGAAGTAGGATTGATGGTGTATAAGCCTTGCGACGCAATGGATTGAGAGAATTTAATATCACATAAACAGAGTGCTGGCAGATGGAATTTTGACTGCCGGCACTTTGTTTTTTAATAACCGGACTGGTTAAATAAAGTCGAGTTTTATTAAGTATTCTATAATGTGAAAAAATGAGAGTGGTCGTAGTTATTTGCCGCCGCACAGGCGGCGATTAAATAGGAGAGACATTTCTGATAATATCTTTTCCATAAGTGATTAATTTTTCTTACCTTTTGTTAATATAAGGTCATTTATCAACGAGCAGCTTTTAACTATAATGAAGGTGCAATAAAACTTATAATTTTGAAGGAGCATTCCTGTAAGTAAGAAATTTGAACTTTGAAAAAGAAAGTACCCTCAAGTAAAATAAGAAATGTGCTGAAACACAGCAAATGTTGCACAAATCAAATATACGGAGGGTAACTAAAATGAAT
>JAEZCO010000014.1 GCA_023433505.1 Bacillota bacterium | reverse complement strand
TGTGCCGGCATTGATGATACCCATGCATCGGAATTGAAAATCATGCCCAGATTGCCGGAAAACTGGGATATGCGTATTAGTAGCTTCCCAGTGGGCGTGCTTGATAGAAGCCATACCCTACGCAGTCAGGATGGAAAATATACACTATGTAATATGGATGTCGGCATGACTTACCCCGTAAATGGAAGACAATCGGTAAGCCTGATAGTGAGATCAGGATGTACCATTAGAAATGCAAAAATAAGGGTAGGACCCTTCCGCTATGGAACAGCAAGCGTCAATAGTATCATTGGCGGAACGCTATTTGAAAAGACTTGCTTCAATAGCGGCGATAGTGCCTGGGCTTGGGTGGAACTGGATGACCTATATTTAAATCAACCGGTTGAAATATTCATCAAATATTAGGCGTAGATTAAGATCAAGGGAGAGTTTTTTTATGCATATCGAAAATGAGTACTACCGTGTTGAAGTGGATGCGAAGAATGGAGTCATAACCTCGTTGTACGTGAAGCAGTATGGATTTGATCTGATTGGGGAGAGCAGACTGGCTTCGAATTTCAGGCTGTGTGCTCCGAGGGAAGATTATCTCAAAAGGCTGTCCCGTTAAGTTGCAGAGATTGCCACGTCGCACCGCTCCTCGCAATGGCAGCCAGGCCTGAATAGTCACAAACATAGTTCATTACGCCCATAATGACAGCATGAAAACCACTGTTTCTGCGTTGTCTTTTATTTTATAATGGAATGAAAAGGGATTGCGGGGAGGATTTTAAATGGCTGCCGTTATAAGGATAACAGAATTAAAGTGTAACTATATCGCCAACCCTCTTGGGGTTGAGACACCTTCGCCTTTGTTAAGCTGGGTGCTGGAAGCGGAGGAAAAAGGACAGTACCAGACTGCCTACAGGATCATTGCCGCAAGCCGGCCTGCGCTCCTGGCGGAAGGGCAGGCGGACCTGTGGGACAGCGGAAAAGTGGAATCGGGGATGTCCATCCATGTGCCATACGGGGGTGAGACGTTAAAATCAGGGCAGCAATGCTGGTGGAAGGTTTGTGTCCTGGACAGGGATGAGAGAAGCTCCGGGTGGAGTGACCCTGCCTGCTTTGAAATGGGTTTGCTGTCTGAAAAGGCTTGGAAAGCCCAGTGGATTTGCGCTTCACACAGAGGGACCGATATCGGCGCCCCGGTTCCGGCGCCTCTTTTGAGGAAAGCCTTTGTGCCGGGGAAAAAGATAGCCCGCGCAAGGGCATATATTTGCGGACTGGGATATTATGAGCTTTACATAAACGGAGTCAGAATCGGAGACGATGTGCTGTCGCCTGCATTTACAAAATATGATGACACAATCTTATACAATACTTATGATATCACCGGAGCACTGGCCTCAGGTGAAAACGTCATGGGGGTCATACTGGGAAACGGCTGGTATAACAGCTTTACGGCCGAGGTATGGGATCACAGGCAGTCTGCCTGGAGACATCACCCGAAGCTGCTGCTCCAGGTGCACATTACCTTCGAGGACGGAGAAGAAATGGTCCTGGTGAGCGATAAGAGCTGGAAGGCTTCGGAGAGCCCCATTGTATTCGACGGTTTGCGCAATGGTGAATCTTATGATGCCCGGCTGGAAAAATCGGGCTGGAACCTGCCGGGTTATGATGACAAAGACTGGAAAGGCGCATTGATCTCAAGGCCTCCGGGAGGAGTGCTGAAATCAAGCCAGCTTCCGGCCATTAAAATTACGGAAACAATCAAACCCGTAAGCTTGAAGGAAGTACAGCCCGGGGAATGGGTCTATGACCTGGGCCGGAATATTTCAGGCTGGGCCCGTATCCGTGTATCCGGTCCCGCCGGGACCGGGATTACCCTGAAATATGCCGAGAAGCTTAAGGAAGACGGTTCTCTGGATATGTCGAATATCGATTATTTCATCAAAAGCGGAGATTGCCAGACCGATAGGTATATTTTAAAGGGGGAAGGCGTGGAGACCTGGGAGCCCCGCTTTACTTACCATGGTTTCCAATACGTACAGGTAAGCGGATTTCCCGTAACACCTGACCTTGACAACTTGCAGGGCTGTGTTGTACATACCGCATTGGAGTCGAGCGGTGAGTTCCAATGCTCCAATGATCTGCTCAATGACATACAGCAGTGCGCGCGGCGGTCAACTCTCACCAATTATCATGGCATCCCCACAGACTGCCCTCACCGCGAAAAAAACGGATGGACGGGAGATGCCTCCCTTTCGGCGGAGCAGGTGCTGATGAATTTCGAGCCGGTGAACGCCTATGCAAAATGGATGAGGGATTTTCTCGATGTGCAGAGGCCCAGCGGGCAGCTGCCCGGCATCGTACCCACAAGCGGATGGGGCTTCAACTGGGGAAGCGGTCCGGCATGGGACAGCGCAATGATCCTTATCCCCTGGTATATCTATCTGTACCGTGGCGATATATCCGTCCTTGCCGAAATGTATGAAGGAATGAAAAAATATGTTGACTTTATGGCGTCTATGGCGGACAACGATATCGTTGATTTCGGCCTGGGGGATTGGTGTCCGCCGGTTGGAGGCGCTGACCAATACAAGTGCCCCTCTGCCGTAACCGACACGGCATATTTCCATATAGATAGCCAGGTTGTTGCTAAAACGGCAGCTTTACTGGGGAAAAGAGAGGATGCGGAAAAGTATTCGGATCTTGCCGAAAAGGTGAGAAATGCGTTCCGTGCAAGCTTTCTGGATGCAGAAACCGGCGTTGTTACCGGTAACTGCCAGACATCCATGTCCTGCGCCCTGTATCAGGGGCTGGTCAATGAGGATGAGAAGCCAAAGGTGCTTGAGAAGCTTGTTGAACAGGTTGAATTGCAGGACCGCCATATCGACTGCGGGATCCTTGGAGCCAAGTACATGCTGCATACCCTTTCAGAAATGGGCAGGACCGATCTGGCATATGCGGTAGCCACCCAGACAACCTTTCCGGGATGGGGCCACTGGATAGTCCAGGGGGCTACGACGCTCTGGGAAACCTTTGCAGGGAATGATTCACGGAATCATCATATGTTCAGCGATATAAGCGCCTGGTTTTACAAGGGCCTCGCCGGAATCAATCCTGACCCTGAAGAGCCGGGCTTCAAGCATATCCTATTGAAGCCGAATCCCGTAGAAGGGCTTGATTGGGTCCATGCAAGCCACAGCTCCATGTACGGGGATATTATCTGCAATTGGAAAACCGGGGACGGCAGATTGGCGCTGGATATTGCCGTTCCGGTAAATTGCCGTGCTACCGTAATTTTACCTTCCGGGTATTCAAAGGATGTAGAGGTAGATGGAGCGGCTGTAGAAGGCAAGACCGTCCTGGAGCTTGGATCGGGGAAATACTCCATTGTATCCGCAAAGTGATCAGGCCCGGAATTATCGATGAAATACAAGAAGTAGCCCCGGTTTGGTTATGAAACCGGGGGCTAAGGTGCAAGTCACTGCTAGAATTATAGCAAGGGGCTGCCTCAAAACATTCTGTCATTGGTATAAAAAGCAATCTAGTGTAGGGGCGACCACGGGTCACCCACCCCGGAAGGACTTTGGAGGACGATCAATGATCGCCGCTACATCTTGTAGCCTCTGAATGACAGCTTTCCTGTTTTGAAACAGCCCCTTGCTTGTATACGCCCGGCAGGGGGCGCAGTCTATCGGGTGAAAGTATCCTTTTTTACATCTTGATTGCACCGGTGGTAAGGCCTTCAAGGAAATAATTCATAAGGCACATGAACAAAATGATCAGCGGCAGCGCAGTGACTACATAGCCGGCAAACAAAGGACCGTAGAGTATTGTGCTTGAAAACATGGACTTGTATTTTATCAGACCCAGGGCGATTGTATATTTATTTATATCCGAGGTTACGATCAACGGCCACAAGTAATCATTCCATATGCCCAGAAGTGTCACGATCGCCACTGAACCCAATACGGGCTTGACAAGCGGGAGGGCTATATTCAGGTATGCCCTCAGCTCGTTGGCCCCGTCTATTCTTGCTGCTTCAAAAAGCTCCTCCGGCTGTGAACTGAAAAAGCTCCTTATAATGAATATTGAGAAAGCCTGGCTTCCGGTGATATACCCCAGGATTATCCCTGCATAGCGGTCAAGAAGCCCAAATTTTTTAAGCAGAGTGAACTGCGGGATCAGCTCCAGTAAGCCCGGTATCATCAACAATGCAAGAATGGCCATGAAGATTTGTTCCTTGGCGGGAAACCTCAGCCTTGCGAATGCATATGCCGACATCGATGCCGTCAGTAATAATATCACAATACTGACAGCGCTGATGTAAACACTGTTGCCCAGATATGGCAAAATGCTTTTAAAGGCATCTGCGTAATTTGCAAAGATGAAAGGAGACGGCAGCGACCAGAAATGCTTATAGAACTGCTCATTATCCTTGAAAGAAGTAATGACCGTAAAAATCAATGGGTAAAAAGTGAGAAAACCCAATATTACCAGGATGGTATGAATCGGAAAATCATGTAAATGGCCTTTGTTGGTTTTAGATATTACCATAATCAAACTACCTTTCCGGATAGCATTATATTTCATTGTTTTTATTGATTCGCATGCTTATCGCCGTTAAAATAAAAATAATCAAAAACATTACCGTCGCAATACTTGTGGCATAGCCGAAATCACTTAACTGAAACGCCTTGAAATACATATAAAGCCCGGGTACATAAGAATCGTAGCCAGGCCCGCCGCCTGTCATAAGCAGAGGCACGGTTACATTTTGCAAGGTGTTTATTATGTTGAGGATCAATACCAGCTTAAGCTGGCCGGCAATCAGAGGAAGATGGAGCCTCAGGATTTTCTTAAAACCGGTGCAGCCGTCGATCAATGCATATTCCATAACGTCCAGCGGGATTCCCTGAAGCCCTGCATAGTATATCAGCAGGTATAAGCCCGACACCCAGGGGAAATTGATGAAGATAAGCGAAGGTATGACAAAGGCGCTGTCGCCGAGCCAGTTATTGATCAGACCGCCGAAGCCAAGAAGCTCAAGCAGTTTATTCAATATGCCTACATTGGGCTCGTATATGAAGGTCCACACCTGTATCACCACTATAGCCGGAACTACCATTGGAAGAACAAAGACAACCCTGTACCAATACTGGCTGCTTTTGTTTTTGAGGGAGAAAATCAATTCGGCAGCGATAAGCGGCGCCGTTAATGCAATAATTGTAGAGCCTAAGCTCCACTTGAGTACATTTACTATGGCTATTCTGAAAATATCGTCCTTTAAAAGGTCCGCATAATTTTGCAATCCGATAAACTCAGGAGGATTAAAGCCGTCCCAGCGCGTAAAGGAATCTGCGATAGCCATGATGGCGGGATAATATGAAAATCCTATGAGCAGTACTGCTGTTGGAAACAAAAAGATAGCGGCAGCCAATATTTGCTGCTTATTATATTTATTTGATCTGATCATTTAGATACCTCCAGGTTTTAAGCACGGGGGACAGGCCCGCTTGCTTTTAAGTCAAGTCCGGCTTTAACCGGATGACTTAAAAAAGCAAGCCACCATGGCATTTAAGGCGGCTTGCTTCGATGCTGTGCCTTTGAATTAATTAGTGTATTTGCTAAGGTCCAGCTTTGCCGATCTTATTTTGTCATCAACCGCCTTGTCAACCACTGGCTGAAGAGTCTTTGCAGCATCCTCGAGGGTAATTTTGCCGGCCATATATTGCTGGAAGGTTCTGTAATATATATCCAGCATGTTGGAACCCATAACTCCCAGACCGCCGTCAATGCAAAGGGGCTGTGCTTCGAAAATTTTAACCAGGCTTTCATTGGCCGGCAGCTGCTTGGCGCCTTTAACAAGCGGTACAAAAGAGCCTTTTTCATTTACGATGGCCGCATTGTTTTCAGGAGTTGTGATAAACATAAGCCAGTCTGCACATGCATCCTGCTTATCCTGAGTCATATCCTTGTCGGCTTTGGGAGAAGAGATGCAGTACTGGAAAGCCGCATTAGGACCGCCTATAGCGCCCGAAGAGTCGAAATTCGTGGCGTAGGAGGAACACCCCGGATCAGGCATGGGGAAGGCAAAGGATCCAAACTCAAAGCTTGCCTTTGCATTTTTCAGGTTATTGCCTGCCCAGCTTCCATCAAAGTACATTGCTATCTGCTGATTGACAAACATGTTGAATACCGTATCGGGCGTGGTGGCCGCGCTTGTAAAATCCTTCTGGAGGTATTGCGCCTGCTGCTTGATGATCTCCCACCATCCCAGCCATCTGGGGTCTTTTGGACCGAACAGACCGTTCTTGAAGGCTACGCAGGCTTCAAGATCATTTAAGCTTGATTTGCTGCCTGCTACAGCCAATTTCTCAAAATCTTCACTGTAGAAATTCGTGTAAAACAGTCTGGAAAGCCAGGTCATTCTGTCTCTTGAGTCTCCGTTATTGCCAAATCCGAAGGCCCATGGAGTAATGCCTGCCGCAAGCAGCTTTTTATTGGCTTCGGTGAATTCCGACCAGTTGGAGGGCTCTTTATCGATTCCCGCCTTTGTAAACAACGCCTTGTTATAAATGACTGCAGTTGCCACATAATCGCCGTCGATATTCCAGTGCTCGCCATTTGTATCGGAAATCTGAGCCTGGACGAAGGGATAGAACATGTCTCCCCAGGTGGCGGCTTCGGCATAATAAGGATTGGGCTTGGAAAGGTAGGTGTTCATATCTGTGCAGGACCCCTTTGGATAGGTACCGCCATTTAAATCCATCCACTGCGCCCAGAAGATATCGGGAGCCATACCGCCCGCTATTTTGGTTTTAAGCCAGGCAGCATAATCCTGTCCTTCCAGTGAAGGGATGAATTCTATTTCAATTCCGGGGTGGAGCTCGGTATATTTTTTTGCAATTTCCTTAATCTTTGTCGGAGGGTTCGGGTTTGTTGTCGTAGGTTCTACGGGGTGGTAAGCCTGGGCAAACATTGTGATCTTGCCTTTGAATTTAAGCTCGGATTGCTGGGGTTCTGTAGTATTTTGCTCGGAAGAACTCTGTTGGATTGCTCCGGTGGTGCTTTGCACCGTGGATGTACCCGAGTTGGCGCCACATGCGGTGAATGTAGTGAAGAGCAGGCATGTAACGGTAGCCGTCACAAGAAATTTACAGAAAGTACTCTTTTTCACGATTACTCCTCCAATTTTGAATTTAATTTAAGAAACCATTGCAATGGATTTTACAATTCAAATTATAATGATTCCTGCAGCTTATTACATCCGGCAAAATTGCGATATCTATTAAATTTTTGTCAAATTGGTCCTTGCTTCAATCCTTTCGTCTGAAATCCCCTGGGGAGATTCCCACATACTTTTTAAACATCTGTCCAAAGTAAGCATTGTCCCGGTAGCCTACCTTTTCGGCAATTTCGTAGAGCTTCAGCGTCGTATCCTTCATGAGCGCCTTTGCTTTGCTGACCCTGGCTTCATTTAGAAAATCGATAAAATTCCTGCCTGTTTCTTTTTTAAAAAGCCTGCTTAGATAATAGGGGCTCAGGTGGATATATTCCGCTATTTCATTCAGTTCGATCTGTTCGTTGAAATGCTGGTTTATATAGCCGACAGCCCTTTTTATCTCCTGCCTGTACCTGGCTTTGCTTTCATCCTCCAGGACGGTAATGATTTTCCTGACTTCCTTTTCAAAAAAATGCCGGATATCATCCAGCGTCTGAAATTGAGAAACGGCCTGGACCTGTATCAGTTGATGGACCCGGTCGAGGCCCATTCCGGCGTCAAACAGCGTGTGATAGATGCCGAAGCTGAGCCTTATTGCCATCTCATGGATATATTTGAGTTCAAGTCCTTTGAATTCACATAGATACCTGCAGAAGCTTTCGATGCCTTTCAGACTCTGGTCGGCGTTTTTACCGGAGATACCTGCCAATACTTCACTCTCGGCATCTTTGGGATAGGTGCAGACTTTCGTACTGTCGATGATTACATCCTGAAAAAAGATTACGCTGTCCTTTCCCATCCAGGATTTCTGCCTGATGGCTTCCTGAGCTTCATTGCATCCCTTTTTTAAGCCTTTGAGGCTATGCACAACCTTGCTTACGCCAATGGTTATTGTAAAGCCGAAGAGCTTGTTTAACGAGCATTTGATTTCTTCCGCCAATCCAACGATTGTACTGTATTGCCTGGATTCACTTCTTTCGCCCTCAAGGCTCAGGATCACCGCAAACTGCTGGTCGGTCCCGTTGAATGCACAGCCTTTTCCATATGCGGAAAGCTTATTTTCGGCGATGTCAATCCTTGCAAATTTTCTGATTTCCTTCTCTTCTTCATTCAGACCGTCAAGGGAAACAGGATAATCATCAATGTCGGCAAGCAGGATTACCATTGAACTGTCAAACCCTGCAATATCAAAAAACTCAAGCTTCTTAAGAATATCGTCTTCATCCGATATCATGCCTCTTAGAAGGCTGTTCAAAAAGCGTTCCTTCAGCATAGGACGGTTTTCCTGCACCAGGACTCTGAGCTTTTCAAATTCCACATGATATTTTTTTTCGGAGTCTATTTTTTCCTTCAGGGCAAGAAGCTGACTTACAAGCTCCTTGTTATCGACCGGCTTCAATATATATGAAAATGCTCCGTATTGGATGGCGTCCCTGGCAAAATCAAACCGGTCATGTCCGCTCAGGATGATGATCCTGGCTTTGGAATTCATGGCCTTCAATTTTTTCAGATATTCAATCCCGTCCATTATCGGCATGCAAATATCTGTTATGATTACATCCGGCTTTAACGCCTCTGTCAATTCCAGGGCCACTGTCCCGTCATCGGCCTCTCCGGCGAGCTCAAAGCCCAGATGTCCCCATTCTATGGTATTCTTCAGACCTCTGCGAACAGCAGCTTCATCATCCACAATCAGTACCCGGTACATAAAAGACTTTCCTCCTTATTTACCGATCGTTTATTTTGCAGGTATTAAAATCTCCCCGCAGGTGCCTTCACCCTTGACACTGCTGTATTTAAGCCCATAGCCTTTGCCATATTGCAGCACCAGCCTGTCGTTCACATTATGGATGCCATATCCGCGGCTGTTGGCCCTATATTCGCCCTCAGATGTAAAAAGGTCGTTTATTTGTGCTTCAGTCATTCCCACGCCATCGTCGGAAATCTTGATTTTGATATTCTCTCCTTCTCTTCGGCCTGAAATCAAAATTCTGCCTTTCCCGGGCCTTTTGCGGATGCCGTGCTTGATGGCGTTCTCAACCAACGGCTGAAACGTCAGCTTTACAATGGTATTTTGCAGGATATCCTCATCAATGTCATACTCAACGTCAAATTTGCCTTCAAACCGGATGCTTTCAATTTCTATGTAGCTTTTGACATGTTCAAGCTCATTGGCAATGGAAATCAGATTATTGCCGCTGTTAAGGCTGATTCTGTAAAAACGGGCCAGCGATAGCAGGATGTTCTGGATTTCCACCGAATTGCTTTCTTTGGCATACCACAGGGCAACATCAATTGTGTTATAAAGAAAATGCGGATTTATCTGGGATTGAAGTGCCAGCAGCTCGGCGGATTTAAGCTTCTTTTGTTCTTCTTCCTGCCGGACCAGCAGTTTTTTTACTTCGCCCATCATGTTTAAAAAGCCTTGCGTAAGGTCTCCGATCTCATCCTCTGCGACAGGCTGTATGTGAACGTCAAGCTCCCCGGCTTCCACTCTTTTCATCTGGCTTTGAAGCTGCTTGATGGGACGGAAGATCAAGCTTGATGCTACAATGGAAATAATCATGATGACGATGATGATGATACAGGCGATCAGTATTGTGATGCCGGTGGTTATGTAAATGTTTTTCATGAGTGAAGCCGTAGGCACGATACTAAGTACTTTCCATCCCGTCACCCTGGATGTGGAAAAGCTTATGAGGTTCTTTTCGCCGCGGATATCCTGCAGGAGGCTTCCCGACTGTCCTGCATTAATTTCCTTTACAATAGCGGCTTCCAGCTCGCTGCTCTTACTGGCAGGCTGTCCCGTAGATATGATTTTTCCATTATTGTCGGCGATCAGAATGTAGCCGTTCCCAACCATATTCACGTCATTATAGATATTTTTAATATATTTGGAATCGATATGCATCACAAAGATACCGAAGTCTTTTCCGCTGTTAAAGCCGAGAATCTTTCTGGCCATGGTTATATTGTTATCGAAAGACAGTTCATTAATCTTGTATACCTTGCTGCTCTCCCATATGATCTGTCCGGTAGCATTCATTACTTTGTCATAAAAATTCTTCCCCATCAGATCGCTGCCTTTTAATGCAGTTGCCAGCAGAGAGGATATCAGGAAACTGGCCTTCAGGGAATCCACACGGTCATCGGCCCTATAAACGGCAATATCCGCTATTTCAGGCCGGTTTACTGCGTAGAAGGTCATTTTAAGTTTATAACTCTGGTCGATGATAAAGTCGTCATCCGCGTTATCCAGACCGGCTTGAAATTCCTGTGAATTAATCATTTCCATTGTGGTATACACGTACTCGGAAAGCCATCGGTCAAAATTGTCAGCCACCTGTTTGATTACTGAATTTGAATACGTTACCGAATTCTGATAAATGGAATTATAGGATTGAATGTAGGAAACGATGCCTACGGTGATCACCGGGATCAGTCCAAGACCTAAAAAAACGATCAATAGCTTGTACCTCAGACTGATTTTTAGATTTCCCAATTTTAAAAAATTACTGACAGCCATGATGATTTATCCTCTACAGCTTATTTTCAAGTGAAAATATCAGTTTCATAATACACTAATATGGTTTAATATTCAACCGGCGCGCCAAGCGGATTATATCTTATGGAACCTTTTGGCATTTGCTGTAGTCTAATGCATAAAACTGGTTTCACAGATGGAAACAAACCTGCATTTGTGAATAGAAGTATTGCTGGAGGTCAAAGTATGAGGAAACTTCTATTATTCCTTTTGCTTTCAATGATAATATCATTTTCCATCATCTTTACCGGGTGTTCTGAGGATAGTAAAAATACGAAAATCACGGTGGAATCGCCGATGACATTATCCAACAGCCTGTGTACTTTTAAAGGACAGAGCGCATATCTGCGGCTGAAAATGGTCAAGGGGAGATACTATGAGGACTGGAATCCCGGAGCGGATATGGGTACACTTTGGAAAGGAAGCTATGTAATAGAGCTTGCCGATGAAACCGGAAAGACAATTGCCGAAACGGATATAAGCACGTTATACAGTGAGCCGTTACTGTTTAAGTTCTCCTTTACGATTGAATTTGATGACTATAACGGCGACGGGGATCCGGATTTTACCATAGGACAGTATGCATCCAGTAATGGAAGGCTATACAGGCTTTTTACCTTAAGAAAAAGTGGGAAAGTAGAGCCGCTGCCGGTAAAAGACCAGCGGGACCTGTTTATCAGCGATACGACGGGATACTATTCAACGAAATTGAGTAAAATTGAAGCTGCAGGCTTTCAAACAGAGTATTACAATAATGCGGAAGGTACATTCCGAGAGATATATCACTGGGAAGACGGACAGTTTGTTCTTGTAAAAAGTCAGAAGTTAACCGGAGAGAATGCAGTAAATGCCAGTGAGGATGCAAGCTCTGTTGAGAATTTACAATCTCCGACTATTATCAGTCCATATGATTAATGACACCACCGGCTGGGCGCTGAATGAGAATCAGGAAACTGCTGAAGACACTTGACGGAGGTAAAAGCTGGAGTATGGTGGAGGAAAAATCCGCAGACGTACAGAAAGAGGGAAGTCAAGCCGGGGCCGTTTATGATAACAAATCCATCGACCTATACAATAAATCATTAATCTTTGGTTATCGTCCTGAGTGATAGCAAGGACTCAATAGCTTTATGCAAATTCTTTGCTACCGCTCAGAATACCATGCCGCATAGCGCACACCTAAATATGAAAAGATGTAGCGGCGATCATTGATCGCTATCCAAGTCCTTCCGGGGTGGGCGACCGCCCTTACACTAGATTCCTTTTCATTCCAATGCCGCAAAAATTTATAATGAGGGGTCAACAAAATAGGATATTAGGATCAGTCAATTTTATTCTTCTGCTGTTTGGTTTGACGACGGTCTTTTTCATAGCTTTTTACGCATTGTTCAAGAAAATATTCCACCTGTGCATTCATTGAACGTTTATTTACGGTAGCGATTTCAGCAATTTTATTTATCAATTCTTCGGACGTTCGAAGAGTAAAAACTTTTCTACCCAGCATATGGTTGTCCCTCATCTTATTTTGATAGCGTTATTATAGCAAACTGCATTCATAAAATATGCTATCAAATTGACAGTATAAAGATAGCATAGTAAAATTCTATTTAGAGGTGCAGCGCTATGAAGAGATTTGAAGTCGACCTTTTTAATTTTTTCAATGAACGGCAAGAAGCGTCTTATGATTTATTACAGAAGGACCCTAAATATATAGAGGTACTTAGAAGGCATGAAGAAGTCTTGCAGGAGATAGAAAAAGTAATCGGGAGGGATTTGGAGATAAAATTTGACCGTATTGATTCCGAATTCTCAGCTATTAAAGATGACTATCTTTATCGGCAGGGTTTTTCTGACGGGATGAAGCTTATCAAGCTTCTGGAAGGCATAATACCCGAATCAGCAAGCGCATGTTATGGTGAAAGTGATTCTTATATGCGAACTAATGCTCTTTTGTAATTGGTAAAGAAAAATATAAAATCTGCTTCAAAGCCCGGCTACGTTTATTTATTTCCCTATGCTATTGAGTTTTAAATTTAAATGGCATATAATCGTAAGTGAACAAAAAATATTCGTTCGGTCAGAGGTGCTTTTATGAAGATAGATTATCACATGGGAGAGAGTAAAGAAGTTGAATACAAACAAGAATATTCCAAAACCCTGCTGAAAACGGTATCTGCTTTTGCAAATTATAATGATGGTTTGATTGTTATTGGAATTTCGGATAAAGGGGAAGTTATTGGTGTATCCAATGTAAATTATTTAAAAGAACAAATTGAGAATGCTATTTATGATTCGATTTTACCAGATCCATATTTCGAAATGGAAACAGATATTTACGAAGGGAAAACAATTTTAATTATACGAGTGTTTAAAACTGAAAATACGCCTTACACTTATAAAGGAAAAGCATACAAAAGAGTTTCAATAACAACGAGAGAAGTTGACCTTTACGAGTATAATGAATTGGTTTTGAACGGCAAAAATCTTACCTATGACGAAATGCAGGTAAATGATGCCGAATTGGATATGACCACATTGAATAACAGACTTAAGAAGGCTTTAGGAATCAGTGAGGTTGATAAAAATGTATTGACTTCACTGGGGCTTTATAAAAATGGAAAATACAATATTGCAGCCAAATTGCTTTCAGACAATAACAACATTGGAAAAATATCTTTGCTGAGATATTCCAATGATGTTGAAATAATAAAAGATAGGATAGATCTTGAGAATATTTCGATATTGACACAATTTGACAGATGTATAGATTTTTACTATAAGCATATTAATACCCGGGAAGAAATTCATGGGGCATATAGGAAAACAATTGAAGAAATTCCGTTAGTTGCATACAGGGAAGCTATTGCCAATGCTCTTTGCCATAGGGCGTATAATAAAGAAGCGAATATTAAAGTTGAGATATTTGATGACAGAATTGAAATAACATCACCTGGTGGATTACCTGTAGGTATTTCCTATGAAGATTTAATCGATGGCAGAATATCAATTCCAAGAAATAAAATTATCGCTGAAAATTTTTACAGGTTGAAGCTGATTGAAAAAATAGCCACAGGAATAAGGCGGATTAGAGCCTATTACAGAGAGTTTGATTCCAAACCGGAGTTTGAAATTACCGGCAATAGTGTCAGGGTTGTCTTGCCAAATGTATTGTATAAAAAAGAAATAACTCTTTCCGATAGGGAAAAGGAAGTTGTTATGCTGTTTGAGAATAAAGAATTTCTTGCGGCTAAGGATATCGGCGAAGCGTTGGCGATTAAAAAAACTCAAACCAATAAGTATTTACAGGAGCTGGTTTCAAAAGGGCTGCTGCACAAGGTTGGCAACAGCAGAAATATAAAGTATATGCTGAAGGCCAGATAGCTTCTATTTATCAAAAGGATTGAGCTTGCCTTGTGGAAAAAAGACGCGGGGACGGTTCTTAAAGGGAGCAATCGGAAGTTTTGTGCGCAAAAAAGGCCCAACAAGCAGTTAAGCATTACATGTTGAGCTTTCATCACACTCGCGCAAAATTTTTGATTATCCCAGAAGAATGAAGTCGCGTGACTTAGGACACTTACATATATGGAAATTCAATCTTTTTCGACTTATTTCGACAGTCATCTTTTTCTAGATAGAGTATAACATTTTTACAGGATGATTGTAAATAAGCCATCGCGCAGCGATTTCGTTCTTCTCTTGTCTTTTCTTAGTAAGACAGAAGAACTGTCCCCGCGTCTCTTCTCCAAAGTATATAAAAGCGTCTAAAAATCTCTTTATTCAGTTTTAAAATTCATATCTTCCCGTTTAAGAAGTTTTTTTTCCTATTTGCGATACAGCTTATCCCATATTACCATTATAATTCTATAATGAATATAAGGTAATTACCAAATTTTTGAATGGAGGTATATTCTTATGAAAAGAACCAAAAAGGTATTAACTATGGTGCTAGCTGCAATCTTTATTCTCAGTTGTAGCATATTGCCTGTCAGTGCCGCCACATCAAATGGTGCAGTTGATATAGCTGCCCTAGAAAAGTTTGCCAACGATAATGGTATGCAAGTGCAGGTGTTGGAAAAATCAGAAAATACCAAGAATTTTATCAGCTTTGATACAATAGAAGAAGCAGAACAGTTTCTCAAAGCTCTTAAAGATTCAACGAGCGAAGTAACGCAAGAACCTGTAAAAGTTAATACTGATAACTCAATACAAAAATCAGTAATATCACCATTAAGTGTACAAACAGTTTATCTGTCGCAAACTGCATTGTACCTGGTCCCCTCTATACCGCCCGTACCAGTGCCTTATACGCAACACTATACTGTACAATTTGACCCTGATGGAATAAAGCTTCCAAAGGTAACTGATGCATATCCAACAGGTGCACTAATCGGTGTAAATTGGAAATTTATTCGTGATAATGGTACTGATATATACATAAGTGGTGGTCATGCATATATTGCACCTAGAGCCCTAATGATGCTGGATATCGGTATTTCGATAAATGGAGTCCTTTTCGGATTACACCTTGAAGATCCTTGGATAGGTCCTTTGTATAACCTGTATTAACTTGTCGGTGAGTTTTCTACCTTAACCACCCCCCTGTACTAAAAGTACAGGGGGGGTGGTTTGTGTCGTGCGCCCGGCGGGCGCATGTTCTAACGAGTGAGAGTCTCGAATCCGCCCGGTAGTGGGAAGGGTATAGCCAAAACCAAGGGTGTCCCCGGTGACGAGGAATCTGAAGGAAGGTGGCGGCAAATCTCCGGTCTGACGAACAGAAATCCTATCAGGCTGTAAATGGGGGCAAGACTGCGATACAAGCCAAAGCCCAATAACTACACGGAACCATTTGCAGTAAATAGGGCAGATATACGGAGAGAAAGAACATGCGAGTACCCGGGGAGATCTCACGGACATGGCGAGTTCTTTTACGAGCCACGGTTGAAACAAGATTTATCGTGAGAAGTCAGCAGACGCCATAGTACCATGCCAGTCGACGGGCATGGGAAGGGCTGAACTTTAGGAGGTGAGAGTCAATGAATGTTACCGAAGCCGAGATAAAAGAAAGCACAAAACATTGCTGTGGCAATGGCTACCGCCGGAGGGACAGTGCGGAACACGAAGAGGAAGGCGGAGCGCTAATCGGTTGGAGGATAGCTGAAAACAACGTCACCAACGCCGACAGAGGAGTAGATGGATTACTGGAGCAAATCGTAAGTCCGGGAAACCTGAACCGTGCATACGAACGTGTGAAACGGAATAAAGGAGCGGGCGGAGTCGATGGGATGGGAGTGGATGAACTTCTGCGATACCTCAGAGACAATGGCGAGGAAATCCGACAGTCCATACTGGCCGGAAAATACCGGCCAGCCCCGGTGCGGAGGGTTGAAATACCCAAAGACAACGGGAAGAAACGGAAACTGGGAATACCAACGGCAGTAGACCGTGTCATCCAGCAGGCAATTGCACAGGTGCTGACACCCATATATGAGCCGAAGTTTGTGGAAACGAGCTATGGTTTCAGACCGGGGAAAAGTGCCCATGACGCGCTCAGGAAGTGCCAAACCTATCTGGAGGGAGGATATGTGTGGGCGGCAGACATGGACTTGGAAAAGTTCTTTGATACCGTCAACCAGAGCAAGCTGATAGAAATCCTGTCCAGGGATATCAAAGATGGAAGAGTGCTGTCACTCATCCATAAATATCTCAGGGCAGGGGTGGTTTGGTGTGGAAAGTTTGAGGAAACAGAAATAGGTGTGCCACAGGGTGGACCGCTTAGTCCGCTATGTGCGAACATCATGCTGAATGAACTGGACCACGAACTGGAGAAGAGAGGGCACCGATTCATCCGCTATGCGGACGATATGGTCATACTCTGCAAGAGTAAGGCAAGCGCCAGACAAACGTTGGAACATATCATTCCATACATTGAGAGGAAACTATTCCTTAAAGTGAATCGGGAGAAAACGGTAGTATCCTATGCAGGAAGTATAAAATTCCTTGGATATGGATTCTACAAAAGCCAGAAAGGATTCCGGATGCGGGTGCATAAGAAATCCAAGGGTAGGATGAGGGAGAAAGTCAAAGAGCTTACCAGCAGGAGAAACGTTCCGAGCTATGAAGAGTGGAAGCAGAGACTGAAACGGTTCATAGTGGGATGGACAAACTACTACAAACTGGCGGACATGGGAAATCTGTTAAAGGACACGGATGAATGGATGAGGAAACGAATCCGCATGGTGTTCTGGAAACGTTGGAAAAGAGTGAGGACGAGGTACCGGAATCTGGTGAGGCTGGGAGTCAGCAAATTCAATGCAGGTATTCTTGCAAACTCAAGGAAAGGCTACTGGCGGATAGCCGGTAGCCCAATAATAAATACCGCCCTGTCAAACCAGAGGTTAGAGAAGGACGGGTTTCAGTTTCTCAGTACTTATTACAAATCTGTTATGACGTAAACTGGGGAAACGCCTGGTACCGAACGGTATGCCAGGTGTTGTGAGAGGTCGGTAGGTGAACTAATCACCTACCTCCTACTCGATTGAATGTTGCAACTCAGGCATAAGCCAGCAAATTTTTTTCATCAATTCCATATAAGGAATTTCAAATATCTTTTTTATTAATGAAAAGATCATATATTTTACTAATTAGAAAATAGTAAATATAACAATTTATAAAAAAAGCTAAAATATCAAATGAAGAACGGGCTATTAACGTATATATATTAATATTGTTTACGTCTTTGATATATACAAATATAAAATTAACAGGAAATCCTCGAAATTGTATATCGCTTCGAATGACCGAATGAATACTAGATAAAATACTTAGTATTATAGAAGTAGCTATTAATAATTTTCTATTTTTCATAGTCTTACCCCAACAATAAAACAATAATTTAGTAAAGAATAATATTATATGATTGAATATCTTTTTGCAATCAATTTTAAATTATTACTAGTTATGTATGCTATGTCCAGTATCCCTTTAAAACTTACGTTATATGTCTTAGCACTAATTTTGCTAATTTCATCGATTTTATTCATGTTAATAATATAGCCTCTATGACTCCGTATAAAGTTCTTGCCTAAGAGTCCACTCACATAATAAAGTGTAGAATTAATTTCAATATTGCCATCTACCATCACAGCATAAACTTTTGAATTGCGTTTCACAAAAAAATAAACTTCATCAACTTCTATTTTCGTGAGAATATCTTTATCTTTTATAAAAAGCTCACTCATGTAGGCTGCCTCATTATAATGTATATTTTAATAGGTCAAACTACAAATAAATACAATTTATGATATTTTTGTATATATCAAGACTATCACAATTATTGAAGATTGTAAATAACTTTATTTTTCTTGAGTTTCCGTAGTTTTATCCACAGACCCCTTATTAAGCTGGTAACGTAATCAACAGATTTCAAAAAACGCCTAAAATAAAAGGAATCCGCATCCTTTTTGTAGTAGAATATTGGTGTCCAAA
>JAEZCO010000089.1 GCA_023433505.1 Bacillota bacterium | reverse complement strand
CGAACTTTCTCCATCCGAAAAGTTTTCCGGTACCCTGCCGGAAAATTTTATGTTGGTTGGCCAAATAAAAAATAATCCCTGGAGCAGTACCGGCCTGCCGCCAGGGATTTGTTACGGATTACTTCTGTTCATCAGCGGGCGGCGTAAACACCCGGGCGGCCAGCTCCACATCCAGCAGGTACAAGCCGTTGCTGTCGTCACCAATGCGCTTCAGTCTCTTAACCAGGCCGCTGAAGGTACTTTCCTCTTCCACCTGCTCATCAATGAACCATTTAAGAAAACTGATGGTGGCGTGTTCCTTTTCCTCCACTGCAATATCCATCAGACCATAAATCCGGCCGGTAACAAATTGTTCGTGCTTGTAGGCCTGTTCAAAGGCATCCAGCACCGAACGGTACTCATTATTGGGCTCATCCAGTCCATACATCAACACCCTGCCGCCCATATTGTTCAGGTAATCAAAAAACTTCATGGCATGAAATTTCTCTTCTTCTGCCTGCACCTTAAAAAAATGGGCAAACCCCGGCAAATCCTCCGCAGCGCAATAGGCGGCCATGGCCAGGTACAGGTTAGCCGAAAACATTTCATATTTTATCTGTTGGTTTATTTCAGCCAAAAGTCTATCACTAATCATGAATCTGCCCCCTTAAAAATATTTTCCAATTTATCCTTCCCCAACAAAACCTTTTTTACCATGCTTATGGCTCTGCTTACACTTTATTTTCATTCTCAAAATTATATTCTTTTAAGAAATATAAAAAAGCCGCTCCCCCATTTAGGAAGCGGCTCATTCATGTTCCCCAACGCGCAAAACCCCTGATTGTCTGACCGGGGAAATAAACCTACAGATTGCCCTCATGGGGTTTAAAGGCTATTCTAGCCGCATGGCACTGGGGACATTTAAAGCTTTCCACCAGTTCATCCAGCTCGTCCATATTTTTACATCGGGCCGCCCCCTCCAATTCTCCTGGCGGGCGCTCCTTTTCAGGATCATAAATATAACCGCATAAACTGCATTTCCATTTTTTCATTCTATCAACTCCTTGTCTGATTTTTTGTATTTAAAATCATAACAAACAATAAAGACAAGTTCATTGCAATTGAATTACTTTACCCTTAAATCCTATATTATTTCACAATCCTTACCGGCTGCACCTTGCCGGAGGCCCTTTTCTGCCGGTGGCTGCTCCGGGAATCGTAGGGGCAGTTGGCTTGCAGGAAAAGCTCCACAAAATCATTGGCAGGAGATGCCAAAAGCTCCTTAAAGGTTCCCACCTGCTCCAGCCGCCCTTCCCTCATGATGGCAATGCGGTCGGCCAATTTTATCGCTTCCTGAATATCGTGGGTAACTAAGATCATGGTTTTAGCCAGCCTTGCCTGGAGCCTCAGCAGCTCATCCTGCAATTGATTCCGGGTGATCTGGTCAATGGCTCCAAAGGGCTCATCCATCAGGATCATCCGGGGATCCGCCGCTAAAGCCCTGGGCACTCCAATCCGCTGCTGCTGCCCGCCGCTCAGTTCCCCGGGATATCTTTTGAGAAGTTCCAGGGGCAATCCCACCAGTTCCAAAAGCTCCTCCGCCCGCTGCCGGCACTGGCTTGGGGGCCGTCCCATGATCTTCAGGACATAACCAAGATTCTTTTCAACGGTCAGGTGAGGCAGCAGACCAATCTGCTGAATGACATACCCGATGCTGCGCCTTAATTGGATCGGGTCCCATTGGGCCACATCCCTGCCGTCCACCAGGATTCGTCCTCCGGTTTTTTCCACCAGCCGGTTCACCATTTTCAGCAGGGTGGTTTTGCCGCATCCGGAAGGTCCAATCAGCGCCAGGGTTTCCCCTGCCTGTACTTCCAGAGAAACCTCCGCTACAGCCGCCATTCCCCCATCATATATTTTGCTGACTTTTTCAAAGCGTAACACCCTCCAACCCCCTGAGTGCAAGGCTCATGTCCCGGCCCTGCTTACTTTAACAAACCCTTGGACTCCAGGAATTCCTTGGCCACTTGTTTCGGGTCCAGCTTTTTTTCGTCCACCTTGTAATTCATTTCCGTCATGTCCTCATCGGTAATCTGGCCCTCCAACTTCTTTAGAGCGCTTTCAATTTCCGGATGTTTTTCCAAGAGGTCCTTTCTAACAACCGGCGCGCAGTAGTAAGAAGGAAAATAGTTTTTATCGTCCTGTAAAGTCACCATATTATAACGTTTAAGCAGCCCGTCGGTGGAAAAGGCATTGATTACGTCCACTCTACCCGAGTCAATGGCCGGGTATTTCAGGGCAATGGCCATTTGTTCGGCCTTTTTAAATTGAAATCCGTAGGCCTGCACCAAGCCCTGGTATCCGTCTTTTCGTTCAAAGAAATCGGGCTCCGATCCAAAAACATATTGATCGGCTACCCTGCTCAGATCCGAAAAGGTTTTAAGCTGATCCTCTTTCTGCTTTTCGGCCGTCAGGGCCAGGGTGAAGGTATTATTAAACCCGAACATCGGCAGCCAGACCAGATTGAATTCTTTTAAGTATTCCTCTTTTACCGCCCGGTACAGCTCTTGGGAATCCTTGGGGGTATTTTCCTTTTTCAAAACATCCAGCCATCCGGTCCCGGTATACTCGGGGTATAGATCAATTTCCCCCTTCATTAGAGCAGGATGCAGGATGGAGGTAGTG
>JAEZCO010000024.1 GCA_023433505.1 Bacillota bacterium | reverse complement strand
CGACAAATTTCTGGTGGATATGACGAGAAGGTCACACCCGTTCCCATACCGAACACGGCAGTTAAGCTTCTCAGTGCTGATGATACTTGGCTGGTAACGGCCCGGGAAAGTAAGTCTCTGCCAGATTTATATCAAAGCCCTGTGTTGATCAACACAGGGTTTTGTGCTGTGTGCGCCCGGCTACTCAATTAATGGGTAGCCTCCCACACGATCTGGAGAGAAAGGATCGTGAAAGAATAATCAAGGCACTCAAGATTAAGCGCTTACGGAGCATCATCCCTTTACAGCGGAAGCCACGGTTAGCGCATTCTCAACCTTTTCACTGAAAAGCAGGTAAACTATGATCGTAGGAACGGCTGCGATTACCATGGCTGCCCCCATTCCCCCCCAGTCCGTCATAAATTGTCCCCTAAAGGATACCAGACCAAGGGGCAGAGTTTTGAAAGCTTCCTTATTGATTAGTATCAGGGCCACCATAAACTCATTCCATGCATTAAGAAAGGTAAATATGAGCACTGACGCAATAGCCGTCTTTACCATCGGTACGATTATTACAGCAAAGGTTCTCAGAATACCCGCGCCGTCAATATAGGCTGCTTCCTCTATCTCAAAGGGCAGTGATCTTAAAAAGCCATGAAACACGATGCATGCAAAAGACATTTGAAAAGCAACATACGGCAATATTATGCTTGTATAGGTATTGGTAAGATGTAGGTTCTTTACGAGAATTACCAAGGGTATCAAAATAATCTGCACGGGAATAAACATTCCGGCAGTAATATAAATCCTTGCTGCGGAAGCCATTTTCCATGTCATCCTTGCCGTCGCATAAGCAAACATCAGAGAAATGACAATTGTAATCCCGACGGTTATGACGGATACAAGGATACTGTTTTTGAAGTACATTGGGATATTGAAGCTTTTCCAAGCGTTCAAATAGTTCTCAATCCGCCAGACCGCCGGAAATCCAAAGGAATTGCTGACTAAAATCTCCTCGTTGTTTTTAAAGGAATAAAACACCATCCAGAGAATCGGATAAACGCAGCATAGGGAATAGATTGATAAACAGATATAGGCAGCATATTTTTTAACATTTTTCATACTTATCCACCTCTTAGTACGCAACTCTTTCCCGTGCGAGGAATTTATTGATCAGAATCGTGAAGGCCAGGCACTCGACAACAAGAACTGCTGCCACCGAGCATCCGTAGCCGTAATTTGCAGCCATAAAGGCCTGTTTATACATCAAATAGGTGAGCGTATTGGTATATGTACCGGGACCGCCGCCGGTCATGATATACATTTCATTGAATGCTTTAATTCCACTGGTTATTGATATGACCAGACAAAATTTGAAGGTTTCTTCCAGCAAGGGCAGGGTTATGGCGGCGTGAGCCTTGGCAGACGATGCCCCGTCTATGGTTGCAGCTTCATAGTAATGCTTGGGGATGGATTTGATTGCCGTATAGATCAAAATGAATTGGACGCCCATATATTGCCAGGCATTAACAAATGCAACCGCATAGATCGCCGTATTTTCACCGCTTATCCAATTTTGCCTGTAGCTTGTTCCAAGTGCTTCAAAAAGCCTGTTGATGAGTCCGTAATCCGGATTGTATATTTGGAGCCAAAGCTGCCCTGCAATTACCGTGGATAAAACAACCGGCATGAAGAAGGAGGTTCTAAAAAACCTTCCATTCCTTACGCGCGTGGACGCTAAAAATAAAGCCAGTATCAGTCCCAGCCCCAGCTGATAAACAGTAATCTCTCCGGCGAAAATAAACCCGTTTTTATTTGCAATAAAGAAATTATCATCTCCGAAGAGCTTTATAAAATTTCCTACACCGATGAAAACCGGTTCGGTTAAGCCATCCCAGCTGAAGAGACTTCTGTACAGCGCCTGCAGTACCGGGTAGCAGACAATCAATGTAAATAGCAGCAATGCAGGCAAAACAAATAATAGTAATGTCAGTTTATATTTAATCCCTTTACGCATAAAATCCACCTCTGTCCGAGTTATCTCTATCCTGCTGCAAATTTAAGCAAGCAGGCTGCCATTCACATGGCAGCCTGCAGCGTTAGAATAACTTACTTGTAAATATCCTTGAGTGCTTTATCGGTATCCGCAATAAATTTATCGGGAGGGTAGCCGCCGGTGAGAAGCTTGGCTACATTGTCGCCTAACGCCACGTATGCCCGGGAATCAATACCCCAGGGAAATCTTGTCGTTGATTTGAACTGCTTGGACATTTCAACATATTTCAATGCAATTGCAGGATAAGGCTTTTCAGGCTGCACGCCGTCGGTTGTCAAAGGATATGCTTCCTGTGCTTTTACGACCCTGCCATTGGCAACCTGGAGAGCAAAGAGCGCTGTATACTTACCGGCAATGTCCTTATACTTGCTATTTGCCGATACGGAATATCCTCCGTCAAATCCGCCGCCCGGCCGATTCAGTCTTGCCGCCTCCACTGTGGCAGTATCGGCGAGCGGGTAGTCCAGGAAATCGACTTTATCTCCCATTTTTTCTCCGATAGGACCTAATGCCCATGCACCATTTATAAAGTATGCGCTTTTACCGCTTGTAAATTCATTGAATGCGGTATCATAATCGGTAGTGAATGCACCTTTGGCCAGCAATCCTGCCTTAACGCATTCTTCAACCTGTGCTGCCGCCTTTTTGTATGCTTCCGAGTTGATCGTAGCCTTCTTTGTATCGATGGCTGCCAATCCGTCTGCGTCATACCGGGTTGCAAAATCTTCGAGGAGCATTATGCCAGGCCAGGTTTCTTTGGCAAACAGTGACATCGGAACAATTCCTTTTGCTTTGAAAGCCTTCACTGAAGCAAGAAACTCGTCGTAATTCTCCGGAATCTTTATGCTGTTCTGGATAAACAATTCTTTGTTTACATACATTACATGCGTTGGCATTGATGTGCGCGGAATGGCATAAGAATGGCCGTCGTCACTGTATAGCAGGAATTTGTATGCGGGGAGAATCCTGTCTTCGATTTTGGTGTCTTTAATATATTGGTCCAGTTGGAGCAGGTTATTTGATTTGGTAAACAAATCCCTGGTGCTTTTGGTTACCTGCAGAATATCAGGGAGAGTGCCGGCGGCCGCCAGCGTTTTAAGCTTTGCATCGTTGTCCTGAGGCTGGATTTCCAGTTCAAGGGTAATATTCGGCATCGCTTTTTTCATTTCCGCCAGCGCATAATCATACGGTCCCTTTTCTTCCGGTAATGAATATTGTGTAAATATACTAAGCGTTATGTTTTCGACAGCCTCCGTGGTAGCGGCCTCGGACACGGCAGCTGTTGTCTGGCTTCCGGTGGCAGCTGCCGGCTTTTCAGCACTGCAAGCTGCAAGCTGCGATGTGAGGACAAGTGTGATCGCCATACACAAAACCTTGCTAAACGTATTCATTCATAGGTCCTCCTTTTCAATTGTGTTTGAAGTAGTTATCGGTAACCTTCCAGGCAATTATAGCTCAGAAAAAAACTGGCTTGAATGAACAAAACGATACTACCTTGTAAAAATCGCTCATCAAAGCAAGTGCCGTTTGCGTAAATTTCTTTCAGTTTTAATGCCTCTTTAAAACTCTCCGGCTATTTCAGCAGACTCTCATATTCGCTGGGTGAAAAGCCGAACTTCTTTTTAAAGGACTTGCTGAAGTAACCGGCATCATTATAACCAATCATTTCGGAAATATCAGACAGCTTTATATTTCCGTTTCCGATCAGTTCCTTTGACTTTTGCAGCCGTAGATTTACGATGTAATCGTTGACCGACATGTTCAACTCCTTCTTGAATATTTTCCTGAGATAGCTGGAGTTGATATAAATCCCCTGGGCAATACGCTCGACGCTTAAACTGCTGTCATGATAATTCTCTAAAATATATTCCCTTACACTTTCAACAAGCTTCTTGGACCTAGTGTTTCTGCCTTCATCCGAAAAGTTAAGCGCGGTTTCAAAAAGCTTGACAGACCACTGCTGCAGGGCTTCAAGCGAAGACTTGCTTTTTACTTCGGAGTAGGGAGAAAAATCCTTCCCGAATACCTGCTCGATGTTCTTTCCAATTTCATTCACATAGGAAAGGCAGAGCGATACCAGCCCCATAACAACCACATATACATATTCAAAAGACAACCGCCGTTTTCTTATATAGCTGAAAACGTCCTCCAGCAAGCTTGCCACATCTTCACTGTCATTGGTACGCAAAGCAATAATGAGCTTTTCATTAATTTCATTCGGATAAAACCCTATGCTCATGCTTTCGCTGCCAAGGCTTGAGGCTTGTATCACCTTGCTGTCAAGGGAGACGACTTTGTTTTGCAATGCGACAAGCGATTCCATATATGAATTTCTAACGGCCCTGATACTATGAACCGGGTTGCCGATGCCTATTGTAATTGAAAATTTGAGATATCTTTTTACAAGGTCGCACGCCCTTTTGTATTTATCCAGATATCCCGCATTCTCCTTGTCCTTCCCGTCCCATCCCGTGATTGACACAATCCTTCCTTCCGGGCCGTTAAAAACAATATGGCTGCCTTCAAAGCCGAAAATATCCCTGATAATGTTTGATACTGCAAATTTCCAGAGCGATATCTCTTCTGTGTTATTCCATAAACGATAGAGCTCGTCGATTTCTATACTGGCAGCTACATAGCTTTGCTGTCCGAGAGCAATCCCAAATTGTTTCATCTGCCCCTCAAGCTCTGCATCGCCGGAAATGTTTTCATCACTTATGAGAATGTTCAGCAGCCTTTCCCGGATAAGATTCCTGTTTCTTTTTTCCACATCTCTTTCTTCCTGGATTTTCAAAAGGTTTCCCTTGATCTTGAGAAGTACCAGTAAGAGCTCTTCCCTGTCGAAGGGCTTCAGAATGTAATCCACGACGCCAAGCCTGACGGCCCTTCTTGCATATTCGAATTCGCTATGTCCCGTAATCAGTACAATGGCCATATTGCTTCCCATCCCGTTGATTTTCTCAACCAGACTCAAACCATCAATAAAAGGCATATTGATATCAACCAGGGCTATATCCGGTTTATGCTCCTTTATCATTTCAAGGGCTTCGGCGCCGTTCCTGGCCTCGCAGCAGATCTCAAACCCGTGGTGTTCCCAACGCAATACTGTTCTCAAGTATTCTCTGAAAATTGCCTCATCATCGGCTACCATAATCTTAAACATTGTCAGGCCTTTCCTCCCCGCTTTTTGGAATTCGTATCGTTACAGTTGTCCACTTGCCTTTGATACTGTCGAGCTTTAAGCCGTATTCCTCTCCGAAATAAAGCTTTATCCTCTCGTCGACGCTTGTCAGCCCAAAGGATTCCTTTGACTTTTCGGTATAGTGGAGAATTTTTTTCAGCTTTTCTTCATCAATGCCTATCCCATCGTCCGTGATTTTAATAATTACTTCTTCATTTTGCAGATAGCTCTCAACCAGAAGCTTTCCAAAAGCACCTTTCATTTTCAACCCATGGTAAATTGAATTTTCAACAAGAGGCTGTATGGTGAGCTTTGGAATATTAAAGCCTAAAATGTCCTTATCTGCCTTTATTTCATAATCAAATATGTCCGAGTACCTTACTCTTTGAATCAAAAGATAGTTTTCAACATTTTTCAGTTCTTCTTCCAGAGGTATGATTTCCTTTCCCCTGCTAAGAGCGATCCGGTAAAAATCAGCCAGATTTTTGGTCGTGCTCTGCGCTTCTGAATTTCTGCCCATGCTGCAAAAAATATAAATAAGATCAAGCGTATTATATAAAAAATGGGGCTTGATCTGTGCTTGAATTAATGCCAATTCATACTCCCGCTTTTTCCTCTGCTCGGCTTCCACCTTGACCAAAAGGCTCCGGATTCTCTCAAGCATGGAATTGAAGCCTGATGCAAGCATCCCTATTTCATCCTGGGAGCTCACAGAATGCTGGATATCAAGATTGCCCTCCTTTACTTTTTGCATCATCTTTGTAAGTTTCACAATAGGTTTTGCTATCAGGCTTGATAGTATGCTTGCCCCCAATAGTGCGATCGTAAGGCAAACAAGGCCTAACCAAAGACTGATTAAAGACAGTTTTCTGGTTTCAGAGGTAAGCTGCAGCACTCCGGTTTCATTAATGAGGGTCCAATTCATTTTTTTGA
This sequence comes from Bacillota bacterium, assembly GCA_023433505.1. Classification (GTDB taxonomy): domain Bacteria; phylum Bacillota; class Clostridia; order Acetivibrionales; family DTU013; genus MnB-11. The sequence continues at coordinate 117,839 of JAEZCO010000024.1, read as the reverse complement.
TGGGCATGGTAGTTATCAACACTTCTTTCCCATGGAGGCTGGAAGTTTTTTGCATGCCTGTTCCTGGGTCAAAAAACTCATCCGAAAGCTCTGTATTCATGGTTGTAAAAAGTTCATTTTTATTTCCGGAGGAAATGATCCTGCCCGAGGCATCAGATATTAGATAATACCCGCCCTTTGAATTGCCAAGCTTGTCATAAATGGATGAAATGGAAGACTCCTTGATATTCAGAACCAACGCGCCCAGCGTTTCCCCTCCGTCTATATCCAGCACCTTCTTTCCCAGGGTAAGAACAGCTTCATTTTTATCTTCCGCCAAAAAGCTCCTTCTTTCCATCGGAAACCAAAGACTGGGCCCGCTTGAAGACTTGATCCTTTTCATCAGGTCACTGCCGGCGGCCTTGTCATAGCCATCACTCAGATTTTTACTCGTATAGTAGAGTTCGTTTTGATTATCGATGAATGCTGCCGATTCAACCTCGGGAAAAATCACAAGAGCATAGTTTAAGACATAGGTAATTCTGCTTCTTTTGTCAATCGAATATGTTTCATTCCCGTCATTGCTGGTAAACAGCGTACGGATATCACGCCCGTTGATATCTTTTACAATAATGTTTGCACAGCTCTCCGCATTGGATAGCAGACTGCCGATCCTTGTCAATATTAAACTGGAATCATCCTGTACATTGATAAATGTTTTTTCAATAATCGCTTTGGTAAAAATATAGTTGGAAATCCAGCCGAGGATCAATAGGGGAAGGATAATCAGCGGAAGATATACAATGATTATCTTGTATCGGATCAAACTATTGCGAAATAGAGATCTAATTTTTCCCATTTCAATTTCCTCCTGGCACCAAAATGTGAGAGGGGATACATATTTATTTTTATTACTCTAATTGTATCATAAGCAATACGGTTTTTTCCAGTTTTGAATTGACCTCAATTCTTACTATATGCCACACCTCTTTTGCCGGCATAAACATATCCGCTTGAAAAAGGCAAAAGCCCCTCCGCCTTTTTGGGTGGAGGGGCTTTAATAAATCGCTTTTTGTATTGACGAGAAAACTGTCGGATTGGTGAGGTACGAAGCTTCCGCTGCCTATGGCGTCAGGAATATTCTTCCTGTTTAGACTCCGCATAAATCTTCGGGTTTCTGAATCTGGTAGAAATTTCTATATTATTCATCAAAGGCAACGCCCGAGTGCAGGATGATATTGGCATAGGGCATACATTCACCCGTCCTGACGACAGCTTTGCACTTTCTTGTCTGCAGCTTAAATTCCGAATGGGGGAGGTAATTAATTTTTATATTTCCAAACCGTTCCGTGATTTGACTGTATAATTGGGGGTTCCCGGCGGTTATTTCAGATGCCACGGTTACCTCTTCCACTTCCAGTTCGGACAGGATGGACTCCAGTACATCAATAAAGGACGGCAGGCCGCGTCTTACGGCCAGGTCGATGCGTTTGCAGCCGTCGGGCACGGGAAGGCCGGCGTCACCGACAGCAAGCGTATCGGTGTGTCCCATGGCGGCGATCACAGAGGACAACTCGTAGTTAATCAGTTTTGTCTTTTTCATTTTCTTCACCTGAACTTCGTTATAAATATTGATCCTTCACCTGAAAATTGCCAGGCAGCAATGTATTCCTCTTGGTATTCCGTAACAGGTTACCTTACTACGGCTGCGGCATAGCGCATAACTTTTTCTTCTGTGGCCTCTTCGCGGCTCAGCTGGCCCGTGAGGCGTCCTTCGTGCATCACCAGGATGCGGTCGCTTAAGGCTAACAGCTCCGGCAATTCGGAGGAAACGATGATGATTCCGATACCGGCGCTGGCAATGTCGCGCAATATGGCGTACACCTCCGCTTTTGCGCCTACATCAATACCCCGGGTGGGTTCATCGCATAGGAGGATCCTGGGCGAATTGCTGATCCATCGTGAGATGATGACTTTTTGCTGATTGCCGCCCGAAAGGGTTAATATAGGCAGGTTTACATTATTGGCCTTAATTTTGAACTTCTGCACCATGGTCTTCATGGTCTCGTTTGCCAGCCTGCTATCAATGAGAAGTCCTTTCACCAGATTCTTGATAATGACTATCTGTGCATTCTGCTTAATTGTCATTTCCTCAATAAGGGCATCGTCCCGCCTGTTTTCCGGAATCAGTCCGATCCCGTTCCGGATGGCGTCGGAGGGGGAATGGATGGAAACCTTGCGGCCGTCGATGATAATTTCACCGGAGTCGGGCTTGTTAAAGCCAAAGACAGACATCAGGACCTCGGTCCGTCCCGAGCCGACAAATCCACCGATTCCAAGAATTTCGCCCTTTTTCAGGTCAAAGCTGATATCCTTGAATTCACCTTTCCGGGTGAGGTGTTTAACTTCCAGCAGTACTTCGTCTGTTGCATAGCTTTTGCCCGACTCGCCGGTATTCAGCTTTCGTCCTACCATCAAATTTACCAGTTCGTCAATGGTTACATCCGATACCTTTACTGTTGTTATAAATTCGCCGTCGCGAAGCACGGTGATGGTATCGCCGATTTCCATGATCTCTTCCAGCCTGTGACTGATATAGATGATGGTTGTTTCGCTTTCTGTCTTCAGCTTATTAATAATTTCGAAAACGACCTTTCTCTGGTCGTTGGTCAAAGCTGCCGTCGGTTCATCCAGTATCAGGATTTTCGGGTTATAATATACTGCTTTGGCGATCTGGACAATGGATTGTTCCGCAATGCTCAGCTGGCCTACCAGTTCGTTGTGCTTTCTGTTCAGCTTGAATTTTTCCAAAAGTCTGGCAGTCTCCTCCGCCATGAAATTTTCATTCAGAAAAATACCTTTCATGCTTTTGGAGGAGCCCATGAAAATGTTATGGGCAATGCTCATATTCAAGCACAGGGGGACTTCCTGGTGTACGACGGCAAAGCCGTATTTCTCCGATTGAGAGATACTTCCGATTTTTACTTCTTCGCCGTTGATCTTGATGACTCCGTCCGATGGCTGGATTACGCCGGCGCACAGATTCATCAGGGTGGATTTTCCCGCGCCGTTTTCACCGCAAAGGCAATGAACCTCTCCTTTTTTGATTTTAAAACAGACATTGGACAGTGCAGTGGTTCCGCCGAATTTTTTAGTTATGTTTTCAAAGCAAATAATTGAATCCAAGCTTCCATCCTCCTTGCAATTATCTTACGCTGCTTCTGGCGGTAATCCAGGTATCCATCAATACGGCTGCAATAATGATAATGCCGATGAAGCCTGATTGCCAGAAGGCCGGAACGCTTAATAGCACCATTCCGTTTTTTACCACCGCCATGATAGCGGCGCCCAGAAACGTACCAAGAATGGAGCCTCTCCCTCCGCTCATGCTTGTGCCTCCGAGGATAACTGCCGCAATAACATCCATTTCACGGCCCGAGCCGGCGGTTGTAGGGACGGATTTCAGGTATGCGATACTGACGATACCTGCAAACGCGGACAGTACTCCGATGATAATAAAGCTGACGATTTTCATGAGGTCGGTATTGATGCCGGCCAGCCGGGCAGCTCTTTTATTGCCCCCTGTGGCATAGATATCGAAACCCAGCTTTGTTTTTCTCATGATGACATAGGTGAGAACAAACAGGGAGATCATGATGATGATCTGCACCGGAATGGGTCCAATATTGTTACCAATGCCAAAAACCCAGCTTTTCTGGGATTCGGCGGAAAAGGCCCCGATGCTTCTGCCGCCGGATACCGCATAGGCGACGCTTCTGAAAATCTGCATTGTACCCAGCGTAACGATAAAAGCGGGCATTTTAGCTTTGGTAGACAAAAATCCATTGATAAAGCCGATGGTCGCTCCTGTGCCAATGGCTGCAAGAAAGGCCAGGGAAGGGGAAAGGCCGTCTTTAATCAGCAGTGCGGCAATCATTGCGCTGGCTCCGTATATTGAGCCAATGGAAAGATCGATTTCCGCGCAGATAATCACCATGGTCATACCGATTGCCATGATGCCGATTTCCGTCATTTGCCGGATAATATTAATCAGATTTTGCGTCTTCAAAAAAGAAGGAGCTGCAATGGATAATACAGCCATAATTCCAATTAATACCATTAAAACGCCAAATTCCCGGAAGGATCTGTTTCTATTTTTCCACTTTAATAACAATTCTTTTTCCATAGTTTTCTCCGTTGACAGAAATTTTATGCTGCTGCCGCAATCACAGGAAGAGGGCTGCGACGTTGTAATTTGCTACTTTTGCAGCCCTCTGTCCTATGAATGAAGCATAGGATTTATTCCGGTTTTACTTCGTTTATGTTGTCCTTTGTTACCAAAAATGCTCCGGTATTCATATTCAGCAGGTCATATCCGAACTTGTCATGGGTAAACAGCTGGACAACGGGATAATATCCCTGCAGGAAGGGGTTCTGGCCGATGGTCAGCTGCATGTTGTTTTTGGAAATGTGCTTCAGCGTACCTTCGGTTAAATCGAAGCCTGCACCGTATACTTTTCCGTTCAGGTTGTTGGATTCAATAAATGTCCCGATGGCTTCGCTGAAAACGTCTACGCCCAAAATGGCATTTACATCCGGGTGGGCAAGGTAGGCATTTTCTATAACGCCGACAGCGGTGGTCAAGTCTGTGGAAATGTCAACCAGGTCAGTAAACTCAATCCCGGAGAATTCCTTTGCAGCTCTCTTGATACCCTGCTCACGAGCGATTAATGCACTGTCCGCGGGGGCACAGGAAGCGATGATATATTTGCCCTTTCCCTTCATCACCTGCCCGAACATGTACTTTCCAAGCATGTAGCCGGATTCCTCAAGATCCTGCCCGATGAACCTTACGCCGTCATCCTTGCCGGAATTCTGGTTAAGGCTTATGACAGGAATCCCTGCGTCCTTGGCCTTCTTGATTACATCTGAAAATCCGTCGGGATCCCACACAACTGTGGCGATACCGTTATATCCTGAAGATATGCAGGTTTCAATCATACTGATCTGTTCCGCCAGGTTATTTGCAGTGGTGGGAGCCATGACGTCAACCTTGACACCCAGCGCTTTTCCGGCTTCCTCAGCGCCTTGTTGGATTTTTGCATAAAAGGAACTGTTCAGTGCATGTAATACGACGGCGTACTTCAAATTACTTGCGGGAGCTGGTGCCGTAGTTGATACTTTGGTTTCCGAAGGCTCATTACCGGCCGGCGGCGTGGACGACGAGCATCCGGCCAGCAGGCTTAGCACCATAACCGTACATACCAGAATTGAAACGACTCTTTTCTTCATAATTCTTTCCCTCCGTTACTATTTTGCTGTTAAGCATATTCTTTCACAGCTTCAAACATTGCGACGATGTTTTCCGGCGGAACGTTTGAAACAATATTGTGAACCTGTTGGAAAATAAAGCCTCCGTCCCGGAACATGACGTCAAGATTTCTGCGTACATGGTCCTTGACTTGCTGCGGCGTGGCGTTTGGCAGTATATCGCGGGTATCGCAGCCTCCGCCCCAGAAGGTGATATCCTTTCCGAAGCTTGCTTTGATATTTTCTACTTCCATACCTTTACAACTGGTCTGGACGGGATTGATGGCGTCCATCCCTGCGTCGATGATGTCCGGCAGCAGCGGCGCAATCCCTCCGCAGCAGTGCAGGCAAAGCTTAATGCCGGGATTGAGCTTTTTGGCGTAACCCCATAGCGCCTTGTGAATGGGCTTGAAAAGCTCTCTGTACATTGCCGGAGAAATCTGAGGACCTGTCTGCATGCCCATATCGTCTCCGCCAAAGCCCATAACATCAATGTTTGAGCCATACGCTTCCGTGAAATTCCGGATACCCTCAAGGTGGATTTCCATTATCTTTTCCAGATAGTTGTGGATTTTTTCAGGATAGAGTGACAAGCTAAGCAGGAAATTATCCTGACGGAACAGAAAACCGCCCATTTCATAAATGCCGCCGCCAAATGGCGCATAAATCGCCCTGTCGGTGGAGGCCCGAAGCTTTGCAATATATTGCTTCCTTACGGACATATCCTCACTGCCGTAGCCCAGGGGTGCAGGCGGCCCTCCAAAGACATTCCACATGACGTCCTGAAGGTCCTCCTCCAGGTTGGAGAAATCCTCGGAATCAGAATTTTCCAAAGGAAAATACGTCTGCTCACAGTACAGGACGCCTTTTTTCCATAGGGCAAGGGGCTTGCCTTTTTTATTATATAAAAGGGAGTCGCCGCCTTCCGTCCGGATGTCTATATAGGCGGGAATACGGATAGGTGTGCCGTCCTGCAGCTCCCACTCCTTCCAGTATGAGCTGTCTTGCATGTAATCCGCGCCGAAATTGATCACATCGATTCCCAGGATGTCCAGTACGTCTTTTTCCGGGAAGACCAGCTGCTGAATAATATCGCAGACATAGAGCTCGCTTTTCCTTAAGCCTAGATATTCACGCAGGTTGCGATAGGCCTGTACCGAAAAATTGCTGGACATATGTCCGCCGCAATCGACCGGTACCCTGTCGGGCTGCTTGTGGTTCAGGGCCGCCATTACTCTTTCTCTTGAATTCATAAATACTCCTTTCTTTATTTACAAAGATTATGCGGGAATACTTGATCTTTTATTCCTTTTGAGACTTTCTGCAACATGGATTCGGGTTTTTCTTGCCCAGGTATTGCCTGAGTATCCATAAAACCCTTAAGTACAACGTTTTACTAAACTATAAATTAAAATTTTACCCTAAGAATTTTGGCTCTTTTAATATCATATTACATAAAAAATTAGGCAATGTCAATGCGAATTTGTGCAATACATACAATATATTTTTTGCCAATTCGGGTATCTTTAAGATATTGACACGCTGTTGATCATAAAATATAATATTTCCATAGAATCTAATAAAACGTTTTACAAAGGTGAATATGAAAATATTATGTTACGGGTCGTTAAATCTGGATTATGTTTATCAGGTAGAGCATATTGTACAACCGGGAGAAACAATCATGTCCCACAGCTTTCAGCTTTTCAGCGGAGGTAAGGGGATGAACCAGGCCATTGCGCTGGGGAGGGCCAATGCTGCCTGCAGTATGGCGGGAATGATCGGCCGGGACGGAGTACACCTTGTGGAAGGTCTTAAAGAAAGCGGCGTAGAGGCAGGGCTTGTAACCGTCAGTGAAAATAATACCGGACATGCAATTATTCAAGTAGATAAGAAGGGACAAAACAGTATTTTATATTTTCCCGGTGCAAACCGGAAAATTGACAATACATCGGTACAACAGGCGTTAGGCCATTTTACGTCCGGCGACTATGTACTTCTGCAGAATGAGATTAACAATATCCCTTACATTATGGAACAGGCAAAGGGGAAAGGCATGAAAATCGCCTTCAACCCGTCGCCCATTACAGCCGGGATCCTTGATTACCCCCTTCACCTGGTGGACCTTATGATAATGAATGAAATAGAAGGGTTTGAAATAACCGGAGAAAAGGTTGAGGAAAATATTCTGAAAAAAATGCATGAGAGATACCCCGATACGGTGGTAATTCTTACTCTGGGGAAAAAGGGCGCTCTCTATAGCGACGGGGTGAACCTGTACCGTCATGGGATCTATGATGTTAAGGTATTGGATACGACAGCTGCCGGCGATACTTTTACGGGATATTTTTTGGCCTCCCATGCCGGCGGAGATCCTGTGGACGTTTGCCTGCGAAAGGCGTCAATAGCCTCATCTATTGCCGTATCCCGCCATGGCGCGTCCGACTCAATACCCTATTTGCACGAGGTGGAAACCAGCGGACTGCCTTTGGCAAAAGCCTGACGGTCCGGAAAAAGTACGCTGTGGTATTCGGATTTACAGATTTATGTAAGTAATCTATTTATATAGGTAATCAATGTAAGCTATAATTAAAGGTGTAATAAAGTTTTTTTATATTGGAGGCGACTGCATTGCGTGCAACGATAAAAGATGTGGCAGTGGCGGCTGGCGTATCCACAACCGCCGTTTCTCTCGTTTTGAATGGCAAGAAAAGCAATATTTCCGAAAAGACCAGGAAACAAATTCTGGAGGTGGTCGAAAAGCTGCAATACAGGCCCAATCATATTGCCATGAGTATGGTGACAAAAACCACCCGGACCATTGGACTGATCCTTCCGGATATCAGCAACATCTACTTTTCAGAGCTTTCCAAGCTCATAGAGCAGGCCTGCTACCGGTATGGCTATAATGTGCTCTACGGAAATACCCATGATATGGCTAACCGGGACATTGAGTATATTAATATTTTTCTTGACCGTAATGTAGATGCCATTATTGTCATTTTATCCAATTCCATCGACGAGCATTTGAGGGATATCCAGAAGCTTATTGCAAATTCGGGGACCCCTTTTATTGTGGTAGACAGAAAGCTGGATGTCGATACCGGCGCTACTGTTGTTGTCAACCAGCAGCTTGGGGGCTACCTTGCCACCCAGCACCTTATCAACCTCGGACACAGAATCATCGGCTGTATTACGGGGCCTGTCAATGTTCACAGCTCTATTGAACGGCTGAACGGATATAAGGCGGCATTGGATGATGCGGGAATCCCTATCCAGGACAATCTCATCTTTGAAGGTGATTTCCACAGGGAAAGCGGTATGGAGGCGTTGCCGTACCTTCTTGGAAGCGGTGTCACAGCGATTTTTGCCTTTAACGATATGATGGCCCTCGGCGTTTATAAGCAGGCAAGCTTTTATAACCTTTCCATTCCCGATAACCTGTCCCTGGTAGGATACGATGATATTTTCATCACAGATTTTCTGACTCCTCCGTTAACATCCATTGAGCAGCCTGTAAAAAAGCTTGCGGATGAAGCTGTAAATCAGGTCTTGCAGGCCATCGAGAAAAAAAACGGCAGCAACAGCTTTATAATCTTTGATCCCGTATTAAAAGTACGGGGCAGTACAAAGCATATCGATGCCAGAAAATAACCGCTGCAGGGAATCTATGCTTATGATGAGGTGAATTATTGCGCAGGGCACAGATGGAATAAAGGGGTATTCCGGAGGACATTGCCGGATAAATAAATGCGCAATAGCAATAATCCGCGTTGTATGTTAAAATCTGTTTATAGAATAAACGGATTGAGGTGTGTTATGCATATTGATGGAAAGCTTATACCCATATTTGCCATTGCAGTTGTTTTCGTTGTTGTTATTGCAATAAAATTGACCGACTCCATCACAAAATATAAGCTGAAGGTAGAGCAGATAAAGGCTGATGCCCTTGTCAGGGCTGAGGAAGTGAGAAGCAGGAACCAGTTGGAGCTGGAAAAACTAATAAGGCAGGAGCAAAACAGTAAAAGCGGCGCCCATGTCAATGGTACTGAAACCGGCCCTGTTTACGGTGAAAACAACAAAACGAAAAGCAGGGTAAGAGAGTAAGATAAACGGAAATAATTAGAAGAATCTTTTGCAAAAATATCGGCTTCAACTATGTAGAATTATGGAAATAAAAATAAAATAAAAAATCCTTGCAAAATATTTCATAGTATAGTACAATATCTCTTGCTGTGACATGACATACGATGAATTGGGAGATTGCTATTCGTTGAAATAGGGAACTTCCAGGGAGAATGTCCGATTCATGAAACCGGGCGACAAGTCACTGTACATTTGGCGGGTATTCTTTGCCGTCGCGGGTAGTTCCGCGCCGATTGAAACGTTAAGTACAGCCCAGGTTTTACAAGCCCTTATCGGCTTTGTAAGAATCCTGGGTTTTTAAATAGCTTAACAGGAAACACCCGGCATAGTGTACAGAAAAAAGCTTGTTGTACGTAACGATTCAGGGGATTGAACTCTGAAAAAGGAATGCCCCTTGTTCAGCAAGGTGTGTCCCCAACATTAATAGGAGGTTATTGTATGGCAAACAAACAAAAAATCAGAATCAGATTGAAAGCATTTGACCACCAGATTCTAGACCAGTCGGCCGAAAAAATTGTCGAGACTGCGAAGAGAACTGGGGCACAGGTTTCGGGGCCGGTACCGCTGCCGACCGAAAAAGAAATAATCACGATATTGAGGGCTCCTCACAAGTACAAGGATGCACGTGAGCAGTTCGAAATGAGAACCCACAAGAGACTTATCGACATACTGCTGCCTACTCCGAAAACAGTTGATGCTCTGATGAGACTGGATTTGCCGGCGGGTGTGGATATTGAAATAAAGCTTTAAGGTGTAAGCAGGATAAAGGATTATGTTCGCAAGAGATTGTGAACCAATGATACTGGGAGGTAGAGTTAATGAATAAATTCATACTTGGAAAGAAAGTAGGAATGACACAGGTTTTCAATGAAAACGGACTGTCGTTGCCGGTTACCGTGATTCAGGCAGGTCCCTGCCCGGTTGTCCAGAAGAAGGACATCGAGAATGACGGTTATTCGTCTTTGAAGGTAGGCTTCGGAGACGTATCGGAAAAAAGATTGAATAAGCCGGAAAAAGGCTTGTTTGCAAAGGTAAAAGTACCTGTAAGAAAATATTTGCGGGAATTTCGAATCAACGATGTCGATAAATACGAAGTCGGCCAGGAAATCAAGGTTTCAGATATGTTCCAGGACGGTGACAAGATTGACGTAAGCGGTATCTCCAAAGGTAAAGGCTTCCAGGGTACCATCAAAAGATACGGTCAATCCGGCGGTCCCGAAACCCACGGTTCCATGTATCACAGAAGAGTCGGATCAATGGGATCGAACACCAGCCCTGCAAGGGTTTTCAAAGGAAAGAGACTGCCCGGACATATGGGTGTTGATAAAATCACCGTGCAGAATCTTACGGTTGTTAAAGTTGATGCAGAGAGAAACCTGCTGCTTGTGAAGGGTGCAGTTCCCGGTCCCAAGGGCGGTTTGCTGGTAATCAGGGAAACCGTTAAATCGGGCAAGTAATACGGACGAAGGGAGGAAGCAATAATGCCAAAAGTTGATTTATACAATATGAAGGGTGAGACAGTAGGAAATATTGAGTTAATCGATACGATATTCGGCGTGGAAGTAAACGCCAATGCTGTTCATCTCGCAGTTCAAAACCAATTAGCCAATAAGAGGCAGGGTACACAGTCTACCAAGACAAAAAGTGAAGTAAGAGGCGGCGGAATCAAGCCGTGGAGACAAAAAGGCACAGGCCGTGCAAGACAGGGCAGCATTCGTTCCGCTCAATGGATAAAGGGTGGAATCGTATTGGGGCCGAAGCCCAGAAGCTACAATTATACTTTACCCAAGAAATTGAAAAAGCTGGCGCTTAAATCCGCTCTTTCTTCCAAGGTAAACGAAAATGAATTGATGGTTCTTGATGCATTGACCTTCGAGAATATAAAGACCAAACAGATGGTGAATGTTTTGAACAGCCTGAAGGTGGGTTCAAGCGTTCTCATCGTGATCGACGGAAAGAATGATGCCGTTGAGAAATCAGCCAGGAATATCCCCGGCGTAAAGACTGCTTTCGTCAATACCATAAACGTATTCGACATATTAAAGCATGAAAAGTTCATTATAACCAAGGCTGCGGTAGCCAAAGTCGAGGAGGTGTATGCGTAATGAGAAGTCCTGAAGATATTATCAAAAGGCCGTTCATAACCGAAAAAAGCAACGCTGAGGTAGCAAGCGGCAAATACACCTTCATCGTTGACATCGACGCAACAAAAACCGAGATCAGACAGGCTGTGGAAAGACTTTTCCAGGTAAAGGTCCTGAAGGTGAACACGCTGAAGTACGAAGGAAAAACCAAAAGAATGGGTGTTCATGTAGGCCCGAGAGCCGATTGGAAAAAGGCTGTTGTTAAGATCGACCTTGATCCGAAAGCTGAAGTTTATCTTATCAAGGGCGGCAAGGAAGCTGTCGGCAACAAGAAATATAAAACCAATATTGAAGAATACGGTTTAACACAATAAAGCAAGGAGTGAGAAGAAATGGCAGTAAAAAAGTATAGTCCTACTTCTCCCGCTAGAAGATATATGACGGTTTCGACTTTCGAAGGAGTCTCCAAAAAAGAACCGGAAAAGTCATTATTGGAAACTCTCAACAAGTCAGGCGGAAGAAATTCATACGGTAGGATCACCGTACGTCACCATGGTGGCGGAGCAAAACAGAAATACAGAATCATCGATTTTAAAAGAGATAAAGACGGCATCATGGCCAAAGTTGCCGCCATCGAATATGATCCCAACAGGACTGCAAATATTGCGCTTCTTCACTATTTAGACGGTGAGAAAAGATATATCCTGGCGCCTGTGACCCTGAAAGAGGGAGACATGGTTGAATCCGGCGAAAAAGCCGATATCAAGCCGGGTAATGCGCTGCCGTTGATGAACATACCCGTCGGTACCCTGATCCATAATGTGGAATTGAAGCCGGGTAAGGGCGGACAGCTGGTAAGGGCCGCAGGCAATGCAGCTCAGTTGATGGCTAAGGAAGGCGATTATGCTCAGGTTAGGCTTCCTTCCGGTGAAGTAAGAATGATCCGAATGATTTGTAAAGCAACCATAGGACAGGTCAGCAATCTGGATAATGAGAACATCTCCATCGGTAAGGCAGGAAGAAAAAGATGGATGGGTGTCAGACCTACAGTCCGCGGTGTGGTAATGAATCCTGTAGACCATCCTCACGGTGGTGGTGAAGGTAAGTCACCTATAGGAAGACCCAGTCCGGTCACTCCTTGGGGCAAGCCAACACTGGGATACAAGACCAGAAAGAAGAAGAACAAATCAGACAAGTTTATCGTGAAGAGAAGGAATCAGAAGTAATCTTGTAACTCTAAGGAGATCCGGAGTCAAGGATTTCCGAAAGTGATGAAAGGAGGACTAATACCGTATGAGCAGATCGTTGAAAAAGGGACCTTATGTAGATGCCAGGCTTTTGAAAAAAGTAGAGGACATGAACAAGGTAAACGACAAGAAAGTACTGAAAAGCTGGGCGAGGGCATCCACAATTTACCCTCAGATGGTTGGACATACTATAGCAGTACATGACGGAAGAAAGCATGTTCCGGTTTATATAACTGAAGATATGGTGGGCCATAAGCTTGGGGAGTTTGCACCGACAAGGACTTTCAAAGGACATGGACATCACACCGAAAAAACTACGGCACTCAAGTAGTCTTGACGGGTAAAAAACAGTTCAATTGATTGAACAATTAAAACAGTAAGTAGTATGACCAGGTAACAAGCTTAGTACCGAAAGGAGGAATACCAGTTGGAGAAGAAGGTAAGGTCAAAGGAAGAGCTTCTTAGCGAAAAAGATAAATTAGTGGAAGAATATAGTGCCATTCACAGGCAGTTCAAAAAGCCCGCTCTCCTTACAAAAAAGGAAAAGAAGGCCTTAGGAATCGGCAAAGATGAAGGAAGGGCAATTCTTAAGCATGTCAGGATTTCATCCAGAAAAGTCAAAATTGTGCTCGATCTCATAAAAGATAAAGGTATCGATGAGGCGATAGGTATAGTAAAATATACACCGAAAGCAGCATCTGAGATTTTGTTAAAGCTTTTGAAATCTGCAGAAGCCAATGCGTCAAACAATAACGGACTCAACAGAGACGAACTTTTTGTAGCAGAAGCTTTCGCAACGCAAGGTCCTACATTGAAGAGGCTCATGCCAAGGGCACAAGGCAGAGCGAACAGGATAAGGAAAAGAACAAGCCATATAACATTGGTTCTCAAGGAAAGAAAATAGGCGAGAAGGAGGTTGGAAGATGGGCCAGAAGGTAAATCCACACGGGTTGAGAATAGGTATAATCAAGGACTGGGATACTAAATGGTACGCGAATAAAAAGAACTTCAGCGAGCTTTTAGTAGAAGACGTCAAGATAAGGAAATATATAAAGAAGAGGCTTTTTATCTCCGGTATTTCCAGAATTGAGATAGAAAGAGCTGCAAACAAGATCAAGGTAAATGTTCATACCGCAAAGCCGGGCCTGGTAATAGGCAAAGGCGGAGCCGGTATCGAGGATCTCAGGAAGGAAGTTGAAAAGCTTACCGGAAAGAACGTCCTGATAAACATTACCGAGATAAAAGTACCCGAGGTCGACGCTCAGCTGGTTGCTGAGAACATCGCTTCACAGCTTGAAAAGAGAATTTCTTTCAGAAGAGCAATGAAGCAGTCGATGTCAAGGGCAATGAAAATCGGCGCAAAAGGAATCAAGACTGCTGTTGCCGGAAGACTTGGCGGAGCAGAAATTGCAAGAAGCGAGCACTATCATGAAGGTACCATTCCGCTGCAGACATTAAGAGCGGATATCGACTATGGCTTTGCTGAAGCGGACACGACATACGGAAAACTGGGAGTTAAGGTTTGGATATATAAAGGCGAAGTTCTTCCTGCTGTCAAGAGAGAAAGGAAAGCGGAAGGAGGAGATCGATAATGTTAATGCCGAAAAGAGTTAAACGCAGAAGGGTCCATAGAGGCAGAATGACGGGCAAGGCCACCAGAGGATTTGTCATTTCCAATGGCGAGTTCGGCTTGCAGGCTACAGAGCCGGCATGGGTCACCAGTAATCAGATCGAAGCGGCCAGAATTGCAATGACACGTTTCATTAAAAGAGGCGGTCAGGTTTGGATAAAGATATTCCCGGACAAACCGGTAACAAAGAAACCTGCCGAAACCCGTATGGGTAGCGGTAAAGGATCACCGGAATACTGGGTAGCCGTAGTGAAACCCGGAAGAGTGTTGTTTGAAATTGCGGGAGTTCCGGAAGAAACTGCAAGGGAAGCAATGAGACTTGCAATGCACAAGCTTCCCATGAAGTGCAAATTCGTAGCCCGCGAGAATGAAATGGGTGGTGAAGCGAATGAAGGCCAGTGAGATAAGAGAAAAGACGCAAGCTGAACTTGAAAAGGAATTGGGCGAATTGAAATCCGAATTGTTCAAACTTAGATTCCAGCTTGTTACCAATCAACTTGATAACCCTATGAAATTAAAGGATGTAAAGAAATCCATCGCCCGCGTTCAGACCATCATCAGGGAAAGAGAAATTAAGGGTATACGGGTTTAAAGTAAAAAACGCTTAATCAATCACCACGCTGAGGCGGGGTGCGCAGGCGTAAGTGCTGCCATATTTTATGCCGATTTACTAGGTATAAAATAGATAGATTAGAAAGGAGGTAACTTGCATGGAAGAAAGAAATCTTAGGAAGACCAGAGTCGGTAAAGTTGTCAGTGACAAAATGGATAAGACGATAGTCGTTGCTATAGAGACAAGCGTAAAGCATCCTTTGTATAAGAAAATTGTAAAAAGGACTTATAAGCTTAAGGCTCATGACGAGAAGAACGAATGCAAGACGGGCGATAAGGTAAAGGTAATGGAGACCCGTCCTCTCAGCAAAGACAAAAGGTGGAGACTTGTCGAGATCGTAGAAAAAGCTCAGTAGGCTTAGGGCATCAAAACAGGCGGTCCATGCTTTTCAAGCTTTTTAGAAAAGATGTAATCGGAAGGAGGCAATAGCATGATTCAAGTTCAATCTACACTTAAATCCGCGGATAATTCCGGAGCAAAGGAATTAAGATGCATTAAAGTGCTTGGCGGTTCATGGAGAAAGTATGCAAGTATCGGTGATGTCGTCGTAGCTTCGGTTATAAATGCAACACCCGGCGGAGTTGTTAAAAAAGGTGAAGTTGTGAAGTGCGTTATAGTCCGTACAAGAAAAGGTGTAAGAAGACCTGACGGCTCCTATATAAAGTTCGATGAGAATGCGGCAGTCATCATAAAGGAAGATAAGAACCCCAAGGGAACACGTATTTTTGGCCCTGTTGCAAGGGAATTGAGAGATAAGGATTTCATGAAGATCTTATCTTTGGCACCGGAAGTTCTATAAGGTAGGATGTTTAGCGCACGTGGCGCGAATTTCCTCTAAAACATCCCAGGAAAGGAGGCGGCTAAATTGGCTAATGATGTGCATGTTAGAAAGGGAGACACGGTATACGTGCTTTCCGGTAAGGATAAAGGCAAAAAGGGTAAAGTGCTGTCGGTTGTTCCCGACGAGATGATGGTTCTGGTTGAGGGTGTCAATATGTCTACAAAGCATAAGAAACCCAGAAGCAGGTACCAGCAGGGCGGAATCATCCACCAGGAATCCCCGGTCAGCAGCTCTAAGGTTATGCTGGTATGTGACAGGTGTAAAACTCCGACCAAGGTAAAAAAAGTTGTACATGAAGACGGTCAGAAGGACAGAGTTTGCAAAAAATGCGGTGAACTCATAGACATTCAAAAAGAATCGAAAGAAGATTAACATACTCTTCTTGAAAGGAGGTTAAGGACTTATGGCCAGGCTTAAGGATAAATATTTGGGTGAAGTTGCACCGGCTATGCAGTCACAGTTTAAATATACAAGTGCAATGCAAATCCCCAAGCTTGAAAAGGTTGTTTTGAACATGGGCGTGGGTGATGTTAAAGAAAACCCCAAGGCGATGGATTCAGCCGTTAATGATATGGCGATTGTAACAGGCCAGAAACCGATTATCACAAAAGCAAAGAAATCGGTTGCCGCCTTTAAAGTCAGAGAGGGCATGAACATCGGCTGCAAAGTGACACTGCGCGGCAGTAAGATGTATGAATTTGTTGACAAGCTGTTTAACGTTGCTCTCCCAAGGGTTAGAGACTTCAGGGGAGTATCGGGCAACTCTTTTGACGGAAGAGGTAATTATTCACTGGGAGTAAAGGAACAGCTGATATTCCCTGAAATCGAATATGATAAAGTGGATAAAGTCAGAGGTATGGACATAGTTTTCGTAACTACTGCCAGGACGGATGAAGAGGCAAAGGCTCTATTGAAGCTTCTTGGTATGCCGTTCAGCCAGAGCTAAAGGAGGAATGATTGCATGGCAAAAAAATCAATGATTATAAAGTCAAAACTGAGTCCGAAATTCAGCTCAAGGTCACATAACAGATGTAAATTGTGCGGAAGGCCTCACGCTTATATGAGGAAATTCGGAATATGCCGTCTGTGCTTCAGGCTTTTGGCTTATAGAGGGCAGATACCGGGCGTAAAGAAAGCCAGCTGGTAACAATCTTTGGAAGGAGGTTAAACATATGCAAATAACAGACGCTATCGCTGATATGTTGACCAGAGTGAGAAATGCTAGCTCAGCTAAGCATGAATCTGTGGATATACCGGCGTCCAATCTCAAGAAGGAAGTCGCCAGAATTTTATTGGATGAGGGTTATATCAGGAATCTGGAATTTATAGAGGACGGCAAGCAGGGTGTAATCAGAATTGCACTCAAATATTCGGCTAACAAGCAAAATGTAATCACAGGAATTAAGAGGATCAGTAAACCCGGACTCAGGGTTTTTGCAAACAAGGACGAACTGCCAAAGGTACTTGGAGGTCTTGGAATCGCAATCATATCCACCTCAAAGGGTGTTATGACCGATAAGAAGGCTCGAAACGAAGGAGTTGGCGGCGAGGTTCTGGCTTTTGTCTGGTAGAACTTGATGTTTCTGAAAAGAGTGGATTTCACTCCGCTCATAATATTAAGAACAGGAGGTGCTGTAAATGTCAAGAATAGGTAAAATGCCTATAGAAATACCAAAAGGCGTTGATGTAACAATCAATGGGAACGTAGTATCGGTGAAAGGTCCAAAAGGGACTTTGACAAATAGTCTTCACAAGGATATGATAATAGCGAACGAAGGTAGAAAGATTACAGTCAATCGGCCTTCGGACGGAAAACTTCACAAGGCGCTTCACGGTTTGACAAGAACTCTTGTCAGCAACATGGTTGAAGGTGTGACCAAAGGCTTTGAAAAAGCTCTCGACATAAACGGAGTTGGTTACAGAGCACAAAAAACAGGTAAAAAGCTGGTGCTTACCCTGGGATACTCACATCCGGTGGAAATGGATGAACCTGCCGGCATCACTGTTGATGTACCTGCGCCCAACAAGATTATCGTAAAAGGCTGCGATAAGCAGGCTGTTGGTGAATTTGCCGCTAAAATCAGGGCTAAGAGAGAGCCTGAAGTTTATAAAGGCAAGGGCATCAAGTATGAACGCGAAGTAATCAGGCGCAAAGAGGGTAAAGCAGGAGCCAAAGGCAAGAAGTAGGAGGGAGTTGAGAGTAAATGATTAATAAGCCGAATAAAAATGAAATCAGGCTGAGAAAACATGTAAGGGTCCGCAAAAAGATCGAGGGAACACCTGAGCAGCCAAGGCTCAATGTTTTCAGAAGCTTAAAGCATATATACGCACAGATTATTGATGACTCAGCCGGAATCACTCTTGTTGCTGCTTCCACCCAGGACGAAGCCCTTAAAGGCAAAGTAGAACTTGGTGGGAACAAGAACGCTGCCAGGGAAGTCGGTAAGCTTATTGCGCAGAAAGCTGCTGATAAGGGTATCAAGCAGGTTGTTTTCGATAGAGGCGGCTACCTGTACCATGGTAGGGTTAAGGAGCTTGCAGAAGGTGCAAGAGAAGCAGGACTCGAGTTTTAATAATGGCATTGCCCCAGCAATGGCCTGTACTACTGCGGAAGCTTCATAGCCAAAAGTCTTCAAACTTTCGCAGTAGTGAACAAAGGCAAGTGGGGCTTAAAGTTAATTTTCTAAAAAGGAAAATTAGAATGAGGAGGGAGAAAATTTGCAACGTATAGATGCTAGCGCATTGGATCTAAAAGAAAAAGTAGTTAACATAGGACGTGTCACCAAGGTTGTTAAAGGTGGTAGAAACTTCCGTTTCAGCGCTCTCGTAGTCGTTGGGGACGAAAACGGATACGTTGGCAGCGGTATTGGCAAAGCAACTGAAATACCCGACGCCATAAGAAAGGGAATAGACGATGCCAAGAAGAACCTGATCAAGGTGCCTCTTGTAGAAACCACCATTCCCCATGAAGCAACCGGCATATATGGAGCAGGAAAAGTTCTTCTCAAGCCTGCAGGCGCAGGTACCGGAGTTATCGCCGGCGGACCTGTAAGAGCGGTCCTGGAACTTGCCGGTATCCATGATATCCGGACGAAATCCCTGGGATCCAACAATCCCATCAACATGGTGAATGCGACCATCAAAGGACTTGCTCAGCTGAAAACAGCTGAGGAGGTAGCCAGACTTCGCGGTAAAACTGCGGAAGAAATACTGGGTTAGGAGGGAAATACGGTGGCAAAACTTAAGATTACTCTGAAAAGGAGTATCAACAAGGCAAAGGAAAACCAGGTAGCTACTGTAAAAGCTCTCGGTTTGAAAAAGATCGGCAGTTTTGTGGAGCAAAATGACAATCCTCAAATCAGAGGTATGATAACCAAGGTATCGCATCTGGTTTCGGTAGAAGAAATATAAGGGAGGTGTAACAGTTGAAACTACATGAATTGCAACCTGTACCGGGTGCAAAAAGAGCTCCCGCAAGAAAAGGTAGAGGAACCGGTTCAGGGACTGGTAAAACCGCCGGTAAAGGTCACAAGGGACAGAATGCCCGTGCAGGCGGCGGCGTCAGGCCCGGATTCGAAGGCGGACAGATGCCTCTCTATAGAAGAATTCCAAAGAGAGGATTCAACAATAAGATTTTTGCCAAGGAATATGCAGAAATCAATGTAGCAAGGTTGGAGATATTTGATAACGGAACTGTAGTAGATGGTGATCTGCTCAAGAAAAGCGGACTTTTGAAAAAGTTATACGATGGTGTTTCCATTCTCGGCAATGGAGAATTGACCAAGAAACTTACGGTTAAAGCTGCAAGATTCACCAAGACAGCTTCTGAAAAGATTGAGGCTGCGGGAGGAAAGGTAGAGGTGGTATAGAATGGGCGGAATGTTAGAGATTCTGCGTAATGCCTGGAAGATTCCCGACCTGCGCAGGAAGCTCCTGTTTACCATTGCAATGCTGATTGTCTTCAGAATTGGTTCCCATATACCGGTCCCCGGATTGGACGCGCAAAAATTTGCCGAACTGCTGGCAACGACGGGTTCATTGGGCGGCTTCCTTGATATTGTTTCAGGCGGCGCACTAAAAATGGCCACATTATTTGCAATGAGTATTACCCCATATATCAATTCATCTATCATCATGCAGCTGCTGACAGTTGCTATACCTTCCCTGGAAAGACTTCAGAAGGAAGGCGAAGAAGGCAGAAAGATCATTCAGCAGTATGTAAGATATGGAACTGTTGTTTTAGGTCTGGTTCAGGCCATTGGTTTGTACTTTACGCTACGTGCCGGTAATGCTATCTCCGATGGAGGGTCAATTTGGAGTTTCCTTACGGTAGTCTTGTCCTTCACGGCAGGAACTGCATTCTTAATGTGGCTTGGTGAACAAATCAACGAGTTTGGTATCGGAAACGGTATTTCACTGATCATTTTTGCAGGTATCGTATCCAGAGGACCTCAGGGAGCATTGACAATTGTTACCGATTACAGACTGGGTCTTTTCGGACAAGGCGTCATTGGAATATTTGTAATAATACTCATTTTAGCGCTGTTTGTTGCTATAATCGCAGCGGTTATCTGGGTACAGCAAGCGGAAAGGCGTATTCCTATCCAGTATGCCAAGAGAATGGTAGGAAGAAAAATGTATGGCGGACAAAGCACACACTTGCCCATCAAGGTAAACCTTGCAGGCGTTATTCCCATAATTTTTGCAATGTCCATCATGATGTTTCCTTCCACAATCATACAAATGTTCTTTGCCGGCTCAAACAATTGGTTTGTGAAAATGTTTGCGAATCCGCAGAAGAGTGTCGCATATCCGATTATTTATGCATTTTTGATAATTTTCTTTACGTTCTTTTACTCGGTTATACAGTTTAATCCCATCGAGATATCAAACAACATGAAGAAAAACGGCGGGTTCATCCCCGGACTTAGACCTGGGAAACCCACTTCCGATTACATTTCGAAGGTTTTAAACCGTGTTACCTGGTTTGGCGGGTTCTTCCTGGCCGCAGTTACGGTACTGCCTATCATCTTAGGCAATGTCACCGGAATAGCCGGTTTGTGGATGAGTGGTACCGCAGTTCTCATCCTCGTAGGTGTTGCGCTGGATACCATAAAGCAAGTGGAGTCACAGATGCTGATGAGGCATTACAAAGGATTCCTGGAATAGGCAGAAGAAGAGAAATATTGATCGTTGGTAACCATTTATTGGTAAATGAGTATGATTCGTAGGGGCGGACGACCCTGTCCGCCCATATTGGTTTTCAGGTAATTGGTCGGCGGTTTGCCTGGTAGACAATGTTTATCGGCAAGAACATTGCCGGCCGGTAACCAACCAGGATGGAGGCAGGAAAATGAGACTTATTTTACTTGGCGCACCCGGAGCCGGAAAAGGGACTCAGGCTGTGAATCTTTCAGAGAAGCTGAAGATTCCTCATATTTCCACTGGGGATATATTCAGGTATAATATCAAGAACAGCACGCCTTTGGGCAAGATGGCAAAGGAATATATCGACAAAGGTGCACTGGTTCCTGATGAAGTAACCATAGGAATTGTGAAGGACAGACTGGCGCAGGAGGATTGTGCTGCGGGATTTATTCTTGACGGTTTTCCGAGAACGATCCCCCAGGCGGAAAGCCTGGATGCCGTTCTTGACGAAATGGGAGTCAGCTTGGACTACGCAGTGGATATATTCGTACCCGATACTGAAATCATCAAAAGGTTATCAGGAAGAAGGGTGTGTCCTGCATGCGGCATGAGTTATCACATTCATTTCGGACCTCCTCAAAAGGATGGAATTTGCGATGTATGTCAGACCTCTCTGATACAAAGGGAGGATGACCGTGAAGAAACAGTCCTCAACAGGCTGGAGACCTACCACAAGCAGACGGAACCCCTCATTGGGTATTACAGGGACAAAGGCAGGCTGCTGATTGTGGAAGGACAGGAAAAAATAAGCGATACTACTGTCGAAATGTTTAAGGTGCTGGGAATAAAGTAGATGATATCAATAAAGTCGAAAAGCGAAATTGAATTAATGAAGAAGGCCTGCGAAATTGTTGCAACTGCTCATGAATTGATCAAAGCAGCAGTAAGGCCGGGCGTTACCACACAGGAGCTGGACAGAATAGCAGCCGATTATATTAAAGGGCAGCATGCAACCGCTTCCTTTCTGGGAGTAAAATGCGGCGTACCCGGTGGGGTGGATTTCCCCGCAACAATCTGCGCATCGGTGAATAATGAAGTTATACACGGGATACCGGGTTTAAGAGTGTTAAAAGATGGAGATATTATAAGTGTTGATATCGGAGCATTCCTGAACGGCTTCCATGCGGACGCGGCAAGGACCTTCCCTGTTGGCAAGGTATCGGAGAAAGCGTTAAAGCTGATCGAAGTGACGGAGCAGAGTTTTTTCGAAGGTGTCAAACATGCTGTACCGGGGAACAGGATCATCGATATATCCGCAGCAATACAGGATTATGTGGAAGGTTTTGGGTACTCTGTAGTCCGGGACTTTGTCGGACACGGCGTCGGAAGGGAATTGTGGGAACCGCCGCAGATTCCAAATTACCGGACCCGGGAAAGAGGTCCGAGGCTTGAAGCTGGAATGACCCTTGCAATAGAGCCGATGGTGAATGAAGGAAGGCATCAAATTTCGATGCTGAATAATAAATGGACAGTTGTTACCGCTGATGGGAGCCTTTCGGCGCATTATGAAAACACCATTGCCATTACGGATACACAACCGATTATTATGACAAAACTCAACTGAAAAAGGTGCGGTTTCGAGGTGAGGTTTTTGAATATAGCTTTAGGCCAGATAGTCGTTTCAAAGGCTGGAAGGGACGCCGGCAAAAGGTTTATCGTAACAAAAGTGGTTGACGGACAGTTTGTTCAGATTACCGATGGGGATCTGAGAAGGGTTGAGAAACCGAAGAAAAAGAAAATCAAGCACTTGGAACCAACCGGCGAAGTTGCTGAAACCATTGAGGAGAAACTAAAAAACAATGTCAGGCTGACAAATCCGGAGGTAAGGAAAGCCCTGGCGGTGCATAAAAATAATCCTGAGAACGGGGATTGACATTTAAGTAAGGAGGTTTGAGTTTTGTCAAAAGACGATGTTATTGAAGTAGAGGGTAAAATAATTGAGGCGCTGCCGAATGCCATGTTCCAAGTAGAGTTGGAGAACGGGCACAAGGTACTGGCACATATATCCGGCAAGCTAAGAATGAATTTCATAAGAATTTTACCAGGGGATAAGGTTACGATCGAATTGTCGCCTTATGATTTGACCCGAGGCAGAATTACATGGAGAGCGAAATAATCAGGGAGGTTTAGGAAAATGAAAGTAAAACCATCTGTAAAAACAATGTGTGAGAAGTGCAAGATCATTAAAAGAAAAGGCAGAGTCATGGTGATCTGCGAAAATCCCAAGCATAAACAAAAGCAGGGTTAGTATTTTTTAAAAGTTTAGCTTGTATTCATGCTGACGATGTGATACAATTTGACGTCAATGTGTATGTCGGTTGTACACTTTTTATCAATTGAATTTACCACCTTGGAGCGGCTGCATATCCGGCATATCTGCTGTATATGTTCCGGGTGTTAATTTATATTGTTTACACGTGATTCATTGTATTGCCCAAAAGGCAATTACAGAAAAACGGGTGGGATTTTAATATCCCCGAGTTTTTCACCAGAAATACGTAATGCAAAACGGTTTTAGGATTTAATTTGGAGGTGTTAAACAAGATGGCTCGTATTGCCGGAGTTGACCTGCCCAGAGAGAAAAGGGCGGAAATTGGATTGACTTACATCTTTGGTATCGGAAGAAGCAAGTCAAATGAGATCTTAGCTAAAACGGGCGTAAACCCTGACACAAGAATCAGGGACTTGACGGACGATGAAATTAGCAAGTTAAGGGAAATAATCGATAAGGAATACAAAGTGGAAGGCGATCTTAGAAGAGAGACCTCACTGAATATCAAGAGGTTGATCGAAATTGGTTGCTACAGGGGCAGAAGGCATAGGCAGGGATTGCCTGTCAGAGGTCAGAGGACGAAGACCAATGCCCGTACCAGAAAAGGCCCCAAGAAAACAGTCGGCGTGCAAAGAAAGAAAGCGTAAGGAGGTTGGCGTTTAAATGGCAACGAAAGCTGCTGGTGCAAAAAGAGTCACCAGAAAAAGAAGAGAACGTAAAAATATTGAGCGCGGTGCGGCACATATCCGTTCAACATTTAACAATACCATCGTAACCATCACGGATACGGCAGGAAATGCATTGTCTTGGGCAAGTGCGGGCGGACTGGGCTTCAGAGGCTCAAGGAAAAACACTCCCTTTGCTGCGCAGATGGCTGCTGAAACTGCTTCAAAAGCTGCAATGGAACATGGTTTGAAAACGGTTGAGGTTTATGTAAAAGGCCCGGGAGCGGGCAGAGAAGCTGCTATCAGAGCACTGCAGGCTGCAGGACTTGATGTAAGCCTTATCAAAGATGTAACGCCTATACCCCATAACGGATGTAGGCCACCCAAGAGAAGAAGAGTGTAATGTGGAGGTGTTAAAATAGATGGCAAGGTATATTGATGCATCTTGCAAACTCTGCCGCAGGGAAGGTGAAAAACTTTTCCTCAAGGGTGAAAGGTGCTATACGAATAAATGCTCGGTTGGAAGAAGGGCATATGCTCCCGGCCAGCATGGACAGCAGAAGAAAAAGATGTCCGAATATGGTTTGCAGCTGCGTGAAAAACAGAAGGTAAGAAGATTTTATGGCGTTCTTGAAACACAATTCAGGAATTACTTTGCGATGGCCGTTGCCAAAAGAGGCGTTACCGGCGAAAACCTTCTTAAGATTCTGGAAAGCAGACTGGATAATGTAGTATACAGACTGGGACTTTCAACTTCAAGGCCTGAAGCAAGACAGCTGGTCAGGCATGGTCACTTTACGGTTAACGGTGAGAAAGTCAATATCCCGTCGTATCTCTTGAATCCAGGAGATGTCGTCGCGGTAAAGGATAAATTCAAAAGCTCAAACAAAGTTAAGTCCATTATTGATATTGCCGGTGGCAAGGTTGTACCCAAATGGCTTGAATTTGATGCTGAGAATTTGACAGGCAAAGTTGTTACACTCCCCGCAAGGGAAGAGATCGACCTGCCGATCAGGGAGCACCTCATCGTAGAGCGTTACTCCAGATAGTAAGGGTATCTTAAGTTATTTATACCGGAGCAGGATAATGATCAGTTTCATACGGGGAGGAGCGGTAAAACCGCTCCCAACCGGAAAAGCAGAGGATTGTTCTTAAGAAAACAGAAATTGCCGGGTAATAAATAAAATAAGCTGAGTATGATACAAGGATCGTGAATCAGTTGCCCTCAAATAAACAAAATTGCCAGTTAAGGGAGGGTTTTTGTTGATTGAAATAGAAAAGCCGAAAATTGAATGTGTACAATCCAGTGAAGATAATGCTTACGGCAAATTCGTGATTGAGCCTCTGGAAAGAGGTTACGGCATCACTCTGGGTAATTCGCTAAGAAGGATTCTTCTTTCCTCATTGCCGGGTGTTGCGGTAACATCCATAAAGATCGATGGAGTGCTTCATGAATTTTCCACGGTGCCTGGCGTTATTGAAGATGTCACGGAGATTATTCTCAATGTCAAGAGTCTGTCCATGAAGCTGTTCAGTGAGGGGCCGAAGATCGTATATATTGACGCCGATGGCGAAGGTCCGGTTACTGCAGGGGATATAAAGGCCGATTCCGATGTTGAAATACTGAATCCGGATCTGCATATCTGCACTCTCAACGGAGAAAGCAGATTTTATATGGAATTGGTAGTAAGTAAAAGCAGAGGTTACATACCGGCGGAAAAGAACAAACAGACGGGCCAACCCATAGGGATCATCCCTGTTGACTCCATCTATACCCCTGTCAGAAAAGTCAACTATACGGTAGAAAATACACGTGTAGGCCAGGTAACGGATTATGACAAACTGACGCTTGAAGTTTGGACCAATGGTAGTATCAAGCCGGATGAAGCCATCAGCCTGGGTGCCAAGATCCTCAGCGAACATCTGAATCTCTTTATCGACCTTTCGGATCATGCAAAGCATACCGAGATCATGGTTGAAAAAGAGGAGACAAAGAAGGAAAAGGTTCTTGAGATGACCATCGAGGAGCTTGATCTTTCGGTAAGATCGTACAACTGCTTGAAGAGGGCCGGTATCAATACGGTTGAAGACCTTACAAACAGGACTGAGGAAGACATGATGAAAGTAAGAAATCTCGGCAGGAAGTCTCTGGAAGAAGTGCTTCAGAAGCTTCACGCATTGGGATTGGCACTCGCTCCAAGTGAGGATTAAAGTTAAGTGTGAAATTGGGAGGTAATAGGAAATGCCAGCACAAAGAAAACTGGGACGTGCAACTGATCAAAGAAAAGCTATGCTGAAGGGTCTGGTAACCGCTTTTTTTGAGAATGGTAAAATAGAGACCACCGAAGCAAGAGCAAAAGAAGTAAAGAATATTGCCGAAAAGCTGATTGCCATGGCGATCAAGGAAGCCGACAATTTCACTTCAAAGCAGATTAAGATCAGTGCGCCCAAGGTTGACAGCACAGGAAAGAAAATAACCAAGACGGTTACTTCCAAAAACAATAAGAAGTATGAGATTGTGGATAGAGAAGAAAAGACCGATATGGCTACTGTGGACAATGCATCCAGGCTGAATGCCAGAAGAAGGGCAATGAACTGGATTTACAGGGTTAAGGATGAGAACGGCAAATCGGTGAATGTCGTTGACAAGCTGTTCGATGATATAGCACCCAAGTTTAAAGGGATTAACGGCGGGTACACAAGGATCTACAAGCTGGGACCAAGAAGAGGCGACGCAGCTGAGGTAGTAATTCTTGAGCTTGTAAAGAAATAAGCGTCGAACGTTACATTGCGTTTGTGCTTAGCTTAGGGAATCTTTTGAAAATTTAACGGCTGGGATGGCTTTTCATTCCAGGTAGACGATGCATGCTAATAGGGAGTGGACATAGCAATATGGCCATATCCCTAATTTTGTATTTGTGGTATTGCCCAAAGGCAATCACCAAAACTGCTGCGAAAGCTTCGTTTTATATTGTTTACAGCTTTCGCTGCATTTTAAGAAAGGCGGGCAGGATTTGATGCTCGCAGTGGGAAGAGGGAATAAGGTATGCCGGAAAACACAACTGGAAACATCATAAATATTCGTGATGTCAGTTATATCTATAAAGCGCATGATGAAATGCAGAAGGATGTCACTGCAGTTTCGGGGATCGGCCTCTCCATTGAAAAAGGAGAGTTTCTTGTTATTCTCGGAAGGAATGGCTCTGGTAAATCGACGCTTGCCAGGTTGATGAACGCACTTTTGCTGCCGGCGCAAGGAACGGTGGTTGTTAATGGATTTGATACTTCCGATGAAAGTTTGGTTTGGGAAATAAGGCGTTCAACAGGGATGGTATTTCAAAATCCTGATAATCAGATCGTAGGAACAATTGTTGAAGAGGACGTAGCCTTTGGCCCCGAGAACCTTGGTGTTCCTTCCGAGCAAATAAGGCAGCGTGTTGATGAAGCCCTTGATACAGTGGGGATGACGGATTATAAAAAGCATGCCCCGCATCTGCTTTCCGGGGGACAGAAGCAAAGAGTTGCCATTGCAGGCATACTGGCGATGAAGCCGGAGTGCATCGTACTGGATGAAGCCACGGCAATGCTTGATCCCCTTGGGCGGAAAGAAGTCATGAAAGTGCTGAAAAAGCTGAATGAGGATGAAGGGATAACAATAATTCTTATCACCCATCATATGGATGAGGCTGCATCAGCCAACAGGGTTGCGGTTATGGATAAAGGCAGTCTTGTCATGCTGGGTACTCCCCGTAATGTATTTATGAATGTGGAAAAGGTAAAGAGTCTGGGATTGGACGTGCCGCAGGTAACGGAGCTAGTCTATGAGCTGAACCGGTTAGGGTATCAATTGCCACAGGATATCCTGACCGTCGACGAAGCCTTCGAATGCCTGTCAAAGGTGTTAGGGGTGTCAGTCACCTAACTATTTATTTAGAGAAATGTGCATCGAACAGAGGACGGTTCCTTATGTCATAAGACCTGCCCTCCGTAGATCACATCTGTCATTGCGAGCGAATGTAGTGTAGCGTGGCAATCTCAAATTTGAAGGTGTTACTTTGATTAAAAAGGGTTACTGCTGACTTCCAGGAATGGGCGGACATGACTGCAAATCCCTGCATCAGGTTCCGTCATGGGCAGGCTGTAATGTCCAGGCTCGTTCCAATGCGGGCGCTGGCTATTCGCCTTCCATGGCTCAGAGCCAGCGGCTGCGGCGTCCGTGCCGCAGCCTCACGGGTATTCCTCTGGGGTACCGCATTCGAACTTCACCTGGACAAACAGCCTGCAGCCATGACTTCACATGACGCATTTATTCGCAGCCATGCCCACCCATTTTGCTTTACTGTGATAGGGAGTTAAGGCTGTGGATCAAAGAAGCTGTCTGGCGAATATATCAGACCCTCCCACTGTCACACACAGGCATATAAAACGTCCTCTGCTGCATTATCTTTGAAGAAAGTGAAAAGGTGGCAATACTTTTCGCGTTCACTCGGAGTCTTTAAGACTAGGTCGTCTTCCCACTTCTCAATGTAAAAGCTAAGCTTGCCGCGCTTACTTGGCTTTAACCGACTTGTAAACTCGCATTCCACCGCTTTTTTCGATGTCCTCGACGTTGCCGAAACGTTCCTTCATGATATCCTTCAGCGTAGAGCCGCCTTTATTGTGAAAAGCCACCAGCCAAAGTGCACCGCCAGGGTGGAGGTATTCCGGAGCGTCATTGATAAGCTGTGTGTTTAGCTTTTTACCGGCGGCAATCGGCGGGTTTGTTACGATATCGTCAAACTTCATGCCTGTAAGCTCAATAAACAGGTTGCTTTGTACAGTATTTACCTCCAGCATGTTTTTTAAGGCATTTGTTTTTGTATAGTCAACGGCTCTGTTGTTGATATCGGCCATTGTGAGGGATTGACCGGGATGTATTGCTTTTATATAAAGCCCGATTGCTCCATAGCCGCATCCCAAATCAAGTACAGAGCTGCCTGTGGGGACGAAATGCTTTATGAGCAATTCCGACGCTTTGTCGATTCTATTTTCAAAAGAAAACACACCGCTGACGGATATAAAGGTTAGTTGTACGCCATGGATCGTTTGCGTAAAGTTTTTTTCCTTGATTTCCGAAACCGGGTTTTCCGTATAATAATGCTGTTCCATAATGCTTCTTCCTTTCGCATTATCTTGCAAGGTTGATTTGCTTCAAAATTTACTTGGTGTTATTATATCACTATTCTTCGGATAAATTAACAAAAAGGCTTGCAGTTATGAATTGTATCATTATAATTATAGTAGGATCACGGAAGATGGAGTATAGTTTGGAGAATGTATGTCGATAGTTGTTGAAAACCTTTCATACGTTTATATGAAGGGAACGCCTTTTGAAAAGCTGGCGCTTGATAATATAAACCTTAAAATAGATAATGGTGAATTCGCAGGTATCATCGGGCATACCGGTTCAGGCAAATCCACTCTTGTCCAGCATTTCAGCGGCTTGTTGAAGCCCTCCTCAGGGAAAGTGCTGATCAATGCGATCGATACGGCGGGGAAAAATCTCAAGGAGCTAAGGCGGCATGTGGGGATTGTCTTTCAATATCCCGAGCACCAGCTTTTTGAAGAAACGGTTTACAAGGATATTGCCTTCGGGCTTGTGAAGCAGGGTGTTCCGGAGGAGGAAATCCGCATTGCGGTTTCCGAGACAATAAAAATTGTCGGACTAAAGGAAGAAATCCTTGAGAAATCGCCTTTTGAGCTGTCCGGCGGACAGAAGCGCCGTGTTGCCATTGCAGGCGTGCTGGTCATGAAGCCGGACATACTTGTGCTTGATGAGCCCACCGCCGGCCTCGATCCGAGAGGACGGGACGAAATCTTCGGTTTCATAAGAAACATGCATGAAGCGTTGGGCATCACCATACTTCTTGTCTCCCATAGTATGGAGGATATTGCAAAGCTGGTCCGAAGGGTTATTGTAATGAACAAGGGAAGGATTGAAATGGACGGCCAGGTAGCGGAGGTGTTCAACCAGCCTGAAGCGTTGGAAAGAATAGGCCTTTCGTCGCCGCAGATATCCTATCTCATGAAGCGCTTAAAGAAGGTCTTTCCTGAGATGGATGACAACGTTTTTACAGTCAAAGACGCCAGGGATGTATTGCTGCGACATCTCACAAGACAGGAGCACAAGGCATGATAAAGGATATTACGTTAGGACAGTATATCCCGGGAAGCTCATTGCTTCATAGAGCTGATCCCAGAACAAAAATATTGCTTACCTTTTTATATATGATCGTTCTGTTCATGATCCGGACGGAGGATAAATTTATCATTAAGACCTATGCCGGTTTTGCAGCCATGACTTTTTTTACGCTTCTTGCCATCGTTATTTCGGGGATACCCTTAAAATATACTTTAAAAGGTTTGAAACCTATTTTAGTCATTATCGTATTTACCATGGTGATCAATATTTTTACGACCAAGGGCACACCGGTTTACCCAACGGGCCTTTTGAGCAAAATAACCGTCGAAGGCATCCATACAGCGATCATAATGGCTCTGCGGCTGGCGCTTCTCATTATCGGCGCCTCCCTGCTTACATTGACGACGACGCCCATTTTGTTGACGGATGGCATAGAGAGCCTGCTGAAGCCTTTTAAGAAATTGGGACTTCCCGCCCATGAGCTTGCAATGATGATGACCATTGCCCTACGGTTTATACCGACACTGCTTGAGGAAACGGATAAAATAATGAAGGCCCAGAGCGCCAGGGGAGCCGATTTTGATACAGGCAACCTTGTACAGCGTGCAAAGAGCTTTATACCGGTCCTGGTCCCTCTTTTTGTGAGTGCTTTCAGGAGAGCCGACGAGCTTGCAACAGCTATGGAAGCAAGATGCTACAGAGGAAGCGTGGGCCGGACCAGAATGAGACAGCTGCAGTTTACCAGGACCGATATCGGGATAGCTTTTGTTACTTGTGCATTTTCCGCAGGCTTGTTATTACTCCAGTATACAGTGTAGAATAAAAATTTAGAATATGGAAGGATGGCAGGTAAATGAATGAGATAAAGGAAAAGGTAGAAAAATTTCTTAAGAAGTATGAAATGGACTATTCCAGCGTGGATCTGGATGACAATTGCAAGATGTTCATTGACGAAATGAATAAAGGTTTGAATGCCGAAGCTAGCTCACTGCTGATGATTCCCACTTACATAAGCATGGACAGTGAAATACCGGTAAATGAGCCCGTAATTATTATTGATGCGGGCGGGACCAATTTCCGCGTTGCCGTGGTATATTTTGACGACAACAAAAAGCCGGTTATTGAGGATTTTAAAGTTTATGCCATGCCCGGGACAAAGGGAGAGCTCTCAAAGGAAGAGTTCTTCGACACCATGGCTAGCTATATCCAGCCGGTTTTGCACAAAAGCAATAAAATCGGATTTTGTTTCTCCTACCCGGTTGTGATTTTGCCCAATAAGGACGGAAGGCTTGTAAAATTCAGCAAGGAAGTCAAGGTCAGAGACGTAGACGGAGAGCTGATCGGAGAAAATCTGCTTAAGGCGGTTAAAAAGCTGGGCTGTGAAGATACAAAAAATCTGGTACTGTTAAACGACACGGTTGCTACACTTTTGGGCGGCAAAGCGTCCTACCCGGACAGGGTATTCGACAGCTATATCGGCTTCATCCTGGGAACGGGGACCAATACCTGCTACATTGAAAAAGCATCGAAAATCGGCAAGCTGCCTGATTTCAAAGACTCTGAAGGGACCATGCTGATCAATGTGGAGTCCGGAAACTATAACAAGATGCCCAGAGGCAAAATTGACATGGAATTTGACAGCGGTACTGTCAACCCCGGAAGCTATGCATTCGAAAAAGCTATTTCGGGTGCCTATCAGGGCGGCATCGTTCTTGCGGTTGTAAGAAAAGCTGCGGAAGACGGGCTCTTTTCAGAGAAATTCACAGAAAAAATTACCGGCAATGTTTTGCTTAGCTCCAAGGAAATCGACGACTTCCTGTATTATCCTTACGGGAAGAATCTCCTTGCAGAATGCTGTTCGACGGATGAGGACAGGAAGAGCCTGTATATGCTTATTGATACAGTGATTGAAAGAGCTGCAAAGTTTGTAGCCATTAATATTACCGCGGTGCTGCTGGAAACCGGAAAGGGCACAAATCCTTGCGCTCCGGTATGCGTGACCGCTGACGGGTCTACTTTCTATAAATCCAAACTATTTAGAAGTAAGCTTGACTATTACATAAAAACCTTTGCCAATGACCGGAAGAATGTGTATTGCGAGTTTGTCAAGGCAGAGAACGGGACGCTCATAGGAACTGCCATAGCAGGCTTGATAGGCTAAGGGACGTGTGAAATAGTAATTCCGGTTCTTTTCCGGGGGAAATGGAGCTTGGCTGGCGTAGCTTCCGAAAAAGATTATCGGAAGCTATAGTTTACTAAGTCTTAAATGAGAGAAAGATAACACACAGTGTGAAGATAGGATAAGTGGGACAGTAAACCTGTCCCCTTGTCTGCTTTTGGAGATATTTCCATGCGGAATATAAAGCTGACAATCGAATATGACGGGACGGGATATCACGGATGGCAAAGCCAGATTAATGCGGTTGCGGTCCAGGATGTCATTACTTCCGGACTAAAAAAGCTGACGGGGGAAGCGGTCAGCCTTTCGGGCGCAAGCAGGACGGATACGGGTGTGCATGCTTTTGGACAAGTCGCTAACTTTTTTACGGCTTCGCGGATTCCTGCGGATAAATTTGCATTTGCCTTAAATAGCATGCTGCCCAAGGATATTGTCATCAGGAGTTCTGAGGAAGTTGGAGAAGACTTTCATTCAAGATTTTCGTCCACAGGGAAGAGCTATAGGTACTTATTTTATAATTCGGCGTTTCCCTCTGCCTTGGAAAGGCATAGGGCGTTTCACGTCTTGTATCCTCTGGATCGGGCTGCCATGGAGGAGGGTGCGAAGTACTTCCTGGGCACCCATGATTTCAGGGCTTTCATGGCGACCGGCAGCAGTGTCAAAACTACAGTCAGGACCATAAACGATATTTCGGTTCGGCAGTTGGCCGGTCAATGGGAAGGGAGCAGGCTGCAACAGCCAGGTGCAATGTTATCCATGGAAATCGCCGGCGACGGCTTTCTTTACAATATGGTGAGAATCATTGCCGGAACATTGGTCCAGGTTGGAGCCGGTAAAATCAAGCCGGAAGACGTACCGGGGATCATAGAAGCAGGAGACAGGAAAAAAGCGGGTAAAACGGCGCCTGCCCACGGTCTTTATCTATTGGAAGTCTATTATTGATTCCATCGCCTGCAGGGCTTGAATTCGGTGATGTCCCCGGACAGTATCATGTTTTTTTGAGGAACATACGAATGCTGAAATAGATCAATAATAATCCGACAAGGATGTTCAAGATTTGTATCAAATCAGGCGGGAAGAAGGTTCCGGTAAAACTTCCTGCGAAAGAAATCAGCGTTAAAAAAAAGAAGGTTGAAAGTAACGCTCCAAAGCCGAAATTGTATAGATCTTTTCGTTTCATATTTTGTTCAGCGATTTTTGCTGAAAATAAACCGGCCCAGAAGATGATGGTCAATGGGTTTGAAGCGGTGAGGAGGAGCGAACGGATAAATACGCCGGTTGCATTGGGAGTATTTTGTATGCTTAAGCTAGGTAAAAAGCGGATATTAAACTGGCCTAAAACCGTACTAAGTCCAAAAATGAGCAAGATGGCGGCCCCGGATAGTTTTAAAGCAGATCTAACCTCTTTTCTTTCAATGACGGACGCAATACCAAGCAGGGCTGCAAGGATATAAAGTCCATCAATTAATGTAACTCCCAATACGCCGGTCACTGCCGGGTAGAACCCTTGTAATGACGCCGTTTGGAATATAAAAATGCAGACAGGGCCTACGGCAAATTGCAAGAGCATGCCAAATTTAAGACCTTTAAAGATCATCTTATATCCTCCTTAGAGATTGATATTTTCCTTCAGAGAAGAAAGTGAAATGATGGTATTGGATTTAAGAACGCCTGTAATTTTCTTTAATGTGTCGGATAAGAAGTATTCTAAAGCCTTTGTATCTTCTACCAGCACTTTTATCAAGTAGTCATATTCACCGGCGACATGATGGCATTCCAATACGGAATTGTACTGGACAATGGTCTTTCTGAAAGTCTCCACATTTTCGGTTTTATCAATATTGACAAAAATGAAGGCCAGAAGCTTGTAGCTGAGTTTTTCCCGATTGACTTTGATTGTATATTTTTCAATAATCTCCGCTTCCTCCATTTTTCTTATTCTTTCCGCAACCGCAGGAATTGAAAGATTTACTTTTCTGCTTATCTCAGAAGCGGTGGCCCTGCCGTTTTCCTTTAAGACATCAATAATTTTCAAATCAGTGGCATCCAAAACAAACACCTCATTTTATTTTTGATTTAATGTAATTTTATATAGAAATTTAAATTAAGTAAATGATTTCAAGAAAAAGATTATAATTTAAAGAAATTTACATATTTTATTATTTAAATTAAAGTAAACATAGCCGTGCATAGACAAATACTAAAAATTTAGAAAGTGCCACCCATGGGGTTCTGAATCATTGGAGCAATTCTTGTAGCGGGTGTCACGGCAATCTGTCGATGCCTCTCAAATACATTTGTGCCTATTGAATCTTCTCTTGAAATGTAGTAATATTATTATATGAAACAACATTTCACATCGTGAAACAGGAGAGGCTATGTCCGACAAAGGCGTTCAGGTTATTGACAGGGCATTTGATATTTTAGAACTGCTTTCTCTGGAGAAGGACGGTCTGGGTGTAACCGAAATCGGTAACCGCATCGGCTTGCACAAAAGCACGGTTCACAGGATTTTATCGGCCATGGCTGAAAGAGGTTATATAGAGAAATCAGGCAAGGGCGCATATAAACTGGGACTGAAGCTGATAGAAATCAGCAGTGTCTATTTAAACAGCATAGAGCTGAAAACAGAAGCCAGGCCTTATTTGTGGGAGCTCACTTCCAGGCTGAACCAGACCACGCATTTGGCTATATTGGAGGGAAATGAAGCAGTTTACATAGACAAGGTTGACGTTATGACGAGTATCAGGCTCTATTCTCAAATCGGCAGGAGGATACCGGTTTATTGTTCCGGATTGGGAAAATGTCTGCTTTCCGGGCTGGATGAATCGAAGCTGCAAGAGGTCGTTGACAGCTGCAGCTTCAAGAAGCTGACCGACAATACCATCATGGATAAAGAACAACTGCTTTTACAGGTGACAGAGGCAAGAAAAAATGGCTGGGCGCTAGATAATGAAGAACATGAGTCTGGAGTCAGATGTATTGCCGCTCCCGTCTTTGATTACCGGGGTAAGGTTATCGCTGCCGTCAGTGTATCCGGGCCGGCAAATGCCGTCACTCCGGACCGTGACCAGGAAACCGGAAAAATGGTAAAGGACATTGCGTTGAACATTTCTAAAAGGATAGGGTTTATGTAAATTTAAAACAAAGGATGGAGTGATTGCTATGGACAAAAAAATGGTATTGAAGAAAATCAGTGACTGCGGCGTGGTAGCAGTCGTAAGGGCTGAAAATGCGGAGCAGGCTGTAAAAATAGCCGACGCCTGCGCAGCGGCAGACATCGCCGCGCTGGAGATAACCTTCACGGTTCCCGGCGCCGCCGATGTCATCAAAAAGCTGGCGGAGGTATACAACAAAGGTGAAATCCTCGTAGGCGCAGGAACAGTACTTGACCCTGAAACTGCCCGTGCCGCCATATTAGCAGGCGCACAGTATGTCGTCAGTCCATGTCTGAATGTGGAAACGGTTAAACTGTGTAACAGGTATCAGGTTGCATGCATGCCGGGCGCCATGACCATTAAGGAAGTGGTGGAGTGTATGGAAGCCGGAGCGGACATTGTAAAAATATTCCCGGGCGAATTATTCGGACCCGCCATTATCAAAGCGGTAAAAGGCCCCATTCCCCAGGCGCCTCTGATGCCTACCGGCGGTGTAAGCCTGGAAAATGTGAATGAATGGATAAAGGCGGGCGCAGTTGCCGTGGGAGTTGGCGGTAATCTGACTGCAGGGGCAAAGAAAGGCGATTACCAGTCAATTACCAATATCGGCAGGCAATTTGTCGATAAGGTCCGGCAGGCAAGGGGGCTATAGGAATGTCTAAAATCGTGTGCTTTGGAGAGATCATGTTAAGGCTGTCGCCTCCGGGGTATTTGAGGTTTACCCAGGCGAATTCCTTTGAGGTGGTATACGGCGGAGGCGAGGCGAATGTCAGTGTATCGCTGGCGAACTACGGACTGGATACGGCTTATGTTACAAAAGTTCCCGACAATCCCATAGGGCAGTCGGCAGTGAACGAATTAAGAAAATACGGCGTAAATACCGGATATATCGTAACGGGCGGAGAGAGGCTGGGAATATATTATCTGGAAAAAGGGGCTTCTCAAAGAGCCTCGAAGGTAGTATACGACAGGAAGCATTCCTCCATTTCGGAAGCTAAAACAGGGGATTTCGATTGGAAGGAAATCTTCAAGGGCGCGGAATGGTTCCACTTTACCGGCATCACACCCGCTTTAGGGGATAATGTTGCCGAAGTAACCGAGGAAGCATGCAGAGCGGCCAAAGAAATGGGCTTGACCATAAGCTGTGACCTTAACTTCAGAAAAAACCTCTGGACTTCGGAGAAGGCTGGCAAGGTAATGGGCAGCTTAATGCAGTACGTGGATGTTTGTATAGCCAATGAAGAGGATGCGGAAAAGGTATTTGGCATAAAAGCCGCGGACTCGGATATATCCGGCGGAAAGCTGAGTCACGAAGGTTATAAGAAGGTGGCGGAGGACCTGAAAAAGAAATTCGATTTCAAAAAAGTAGCTATCACCCTTAGAGGCAGCATTTCGGCCTCGGACAACAATTGGGCGGCCATGCTGTATGACGGGTCGGAATACTTCTTCTCCAAAAGCTACCCGATTCATATCGTTGACCGCGTAGGCGGCGGAGACTCCTTTGGCGGAGGTTTGATCTATGCCCTTGTCAGCGGTTACGGTTCAAAGGATGCAATCGAATTCGCCACAGCCGCATCCTGCCTCAAGCATTCCATTGAAGGAGACTTCAACCATGCAACCCTGAGTGAAGTGAAGGCTTTGATGAGCGGAGACGGGTCAGGAAGAGTTGTAAGGTAATACTATACTGCAGAGTAAAAGCAATGGGGAACAGCTCCTGATGTTATGCCACATCTAAATGTTGCCATTGGCATAAAAAGTAATCTATTGTGGGGGCGGCCAGTGGTCGCCCGCCCCGGAAGGACTTGGATGGCGATCAATGATCGCCGCTGCATCATGCTCGGGATGACAGTGGAAAAATGCTTGTTAAAATTTAAAAGATGACAGAGGACCAGTTGCATTTTGCTGAAAGGCCGGATAACACCGGCTTTTTTACTGCCAGAGGGTTTTGGCACTTGAGCAGTAAGGGTGAGTTATGGGGCAAGCCGGGTGCAGCGGTATTCCAGGGGCGTTTTATGAAAATACCGCTTAAATACTTTTGAAAAATAAAATTGGTTGCAGTATCCGATATTTTCTGAAATTTCCCGGATGGACAGATTGGTCCTAACAAGAAGCCGGCAGGCTTCAGTTAGCCTTTTCGAAGACACACACCGGGTCCCCGGAAGCGGCTGAAGCCGAATTGAGGGACTTCATGGATAAGACCGAGGGCAAATGCCATGTGGAGCTGATCATGAAGGATATTTCAACGGTGAAATACCAGCCCTGGAAGCTGTGGGAATGGGAGAAAATCGCCATGAGGGTCGCAGAAGAGTATGCACGGAAATAATCTGAAAACCGACTGAAGGGTAAAAGGAAATTGATAAAGCTTGCATTAAAAAGAAGCACTCTTTTATTGTTCATATAATCTGGCCTTTATTGATTTTGCATATTCAATGGGAGACATGCCCGTGACCCTGCTGAAATGCCGGGAGAAGCTGTGTATACTGTTGTATCTCAGCAATTCGGCAATTTCAGTGATATTATGCCTTCCTTCACGGAGGAAAGTCTTTGCCTGCTCTATTTTCATATCCTTAAAAAATTCGATGACGCCGGTGCCCTTCTTCTTTTTAAACAGAGTTACCAAATGGGTCCTGCTCATATTCATATAGCTGCAGATATCCTCCAGGCTGAGGTTATATACTATGTTCTCCACGAGGTATTTTTCCAGCCGCTGGACAACATCCTCCTCTGCGCGTTCCCTGGCTGTTGAGGAAAGCCTTTCCGCCTTTTCCAGCTGCCTGTTTTTCCGTACCAGTTGAATCAACAAGGTTTGAAGGTGTATCTTCAGCATTTGCTCACAGCCGAAAGCATCTCCGCTTCTGCGCAACAGGGTATTTTTCAAGGGCTTGTCAAATGGAGGAAGGAAGGCCTGCGTGCCTTCTTTTACGATACTCCCCAGAATATTCCTCTCACCGTCGCCGGCTGTAAATATCTTATTCTCAAAAAACTCCATCGCTTTTGAGTGGCAGGAGAAGGACACCACAACAATATTCGGCGCGATTTTCTGATTGGCCCAGACACTGTGGAACTCGTCCGGCTTGTGAAATATCAGGTCACCCTGCTTCAGTACATAGCCGTTTTCATCGGCGGCAACTTCCGCCTCACCCTTGTCCACATAAAGAAGCTCCCAGAAGGGATGTCTTTCACCTTCAGAGACAAAATCCCTTGCGAACTCGAAATAGTGCAGGGAGACCAGTGCGTCTATGCTGAATTCCTCTTTCAAATGCAGGTGTACGAATTCCATGGCTGTCTCCTTTAGCCCTGTTCAAAATAAGACCTATCCTCCTATTATATCATTTTATACTTTGATAAAAGTGTTAAATAATTTGATTTTTCTGCTAAAGATTCGGCGGAGGTTTTCCAATAGAATGGAATTAGCCGGCTATGACAGCTTCGCCACTGTAAATGAAGCGTTGGGTGGGAATATTTCCGGTCTGGGCGGATATTACAATGAAATCAAGTATTTTCTGGACTGCCTGAAGCAGGGAAAAGAGCCTGTGATTGCACTACTTGAAGAAGGAGTAGCCTCCTGAGGCTGGTAGGACAGGAAATTGCGACAGCGCTGGAAAAGAAGGGCGGGATCAATTCATGAACATACTGGCAATAGGCTGCCATCCTGACGATCTTGAAATAGGATGCGGAGGAACACTGGCGAAATATGCGGAACTGGGACATCAGGTGGTCATGTGCCATGTTGCCAACGGAAACATGGGGCATGCGGTGATCCTGCCGGATGAGTTGAGGGAAATCCGGGCCAAAGAGGCGGAGAATGCCGGCAAGGTACTTGGTGCGGCTGAAGTTATCAGTCTTGACGTACCTGACCTTAAAGTGGACTCCAAAGAGGAAGAGACAGTTCACAAGGTGATTGATGTTATTCGCTATGTGAAGCCCGATCTTATCATCACCCATAGTCCGGACGACTATATGAGGGACCACCTGGAAGTGGGAAGGCTTGTATTTGACGCCGGTTTCTCCTCCAGCGTCCCCCAGCTTCATACCAACCGGCCTGCCTTTCCGGGGATTGTTCCGATATATTACATGGATACCCTGGCAGGCGTCAATTTTCTGCCGGCGGATTATGTGGACATATCTGAAACCATCCGGCGGAAGCTTCTGGCGGTTGAATGCCATCAGAGCCAGGTGGGCTGGATGAAGGACCATGACGACATCGATTTCCCGGATTTCGTCAGGACCGTGTCAAAATTCCGGGGACTTCAATGCGGAGCCGCTTATGCGGAGGGCTTCAAGGTATGTGCCGTCTGGCCCAGGCTGGGTACAAAAAGATTGCTGCCATAGTCAGGAGTACTTAGCAGAATAGGAGAGTGAGAAAATGGATTTGCTCGATACTTTAAAAGGGTCTTACCTGGAAAACTTCTTTCCCGCAGGCTGGGATCTTCACAAAATTGACCGCTGCTGCTCCAATGAGGCCGATACGGTTTTGGAGGCGCAGGCATTCTGGCACAGGGATTTTTCACCGGTCTCCTGTGAAAATATCAATGATTTCAATATGATGCTGGGGCATGAAATAGCTCTGGAAATCAAGAAGAGCCGGGATGCAGGAGAAAAGCTGGCAATGATCCTGCCGGTAGGCCCCATGGGAATGTACCGGTGGGCGGTTTATTTCCTCCGACAGTGGGACGTGGGCTGTTCTCACGTATACGGCTTCAACATGGATGAATGGAGTGACGCCGAAGGCAATACACTGGAGCCCGGCAATCCTGGCTCATTCCAAAATGCCATGGAGCAGGCCTTTTACGGCCCGTTGGGAGGACTGACGGTGCCTGAGGGACAAAGAAACTATGCCACCAGGGGAAATCTGCCTGCCTATCCGGAGAAAATTGCAAGCCTAAAGGCGGAAAATGCCAGACTGATTACTGTCTTCGGCATCGGCAGGGTTTTCCATATCGCCTTCTGGGAGCCTCATTTTGCCGCCGAATTTGCTTCCGAAGGAGAGTGGAGGAAACAAACACATCGCCTGGGGGCGAAGCTCCACCCGCTGACAGTGGAGCAAAACGCCGTCACCAGCTTCAAAAGCCGGACTACCCTGGTACCTTGCCGTGCCAATACGGTCGGGCCGGGACTTTTCCTTCAGTCGGACAGAATCATCGGAGGGTGTGACGGTGCACTGGGCAGAGGAATGCAGTGGCAGGGAATGTCACTCTGGGTTACACTGCGATATGGGCCTGACATTTGGGTACCTTCAAGCTTTATGCCAACCCTGCCGGGAAAACTTTTCTTCCTCAGGGAACTGGCAGGCCCGCTGGCTGCCGAATGCAATTAAGCACTGGCGAAAATATAAAAGGTTATCAAGTATACTACATGACTTGAATTAACCATCCGGTTAGGAAAGCAAATTCATTGTAGGGGCGGATATTGGCCGTCCGGTAAACGTTTGGCACAGCTTGCGTTTGCGGGCGCGCAGTGCGCGCCCCTACAGGTTTAAATTTCTGAATAGCTCAAAAACTTAGTTCAACTTATATAAACTGCCTTATTTCATTTGAATTTTTACATCAACATTGAATTCGGGCAGTAAGAAATCATCCGGGCCGTCGATGGAAATAAGCACTGCGACAAGGGTTTCTCCATTATTGCGCGTGGCTTTGCCGGAGATATGCATGATTTTGCCCTTGTATTCCCTGGTTTTATCGGCGGTGGGGATTATGAGGGCTTCCGCGCCCTGTTTGACATTTTTGATGAACTCTTCCGGCACATTTGCTTCCACTACAAGACTGTCCAGATCAAGAATGCTCAGAAGCTTCTTTTGCGGTCCTGCGATATCGCCTTTTGCATATCCGATTTCATATACCAGTCCGTTTCCCACGTCGGAGACAACATCACTGCCGCTGAAGTATGCTTTGTCCAGCTTGCTGCCAAGGAAGTTCAGATTTGCTTCCAGCAGGGAGGCATTGAGATTTTTTTGTATGGCCTCGGACCCTTTGCTGTTATTCAAGCCTTCGATGGCAAATTGGGCGTCGTCAACGCTTTTCTTGCTGCCCTCAACGGTTTTTTTGAAGCTGTCCAGCTCTGAAAGTGACAAGCTGCCTGAGTTATAGAGCTCCTCTTTGGTTTTTAATTCATTCATGTTCTTGTTATAAAGGTCCTGGGCGGATTTTAAGTCGTTTTGCAGCTTTCGCAGGTCGATACCGGATTTGTTCCGGGTGATGTCGGTTTCAGCTGCTTTCAGCTCCAGGTCCTTTAATTCCATCTGATTTTTGATTTCCGACAGGTCCAGCGAGACAAGCTTCTGCCCGTTTTTCACCTTTTCCCCTTCTTTTACATGGATTGCTGTTACCGGAGCTTGAAAATCCAGCGTTATGTTTTTTACTTCCAGCGCTTTGATGTTTCCATAGGCTTCCACGTATTGCTTCTGCGCCTGGGATTGAGTTGTAGCGGGCACTTCCTGCGCTTCGGTGCTGCATGCCGCAGTTGCAACCGCCATACCGGTTGCGATCATCAATAACAATAATTTTTTCATATTACTTCACTCACCTTTCCGTCTTTTACATTAATGATTCTCTGGCTGTATTCCGCGGCTTCCCTTGAATGGGTCACCTGGATGATTGTTTTGCCTTTTTCCCTGTTAATCCTGGCCAGCAGTTCCATAACCTCGGTTCCGGTTTTGCTGTCCAGGTTGCCGATGGGTTCGTCGGCCAGGATGATTTCGGGCTCGTTTATCAGCGCCCTGGCAATGGCGACCCTTTGCTGCTGCCCGCCGGAAAGCTCCCTGGGAGTATGATGCCTTCTGTCCGCAAGCCCGACGATTTCCAATATTTCTTCCAGGCGCCGGCGGTAGTCCTTCAGCTTCTTCCCGTCCAGAAGTATGGGCAGCAGGATATTTTCCTCCACGTTGAGGTTGGGGATAAGATTGTAGAACTGGAAGATGAAGCCGATTTCCCTTCTGCGCAGCTTGCTTTCTCCGGCATCATCCAGCGACGACAATTCATTGCCGTTGATTTTTATTTTTCCTGAGGAAGGCTTATCCAGACCGCCAATGAGATAAAGCAGCGTACTTTTCCCCGAGCCGGAGGGCCCCATAATGGAAACGAACTCCCCTTTTTTTATCTCAAGGTCGATGTTTTTTAATACCTCTACTTCCACTGAGCCTGTTTTATAAGTCTTGCCCAGATTTACCGCTTCAATTACCGTTGACATAACTGTTGCCTCCTGTTGCTTTATTCATATTTTATGGATTCAATGATGTTCAGCCTTGACGATTTAAAGGCGGGGCTTATGGAAGCCACCACGGTTATAACGACGCCGGCTGCTATATATATAGGGATGGATTCATAAGGAAAGCGGATGGGTACCGAGAGATCTA
The DNA here is from genome assembly GCA_023433505.1 of Bacillota bacterium. Lineage (GTDB taxonomy): Bacteria > Bacillota > Clostridia > Acetivibrionales > DTU013 > MnB-11. The sequence continues at coordinate 74,972 of JAEZCO010000024.1, read as the reverse complement.
TTGCCCGCATAACATAGGGAATCACCCAGATTTCGAAAAAACCCCCAAGGGTGCCGGCAATTCCGCCGATAAACCCGCCGGAAAGGGCTTCGATGAATATCATCAATACGGTCTGCCTGCTGCTCATGCCGATGGAGCGCAGCATTGCCAGGGTCCTGCGGCGCTGGATAAAGCTGATGACCAGGTTGTTGAGGATGCCGAAGACCCCTATGACCAGCGCCATGATTGAAAAGCCCTTGAGAAGGAGGAACATGCTGTCGTTGCTATCTTTGTTGCGTTTCTCCATTTCGCTTACCGTCCTTGTGTTGTTGGGCCGCTGAGCCAGGCGTTTGAGGAGTTCTGCCTTTACGGCATCCGGATCGCCCGAGGCTTTCACGTAAACATTTGAATAATAGCGCATACCCGTATCCGTTTTGAAATCAGCTTCCGAGATAAAAGCAATGCTGCCGTTGTTAAACATGGTATTGGCAAAACCGATGATTTTATATCTCTGTTCTTTATCACGGATTTTCAATGAGATAGCGTCGCCTTTTTCAAGCTTGAATTTATCCTTTAATGTATTGGATAGAATGATATTTCTGCCGGAGCCCAAATTTTGTACAAGCTCGCTCTTCTGCTCTGACAGGTCCATATTCCAGTAGCCCAGATATTCGGCCAAGTCCACGCCTTCCAAGGTAGAAATACGGTAGCCGTCTTGATTTATTACTTCAATATTGTCGGCCTCATAGATTCCGTAGGTATCGGTGACTCCCTCCACCAGTTTGATGGTTTGCTCAAGGTTCCGGTCCGCTTGTGCGGCATAGGTAATCCATATGTCAAAGGTGGCATCCCTGTAGAAATTTGCAACCTCTTTCACCACACAGTTACTGATGGTGTTAATCATAAGAAGGCTTGAGATACCGATGGTCAGCAGGGATATGTTGTTCAGCACACTTTTGTTTCCCCGGAGATTTTTTGCGGCAAGAATTCCGATATTGCCGAAAAAGACCAGATAAAGCCTTTCCAACAAAACTACGAAAGCGGAGGTAATATAAGGTATCAACATAACCACTCCCGCAACGGAAGCCAGCATGCAGATGCTGGTCAAAACAAGGGAGAGGCTGTTTGGTATGTATGCGGGAGCAATGAGGGAGCTTGCAACAAGCACCAGACCGGCGAAAAGCTTCCAGGGGCTTTTCTTTACGGCTTTTTGCATTACATTCAGCACGATTTCCTTTACAGGGATACGGGAAATTTTAATGATGGGCAGGATACAGCTCACGAAGGACAATACAACTGCGATTGTAAAGGCCATGAACAGTTGTGACGGCTCAAAGTCAATGGCCGTTTTGAATCCCCTTCCTCCCATGGAGCGTGTGAAAAAGGCCATGACATAAAGGATTCCGATGCCAAGCACGCAGCCGGCACTTCCGCCGATGACGCCGTAAGCAAGGCTTTCAAGCAGAAGTACGAGATTTGTGGTTTTCCGGGTGGCGCCGATGCTCCGGAAGGTGCCGATGACCGGAAGCCGTTCCATTGTCACCACCTTAAAGGAGGTATAGATGATAAAAATACTCATCAGTGTAACGATGATGGACATCAGCATGAACGGGGTCGTCATGGAGGAAAGCTGTTGTGCATATTCCTCCTTTGAAAAAGGTTCCCTCACGTCATACCGCTTGTATATCTGACGAAGCTCAGTCATTAATGCAGCTTTGTCCCGTGGTTCGGCGGATTTGACATATATGGCGCTGACTCTTCCTCTGGCGTCAAACATGGTTGCCAGAGTTTCACGGGGCACGACGGCATAAAAGGATTGGGACTCATCAAGAAAAGGTCCTGCCGAATCCGCCAGCGCGTAAATTTTGAATTTGCTGACGACGCCTCTTATATTGAGCTCCAGGGAATCTCCGGGTTTTAAACCGAATTTGGTGGCAGTGTAGCTGCTGAGGATTATTTTTTTGCCTTCAAAGGGTTCAACTTCCATCCGGGAAATGAAGCCCACAGGATTAAAGACCTGCAGGTCCTCCAGGGTAATACCGGACAGGATGAAGTTGTAATTCTCCAGTTCAGTATGCTTGTAAGAAGCGGATGCCTGTAAAGTGCCTATGGCATAATCCGGCTTGGTTTCTGTTTCTTTGATCCCCGTCATACTCATGTAGGGGGAGGGAGACTTCTCATTGGCCAGAATCATTATTTCCGAATTGCCATAGTACTGCATAAGCCTGTTTTCGTACATTTTAAGCATGGTATTCTGCAATGCGCCCGACGCAAAGAACAGCGCCGCCGACAGCATGATGGAAAATACCATGAGGAAGGTTCTGAACTTCTTTTCATAAATATTTTTTAAAATAAACTTAACTACAATTCCCATGATTACTCCCTGCGCATATTTGATTGAACAAACTTGACCGGTCATGCAATAATACGCCCTCCCCGAGATGATGTCTGAAAAATGATGTTAAATTGGTAACATTGACCTTATAAATTTTTCATGTTATAATAAATTAGCTAAGATATTAGCTTGAATTTCAGCTAAAAGGAGTGAGAAAATGATTGTTAAGGCTACCGAGATAAAGAATAATTTTGGAAAATACCTGAAAGCGCTTGACACTGGGGATGTGATTGTTACAAAAAACGGCTCGCCCGTGGCGCGGATAAGTAAATGCGACGATTGGCGCGGTGTGAGCAGGAACGATGAGGCGGGGATGGTCAGTGAAGCGGCTGTCCCGTATAATTCCGGCGGCAGGAAGATGTCCTTTGAGGAATTCCTGGAAATGAGGGAGAAAACAGAAGACAGGTATGAGTATATTGACGGTGAAGCTTTTTACATCGAATCTCCTTCAATAACACATCAGCAGATCATAGGAAATCTTTATACAGACCTCAGGGTATGGTTCAAGGGGAAAAAATGTATGCCATACCTGTCACCCTTTGATGTTGTCCTGGTTAAAGGCGAGAATAATATGAACCTTGTCCAGCCGGATATTCTGGTGGTATGCGACCCTGAAAACAGGAATGAAAAGGACAGGTACACAGGAGTTCCATCGCTTGTAATTGAGGTGCTGTCGGATTCAACAAGCAAAATGGATTTTGTCAGGAAGCTGAACCTCTATATGGACACGAATGTGAGTGAGTACTGGATCGTGAATCCTTTCAGTAAAGAAGTAATTGTATATAGTTTTATTAATAAAGCCGTTGCGAGGATGCTCCCCTTTGTAAAGGAGGATACCGTCAAGTCGGTTTTGTTTGAGGGGCTGGAGGTAACGCTCAAGGATGTGTTCGAGTAGCGGGGACTCGCCGGACCTCGTCCTCCTGTATTTGTTTTATGCAAATGTTAATCAGCATTGGGGAATGGGTAAATACTAGCGAAGCATCAAAAAATGTCTCCCGCCTCCTCAAAGGTAGGTCGTAATGAAATCATGCAATTAGCTAGCATAGAAAGGAAAAATTATGAATCATTTGTTTACCGGCTATAGGATAAAAGCCGTGGAGCTGAGGAATCGTATCGTGATGCCTCCCATGTGCCAATATTCTGTTGAAGGCAGGGATGGGATTGCTGCAGATTGGCACTATGTACATTATATAAGCAGAGCCGTCGGAGGGGCCGGCTTGATCATCATTGAAATGACCGATGTGGAGCCGGATGGCCGGATAAGCGACTTTGATCTGGGATTGTGGGCAGATGAGCAGATCCCCCCGCTGGCCCGGATTGTTGAAGCGTGCCACAAGCACGGCGCAAAAGTAGGCATCCAGATTGCCCATGCAGGCCGCAAAGCCCAGGATGCTCCTATACCGGTGGCACCCTCCGAAGTTCCTTTCAACGACAGGTCAAAGACGCCGAGAGCCCTCTCAACGGATGAAGTGAAGCAAATGGTGGAAAAATTCCGCCTGGCTGTCAGACGTGCCATCAGGGCCAAGGTAGATGTCATCGAGCTTCATGGCGCTCATGGATACTTGATTCATCAATTTCACTCACCCCTTACAAACCTTCGGACCGATGAATACGGGAAGGATTTGACCCAATTCGGCAGGGAAGTGATCCAAGCGGCAAAAAGTGAAATCCCTGCGGATATGCCCCTCATAATGCGTATATCCGGCCAGGAGTATGTAGACGGCGGATATGGGATCAAAGAGAGCATTGCATTTTCTAAAGAATACCATAAGGCTGGAGTAGATATGTTTCACGTCAGTGCGGGCGGAGAAGGCCCTATCGCTGCGGATGGGAGACCCGGTACCCATGCCGGGTATCAGGTGCCGCTGGCAAGAGAGGTCAAAGAGACCCTCAAGGTTCCTGTGATCGCAGTTGGAAGATTGGACGACTCGATTTTGGCCAACTCTGTTGTAGGCAACGGAGATGCGGACCTGATTGCCGTCGGAAGAGGGATGCTCCGGAACCCTTATTGGGCCTTGGAAGCAGCGGCAGTGCTCAACAAGGAGACGGCTGTGCCAAAGCAATATGAGCGGGGCTTTCCGAAAAGAACCGACGGCTAAGCTTTCTCTTACACAATCTGGATAGGATGGACCCGAAAAACATTGCACCCATGTAAATTTACAGAGGTGGCAATGTTTTTTTGATTGCCAGTGAGGACAAGGCTTTGAATGCGATTTGCATAAAAAAGTGATATGACGGACGATTAACGAAGAGATACATGCATAATAAAGCTGGAAATTTGAGATAATGAGAGATAAATTAAAAAAATAGCAAATTGTACTTGACATGTACATAGAACCTGTATTAAAATGATAAAGCGTTAAAAAATCGGTATTGCAGGGCAATCACCAAAAGAACAATATAGGTAGTTAAAAGTAGTTGAGGAGGACAGTTGATCCATGAAGACTTTTATGGCAAAGGCCGAAGAAGTTCAAAGAAAATGGTACGTGGTAGACGCTGAAGGCAAGCCATTAGGCAGGCTCGCATCCGAAGTCGCCAAAATTTTAAGAGGTAAGAACAAGCCGACTTATACACCCCATGTCGATACTGGGGATCATGTAATAGTTATAAATGCTGAAAAAGTAGTTCTTACAGGAAACAAGCTTGATCAGAAGATGTTCAGGCATTACTCCGGTTGGATAGGCGGCATGAAAGAGCTTTCCTACAGAAGGTTCATGGCGAAAAGTCCGGAGAAAGCTGTGGAGCTTGCAATCAAAGGCATGCTTCCCCACAACAGCCTTGGACGAGCAATGTACAGGAAGCTCAATGTATACAAAGGTGCGGAACACGAGCACCAGGCACAAAAGCCAGAAATACTGGAAATTAATGTTTGAGGCGGAAGGAGGAGCGTAAAAAATGGCTAAGATACAGTATTACGGAACCGGTAGAAGAAAAAAATCGATCGCTAGAGTCAGACTTGTTCCCGGAGAAGGAAAAGTCACCATTAACGATAGAAGCCTGGATGATTATTTCGGTCTTGAAACTCTTAAGGTAATTGTTAAACAGCCGATGGTACTTACAGATACCGCAGGAAAATTTGACGCCATCTGCAAGGTGGTCGGCGGAGGATTTACAGGCCAGGCCGGAGCGATAAGGCACGGTATGGCGAGAGCCCTGCTCAAGGCGGATGAGGAATTGCGTGCCGTTCTTAAAAAGGCAGGCTTCCTGACAAGGGATCCGAGAATGAAGGAAAGAAAGAAATACGGTCTCAAAAAAGCAAGGAGAGCGCCTCAGTTCTCCAAGAGATAATATTTTATACAGGCAAGCAGGAAAATTACAAAGGACTATTCAAGGGAACGGTAAATTACCGTTCCTTATTTGTACTGCTGCGATAAGCACTGGCGAAAATATAGCTTCCGGTGCTCCTGACCTGCGGAGAATAATTTCCTGACGGAAATAAGTGCGATGGGTCCATACGCTGTTTTCCCCAAGGGGATGCCAGGTTTTCGCCATACCAGATAGGGGGGTTTTATGCTTTTAATAAAAAATGCCCGAATTTTGACCATGACGGGCCGGGTCTATGAAAACGGATATATTGTGGCCGACCAGGGAAAAATAATCAAACTGGGTGCATATAAAAAAAATATGAAAATACCTGAAGCTGAGCAGAAGGACTGCCAGGTCATTGATGCAGCCGGCAGTTGCGCTATGCCCGGGATGATCGACGCACACTGCCATATCGGCATGTGGGAAGACGGTGTCGGGTTCGAGGGCAGCGACGGGAATGAGGAGACGGATCCGGTAACACCGCAATTGCGTGCGATTGACGGAGTATATCATTCCGACAGGGCCTTTACGGAAGCCAGAGAAAACGGCATTACAACGGTCGTGACGGGACCTGGCAGCGCAAATGTCATCGGCGGACAGTTTGCAGCCCTCAAAACATACGGCAGGCGCATAGAAGAAATGATTCTGAAGGAGCCTGTCGCCATGAAGGTGGCTTTTGGAGAAAATCCAAAAACCGTCTATCATGAAAAAAGGCAGTCACCCATGACCCGCATGGCTACAGCGGCCATCTTGAGGGAAAACCTTTTGAAGGCCGGCGAATACAAACAAATGCTGGATGATTACAGCAGAGACAGTGAAAACAATGAAAAGCCGGATTATGACATGAAAATGGAAGCTTTATTGAAGGTGCTCAATAACGAAATCCCTCTTAAAGCCCATGCCCACAGGGCGGACGACATATTGACCGCCATACGGATTGCCAGGGAGTTTAATGTAAGAATTACCATTGAGCACTGCACGGAAGGACATCTGATCACGGATATCCTGGCGGAGGAGGGAATACCTGCCATCGTGGGACCCATTTTAACGGACCGCTCAAAGATCGAACTGAGGAACCAGAGCATTAAAAACCCGGGTCAGCTTGCAAAAGCCGGGATCAAGGTGGCAATCATGACAGACCATCCCTGCACGCCCATTCAGTATTTGCCTTTATGTGCGGCAATGGCTGTCAAAGAGGGAATGGATGAAGAAGAGGCCCTTAAGGCAATCACCATCAATGCTGCTGAAATTACCGGCATTTCTGACCGGGTGGGGAGCCTTGAGGCAGGCAAGGACGCGGACATTGTCCTATTGGACGGGCCGCCGCTGGAATTGAAAACCAGGGTATTATACACGATTATAAACGGCAGGGTTGTTTATCAAAGGTAAGGAACGATAAAATGGTGCAATTACTGACACATTCCGCCCAGGAAACCTTTCAGGCGGGATATAAACTGGGAAATATTCTGAAAAAGGGCGATGTCGTTTGCCTTACCGGAGGGCTTGGAACCGGGAAAACCGCTTTTACAGGCGGTATCGCTTCGGCCCTTGGTATTGAAGGCTATATCACGAGTCCTACGTTTACGATTGTAAACGAATATGAAGGGAAAACCCCCCTTTATCATTTCGACGTCTATCGGATCACAGAGCCTTCGGAAATGTTCGAGATAGGTTTTGAGGAATATCTTGAAGGGAACGGCATTGTTGTTATTGAGTGGGCGGAGCTTATAAAGGACATACTTCCCGACGCATATATAAAGGTTGTCATGGAAAAGGATTTCAATGCGGGCTCCGATATCCGAAAGCTCAGCTTTCAGTTCATTGGAGACAGATACGGACAGTATGAAGGGAGATTCAATCTATGAAGGTGCTTGCTGTGGATACATCCTCAAGCGTTGCTGCAGTTGCGGTCATGGATGAACGGGAACTGCTGGGGGAGTTTGTTTTAAATCACAAAAAGACCCATTCCCAGAAGCTGGTCCCGATGCTTGATGTTGTCATGAAAAATCTTGAACTTGAGCCTGAAGATATCGATGTTTACGCTGCGGCCAGCGGTCCCGGCTCCTTTACCGGGCTTAGAATCGGAATCACAACGATAAAGGCCATGGCTTTTGCCGCAAATAAGCCTGTAGTGAGCATACCGTCCCTTGATGCACTGGCTTATAATGTGCCCGATACCGAAGCTTTAGTCTGTCCCATGATGGATGCCAGGAACAATCAGGTCTATACGGCTTTATACAAGCGTGAGAAGGGCAGGCAGGCGAATATGACCGGATACATGGGCATTCCCGTACAGGAGCTTGCCGAGATTATCCGGGGTAAGAACAGCGATGTGCTGTTTGTAGGGGACGGTGTGCTGTTATATAGGGAATACCTGAAGAGCGAGCTTGGCCCTCGGTGTCATTTTGCTCCGCAGTATCTCCTTCAGCAAAGGGCCTCGTCCGTGGCGCAGCTTGCGTTGTACAAAGCAGGTGAAGGCAAGCTGGAAAACTGTTTTGACATGGTTCCCTTCTATTTGAGAAAGTCTCAGGCTGAGAGGGAATTGGAAAAGAAAACCCTGGGAAATGTGCCGGAGGAAAAATGAGCAATGTTGAGATAATCAAAGCCGGCGGTGAGCATATCGATGAAATTATGGTCATTGAGAATTTGAGCTTTAAGATCCCCTGGTCCAGGCAATCCATGGTGGATGAAATTACCGGCAATACCTTTGCTTACTATCTGTGTGCAAAAATTGACGGAAAGATCGCAGGCTATGCCGGCATGTGGCAGGTGTGCGACGAAGGGCATATCACAAACATAGCCGTTCACCCGGAATTCAGGCAGGGCGGCATTGGAAGCGTGATGATGGAAAGTCTCATAAGCCATGCCAGAAATTCGGGGATCGTAAGCATGACGCTGGAGGTCCGGAAAAGCAATGTACCGGCCCAGAAGCTGTACCGAAAATATAAATTTGAAGAGGGCGGGTTCAGGAAAGCCTATTATGCGGATAACAACGAAGATGCGCTGATTATGTGGCGGAATGGTTTGTATTGAGTGAGATTACCGCGCTTCGGCGCATTTTGACGGGAATTCCCCCCTCATATCCTGGCCCGTGACCTGGGCGGTGTGCCCTCTTACAGTATAATAAAAAAATAATCAGTAAGAAATAAGACATTATTCCTATTGAGGAGTATAATTATTATGTATACATGAGAATCCAGAAATAATATTAGCGGACTGAATGGAGATTTCCGACCGGCCATCGGCGCAAGCACGCAGAGAATCATTGCTGTTTGCGGGATGACATGGCAGGTGGAAGCCTGGTCATTCGGCATAGGTGGTGATATCCCGTTGGAAATGTCAGACTATGAATTGATTCAGAAATGTCTGGCAGGAGAACAGCATTATTTTGAAGAGCTGGTTACGAGATACAAAAAATTGGTATATAGTGTTGTATATAATATGATAAGCGACAAGGAAGAGGTCAGCGACATCTCCCAGGAGGTTTTCATCCGTATATACAAAGCCTTGAGCCGCTACAATCCGGAATTCAAATTTTCTACCTGGGCGGTGAGGATAACTACTAACCTCTGCCTTGACATACATCGTAAAAAGAAGCTGGATTCCGTGCCGATCGAGGAAGTCGGGGATGTTTCATCCGGGAATGATACCCCCGAAACAAAGTATATAAAAAAAGAGCGCAGTGAAAAAATACGGCGGGCCATCGAGGGTCTGCCCGAAAAGTACAAGGTACCGGTGGTACTGTTTCACCAGAACGGGCTGTCATATGACGAAATGACAAAGGTGTTGAACGAACCTATGACAATAATAAAGAACAGGCTGTACAGAGCCAGGCTCATGCTAAGGGAAGCATTGCAGGCGGACAGGAAGGAGGAAGTTTTATGAACTGTGAAATATCAAAAGAATATATGATGAAATATTTCGACGGAGAAAGAAATAATATTGAAGAAGTTCATTTCAGACAACATTTGGCAAGCTGCGCTCAATGCAGTGAAGAGTTCAATTGCATGGCTGAAATATTTTCTTCTCTTGAAACAGCAGATACAATAGAGCCTCCGGAGGGTTTTGAAGCAAGGGTAATGGAAAAGGTCAATGCCGTAGAAAATGCCCGCAGGGAGCAAAGCTCCCGGATGCTTGTATTTCTGTACAACGCGGCAACCGTGGTGTCAATCATCCTGTTGATGGTCTTTGTGGCCGATGTCAGACAGGGCGGCATCATGAGCGCTTTTGAAAGCATAAAGGAATATTTCGGCTCCTTCAGCAGCATACTGGCTGCGGTATTTGGCGTAGTCAGCGATATCTTTGGCCTTCTGGCCGGGGTTATTGCAGTCATAGCCCAGGTATTCATTTCCATAGTGAAGACATACTATTATGTGTTTGTTGTACTGGCGCTGCTGCTGCTGGCTATTCAGAGGCTGTATGCCTTTGTTGCCGCTCAGGATGGGGGGAAATCCTGATGAAAAGGACCGTTTTTTTCCTTTTGATAGCTGCGGTAATAATGCTTGCAGTATCGCCGGCCGTTGCGGAAGGAATTTCCGTACTATCCGAAAGCGGCGACAAAGTTAGTTTGTTTGAGGATCTTCATATCGACAATGAAGTCAATGGCAATGTAATTGTCATCCTTGGAAATGTCAAGGTGGACAGTCCCGTCAGTGGAATTGTGGTAACGGTGTTTGGCGATGCGGATATAAACGCAAAGGTCTCGGGCCAGGTAGTTACGGTTTTCGGGAACTCCATCATGGGTGAAAAGGCTGTTACCGGAAATCTAATCACTCTGGGATCCGTTCAGAAAATGAAAGGCGCGCAGGTGTCGGGAAATGAGGTCAGGATTCTCGGAGAGATGATGAATCTCGATATCGGAGCCATCGTGTATTTGCGTGTGGCCATTCTCATCCTCTTTGCCGTGGCAGTCCTACTGATCGGCCTTCTGGTCCTGGTGATCTACAAAAAGAAATTCCAGGCCATGACGGAAAATCTTGAGCAGAAACTGGACAGGAAATTGATCCTTGGATTCCTGGCATATTTCGGCATAAGTATTTTGTTTGTAATGCTTGCCATCACGCTGGTCGCTCCCGTACTGTATATAATAATTCTGATCCTTGCCTCCATCGTATCCAGTATTTTTGTCGGAAGGCTTATTCTAAAGGCCTTGAATCCGTCCAAGAGCTTAATTGCCGAATTCATTACAGGATTGATTACAATCACGCTGGTAAAGCTGCTTTTGCTGTATCTTGTCCCTCAAAGCGACATCCTGCTGAGTTTGATCCTTCTTGGAGTTTTTGCAGTATTTATAAATTCTCTGGGGCTTGGAATAATGATGGAGGCCAGGGCAGCGAAAAAATAAAAAAGTTAATTGCTTGGAATGAAAGTACCCCCCAGCTGTCTAACGGCTGCGGGGTTTTTTATGTGTGCCGTGTTTAAGCGTTATATGCCGGGGTAAATATTTATCTAGCAGTGGTCCGTATCCCGGACCGATTCACTTTTACAACAAAAATATATCGAGAAGGGATTGCTCCGTATGATGCAGCTAAACTTTACACAGCGCAGCGAGCTGTCGGTTTATGAGCAAAATGCCAGGAAAGAGGTATGGAAAAGACCTGTTGTAGACCGTGAGGTCCTCACACAGCTCACGCAAAGAAGCACTGCCAACGGGCTTTTGAGGATCGGCCTGTTTGTCCTGTTTCTTGCAGCCAGCTTGATTGCCACAGTGTATGTCAGCCGGTATAATCTGTTGTTGGCAATACCTTTTCTGTACATCTATTATTTCTTTTACGGCTTTTGGGTGGCCATCGGCCACGAGCTTCAGCACAAGACCGTCTTTGCCAAGTCCTTCGACCGGTTCAGCGAAGCGATCTTCTTCATTGTTCAGACAATCCTGTGGAACAGCCCCAGGTATGCCCGCATCTCACACCAGCTCCACCACCGTTACACCATGGTCCGGGGAATGGACCCCGAAACCGATTGGCCTGAGGTTATAACAACCCGGTGGCTGCGCAAATACTTTTGGTCGCTGATACTCAAAATCCTTGTAGTGGGTGCCATCGTAGGATTGTTTGATTCGGTCAGGGTGCAGGTTTCCCGCATCATGGGGAAAAAAGACGCGATGATGAGCAAGCATTGCACCGACAAGGACATAAAAACCATTCGGATGGAATCCCTGGCAATTCTGCTGATCCATACTGCCATTGTGATCCTCGCCATTGTATTCCGCAGATGGGAACTGCTTTTGTTTATTACAATTGCGTGGCAGGTCGGCTCCGCCATCGAGGGTCTATGGCATTCAACCGAACATATAGGCCGTGCGTATAATGTAAACGACCACAGGCTGAATACCCGTTCCATCAAGGTCGGTCCCCTTGTCTGGCTGATTTTCTGGGGTCTGGATGATCATGTGGACCACCACCTTTTCCCTTCGGTGCCTTCCCGCAACCTGCCAAAATTGCACCGCATTCTGGCAAAAGACCTGGCCGTGCCCATGAATATCTTCCGGTGCTGGAAAGAAATGTTCGCCATCGCAAGGGAGAAAGACAAGCATCCTGAATACGAATATGTGCCTGTGAAGATAGAAGCATTAAGGGTTTAATGTTTCCGCGGACATTGCCCTGACGGTATATCAAGTACTGGTGCAAATATAACTTCCCGTATAGATTTCTGAAAAAGCAGTCTTGGAGCGCCGGCATTTTCAGAAAAACGGGAAGTAATATTTGCAGTACTCCTAAATTTGGCCTTTTGCCTCGTCTGCTGCGGAAAAATATTTCCTTTCCAAGCGTTTGCAGGCAAAATACACTGCCAGATAGAGGACAAGGTAAATAAGCGCTACCTCCATTGTATCCGGTATTATCATCCAAAACAAGAGAGTTCCTACAAGACAGTGAGAATTACACAGAAAAGATCGCGAATATGAAATAGTACGGATAGCAAATTGCAAATCTTTCTGTTATAATACTGTTATTAATTACGTTGCTTCGAGCAATTGCCAGGAGCCGGGAAAATACAAGGTGCCCAGGCAGTTTAAATGATAAGCTATATGGAGGTTTAGCTAATGATCGTCAAGGAAATAACCATTACAAACAAGTCGGGACTGCAGTCCAAATCGGCTGCGGTCTTTATACAAAAAGCTTCAAATTATAAATCCAGCATATGGATAGAAAAGGATGAGAGGAAAGCCAATGCCAAAAGCCTGTTGGGGCTGCTTTCGTTAAGCATAGGCAAGGGGGCAAGGATTTCCGTCATCGTTTCGGGAGAGGATGAGATCAAGGCGGCGGACGAACTTGAAGAATACCTCAAATCCGATACGGTGGAAGTACTGTAAAAAATGTTTGACATACAGGAAGAACTCAAAAAAATGCCCGATAAACCGGGCGTTTATATTATGAAGGATGAGAACGGCACCATTATTTATGTCGGTAAGGCTGTCATTCTCAAAAACAGGGTAAGGCAGTATTTCCAGTCTTCAGCGGTGCACACGCCCAAGGTGCAGGCAATGGTGGCCAGGATAAAGGAATTTGAATACATTGTCACGGATTCCGAGCTGGAAGCCCTGATTCTTGAATGCAATCTGATCAAAAATCATAAGCCGAAATTCAACATCCTTTTAAAGGATGACAAAAATTATCCCTATATCAAGATTTCCATGAATGAAGACTACCCCAGGATCTATATGACCCGGAGGGTGGACAGGGACGGCGCTAAATATTTCGGCCCCTATTCCAACGTCTATGTGATAAAGGAAACCCTGGGCCTGCTGAAAAAAATATTTCCCATAAAAACCTGCAAGAAGGTACTGCCCCGTGATATCGGAAAGTTCAGGCCGTGCTTGAATTTCCACATCCATCAATGCCTTGGGCCATGCACCGGCAAGGTAGATAAAGAAGAATACAGGGCGTTGATGAAGGATATCAGCTCCTTTCTTGATGGAAAACATGAGCATATTGCGAAAAAGCTGGAGGAACAGATGCTGGAAGCCGCGGAAAATCTTGATTTTGAAAAGGCCGCAGCCTTCAGGAATAAGCTGAACAGCTTGAAGCAGATCTCCGAGAAGCAGAAGGTGCTTTCAACCTCTATGATTGACCAGGATGTTATTGGCCTGGCCAGGGATACCACCGATACCTGTATTCAGGTGTTCTTTATAAGAAACGGCAAAGTCATCGGCAGGGAGCACTTCATTTTTGAAGGTGTGGGGCAAAGTGAGACGGAGGAGCTTCTATCCTCTTTCATCAAGCAGTTCTATGATACGGCTGCGTATATTCCCGGAGAGATCCTGCTCCAGGAGCAAGCCGGCGAGCATGAAATACTGGAAAGCTGGCTGTCGGTGAAGCGGCAGGGAAAAGTTCATATCACGGTACCCCAAAGAGGCGGGAAGCATCATCTCATGGAAATGGTATCACGGAACGCGGCCATAGCTCTGGCACAATTTAAAGAAAAGCTGACAAGAGAAGGGAGCGCGCTCCAGGAAGGCTTACAGGGGTTGGCGGAAATCACCGGCCTTGAAGAAATCCCTGTCAGGATGGAAGCCTATGATATTTCCAATACGGGTACCTCGGAGATCGTGGCCTCCATGGTGGTTTTTGAAAACGGGTCTCCGGCGAAGAAGGAATACAGGCGGTTCAAAATAAAAACCATTGACCGGCAGAATGATTATGCCAGTATGCAGGAAACACTTTATAGAAGATTTAAAAGAGCGGAAAAAGAAGCGGAGGATGCCAGCGAAAGCAGTTCATCACCCGCCGCCAAATTTTCCAAGCTGCCGGACCTGATCCTGCTGGACGGCGGCCTGGGACATGTGAATGCAATTCTGCAGGTACTGGAGGAAATGAATATTACCATACCTATCTGTGGAATGGTAAAGGATGACAATCATAGGACAAGAGGAATCGTACTGCCCGGAAAGGAAACCGATATTACAAAAAATCTTTCCGTATTGCGCCTGGTCACAGCGATACAGGATGAGGCCCACCGGTTTGCGCTGGATTTTAATAAAAAGCTGAGGGAAAAGAGATATACGGTATCCGTCCTGGATGAAATCGACGGAATAGGGCCCAAGCGGAAGAAAGCGTTGATCAAGCACTTTGGATCGGCGGCCGCTGTCAAGAGGGCAGGCATTGATGACCTGACGGCAGTGGACGGCATTTCCAAATCTGCAGCAGAAAAAATATATCAGCATTTCCATGGGGAAGAGCTGCTGCAATAGCAGGTAGTATGCATAAAACCAAGGAGTTACTTTGAATGGCATTATACGCAATATCTGACCTCCATCTGGCTTTAAGCACGGATAAACCAATGGATGTATTCGGAGCCCGATGGCACAATTATATGGACAGGATAAAGGAGAACTGGCAGGCGGTTGTATCTGAGGAGGATACGGTGGTTGTTCCTGGTGACATTTCCTGGGCCACATACCTTGAGAATGCTGTGGAGGATTTTAAGCTCATCGATTCCCTGCCGGGAAAAAAGATTATTTCCAAGGGCAATCACGATTACTGGTGGACCACCTTGAGCAAGCTGGATAATTTTCTTTCGGTGAATGGTTTTTCCACCATCCGCTTCATGCATAACAACAGCTTCAAGGTTGGCAACAATATCCTTTGCGGCACCCGGGGCTGGAAGATGCCCGGAGATGACGGCTTTAGCGCCGAAGACCGGAAAATATACCAAAGAGAGCTCCAAAGGCTGGAGCTTTCGCTGAAAAGTGTGGAAGTACTGCCGGGCGACAGGCTGATTGCCGCTATGCATTATCCTGTTTTCAATTCCAAAGGCGTTTTTTCGGAATTCCTGGAGATCCTGCAAAAGTATGGCGTTAGCCTTTGCCTATACGGACATCTGCATGGCGACGCCTTTAAAAATGCGGTAGAGGGCGTGCATAACGGTGTGGAATTCAAGCTTGTGTCGGCAGATTACTTGCTGTTCAAACCTATAAGAATCGGCTAAACCGGATAGGGTATGGTTCTTCGTCTGTTTTAAAATCCTTAATTTCTTTGAGTTTTACACTGCTTGTCACCCCCCGGTTATGAATAATTGCAAAAAGCTATTGACATTGTCGTAACGACAACCTTTATAATCATTACATGGAAAGTCAATGATTACCAGGGGGGAATATGATTGAAAACAAGTTTACCGTGGGACAAATCGCTCAAAAATTCGGTATTTCCGCAAGAGCCGTCAGGCATTACGAAAATATCGGCTTGCTGGAAAGCGACAGGGATGCGGCTTCCAACTACCGTTTGTACGGAGAGGCGCAATCCAACAGGGTATATCAGATATTGCTCCTGAAGGGCATGGGTTTTACCCTGAAAGAGACTTCCTCCATCATTACCTGCAATGGAAATAAAAATATTATCATCGAAATCATAAACAGCCGGCTGAAGTCGCTGACAAAAAAGTCTGCGCTGTTCAATCAATGCATCGATCTTCTCAATGAATTTCTCATGGCCTGCAGCAGGCAAGAAAATGAAAACATCGACAGCTTCAAATTATTAAACGATCTCCTGTCAGACCAAAAGAAAGATGAAGCGCCGGAGCTGCCGGAGGAATTTTCCCCAGCGGAGAAATCAAACCGCCTGATGGAGGATACGGACCTTGAGGTGCTGAGAGCCTGCCTCTCCGAGGATTTAAATCCTTTATACCTGCCCTTTATCGTAGGGCGGGAGGACGGGGAACTCCTGGAGAATTTTTTTGTAAGCCACAGGCGCTTCTGGGGGCTAAGCCATGTACACCTGACGGATGGGTCAAACCTGCAGGATATATATAATCCCCAGAACTTTGGCGGTACCATCATTAACAAGATCGGTGAGACTGTCCGGGACTCCGGAATATACCAGCCTGAAGAGGATATTTCTTACAAACATATTGTAGCGGACCTGTGCAATACGCTTTTAGGAGTGGATTACACCATGGAGGACCCGCTGCCCGTACTGGAGATGAAGCTGGTTGCTGCTGTCTTCGCAAGAGCCCTTGAAATGCTGGAGCTTGCCGGCCAGCTCAATGAAAAAAGCATCCGGCGGATATGTGAAACCGTCGGTCTTGAGGAAAATCATACAACCAAACAGGAAGTCCTGAATGCTGTCAATGGAATCATTGATTCAGGCGGGATACAGGCTTTTTATCTGACCCGCCTTGTAGATAATGCAATAAAGCGGGACCGCTATGTGGGTCCATTCTACGTATTGACTGAAGCGTCGGCTTTCAGCAGCAGCAACTGGGAGCTTGACAGAGCTCTGGACATGGCTGCAGGATTTCTATGGACACACGAAATAAGCCCGGCCGGACAGCCATATCAGACACTGATGCCAGTCATATTCCATATTGCGTATATGAGGATGAGAATGCTGTATGCATCTGCCACTCATATCCAGCCTGAGATCGCAGTTGTGGATTCCTTCATGATCATCGGCCTTGAGCTGATAACAACCGATAAGGACGGAGAGGGGTTCGCCAGGATTCCTAAATTTGAGGAAGAAGAATATCATGCAAAGAGAGTATGTGAGAATATACCGAACCGAGTAAGGCCGGGTATCCGCTATGGCGTAAACTGCCGGCGAAAGGAGGAGTATTATTCCTATATTGCCGGTGAGCAGGTAAGTTCTTTGGAGAATATTCCTGCCGGAATGACAGGTGAACTTATTCCGGCAGGAAATTATGCAATATTTACGGTCAATGGAGGGCCGCTGCCGTATAAGGTGATTGAAACCATTGTCTATATCTATCAGCATTGGCTTCCCGCCTCCGGGTACCAATGGGTTGACAGACCCGGCTTCCACCTGTATTTGAACGCCTCCGGCCGTTCGGATTCAGATATCAGGATTTATATCCCCATTGAGGAGAAAGGACCGCAGCTATGAATACGGCAAATATGAGGAGGTCCACTCCTGTTGAGCAGAGAATGAATTGCGAAAAGCTGTACAAGCTTATAATGTATTTAAGAAACAGCAAACAGAAGGTGCAGAGCCTGCTTGTCCTGCGGAACGGTTATGCTGTAGCCGATGTGCATTTTTATCCCTTTCATGGCGAAGTAGCCTATTATTTAAATTGCTGCACGGCAAGTGTTATTTCCGCTTTAGTGGGTATCGCGCTTGGCGAAGGGTTGATAGGAGATCTCGGGGATAAAGTCCTCGGGTATCTTCCTGAATATACCGTAGACCCGGAAGATCAGCGCAAGAAAGAAATTACCATAGAGCATCTTCTGCAAATGGCTGCCGGCCTGGTATGGGATGATGTGAACAACGTATTCGGCGAAAACAACTATTTCGACAGGATGATCCTAAGCGACGATCCTGTCGGCTTCATCCTTGCACAGCCAATGAGGGAGGAGGCCGGCAAAAGATACAACCACTGCGTCGGAGCTCCCCACCTTTTATCTGCCGTCCTGCAGAAGGTCACGGGCATGAGTACGGCAGCCTATGCGGAGGAAAAACTCTTTAAGCCTCTGGGAATCAACGGGGCGGTATGGTCCAGTGACAATAATGGCATCAGCATCGGGGGCAGCGGACTTTCCATGACGGCCGAAGGCCTTGCCAAAATCGGCCAGCTGTATCTGCAGAAAGGGAAGTGGGAAGGGATGCAGATCATCCCTGAAAGCTGGATCAGCCTGTCCACCAAAAAGCACATTGACACCCCCGAAGGCCCATGGAGCTTTTACGGCGGCGGCTATCAATGGAATATAAACCGTTTCGGCGGCTATTCCGCCAAAGGCGTCAATGGACAGTACCTTTCGGTGGTGCCAAACTTGAAGCTTGTGGCGGTGATCATGGCGTCACTGCCGGTAGATGAGCTTTTTTGGCCTGAGACGCTGATGGAATCCTTTATTATTCCTGCGGCCAGGTTTGCAGATACAGGCCAGGCGAATAGGCAAAATCAGGACAAGCTGACGGAGCTTATCAACGAGATCAAAGCTCCGCCGGAGCCAAAGCCTGTACCGCCCCTGCCGGAGATTGCCCCGAAGATTTCGGGCCGGAAGTTTGTTTTCAATACCCCGTCGCACATCCAAGGGATCTCTTTGGATTTCTGCCACAAGGATTCCTGCATCTTTAAAGCCTTCTATGACGGGGGTATTATGGAAGCGCCCGCAGGACTGGACGATGTATACCGGATTACGGGAAATGAAGCCTATAAAGGCTACTGGCAGGATTCAAACACCTTTATTGCAAAAATGCTGAATCTCAGCATGAATTTTGAAATGGAGCACCGGATTACATTTCAGGAAGGCGGGGTCGGGTATGAATTGTTTTCCCCTCTGTGGGGAGTATGCGAGAAGCTGGAAGGCGGATTGGCGAGTGAATAAGGCTTCAAGAACATGACGGCTTATGAATGAGGCGGGCTTCAATAATAGAAGAATATGTAGGGTAAAGGCATGAATGCAAAATTATTGCAAAAGGGGAAGAGTGAATGAATAAGAAAACGCTGGAGAATTTCTGGTATTATCACAAAGTTAAAGTGATTGTTGGGATATTTGCAATCATAGCTTTCGTTATGATCTTAAAATTAAATCACGGTAAACTTGCCCATGATGTTGATATTGCATATGTAACCGACGGCCGTACAATCTCTCAGGAAGCAGAAGCGTATTTGAATCAGTCTTTCGCAGAAAAGATTCAGGATGTGACCGGAGACAAAAATAAGGAGACGGGATTTGTACCATTGATGGGACCGCGGGTGGATATGGAATTTGTCGCCGAAGGGGCCCAAATTGTATTGATGGATGGCAATACACTGAGTAAATTCATCAATACCGGAGTATTGGAACCTTTAGACCCCTTTGTAAACAAATGCAAGCTGGATTTGAGCGGCCATCCGGAAATCAATGCGGAGGTCCCGGGGATCGAAGGCCATACGTATGCAATTCCCATGAAATTCATCCCTTTACTGCTGGGAGTGGGTTTCCCTTCGGAAGATTATTATTTGACCGTCCGGACTGCCAATCATAAAAATAAAACCTCCAGCGGGAAAAATATGAATGCCCATGCTATTATGGAGACGCTCCTGGCCCTGGGGAAAGGTATGGATTGAGGAATATCAGCAGGTATTTTTTTCTGTTCAGTTGACAAGCCTTGATACTCCTGCTATTTCGGCCCTATTGGAAATTTTTTAATGTTATATTGAAAAAAAGGCGGGGTATCTATAAACGGAAATATCAATTAAAGGAGAAGGCTAATGACCAGAACAGAAAAATATTTGAGAATGCGAAGGGCTTTAAGAAAGAGAACAAGAAAAGCCCTGCTGCTGGCTGTTTTGACAGCCATGATTCTTCAGCTGTCCGTGCCCATCGGATGGATAATGGCAGATACCGGCCCCGCCGGCCAGGATGTCACCGACAAAGTGGTGATCGATGAGGACAACACCTCAATTGCATTGACCACAGGCGCCGGCTCTCCCATCACTCCCGATTCATCAGGGAAATATACCAACATACCTGCCGGAGCGAAAATCAAGATCAATCATACCTTCCGCCTGCCGGACAACAACGGGCTTCCTGCCGGGGATCCAGACTATGAAGAATATGATTATAATGAGAATGATTATTATGCGATTCCACTGCCGGAAGGGATCAATTTTGCAGTTCCCACCGAGGGACTGTCCTTGAAGGATGACAGTGACAACATTGTGGGGACATTAAAAATAGAACACAGCACCACAGACGGCAAAGACTACATAATCGTATATTTTTCAAGCTATGCGGTGGCCAATTCCAACGTAATGTGCCAATTTCAAATCGACGGCACCTTTACAAATCTGATCACCGCCCCGGGGACGGAGGCCACCATAAACTTCATGTTCGCAGGAACCTCCTTTTCCGTTACAATTAAGCAATCGCCGCCTCCTCCGGTGAATGTGACCGCAACGGTAACCAAAAACGGTAACTATAACGCCTCAGACAACACCATCGACTGGACGGTCAATGTGACGCCCAGCCAGAAGACAGGCAGTGTTGTAGTGGAGGATGTGTACAGCGCCAATCAGAGCTTTGTAAATAATTCATTTGTAGTAAACGCAGTCGCCGCAGCGGACTCGGAGCTTGGTTTCGAACCTGCCGCAAGGAAGATCATTTACTCTTTTACAGAGGAAATCGAGGGTACGCAGGTCATAACTTACAAGACACGGCCCGTGAATGGCGCCTTTAACACTGAAAGCGGCTCCAATGAGTCCACCCAATTCAGCAATACGGCAACGGTAAAAATTGGCGGCGATACGAAGGGCACTGCCACGGGGAGGGTGTCCACCAATTGGATACAAAAATACGGGCAGGCGGACGGCAGCAGCGCTAATGATGCCAATATCAGGCTCATCCACTGGCGGATAACCGTCAACAGCAACTCTGTCCAGGCAATAAACGGAGCTGTGATTACGGATATCCTCCCCGACGGGCTGGGCCTTGTGGCTGATTCCGTGAAGCTTGGAGCGGCAGTTGTATCTCAGGATACGGTCAATAATCCTCCTGCTCCGGGGCAATACAGCCTTGTCTCCAACGGAGACGGCACACAAACGCTGAAGTACAGCTTCAACGGTCCGCTGAGCGGAGAGAAAATCCTTTATTACGATACAGTGGTAACCAATCCTAATGCCTATCTTAACAGCAATGCTCAAAAGACCTTTACAAACAGCGCCGTGCTTAAGTGGACGGAGCAGGGGGCTTTGGGCACTCCCTCCGACAGTTATGGGGTAGGAATCGGCAAGGATGTGATTTACAAGACTGCCTCTCCGGCGTCGGGTCAATATAGTCCTTCACAGGATGAGATTACCTGGACGATCTATGTCAACAGGAACAAGGTTGCCATAACAGACGCGGTGGTAACTGACGACATCCCTCTGGAGCTTGAGTATATCTCCGGCAGCTTTTCCATCAACGATACTGACGGTGAATTTTCCTATGACGGCACGGCAGGCCCAAATAAATCAGGGACGATAACGTACAGGTTCAGGAAAGCCACCGACCTTTCCCCGCGCACCATCAACAGCACCTATACCATCACCTTCAAAACCAGAATAACAGACCATTCCAGGCTTTTTGCCAATGGTACGGTAGGCTATGGAAACACGGTAAAATTAGCAGGTACGGGGGTAAAAGATGGGCTGCAGTCTTCGAGCAACACCCGGAACTTTGACAGCCAGGTGGTGGACAAAGCGGTTGCCATTTCCTATGACTATGTCACGCGAAAGGTGAAATGGCAGATCGTGGTAAACCGCAACAGACTGTCCCTGACCAATGCAAGAATTGAGGATACCATTCCCGCAGGCATGAAGTTTTTGCCGGACACCCTCGTGGTGGCCAATGAAAGCGGCAGCGATGTCACCGGCAGTGCAGGCGGCCTTATCCCCGCCCCGGTGTTGTATCCTGATACCGATACAGTCCACAATGATTTCTTTACTTATACGTTTACGGGCGCCATTAATCAAAAATATACCATCACCTATGAGACACAAGTAAAAGAAGCCGCCCTTTTATCCCAGGGGGATAAGACCTTTGCAAACCAGGTGGTTTTTAAATCCGATTACGGCACGGCGACTGCCTCCGTAAGCCAGACAGTGGTCAACAAGGTCGTAGAGAAGAGAGCTGTTTACAATTCCGGCAGCGATTATATACAATGGGAGATACCCATCAATACCAACAGCCTGACGTTAAGCGGCATATCGCTTTCCGACACCCTTCAAAGCGGCCTTGTGCCGGATCTGGACACGGTGAAGCTTTATAAGATGTCTCTGAGCGCCGATGGAACTCTTATAAAAGGGGAGCTTGTTCCGGACAATTTCTATACGGCTTCCTATGATTCCGGGACAAGGGTATTTTCCTTCGCTGTTCCCGGCCAGATCGCGGACCCATACCAGCTTGAATTCATTACCGATGTCATGGTGGATAATCTGACCGTCAGCAACAGCATTTCCCTGTCCGGTACCGGAATAAGCGCAGCCGCTTCTACGTCCGGCTTAAACGTTGTTGTGGACAACGCTAGCGGCAGCGGCAGCGCAAGCAATGGCAGAATAGCCGTTGTAAAAGTGGACGCCTCCGACCCGGTGACCACGCTCAACGGGGCAAAATTCAAGCTCACCGACTTGAAGGGCCAGCAGGTGGGAAGCCTTCAAACCACCTCCGGTTCAGGAGAGGCGCTTTTCGATTCCTTGCGGTTCAAGACCTATTATCTCCAAGAGGTGGAGCCTCCTTACGGCTACCTGCTCGATGATACGCCGGTCAAAATCCGTTTGACTCCGGAAGAATCCGGCTTATCCTACACCTTTAGCAATGTGAAGGCCCTGGGCAGCGTTTCTTTCAGAAAAAATACTGCAGCGGGGCAGCCGCTGGAAGGCGCCGGTTTTACACTTTACGACGGGAACGGCAGCGCAGTGGGAACAGCTGTCAGCGATAGCAACGGAAATGTACTGTTCACCGGAATTCCCATAGGCGACTATACGGTCCGGGAAACTGATCCTCCCGCCGGCTTCTATAAGAGCAACGAAATCATAAGCGTCCGCGTAGCATTGGACGCTTCCAAAACCGGCACAGTAGTGACAGTGACTCCGGAAGCCCTTGATAATACTAAAGCTTCAGGGAATATTTCGTTTGTAAAAAATACGTCCGAAGGCAAACCGCTGCAAGGGGCAGAATTCACCCTGTACAACGAGGCAGGGAAAGCGATAGGGAACGCCGTCAGCGATGCCGAAGGGAGTGTCATATTTAGCGGGATTCCCGTAGGAGACTATACCGTCGAGGAGACAACCCCTCCGGCGGGCTATTATAAATCGGAGACCAGGATAAGTGCCAGCATTGGCCTGGATGTGCCCAAAACCGGTATCGTGGTGACGGTGACCCCCGGTGTGATCGTAAATATGCGGATTCCCGACCTGTCTGCAGGCTCAGTCATCATCACTAAGACGGACGAAGCCTCAAAGCCTTTGAAAGGCGCTGTATTCACCCTCTATAATGCCGTAGGGAATGCGGTGCGGACTGCCACTTCCGACGACAAAGGGAAAGTACTGTTTGGAAATATTGCGCAAGGAAATTACACAATACGCGAAACATCAGCGCCAGCCGGCTATGTACTGAGTGACAGGATTATCAATGTGAAGATGGACGGTTCTACAAAGACTTTTGATTTTGTGAACAAGGCTGAAACGGCCAGAGGTACCATCGTGGTGATAAAAACCGATGAAAAGGGCAGCACTCTGGCAGGTGCGGAGTTCTCGCTGTATGATGGAAGCGGAACGCTCCTTGGCAAGGCTGTTACCGGAAAGGATGGCCGTGCAAGCTTCCAGGATTTGTCCGCGGGGGACTATACGGTAGAAGAGAGCAAAGCGCCGGAGGGATATGTCCTCAGCTCCGGAAGACTCACAGTGACGGTAGACGGAGAGGACGCCAAAATACTGTCCTTTATCAACAAGCCGGCGGGGAGCGATACCGGAACGCCTGAAAACGGAGGAAATCCCGGGGATAAGGATAAACCGGAAAGTACTGGGAACGGCGGCACATCTCCCGGCACGGGCACCATAAGAATCAACAAGCTGGATGAAAAATCAAAGCCCCTGGCGGGAGCGGAATTCACCCTGACGGATAAAGCCGGAAGCGTCCTGGCTACAGCCGTTTCAAACACCGGCGGACTCGTGCTCTTCGACGGCCTTGCTCCCGGAAGCTACTTTGTGCAGGAAACCAAAGCTCCCGCAGGATACGGGACCGTCTCAGACAGGCTGACCCTGAAGGTGGAGGCCGGTAAGGCATATGTGTATTCGTTCGTCAATATTCCCACGGAAGATATCCCCGATGACAAGATACCCCGGGGATGGGTGGTCATCGATGATCCCGCTGTTCCCACGGGGACTTTGCCCAAATCGGGAGCTATGCTGGACACGGTGACAGTGTCTGCGGCAGGCGGGGTTCTTATTCTTGCAGGAGCCGTCTGGCTGGTTTGCCGCAGACGCCGCAGAGCGCAGTAAGCAAAGCTTCCCCCGTGCACCGCAGCAGAGATTAAAGGGGGACATTTCTTCCTCTGGAGGAATACTTTCTGTCCGGAGAGGTTGTCCCCTCACATTATAAACAGGCATCAAATGAATTCGGTCATTATCCTTTGACAGGAGGTGAAGTCCGGTGATAAAAAAGCTTCTCCCATGGCTGCTGATAGCGGCGGGAGCTGCCCTGATATTTACGGCTGTGTTCCAGAGAGCCGATACGCTGAAGCATCAGAAAGAAATGATTCAATTATATGAGAAAAGCGAGGCCCGCATGGAGCAGCAGGCCGGAGGGCAGGGGACTGCTGCCGGGCATGCCTCCGATACGGAGCCGGTGCAGCCGGAAGCACAGTCAAAGCAGATGCTGCCCGCCGTGCTTGCCAACCCTGACAGGAAGGAAAGTCCGCCGGCCGCCGATACCGGAAAATCCGAAGAGGGGCCGGAGATCATAGGCATTATGAGCATTCCCAAAATAAAGCTGGAGGTTGCCATCGGGGAGGGTTCGGATCTGGAAACCATGAAATATATGATAGGACACTTCACGGCCAGCGCAAAGCCGGGGCAGCCCGGAAATTTCGCAGTGGTGGGGCATCGCAGCTACCGCTGGGGACAGTTTTTCAACAGGCTGGATGAGCTTGAAAAAGGAGACCGCATCCTTGTAAAAAGCGGCGGAAAGACATATACTTACAGCGTGACCGAAAGCTTCACCGTAAAACCGGAGGATGTCTGGGTACTAAGCCCCACTGCGGGCAACGACATCACTCTTGTAACCTGCACTCCCATAAGGATAGCTACCCACCGCCTTATTGTCAGGGGAACGCTGATGTGACGTTTTCAGTTTTTCAGTTCTTTCTTATTACAAGATTAAAGATTTGTAAAGGGATATTCTTTTCTCCAATTAATTATGGTACTATTTTAATGATTCACTTAAATTGGAGACGAGAATGACAAAAGATAGTATAAGAACAGATGAAGCAAGAGCGTTTTACAAAATGGCGTTCGGACTTGTGCTGCCGATGGCAATCCAGAATTTAATCAATGTCGGGATTTCCTCAATTGATGTCCTGATGCTGGGGAAGGTCAGCGAAACGGCCCTATCTGCGGCATCCCTTGCCAGTCAGGTCCAATTCATCATGATCTTGATTTTTTTCGGAATGACTTCAGGTGCTGCCGTACTAACGGCTCAATACTGGGGAAAGAAGGACACGGAAAGCATCGTTAAGATTATGGGGATATGTATGCGGTTTTCGTTATCGGTGGCTGCATTTTTTACGCTTTTGGTATTTCTGTTTCCTGGCTTTATTATGGGCATATTTACAGATGAAAAGCCTGTTATTGCTGAAGGTGTGAAATTTCTTAGAATCATTTCGCTTTCCTATATATTTATAGCGATCACCATGATTTATTTAAATATCATGAGAAGTGTGGAACGGGTAGTCATATCAACGGTTGTTTATCTGGCTTCTTTTGTCGTCAATGTGATCGTTGCTTCCCTTCTGATATTCGGCTTGTTCGGTTTACCCAAAATGGGCATAGAGGGTGCTGCACTGGCTACCCTTGCATCCAGAGGTATCGAGTTGACCATAGTTGTTATTTATGCAGTAAAGTACAATCATGTTCTGCATTTCAAGCCTTCTTCACTGTTTGTAAGAGACAGGTATCTTTTCAAGGACTTTATTTATTATTCATCGCCGGTTATCTTCAACGAGCTGATGTGGGGCGGTGGCGTAGCAATGAATGCAGTGATCATAGGACATCTTGGAAGTACTGCCGTATCGGCGAATTCCGTTGCGCAAATCGCAAGGCAGCTTGCCATGGTCATTGCATTCGGCCTTGCCAATGCCACGGCAATAAGCGTCGGCAAGCTGATTGGCGAGGACAACATGAATATGGCCGGCATTTATGCCAGACGTTTTATAAAGCTGAGCATTCTGGCAGGTATACTCGGCGCTGTCCTGATCCTTGCCGCAAGGCCAGTGGCCATGTCGGGATTAAGCCTCTCCGGCCGGACCAGGGACTACCTATCGGTAATGATGTATGTGATGTCATATTTTTCTGTTGCCCAGGCCATCAATACCACTCTGATCGTCGGGGTATTCAGAGCCGGTGGTGACACGAGATTCGGGCTATATCTCGATCTTGGTACGATGTGGGGCGGATCCATCCTAGTTGGTGCATTAGCAGCATTTGTGTTCAAATGGAGTGTGCCTATTGTCTATATCATACTAATGAGTGATGAAATCATTAAAATACCCTTTGCGGCAATGCGGTATAAAAGCCGTAAATGGCTTAAGAATGTGACCAGATAAGTTTACGTGATAGAAAATGTAAAACTTAAGTACAATTTTAATTGAACTTCGAAGTATATAGGGTTCAGGGGTGTAGATGGGTAAGATTATTAAAGACGGCTTTCACTTTATGGAATATGCTAATTCGGGACTGATTCGAAAAATCGATGATATTCCTGAACTCAAAAACAAATTGATTACGATCAGCGAGTTAAAAACACATATAGAACTGTCTAAATATGCCCTTTTACTTGCCGGACATATTTTGGACATCAGCGGAATTGAACGTTCCGCAGCGATTGAAGAATGTTTTACCATTATTACAAAATGGCAAGCTGGAGAAGCAAAATTCCAGGATGCGCTGCAAGTTGCCGGTAGATTAAACAGTCTTGCCCGCGGAGAAAAAAACCTGATAAAAGCAAAAGCATTACGGGCTATGGGGCAGGTTGCAGCAACACCTCATGTCCGGTGGCATCCGTTAGTCGCTTCAGAATACGCGATAGTAATTATCAATCTGCTGTATCCAAAAAATTTTGACAGGGTTAAAGAAGAACGCGAACTACAGATTGAACTGATGAAAAACATATAGAATTCTCCTGATGAGTGGCGTAGAAAGTTGAATATTAGCATCCCAAAATCCTCACGGCAAATGGAATCCATGGTATTGCCGCAGGCCAAAAAACGCTGAAACAGCAATGATTTTTTGACATGATTTAAGGGTATTATATCTCCATATTATTGTTGTTAGGAAATAAAGAGATAAGAGGAGTGATGGAAATGTCCTATATCGTCGATTTTGAGAATGTGTCTGCGGTTGGTTTGGAGTCTTCACCTGTGGTAGAAGCGCTTGCTGGGTTACGTGCCAATGAAGCCCGCTACTATATGAACAAATATAAACATCAATTTATTGTGGTACCGGCGGACGAAAGCCAGGAAACCCTTGATTATGTGAACAGGATTTTAAAAGGAGAGCGCGGCATTGAGTTTGCGGCCAAACCTTTAGAAACGTCGCGGTTTCAAGTGGAATATATCAAAATGGCCTACGTCTTTTATGAGGATGGTCTTGCGGTCAACGTGATGTATACGGTTGATGACCCTAAGAAGCGGGCCGTCGGTTTTAAGCTTTCCGAGGGGATGGAGGTACCGAAGGAGCTGGAAGGAAAGTTTAAGTTTGCAAGGCAGAAGTCCAAGCTGGCCGGAACAATTCGGGGCTCGTTTTTTGTAATCAAGGGAGAATATTAAGGTAAAGCGCAAATGAAGGAATCCGGGCCGGCGGCATATTGAGCGCCTCAAGACTGTCGGATGGGGACAGCGGCGGTTGTATATGCGCTTTTGCCTGGGGCTTTTGTTGTTGCTGCAGCCTCTTCCTTCGCGGGCGCTTGCCTTTCATCCCGTTTTATATCACCCAATTTACAACGGATGAGGTTGTTGAATAATCAGAAATGGGATATAATTATTTTTATGAAAGGAATATCAGGTGAGTGTATGCTTACACAGTACCAAATTAATAAAATAAGTAATATACTTGCACTGAAAGCAAGAGATATATTTGGCGATAAGCTTAAGGATGTCATTCTCTTTGGTTCATTTGCGAGAGGAAATGCTTGCGATGAATCGGATATTGACATAATGCTTTTAATTGATATGGACAGGGCGAGTTTAAGTAAATATAAAAAAGATATATGCAAAATCAGCTCTGATTTGGGATTACAATTTAATATATTTATTTCACCTATACTGCAAGACATTGACGAATTTAACAAATTTAAGGATGACTTGCCATTTTTCAGAAATGTAACCCATGAGGGGGTAAGAATAGGTGTCCAGTGAAAATGCTATTTATCTTGCAAAGAAGTAGTTAAATACCTTGAAAGCAAGGATCATTAAAAAATATTTATAGTTTTGTCGCGTGCTAGCATGCACTTGAAAAGGGTTAACTTATCCTGGGCCTTCTCCCTCTTTTGCCTGGGGCCTTTATTGTTGCTGCAGCCTCTTCCTTCGCAGCCGCCTGCCTTTCATCCTCCATCTCGATTCCAAACATAGCGGAAAGATCGTCACTTTCAATAACTCTTTTGCTCTTTCTTCCGGATTTGTTCAGGAGTGTCTCTGATTTTTGAACGACTGCCTTCGAAATCAATTCATCAATATTGACATTGCGCAAGGTGAAGAAAAGCGCAGGATTCTCATCAAGCCTAGCGCCGACGCCATATAGCGCAGCTGCAATATGCTTGCACATGGAGGCATAATCAGGGCAGCTGCAGCTCAGCCTGATTTCCTTCGGAGCAGGGAAAAGTCCTTTGCCTTTAGCTGTGAACAGCTCATCAAGAGCCTTTGGAAACTTACCTTCGACTAATTCCTGCAGTGATTCGATGGTCCCTTCACAGGCCCTGGTAATTTTATCCCATGCGTCTTTGTCCAGCGGATTGATGAAGATGCCAATCTCATAGGGCTTTTTTCTGCTTCCCTGTACCAGGGCGGTAACCTTTCCCGGAGCTATCTGAAGGTCAAGTATTGCGCCGTGGCGTATATAGCTGCGCCCTCTGTCCATGCGGTTTGCATAGTCGGAATAGCTCTCAAGGTTGTCATTCCAGGCTTTTCCCCACCATGTGGACGCCAGCTTTGTTCCCTTTAGCACAATCGGTGTGATGCCGGGATTCTTTTTTTTCAGCTTTTCAGCTGCCTTCCTGTTGTGCTCCTTCTTTTCTGCTACGGAAACATACTCCCCATAACCATAACCCGACATGTTCTCCTACCTTTCCAGCCGGAATAAATTCATCAGCTGCCTGTTATCCATCTCAGTAATCCAGTTCTCCTGAACATCCGGAAGGATATCCCTGGATAGCTTTGTTTTTTCCTCGATCATCTGATCGATCTTCTCTTCAATAGTACCTCTGGTAATAAATTTATGCACGATGACATTTTTCTTTTGCCCTATCCGAAAGGCCCTGTCCGTTGCCTGATTTTCCACTGCCGGATTCCACCACCTGTCAAAATGGATGACATGATTTGCCGAGGTAAGATTCAAGCCTACGCCTCCCGCTTTTATGGAAAGCACCAGGAAGGGCACATACTCCTGTCCCTGAAATGCTTCAACAATTTCCCGCCTTTTCGCTACCGGCGTTTCTCCATGCAAGACAAGCCCTTTGTGGTGAAACACGGACTGGAGAAATTCCTTCAGGGGCCCTGTGATCTCTTTAAACTGTGTGAATACAAGGACTCTCTCCCTTTTTTCGTAGATCGTCTCACAAATTTCTCTAAGCCTTGCATATTTTCCACTTTCACTTTCCGGATAAAAAGCTTGTCCCAGATACTGGTCGGGATGGTTGCAAATCTGCTTGAATTTCAGAATGGAAGACAGGATCAGGCCTTTCCTTCCAATTCCGTCCTCCGATGCCTCCAGACGGATTTTGATGTCTTCCACAAGCGAATCATACAAGGCAGCCTGCTTTTTTGTCAGTGCCGAGTAGGTCTTCATTTCAATCTTTTCGGGCAGGTCTGCAATAATGGTTTTATCTGTTTTCAGCCTTCTTAATATAAATGGGCTGACAGCCTTTTTCAGCCGCGAATAATCCGATTGGTTTTCCTTTAATTTTTTGGTGAAATCCGTGAATTCCTTTGGGCTGCCCAGAAGCCCCCTGTTCAGGAAATCAAACAATGACCAGAGGTCTGAAAGCCTGTTTTCAACAGGAGTTCCTGTCATTGCAATCCGATAAGCCGCTTTTAGCTGTTTCACTGCTTTTGTTTGCCGGGTTCCCGGATTTTTCACGGCCTGGGCTTCATCCAATATCAGTGTATTCCAGGAAATATCCTTCAGCCGGTCATACCGTAAAAGCATCCCGTAGGTGGTTATGAACAATTCATATTCTTCCGCCAATTCTGTTTCATTTAAATCTGCACCACTGTTTTCAGAGGGATGCAGAACGTAATATTTCAGCGAGGGCGCAAACCGGATGATTTCATTTACCCAGTTGCCTATCAGGGATGCGGGGATTACAAGAAGGGTCTTTTCCTTTTTTACAGACTTTATGTAATTTAAAAGGGCAATGACCTGAACGGTCTTTCCCAGCCCCATGTCATCTGCAAGACAGGCTCCAAGGCCAAGGGACTTCATAAAATGCAGCCATGCCAGCCCTCTCTCCTGATATGCACGCAGCGTTGCATTAAAATCCTCTCCGGTGCCAACGGTTTCTATACTTTCGGGACGGGTCAATTTGGAAACCACCGCATTCAGCCATTGGCCGTTGGTAATTTCGATTTCTCCGGCGTTATCTTTAAGATTCAGCGTTTCCTCCGGGTTCAATTGAAACCGCATCGCTTCCAGCAAGGTCATATCCTTCCCGCCCATAAGCTTCTGTGCCTGCTCATAGGCCAGGAGAGTCTCTTTGAGCTTTTCGTGGTTAACCTCGACCCATTTGCCTTTGATGAAGGCCAGTCCTTCGGTTTCGGCAAGCAATTTTTTCAATTCGGCGACAGTCAATGGAGCATCACCCATGGATAGCTGCGCATCAAAGTCCACAAGAGCTTCAAGTCCCAGGAGTGAAGGAGGCTTTGTGCCGATTTTGACAGACAGCCTGAAAGCATTTGATTTGCTTTTCCACCAGTTCGGTATGCGGCAAAGGATGCCTGCTTCCTCGTATAGAGGTATTTCCTGGAGGAAGGTATAGGCTTCGTCTGCCGTCAATCCAATGGGATGGAATATATCTCCGGAGTCAACCATCTCGGAAATGAAAGTACTTTTCTGCGACGCCTTGTTGACGGTGGACAAAAGCTCCAGCAGTTTTTTATTGTCGTTTTTGAATTCGACAAGTGCATTTTTTAGCGGAAGATGCCGGGTCTTTCCTTCAGTTGAAACCATGGAGGAATAGGTAGCCATGAAGGCAAAGGGATAGTCGTCTTTTTTGCTTTCCACAAGATGGAAAAATATCCGCCCCATTGTATGGACAAAAGGATTCAGCGATGCAAAAAAATCTGCCACGCTTCCCCGGTGCCGGCTAATCTGGTCTGTAAATGAATCATTCAGCTTCTTCCATATCTGTGTAACCCATTTACTGTCTATACATTCCGCACCATTCATGAAGGGGGCGCCGCTAATAATACTTTCTATTTCTCCTGGCGCCGGCTCAACAGCGGTCTTCTCTCTTAGAAATTCTATATCCGGCATTTTTGATAGGGCTTTAACGAAGCTTGAAGCAGTCGTATAAAGAAAATGGAGTGAATCGGATACAGGGATGGACAGGCTTGTAAAACCAAAATAAAAAAGAGCTTTGTACGGATTCTCCCGCCACTTCTCAAAGAAATCGTGCTGGACAAGAAAATGCCCGCTTTCCAGCAGTTTTTCTGTCTCCTGCCAGTCAAGCCGGAAGCCTTCCTGCTGTATGAGGACGATAATCTCTCTTTTTGAAGCTAACGCGTCATTGCCTGTAACGGCTTGAGTTTCCAAGCATGCCTCCATCAATGGAATTCTGTATGAAGCTTTCTTAAAGTTATTATAACAGATATAGATTTGAAGGCATACCTTATTTTTATTAATTCAATAAGGATGCGGTTCGTCCCTGGGGCACCGGAGTGATTCCCTATGGGACTCCTCCCTAAAATATTCTTGCAATAAAAGATTATTTGGATCAAAGGAAAGCATAGGGAGCAGCATTCCTCCTTTTCATTCAAAGGAGTTTTTTTTCGGAGTTTTGGAAATAATTCAGAGGTGGGCTTTTGCAAACAAGCGCCTGGGCGGCATGCTTTAAAAGGCATTTGTTATCATTGACTCTAAAAATTACAAATAGTATTGGAAAACAAAAAAGTTAATGTTATAATGTATAGGTTAAACAGGAACAAAGAATTGGGAGGGCAAGAAAACAAATGCAGGTTAAAGTAGAGAATATGGAAAAGAATGTTGTTCAACTGGAGATAGAAGTTGATGCAGCAAAATTCGAAGCAGGCATGCAAAAATCTTTTGCAAAGAATGCGAACAAGTTCAATATACCGGGTTTTAGAAAAGGTAAGGCGCCAAGAAACATGGTGGAGAAATTCTACGGGGAACAGGTGCTTTATGAAGATGCCATCAATATCGTGTGCCCTGAAGCATACGACGAAGCAGTTGAAGCCAATGACATACATCCTGTCGCAAGGCCGGAAATCGATATAAAGGAAATAGGAAAAGGCAAGAATCTCATTTTCACAGCTACCGTTACCGTGAAGCCCGAGGTTGAACTGGGAGAGTATAACGGCGTGGAAGTCCAAAAAGCATCGGCATTGGTTACGGATGAAGATGTGGAAAAAGAATTGGAAAAGACGCTTGATAAAAACGCAAGGCTGATAACCATTGAAGACAGGGAAATCCAATCCGGAGACACCGCTGTCATCGATTTTGAAGGATTTGTTGACGGTGTAGCCTTTGATGGCGGCAAGGGCAGCGACTACAGCCTTGTCATAGGCTCGGGCACCTTTATCCCGGGATTTGAAGACCAGCTGATCGGCGCTGCAATCGGAGCGGAGCTGGACGTCAACGTATCGTTTCCCGAGGATTACGGCAAAGCCGAACTGTCAGGCAAGCCCGCACTCTTTAAGGTAAAGGTCAAGGAAATAAAGCTGAAAGAGCTTCCGGCCCTGGATGATGAATTTGCCAAGGATGTCAGTGAATTTGAAACCCTTGACGAATATAAAGCCGATATCCGAAATAAGCTTGTTGAGAGGGCTGAACATAAGGCGCACCACGAGAATGAAGACAACGTGGTAGAAAAAGTGGTGGAAAATGCCGCCGTCGAGGTCCCCGATGCAATGGTGGAAAAGCGCATTGACGATCTGGTCTATGATTTTGGAATGAGACTCCGCTACCAGGGGCTGGATCTTCAGAAATATATGGAGATCATGGGGATGGATATGAAAGCCTTCCGGGAGCAGTTCTCAAAGAGGGCGGCCCAGGAAGTGAAAACCCAGCTGGTCATTGAGCAGGTAGGCAAGGTGGAGGATATACAGGCTTCCGAATCAGATTTTGAGGAAGAAGTGAAAAAGCTTGCAGAAAATTATAAACAAACGGAAGAAGAGTTCCGGAAGCAATTAAAAGAAGATGACATGGAATATATAAAGAGCACACTGGTTGCCAAAAAGACCGTAGAATTCCTGGTAGCCAATGCAAAGCTTGTTTAGCGGGTAATTTGCTAAGGGTGCGGGGAATTATCGCTTGTTCAAGAGCGGTGGTCCCCGTACATTGTTAAGCATATTTTTTTTACCACAGTTTAATTTATAAATTATATGGGAAAAAATAAGGAAGTATAAACAAAATTCATCTGATTGCCGTAGTATATATAGAGGCTTTGAAGGAGGGGTAATATGAGTCTGGTACCGATAGTCATTGAGCAAACCAATCGTGGCGAGCGTTCTTACGATATTTTCTCAATGCTTCTTAAAGAAAGAATAATCATGTTGAGCGATGAAGTGAATGACGTGACGGCAAGCCTTTTAGTAGCGCAGCTGCTATATCTTGAGTCCGCCGATCCCGACAAGGATATCCAGCTTTACATCAACAGCCCTGGAGGGTCCATCACTTCAGGATTTGCCATTTATGATACCATGCAGCATGTAAAATGCGACGTACAGACCATTTGTGTCGGGATGGCCGCAAGCATGGGTGCATTCCTGCTGGCAGCAGGCGCAAAAGGTAAAAGATTTGCGCTGCCCAACAGCGAGATAATGATCCATCAGCCGCTGGGCGGTACCCGTGGTCAGGCCACGGACATCAAGATCCACACCGAATGGCTGATAAAGATCAAGAATAAATTGAACCTGATATTAAGCGAAAAGACCGGTCAGCCGCTGGACAAGATAGAAAGAGATGTGGAAAGAGATTTCTTTATGTCTGCCGAAGAAGCGAAAGCATACGGTTTGGTAGACGAAATCATGATTAGAAAGAAATAGATGGGGTGGAATTAATGTCCAGATATGATGAGAAAAAGCAGCTTAAATGCTCTTTCTGCGGTAAGACCCAGGAACAGGTAAAAAGGTTGGTAGCCGGTCCTGGCGTGTATATCTGTGATGAATGTATCGAGCTATGCTCTGAAATCATCGAAGAAGAATTCGAAGACACAAAGACCGATACGGAATTGAATGATATACCCAAGCCGAGAGAAATCAAAGCAATACTGGATCAATATGTAATCGGGCAGGAGACGGCAAAGAAGAATCTGTCTGTGGCCGTTTACAATCACTATAAGCGGATAAATACCGAAGTCCGGGCCGGAGATGTGGAAATCCAGAAGAGCAACATCGTAATGCTTGGACCCACCGGTTCGGGCAAAACCCTGCTGGCCCAAACGCTGGCCAGGGTTTTGAATGTACCCTTTGCAATCGCTGATGCTACCTCGCTGACGGAAGCCGGCTATGTTGGAGAAGATGTGGAAAACATACTGCTGAAGCTCATACAGGCTGCGGATTACGACATTGAGAAGGCGGAAAAGGGCATTATCTATATTGATGAAATCGACAAGATCGCCAGAAAGTCTGAGAATCCTTCCATTACGCGGGATGTAAGCGGGGAAGGTGTCCAGCAGGCGCTTCTTAAAATCCTTGAAGGGACGACGGCATCGGTGCCTCCCCAGGGCGGCAGGAAGCATCCTCATCAGGAATTCATCCAGATAGACACCACAAACATCCTGTTCATCTGCGGCGGTGCTTTTGACGGAATCGACAAGATCATACAAAACCGTATCGGCAAGAAAGCCATCGGGTTTGGCGCCAAGATCGAAAGCCAGAAAGAAAAGGATGCCGGGCAGATCCTGACAAACATCCTTCCCCAGGACTTGCTGAAGTACGGGTTGATCCCCGAGTTTGTAGGGAGGCTCCCCATCGTGGTCACGCTCCATTCTCTGGACAGACAGGCGCTGGTCCAGATTTTGACGGAGCCCAAGAATGCGCTGGTAAAACAATATCAAAAGCTGTTTGAGATGGATGACGCCCTGCTGGAATTTGAGCCGGAAGCCCTTGACGCAATCGCTGAGAAAGCGCTTGCCAGAAATACGGGTGCCAGAGGTCTGCGGGCAATCATCGAAGAGACCATGCTGGAGGTAATGTTTGATATTCCATCGGTCAATAATATCGAGAAATGTATTGTGACCAGGGAAACGGTAGAAGAAAGAACCAAGCCCCAAATGGTTATCAATGAGAACAGGAAGCCTTTGAAGAAGGCGCTGGGAAAAAAGTCCAGAGTCAAGAAGGAGTCCGTTTCCTAAAGTAAGCATCTTTACCTGGTATATAAAAGTTTAAGTCGTTAAAATAGCTCAAGGTAGGTAAAAGTGGTGTGAAGCCGAAATTTTAGGCTTCACATCACTTTTTTATTTGTTTGAAAATAAAATCAATAGATCCTGCAAAGTCGGGAAAGTACGGTTTATTTTAAAAAATATAGAAATAAATTACAAAAATGTATTGACAAAATAATACAATATACCCTATAATGTGGATTGTAAGCAGCAAATGCTAAAAATGTATTACCAAATGTAATTTATATATCATAGGAAAATAAATATACTGAGGCGTTGAAATATAGCTAGTATCTGGGCACTTTATGCTATATGGAGCCAGTGGTGCAACCGGCAGTATTTTTATTTTGATAAAAAACGCACTCCCTGTAAAAGACCGTCAAAGGCAGAATAGCAGTTTATAAAACAATATGTTTTTATAGAATCATCCAATCAATAAAATTTAAGGAGGCTGAAAGATGTTAAATACCACAACGCTGACGGGAAGGTTGACGAAAATTCCCGAAATAAAGCAGGTGGGGGAGAACCAAACGCCAGTTATCAATTTTACACTGGCGGTGGAAAGAGATTTTCCCGACGATACGAATGAAAGAAAGGCTGATTTTATCCCGGTGGTGGCATGGAATGGAACGGCAAAATTTATTGCCGGAAACTTTGGGAAGGGCGGAGCACTTTCCGTACAGGGAAGGTTGCAGTCCAGAAACTGGGACGATGCCGAAGGGAAAAAGCATTATGTCATAGAGCTTGTGGCGGATAAGGCATATTTTGCAGGTGAGAATAAGAAAACCGATGAGATGGTTGCAGAAGGCTGTGAGGGCTATAATTAAATTAATAATTTTAGGGGGCCGGAGGAATGACAAATATTTATTTGGAGAACAGGTTGTTGCTGGAAAATGGCGAAGAAGCGGAATTAGATTGCCCCTTTGAGCTGGAGTACTATTTGGTGGAAAGCGATATTGCGGCTCAGGATGGTCCGGGCGCAAAGAAGATCTATGGCATTGGCATTATCAAAAAAACAAAAGAGGAATGCAGTGAAGGGAAGCTTATCGCTGATTTTTCCTGCTCCATTGTGAGAACGAAAGAGGTGATTAATAAGCTTATAAGCAACTCGGTTACACCTATAGCCCTCCACTATGTGCTGGAGGATATTATAGGCGTCTAGACGCTGGAAGGCGGCCCTTTTACTCATGAAAAATGTTTTGAAAACACCCTAGAGAACTAGTTTAACAAGCATTTTTTGATGACATCCTGGGTACCAGCGAAGGATCCCGCTTAGTAGGATTCTTCGCTGCGCTCAGAATGGCAGCATTCCGATAGTATGATAAGGGTGATAAAATATGCTTGCAACTTTCAAGCAAATGCAATATAATAGGAATAGAAACCGATTGCTATTATGTTTCTGCGGGAGAAAAGGATGGAAAAGCCGGGGATCAAAGGTAAAAAAGCTACCATATATGACATCGCCAATGAGGTGGGAACATCCGCAGCTACCGTATCCAGAGTGCTGAGCAAAAGCGGCTATCCGGTGAAGGAGGAACTGAGCCGGAGAATCTTCGAGGCCGCCGGAAGGATGAACTACTCCACCAATATGGTGGGGAGAATGCTGAAAAAAAGCGAAAGCAAGGACATCGGAGTCATCATCCCTACCATCTCCAATCCTTTCTATCCCCAAGTGGTTTTGGGAATTGAGCTGGAGGCCAGGCACAGAGGCTTTAACATCTTATTGTGCAACTCCTTCCGGGATGCATCCACGGAAAAGAAATATATAGAATCGCTTTATCAGAAGCAGATCCGGGGTCTCATCATTTCTGCCGTTGATGAAAACCACCTTTTTCTAAAGGAAATGCAGGAAAATGGAGTCAGGATAGTAGTTCTTGATAAGGGCGACCAGGAGATGAAGTGCGGTAAGGTCGGGTTTAACTACATACAAGGCGGGCTTATTGCCATAGAATACCTGTTTAAAATGGGACACGAAAACATTGCATTTATCACCTCGCCTTTGACCAAACGCAGCAGAAGAGAGACATTGGAAGGCTATAAGCTGGCATTCCTGAAAAAGGACCTGAGGATAAGAGAGGAAAATATCCTGGCTGCCCAAACGGAAGAAGAGTCCTTTACCGGAACCTTCGAGTTTGAAAACGGCCGGAGGCTGACAAAAAAGCTTCTGGCACTGCCGGACAGACCTACTGCCGTATTTGCGGTAAATGACATGACGGCTTTCGGTATCATCCAGGAGCTGTCGAATAATGGCGTGAGAGTTCCGGAGGATATATCGGTCATGGGATTTGACGATATCGAGGTATCGTCCATGATCAATCCGCCTTTGACAACGGTGAACCAGCCGTCCTTTGAGACGGGAAGGCTGGCGTGCAAGCTGCTGCTGGACAGTATGGAGGACGGAGAATCGGGGAATCTTTCCGTTACTCTGGAACCAACCCTTGTGGAAAGAAATTCGGTTTGCAGAAAGGGTAAAGGATAGGGTCTCGGATTAAGCTGACAGCGGCGAAGCCCGGATGAAAGAAAATACGGTATTTTGGCAATTGCATTTCACAGTGCTTGCGCTGGGAATGGAAAGAGAGGCATTTTTTTTCACAAAACAGTAATCGATTACTAAAAACAGGAGGCGTACCATGGGAAATTTTGACGGAAAAATTGATGTATTGGTGGTAGGCGGAGGAATGATCAGCCGCGAGGTAATTTTACCTACCATCTTCCAGGAACAGAAGTACGGAAGAGTTGGAAATATCTCCATCAGCTCTCTGACAGGAGATATCATTGAGGAACTGCAGGGCATGTTTCCTGAATTCAAAGGGTATCCGGACCCCCAAAAGCACGGCGTAACCGAACGGTATCCGGATATGTTCAAGGATGCAATCCGGGATTTGCCGGAAAACGGCGTTGTTATCGTTGCTACACCGGATCATCTGCATACGCCGGTTATCAAGGCTGCGATAGAAATCGGCAGGCATGTCATTGTAGAAAAACCGCTGTGCCTGAAAGTAAATGAAGCCCATGAAATCATCAAAATGGCGGATGAAAAGGGAATCTATGTCCTGACGGACTATCACAAGAGGCACGACAGGTCTATCAGGGCGGCCAGGTATAAATTCAGAAAAGGACACCTGGGCGAAATGCTGCATGGGCATGCATGGATCGAAGAACCAAAATACATGGCGCTGAAAGTATTCAAGGATTGGTGCGAAAAGAGCTCTTCCTTTGAGTATATCGGAGTTCATTATGCAGACGCCTACTATTTTATCACCGGACTTAAACCCAAGAGACTGGTAGCTTTCGGACAGAAGAAATATCTCCCTACTCAGGGCAAGGACGCTTACGATGCCAATCAGGCTACCATTGAGTGGGAAGACGGTTCCATATTCTTTATCCAGACCTCCTGGGTAAATAACGAGAAGAACAGCGCCATGACCAATCAGGGAATGCAGCTTCTGGGAACCATGGGCGAGTATTGGGCGGACCATAAAAACAGGAATACCCATTTTGTCAGTGATGAGAAAGGCTTTGAGGAGTATAATCCCAATTTCTTCAAGCAATACGACAGCTGGGACTTCCCGGGAGA
The DNA here is from genome assembly GCA_023433505.1 of Bacillota bacterium. GTDB lineage: Bacteria > Bacillota > Clostridia > Acetivibrionales > DTU013 > MnB-11. The sequence continues at coordinate 35,255 of JAEZCO010000024.1, read as the reverse complement.
GGTGGATAATGTCGGGTACGGCTATGACAGCATTGTCCAGGGAATCAACGACATCCGAAGGATATTCAATGAGACCTCCGGGAAAAGCGCGCCGGAAGCCCTTGAAACAAGAAAACGGATTCTTCGGGAGATGGAAGACACCCGAGGCCTGCCCAGACAGGCATTGATCGGTGTGGCAATCAACAATGCCGTCAGGATGAGCGCCGATGCAGGCGGCAAATTTGTAGTGTTTGACAAGGATATGAATATTTCTTTTGAATAACGTCATCAGTCCCCCACCTCTTAGGTGACGGGTTTCCGATTGGAAAGGCTGTCAGCGGTGAGTATCAATCTCTCACTGACGTTGTTCAAACGCCACGCACAAAGCGGGGCGTGCAGGTATCGCCTGCGTAAGCATATGCCGGATTCATTTCGGTATATGCGTTACACTAAATTCGAGTGAAATACAGGACGGCAAATAGAAACAATGCAGCTGTGTAAGCAGACATATGGACATAAATAAACGCTGACGGGAATTTACTGTGGGGTTATATAATGGAGATACTGGCAATTACGGTACCGATATTCGTGTTAGTGGCAATGGGATATTTCCTGAAACAAAAAAAGGTAATTGGCGCGGAAACCAAGATGTTTCTGAGCAGGCTGGTCTATTATTTCGCTTTCCCATTGATGGTTTTCAGGTCCATCGTGTCCTTTGACTTTGCCAGTACCTTCCGGCTTAACCTCGTGGCACACAATGTAACCGTGACGTGTACCGTGTTCGTCATTACCTTTGCCGCAGCCTTTCTTATCCGGGATGTTCGTAAGCGCGGAGCTTTCCATATGAGCTGCTTCCGAACAAACCAGGGCTATATGGGATTGCCGGTGGTCGGCGGATTTTACGGAGATGCCGCGATGTCAAGGGCTGCGGTGGTAAACGGTTTTGATTCTCCCCTGGTGATTATCCTGTCGGTCATTGCTCTGGAATTATTCAAAGGAAAAGGACAGAAAAACGGTGCGGCCGGTTCAAAAAGCCCGGCGGCTGTTCTTGGGGAAAAGCTCCTAGCCTTTATAACCAATCCCTTTATCCTGTCTTCGGTCGTGGGTCTGTCCCTATCCTATTTCCGGGTGCCGGTATTGCAAATAAAAATCCTTGACCAGTTTCTGTCCATATCCGGCGGGATGGCTCTGCCGCTGGCATTGATATCCATCGGCTGCTCCATTGAGGCGGTCCATCTGAGAAAGAATATCAGGCTTGTCTTGCAGGCGACAGCTGTTAAGCTGCTGGCCATGCCTCTCATAGCGTTTATACTTGCCTGGTTTGTTTTCAATTTCAGAGGGGTTGATCTCGGGATGAGTGTCATTCTCACCGCGATGCCAAGCTCCGTGTCCAGTTATGTAATGGCGCTGGAGATGGGGGCGGACGAAGAGCTCAGCGCAGCAATCATCGGTATTACAACCTTGATTTCGGTTGTGACAATTTCGATCATCCAGTATTTTTTGAAGCTGTATTTTATATAACGGGGCATCAAAAAATGTCCCCCACCTCTATAGGTGGAGGGTAGCGAATGGGTGTTCAGGCGGTGAGCATATCTCCCGCTTCGTTGAAACTCCGCTGATGAAATTAAATCTTTCTACAAACGAAAAAATTAATTTTGAATTAGGTCGTTATAAAGAACGGATAAAGCGGATACACCCAAAAAAGTAAATCTACAATTCATGGTGAGTGAAATAAAATAACGGTAAGGTCAGGTGCTGTCAATGATTATAAGAAAAATCTGGGAAGAAAATGAGACGGAAAGGCCGTCGGAAAAACTGCTGATCCCTCGGGAAGAGGCAGAAACCATCGCGCTGGGCTATGTTTCCGTCGACAAGGGCAACAGTACTGCCACAGGTTTCCACGACGACGAGGAAGAAATCTATGTGATCCTTAAAGGGAGAGCGGTCCTGATGATCGGGGAAGAGGAGCAGGAGGTCGGGCCCGGAAGCGTGGCTTATGTTCCGAGAAACCACAAGCATCGGATGAAATGCATCTCCGACGAAAAGCTGGAATATCTGTATTTTGCGAACTGGCCGGATGCGAAGACTTAGAAGTACTGCAAATCAACGGATGGGTTTGAGAAAACCCGTCAAGCTTTACTATAAAAATGGATAATTGTTGAGGGGGTAGTGCAAAATGGCAAAAAGTTTTGAAATGATTCCACGGAAAGTAAAACCGGTGGAAACAAAGCATAGGAAAATAGTAACCGAGATCCCGGTACCGGAATCCATAGAGATTATCGAAGAGCTCCGCAAGTACGAGCCCCACTCCATGAGCGGACAGCCGCTGGTGGTGTGGGACAGAGGCGAAGGCTTCAACGTATATGATAAGTATGGCAACAAGTGGATTGACTTCAGCTCAGGGGTGCTGGTAACCAATGCCGGCCATGGTAATGAAGCAATAAAAAAAGCCGTCATTGAGCAGGTGGAGCATGGACTCCTGCATAACTACTGTTTCCCCAGCGAAGCAAGGGCGAAATTGGTAAAAAGACTGTCAGAAATCTGCCCGGAGCCGCTGAAAAAGGTATTCCTGCTTACAACCGGCGGCGAGACAACAGAGTGCGCCATTAAGCTCAGCAGAACCTATGGTCAGAAAAACGGCGGAAATGAAAAAATTAAAATTGTGACCTTCGAGGATGACTTCCACGGCAGGACCATGGGAGCACAGATGGCCGGCGGATCGCCGGGAGGAAAGGCCTGGATCGTAAACCTGGACCCCGACATTATCCAGGTGCCCTTCCCCAATGCCTTTAAATATGCCTGGGCCGACGAAAGCAGAGCCGACTATTCCGATGAAAAATGCTTTGCTGCCTGGTTGTCTTTCCTGGAAGAGAAAAATGTAAACCCGCAGCACATTGCCGGAATTATGCCGGAGACGTTCCAGGGAGGCTGGGTACAGCTAATGCCCGCAGGCTTTGTAAAAAAACTCCGTGCGTTCTGCGACAAATACAATATTGTTTTGACCTTTGACGAAGTGCAGGCAGGCTTTGGCCGCAGCGGGAAGCTCTTCTCCTTCCAGCATTACGGCGTTGTTCCCGACCTGGTTTGCTGCGGAAAGGGAATCAGCAGTTCGCTGCCCTTGTCTGCTTTAATCGGCAGGCCTGATCTCATGGACCTTTACGGGCCCAACGAAATGACCAGCACCCATACGGGAAATCCGGTTTGCGCAGCGGCAGCCCTTGCAAATATCAACTATATCCTGGAGAATGATCTTATCGGGCATTCGGCAAAGCTGGGAGAGCTATGCGAGGAGTTCCTGGGGGGATTGAAAAAGAAATATCCCGGTATTATTGGAAGCCTCCAGGGGAAGGGCCTTGCCTGGGGTCTGATCTTTGTAAAGGATGGGACAAAGGAGATCGATCCGGACCTTGCCCATGACATCGTCAGACTTTCCATTGAGAAAGGGCTGCTATTCTTCGCACCTGTGGGGGCCGGCGCCACCATTAAGGTGACACCTCCGCTGATGATCAGCGAGGAAGCCCTGCGGGAAGGTCTGGATGTTTTTGCCGAAGCAGTGGCTGAGGCCGTGGGGAAATAAAGGGAGAATTTTATAGGATGGGTAATTAATATAAAGGCGCAGTAGTAGGAATGCGGAGTAACACCCTGCTATTGCTGTGCAACTTGCTGAGTTATTGTCCTGTTGGTGGGTCACTGTTATGAAAAGGAATCCAGTGTAGGGGCGACCACTGGCCGCCCGACCTGGAAGGACATAACAAAAGAATTTATTGACGTTTGTCGAAATAAGTAATAAGTAAATGAGTTAAGTGACGGACACGCTTCAATTGAAAGGATAAACAGCATGGATAAGATTAAGCTATTTAATGCAGAGGTAATAACTCCTTTTGAGCTGATCCATAAGGGCACAGTACTCATTGACAATGGCAGGATTGCCTGTGTCAGCGGTGCGGATGTGCAGACAGAGGATTACCTGGAGATCGACGCCTGCGGCAATTATGTATCTCCGGGATTCATTGACATCCATATCCATGGCGGAGGCGGCTTTGATTTTATGGACGGTACCGTGGAGGCTTATCTGGGGGCTGCCGAAGCTCATGCGCGCCATGGTACGACATCCCTGGTCCCTACAACGCTGACCTCCACCAATGAGGAGCTGAAAAGGACCTTCGAAGTTTTCAAAGCGGCGAAGGTACAGAACCAAAAGGGCTCCGAGCTATTGGGCATCCATCTGGAAGGTCCCTATTTTGCCTTATCCCAGAAAGGCGCCCAGGACCCAAGATACATTAAAAATCCAAAGCCTGAAGAATATGAGGAAATACTGCAATGGTCCGATGATATTCTCCGGTGGAGCGCCGCACCGGAATTGGAGGGAGCGCTGGAGTTCGGCCGGTTTATCAAAGCCCGGGGGGTCCTGCCGTCCATTGCCCATTCGGATGCCATTGATGAAGAGGTGTTTAAGGCCTTCGACTGCGGGTTCACCCATGTGACCCACCTGTATTCGGGAATGTCCGGGGTGAGAAGGATCAATGCCTACAGGTTTGCCGGAGTCATTGAAACCGCCTTGCTGATGGATGACATGACGGTGGAAATCATAGCGGACGGCGTCCATTTGCCCCAGACACTGCTGAAGTTGATTTATAAAACCAAGGGGCCTCACCGCATCGCCCTTGTTACCGACTCAATGCGTGCTGCCGGAATGCCTGACGGAGAGAGCATTCTCGGCAGCCTCAAAGATGGACAGACGGTAATTGTGGAGGATGGCGTCGCGAAGCTTCCGGACAGATCGGCCTTTGCCGGGAGCGTGGCCACGGCGGACAGACTTGTAAGGACCATGGTAAAGAATGCGGAAGTCCCGCTGGTGATGGCAGTAAGAATGATGACCCTGACGCCGGCGTCAATTATTGGAGCGGATCGCAGAAAAGGCAGCCTGGCAAAGGGGAAGGACGCCGATATCGTCATGTTTGACAAAGATATAGGGATTAAAATGTCAATGATTAAGGGAAAAATAGTATATAGAGAGAAAAATGAATGATTTCCTGCAAAAGTATTTTAAATTTGCAAGAAATCATTGCAAATTTATTTATAATTGCTATATAATGCCTATATAAGGTAATCAAAGTAATCCAAAATGAAGTATAGATAAAAAAAACCTGAAAAAATCAGGAACGTGGGGAGGATCTAAAAATGAACAAGGTGTACAATCCGTATGAAAACATGCTGGAGGTGCTGGAGAAGGCGGCAAAGCTGATAGGTCTCGAGGAGAAGGATTATGCGGCGGTAAAATATCCCGAAAGAGAACTGAAGGTGTCGATTCCTGTTGAAATGGATGACGGCAGCATCAGGGTCTTTGAGGGTTACCGCGTCCAGCATTCAAGCTCCAGAGGGCCATGCAAGGGCGGTATCCGGTACCATCAGGACGTGGAAATTGATGAAGTTAAGGCTCTTGCTGCATGGATGTCTTTTAAATGCGCCGTTGTAAACATCCCTTATGGCGGCGGCAAGGGTGCGGTAAAGGTAAATCCCAGGGAACTGAGCCGGAATGAGCTGAAAAATCTGACCCGCAGATATACGGCCATGATTCTGCCTCTCATTGGTCCTGAAAAAGATATCCCTGCGCCTGACGTAGGCACGAATGCAGAAATAATGGGCTGGATCATGGATACCTACAGCATGTTCAAAGGGTATACCGTCCCCGGCGTTGTCACCGGAAAGCCTGTGGACGTAGGCGGGTCCCTTGGCAGAAAGGAAGCCACCGGACGAGGCGTCATGTTTATGACAAGAGAAATCCTTCACCGCCTGGGAATGCCGATGATCGGTACCAGAGTTGCCGTACAGGGTATGGGAAACGTGGGCGGAACCGCTGCGGTTCTTTTACATAACGAAGGCTGCAAGATTGTCGCAGTAAGCGACGTTTCCTGCGGATTGTACTGCAAAAACGGTCTGGATGTAAAGGAAATTGTAGATTTCCTGGGGAACAACCACGGCAAAATGCTTAAGGATTACGAGGGGCCGGGGATCAAACATATTACCAATGATGAGCTTTTGACGGTAGAGTGCGACGTGCTTGTACCGGCGGCCCTTGAAAACCAGATTACGGAACAGATTGCACCTCAAGTAAAGGCAACAGTGATTGTGGAAGGCGCCAACGGGCCTACCACCGTAGAGGCGGATAAAATTCTTGAAAGAAACGGTAAAACCGTGGTGCCGGATATTCTGGCCAACGCCGGCGGTGTTGTGGTATCCTATTTTGAATGGGTTCAGAATATTCAGTCGCTGATGTGGGATGAAGAAGAAGTCAACCGTGCCCTGGAAAAAATAATGATCCGGTCCTTCAATGAAGTGTGGGATCAGAAAAAGGAAAAGAATACGACCATGAGAATGGGCGCGTATATAGTCGCCATTGACAGAATCGTCAAGGCGAAGAAAATCAGAGGCGTTTTCCCGTAAAATAGCTTATATGCAAATACCTGTGTCATTGCGAGTGAAGCGCAGTGTAGCGCAGCAATCTCAAAATGTTATCCTGCTAAAATGCAGAGATTGCCGCGTCGCTCTGCCCTTCGCAATGTCCATGCCGCATGCGGCATATCTAAGTATGAAAATGTAGCGGCGATCACTGATGCCATTCAAGGGCCTTCCAGGGTGGGCGACCAGTGGTCGCCCCTACAATGAAAGCCAGTATCTGAATAGTCGCAGGAGTTTGGTTTGCAGCCCCCTTTTTGGGGGATTTATTTTAAAATCTATCTTGACTTGCGCTATCCCTTGGATTACAATGTAACTAAACGGTTACTTGGAAAAAATGAGGTTGTTATGGCTAGAATCAGAGATTCGCACAAATCCAGGGAAGATATTTTAAACGCAGCAGAACAGGAATTTGCCGAAAAAGGGATTTATGGCTCAAGAATTGACGAGATCGCCAGACAGGCCGGAATTAACAAAAGGATGATCTATGAGTATTTCGGCAACAAGGAAGAATTGTACAAAGCTGTTCTTGCGACTGTTTACAGCAGGTTGAGCAGAAAAGAGACAGTTCTTCTGTCCGAGGATATTTCCTGTACGGATGCAATTAAAAGCATCATCAGTCTGTATTTTGATTTCCTCAGCCAAAATCCCACCTATGTGAATATGATTTTATGGGAGAATCTGAACAAGGGCAAGTATGTCCAGGATATTGACTTCAAGGTGATCAAGGACCCGACCTTTGACCTGCTCCGGAAAATCATCGGCAAGGGGAAACAGCAGGGGGTTTTTAAGGCGGAGCTGGATGCAGAGCAGATTATTCTATCTCTCTTAACCTATACCTTTTCGTATTTTTCAAACAGATATACCCTTTCCAAGCTGATGGGAAGAAAGCTGGACACGGAAGAGAGCATTAAAAGCAGGGTGGAAAACGTGACGGAGATGTTTTTAAGCTACATGTGCAAAGACGACAAAAGCTAAGTACCGGTGCAAATATTGCGAGGCATCAAAAATGCCTCCACCTCTGTTATAACTTCCTGTATAAGGAAGGCTTATAAACTTAAGTAACCAACCGGTTATTTACTAATCAGGTTTACAGAGTAACTCAGTAATGAAAAGGGGGAAGTCACAATGAGTAAAAAAGTCAGGGTTCTGCTGATAGGAGCTGCGTTCAGCGCGGACCTCCATATGGACGGGTATTCGAGATGCACGGATATCGCTGAGATTGTAGCCATCTGCGATAAGGACATTTCAAGGGTTGAAGCTTTGGGAGGCCGGTATGGGCTTCACGGCTACAAGATATACGACAGCTATGAGAGGGCAATCGAAGAGGTTGATTGCGATTTGGTAGATATCTGTATGCCGAATTTTCTGCATCATCAGGTTGCATTGGCAGCCTTTAAAAAAGGAAGGGATGTAATATCCGAAAAGCCCCTGGCAACCACGGTGGAAGATGCGGCTGAAATGGTAGAGGCAGCCAAAGCCGCAGGCAGGAAGCTGTATTATGCCGAGGATTGGCTTTTTGCTCCGGCCCTTAACAAAGCTTTAAGCATCATAGATGAAGGCGCTATCGGCAAGCCCTTATATATCAGGGCCCGTGAAAGCCACTGCGGTTCGCATTCTCCCTTTGCGCAAACAATCAAATACTGCGGCGGAGGCAGCATGGTCCACCTCGGAATTCATCCCGTAGGCTTCATGCTGGCACTGAAAAACGGCAGGTGGACGGAGCTGACAGCCATGACTTCCGGCGGCCTTCAGCACAATTTTATCCATAAGGGCATGGAAGGAGAGGATTGGGCTGCATGCATGATTAAGTTTGACGATGGCACCTCTGCCCTTCTGGAAGCCAATTACCTGACCATGGGAGGCATGGAGGATGTCATCGACATCTATGGAGAAAAGGGGTGCATGCACCTGGACCTTACCTTCTCATCGGCAATCAGCTGCTATTCCATACCGGGTCTAAGCTACACCGTTGAAAAAGCGGAAATCACCACGGGATGGTCAAAACCGGCGGTAGACGAAAAATTTAACCTGGGATATGTGAGTGAAATAAGGCATTTCATGGAGAGATGCCTGAAAAATGAGGATGCAAAAGTGGGCCTCCGCGGCATTGACGGCCTTGAAGCCTTGAAGGTAATAAACCTTATCTATAAATCTGCAAAAGAAGGCGTGAGAATTGTAAACGACAGGCTTTAAGGAGATAGCAGATAAGCTTTTAAGAAAGCTGTTATCCTGAGCGCAGCGAGGGGTATGGGGGTATGCTCCCATTGGAAATTAAATGCTTCGTGCACCTCAGAATGACATCAAAGCTTTCAAGGTTTGAGACTCAGAGAAAGGAATGAATGGATCAATGAGAAAAGATTTATATTTACCGGTAGAACTCGCCGGGCTGACATTTAAAAACCCCTTTTACGTGGCGTCGGGGCCTACCACAAAGTCGGTAAAACAACTCAGGCGCATTGAGGAGACAGGATGGGCGGCAGCCAGCATCAAGCTGACCATTGACCCTGCTCCGTACATCAACAGGGTGCCCAGGTATGCCATCTTCAATGACCGGAACGCATTGTGCTTCACAGCGGAAAAACGGTTGAAATTTTATGAAGGCCTGAAGCTGATGGAGGATGCAAAAAAGGAACTGAAGGAACTGATCTTGATGGCCAACATCACTTATGCCGGAGACCAGGGAGCGGAAGGCTGGGTCAACATGGCGAAAAAGTTCGAGGAAGTCGGCGCGGATATTATCGAGCTGAATATGTGCTGTCCCAACATGTCCTATAACGTAGAGCTGTCCTCCGGCGACGACAGCTGCTGCAAGGTGAGGACAGGCGCCAGCCTTGGCCAGCAGGGAGATGCGGTTGCTGAAATCGTAAGTGAAATTAAAAAAGTTATAAAGATTCCGCTCTTTGTCAAGCTGACGCCGGAGGGCGGAAAAATAGCACAGGTGGCGAAGGCGTTATATGCAGCGGGTGCCGATGCCGTAGGCGGTACGGCAAACCGTCTGGGGATTCCGCCCATCAACCTTGACGCTCCCGGAAAGGCAGCCTACCATTTGCAGGATGAAATAAGCATGTCCTGCCATTCGGGGGCGTGGCTGAAACCGCTGGCTTTGCGGGATACCTATGAAATCAGGAAGGTAAACGGCCCTGAGCCCAGGATTATGGCGGCGGGGGGGATAAGGAACTACAAGGATGCGGCGGAAATGTTCATGTGCGGCGCGGACCTTATCGGAATATCTGCCGAAACCCTGATCAGCGGGTACGGATTTATTGAAGGCCTGATTTCCGACCTCAAGGATTATATGGAAGAGCATGGATACGCCACAACCAGGGAAATGAGAGATATCATCGTACCTCAGGTGAAAAGCGCGCCTGAGCTTACTTTGTATGAAGGCTATGCAAAAATAAGCAAGCCAATCTTGGCGGCTCCATGTAAGGCCGCATGTCCGCACCACGTGCCTGCGCAGGCCTACGTCCAAAAGGTGGCTAAAGGTGATATCAAAGGAGCCTATGACCTTATCATGGGCAAAAATCCGCTGCAGTCGGTTTGCGGATGGGTATGCAGCCATCCCTGCGAAAAGGAATGCACACGGGGGGTTATCGGCACGCCCATACCCATCAGGGAAATCAAAAGATATGTCATTGAATATGGCAAAAAATCAGGCTGGAAGCCGCAGCAGACAAGGGCGGAAGCGAGAAGTGAAAGTATTGCGGTCGTAGGCTCGGGGCCGGCAGGCTTATCCTGTGCATACAATCTTGCGCTGGCGGGATACAGTGTGACCGTTTTTGAAAAGGAGACCTATCTTGGAGGCATGCTGCGGTACGGGCTGCCCAGATTCAGGATGAACCATGACGTGCTGGATGAAGAAATAGAAATGCTCCGTGAAACAGGGATAAAGTTTGTAACCGGAACGGCCCTTGGCCGGGACATTACCGTCGAGTCATTGAAAAAACAGGGCTTTGCGGCAGTATTTCTTGGGACCGGGGCGCAGCAGGGGCTCAGGCTGGGTGTCCCCGGCGAAGATGCAAAAGGCGTTCTTACGGCCCTGGAGCTGCTTAAAAAAGTTTATGACGGCCGGAAGCCCGAAATGGGAAAACGGGTAGTTGTAGTGGGAGGCGGCTTTACCGCCGTAGACGCTGCACGCACCGCACGAAGGCTGGGCGCCGGCGAGGTATATATTGCCTACCGCAGGACCAGGGACGAAATGCCTGCAACCGCGGAGGAAATTGCAGAGGCGGAAGCCGAAGGCATCCGGGTGATGTATCTTGTTTCATCCACAGGCATTGAAGCAGCCGATGGCCGTGTGACCGGAATAAAAATGGTGAATCAGGTACTTGGAGAAGTGGATGCATCCAGCAGGAGAAAGCCGGAGGAGGTACGCGGAGCGGAATTTACACTGCCTTGCGATACGGTAATAGCAGCGACGGGCCAAAAACCCGATTCATCCGTACTGGAGGGATTGACAACAGATAAAAGGGGAATGGCCGTTATCAATTTGTCCACGGGAGCGACCAGCCTGGATGCAGTATTCGCCGGCGGGGATGTAACAAACGTAGCCACTGTGATTGCAGCCATCGCCGACGGGAAAAAAGCGGCCTGTTCCATCGACAGATTGCTTGCAGGAGAGGATGCCGTACTTGAATACGAACAGGAATATCCTGTAGTTTCAAAGGAGGCCGTATTGAAGAGAAGCGGCTATTTCAAGGATGAAGAAGGCGGCAACCTTTATACAATGGACGGCAATCAAAGAATCGAAAATTTCAATACCTATCTGCGTACCCTTACGGATGAGGAAGCGGTGAAAGAAGCGGCCCGGTGCCTGAATTGCGGTTGTGGCGAAGGCTGTGGCCTCTGTGCCTCCATTTGCAGCGAATTTGCCATCCGCCTGAAAGTGCCGGACGAATGGGAAATAAACTCCGAAGAGTGCGTGGCATGCGGGATGTGCTATAACCGTTGTCCCAACGGAAATATTGAGATGGTGAATAAAAATATATTGGTAAAGTGATTCACCGGGAGGTTATATGAGAAAAAAAATTCTAATTACCCCAAAATCCTTTTCTCAGGCGGGGGACGTTCCCTATAAGCTTTTGAAGGACGCAGGCTTCGAGATCGTTGAAAACAAAACGGGAAAGACTATGGACGAAGCCCTTTTGATGACTTACTGCCGGGACGTTGACGGGATTATCGTCGGGATCGACCCATTGACGGAGGCGGTTTTAAAAAGCGCGAAGCAGCTGAAGGCTGTCTCCAAGTATGGCGCCGGATTGGACAATATTGACCTGGATGCTGCAAAAAGCCTGGGGATAAAAGTAGACCGGGCGGCAGGGACCAATGCGGTTTCCGTGGCCGAGCTTGCCATAGGACTTTTCTTCTCCATGGCAAGGAGCATACCCGTCATATCCGGAATCACAAAAACCGGGAAGTGGGATAGGGTAAAAGGCGTGGAGCTGACAGGAAAAACAGTGGGGATTGTAGGCTTTGGAAATATCGGGAAGGAAGTAGCAAGGATGGCTTACGGGATCGGAATGAAGATTTTTGTATATGATCCCTATATCGATGAAGGAAATGAGTACTTGCAGAAGTATTCCGCCAAAGTGTGCGGGCTGGAGGAAATAATCAGGGAAGCGGATTTCCTCACACTTCACCTTCCTCTGACAGAGGAGACAAGACACATCATCAACAAAGATTCGCTGGCGACCATGAAGAAGACGGCTTATCTCGTAAACACATCCAGAGGGGAACTGGTGGATGAGGATGCTTTGTATGATGCTTTGGCCTGGGGAATTATCGCCGGTGCGGCGGAGGATGTCTTTTCAAAAGAGCCGCCGGGAGATCACAAGCTGCTTTCCCTGGATAACTTTATCCTGACCTCCCATGTTGGCGGTTTTACAGTGGAAGCAGTGGAAAAAATGGCTGTGCAGTCAGCAGTGAATCTTATTGAAATGTTGAACAACGTCACAGCTCCCCTCCTCTAAGGAGGGGTTGACGAGTGTAGCGCAGGGCGAATTCATTTCGCCCGCAGCGAGGGGGTATGGGGTATGCCCCAATTGAAAATTGAACAACGTCACAGTCCCCCTTCTCCAAGGTGGGGCTACCGATTGAAAATGCTGTCAGTAGTATGTTGCAATGTCCAAGAGACGTTGTTCAAACGCCACGTATAGGCGTGGCGCACGAAGTGTAGCGCAGGGCGAATTCATTTCGCCCGCAGCGAGGGGGTATGGGGGTATGCCCCCATTGAAAAACGAAAGGGGAGAATAAAGGAATGAACTTGTTTGATATTCAGGGAAAAAATGCGGTGATCCTGGGCGGAGGCGGGATTCTTGGCGCTTCTATGGCCGAGGGACTGGCGGCCGCAGGTGCAAATATTGCCATATGCGACCTTAAAGAGGAGACGGCGGTAAATATCGCCGGAGGACTGGAAAAGTACGGAGTTAAGGCTAAAGGCTATGCGATGAATGCCATGGAATACGAATCGCTGGGAAAAGCCTGTGCAGGGGTTAAAAATGATTTCGGCAGCATGGACATCCTTGTAAATGCCGTAGGCGGCAATATGAAGGATGCATCCACATCGGATACGGTAACTTATTTCGACGTTCCCAGGGAAGCACTGGAAAAAGTGGTGAACTTAAACCTCATGGCGGGTGCAATGCTGCCCTGCCAGGTATTCGGACGCGAGATGGCCGAAAGTGAAAAGGGCGGGTCCATCATCAACATATCCTCCATGAACTATTACAGACCACTGACCAGAACTCCGGGTTATTCGGCTGCGAAGGCTGCGGTCAGCAATTTCACCCAATGGCTGTCGGTTTATCTTGCACAGGCCTATGGAGATAAAATAAGGGTAAACGCCATTGCCCCGGGATTCTTCCTGACAGATCAGAACAGATATCTGCTCACCGATGCCGAAACGGGCGAGCTGACCAATAGAGGAAGGCTGATCATAGAACACACGCCCATGGGCAGGTATGGAAATCCCCAGGACCTCATCGGCACATTGCTCTGGCTGGCATCCGACGCGGCAAGGTTTGTAACGGGAATTACAGTCCCCGTAGACGGCGGTTTTTCAGCTTTTTCAGGGATTTAGGAACACTATACCATTCGTATACTCTTTTTCTGCAAATGCAGGTTACCTGAGCGGCCGGCCCCGTCGCTCAAGGACTGCATTTGCAGAAAATTTTAGTTTACTATTTTCACCGGTGCTTTATGATTATAACGCGGAACACAGGGGAAACATCCTGTTTTCGGAAGAAAGCTGGTATTTACTATGGCGCAAGTGTTTATGGGTATTGATATAGGGACCTCCGGAGTGAGAGCTGCCATTTTTGACAGGAAAGGCCTGCAATTAAGCCTTGACCATGTTGAATATCCCATGCTATGCACGGAAAATGATATGGCGGAGTTGGACCCGGAGGTTGTTCTTAATTCCCTGGTCAGTGTGGTCAGAAGGTCCATTGAAATTGCGGGGATAAGGTCCGACGAACTGGAGGGTATCGGGCTCAGTACCCAGCTATTCAGTTTTATGGCGCTGGATGCAGCCGGAGAAAAGCTCACGAATGTTATCACCTGGGCCGACTTAAGGTCCAATCCCCAGGCAGAGGACATCGGCGGCAAATATGACTGCCTGCAGCTATACAACTTTACCGGCTGCAGAGTCCAGCATCCCATGTATCCCTTGAGCAAAATTCTGTGGCTGAAGGAAAAACATCCGGATATATTTGCCAAAGCTGCAAAGTTTGTATCGGTTAAGGAGTATATCCTTTTCAAATTATTCGGTGAATTATTTATCGATATCACCGACGCATCAACCACCGCGTGCTTTAATATACATAGTTTCCGGTGGGATGATACGATTCTGAAAGAGGTTATCGGCGTCGGCAGTGACAGGTTCGGCCAGCCGGTGGAATGCACCCGCATCCTGAAAGGTATGAAGCCCGAGTATGCCGGGGCGATGGGAATATTGTGCGAAACGCCTGTCATCATCGGCTCCGGTGACGGCATGCTTGCAAATTACGGCTGCGGAGTAGTTGACGATATTTCCATGTCATGTACCATCGGTACAAGCGGCGCTCTCAGGATCGCAGTGGATACCCCGCTCCTTGATTCCAGACAGCGCACCTGGTGCTACTGCTTTACCAAAGACACCTGGGTGGCAGGCGGCGCCATAAACAATGGGGGGATCGTACTGAAATGGCTTAGGGACGAGTACCGGAAGCAATATGAATTTGAGGCTGATGCTGCGGGAGTTGCAAGCATTTATGAGCTGTTTGACCGCTATGCGGCGGAAATCAGGCCAGGCTGTGACGGACTGGTGTTTTTGCCGTTTCTGACCGGAGAAAGGTCTCCCAACTGGAACGCCAATGCGCGCGGGACGCTTCATGGCTTAAGGCTCATGCATGGAAGAAAGCATTTCATACGCGCTGCCATGGAAGGCGTCATGTACCGGATGTTTTCGGTTTTTGAAGCCATCGAGAGCATGGACCGGAAGCCTGCCAGAATCATAGCCAACGGAGGCTATGTCAAATCGGATCTCTGGCTGCAGATGCAGGCGGATATTTTCAACAGGGAAATTGCTGTGGCAGGAGTGCCTGAAGCTGCTGTCTTTGGAGCCGCCTGCATTGCCATGGTAAGTACGGGCGCCCTGGAAAGCTTCGGCTCCCGTCTGGAATGTATGCAGCCGCAGAAGCTAATAAAGCCGGACGAAGGCAATAATAGCGCTTACAGGGAGTGCTACAAGCAATACAAAGAAATTTACGGAAAAATTTACTAATGCCATAGGATAAAAAATTTATCAATCAGGGTAAAGGAGGCTTTTTATGTATTGGTATAACTCTACTGCCGATGAAATTGATCAAGGGAACGCGGGTATTGCGGTCCTGCCTATCGGCTCTACAGAGCAGCACGGTCCTCACCTTCCCATAGCAACGGATTTCCTGATTGCATCCGCCTTTGGAGAAAAGGTGGCGCAGGAACTGGATGCTTTCCTGCTTCCGGCGCTTCCCATTTCCACTTGCATGGAGCACCGGGGGAAGAAGGGAAGCGTGTGGATCAGGCCTGCAACCTTTATGAATGTGATTACCGACATAGTAATCTGTTTAAAAGCCCAGGGCTTTAAAAAAATTGTCCTCGTGAACGGGCACGGAGGTAATTTTGCACTGGGTCCTGCGGTGAGGGAGCTTAATGCGATGAATACGGACATCAAGGTCATTCTATTGGATTTTGAGAAATTCTTTTCGCAACTGCTGGAGAAAAAGCTGCTGGAATCCGCAGACAACCTCCATGCCTGCGAATACGAGACGTCCCTCATGTTGTATTTGCATCCCGAGCTGGTGAGAAAAGAAAAGATTGAGGACTGCATTCCGTCTGTTACGAGAGAGTTCTTGAATTACGATTCCATATTAAACTACAGCAAAAACGGCGTCTGGGGGATGCCCAGCCTGGCCTCGGCAAAAAAAGGAGAGGATATTTTCAATTTTATTGTAAAATGCGGCGTGGACTATGTTTCGCAGACCTTCGATTATTTTGCAGCTTCCGGCAGGCCGTTATAAAAACGGATGCGGCAAGGCTGTCAGACTTGTAAAACCGCCGGATTGATTTTCAATCTGCTTTTTTCCATATTGTTTTTAAGAGTGAAAATATTTACTTGCACTTTTTCTGCAACTGCCGGCGCACCAGGACTGCATGTGAACAAATTTTAGCGTAAGTTATATTTTCACCTGTGCTTAGGATAAAGTTTGCACAGGCTGTCAATACTATATCCCGTGAAACTATGAATGCATGGGAGGAAATGGAATGTTAACCAACACCTTTCTTATAATACAATTTTTCTTTTCAATTATTATCGGTTTGTACTTTTTAAACCTGCTGAAATCGCAGCAGGGGAATAAAAGCGCCATTGAAAAGGAGTCCCGCAAGGAACTGGAGAAGCTGCGGCGTCTAAAGGAAATCAAGCTTACCGAGCCCCTCGCGGAAAAGACCCGTCCTGCGACCCTGCAGGATATCGTAGGCCAGGAGCAGGGGCTCAAGGCCTTGCGTGCGGCCTTGTGCGGACCTAATCCGCAGCATGTAATCATCTACGGGCCTCCCGGAATCGGAAAAACGGCGGCGGCCAGGGTAATTCTTGAAGAAGCCAGGCACGTGCCCATCTCACCTTTCCGGAAAGAAGCAAAGTTTGTTGAGGTGGATGCCACCATTCTGCGCTTTGACGAAAGAGGCATAGCGGACCCGTTGATCGGCTCCGTTCACGATCCCATTTATCAGGGCGCGGGAGCTTACGGCGTGGCCGGAATTCCTCAGCCCAAGCCGGGTGCCGTGACAAAAGCCCACGGCGGGATTCTCTTTATTGATGAGATCGGAGAGCTGCATCCTGTTCAGATGAACAAGCTTTTAAAGGTGCTTGAGGACAGGAAGGTTTTCCTTGAAAGCGCTTATTACAGCTCTGAGGACGGAAATATCCCCCTTCATATCCATGAGATTTTCCAGAAAGGGCTTCCAGCGGATTTCAGGCTTGTCGGCGCTACTACAAGGTCCCCGGAGGAGCTGCCCCCCGCCCTGAGGTCCAGGTGCGTGGAGGTTTACTTCAGACCTCTTCTGGGGGAGGAAGTGTCCATTATTGCCAGAAATGCGGCAGCCAGGGGAGGCTTTAAAATTGAAGACGGCACGGAGGGGCTCATCGCCAGGTATGCCCAGAATGGCAGGGACGCGGTAAATATCGTTCAGATAGCGGGCGGCGTGGTACAGGTCGAAGGCCGGAACAGAATCTCCCGGAAGGACATTGAATGGGTCGTCGAATTCGGTCACTACAGTCCCCGCATTGATAAAAAAATCTGTTCCAGCGAGCAAAGGGTGGGCTGCATCAATGGTCTTGCCGTATTCGGAAACAGCACAGGAATGGTTATTGACATAGAGGTATCGGCCTATAAGGTCTCTACAGGCAAAGGCACAATAAAGGTCACAGGTATCGTTGACGAAGAAGAAATAGACAACCGCGGGCACAAATTAAAACGGGCCAGTTCGGCCAGAGCTTCCGTTGAAAATGTGCTGACCGTACTGAAAAGATTTCTGGATGTGGACGTAAGAGAATATGACATCCATATGAATTTCCCGGGCGGAATACCCATAGACGGGCCGTCTGCAGGAATTGCAATCGCAGTCGCAGTATATTCGGCCATAAAGAATCTTCCCGTAAGCAGCAATATTGCCATGACCGGTGAGCTTTCCATCCGGGGCAAGGTAAAGCCTGTGGGAGGAGTCGCCGCCAAGGTGGAGGCTGCCAGGCTGGCCGGAATCAACAAAGTACTGGTGCCGGGCGAGAACTGGCAGGAAACCTTTGGCGACATGGGGCTGGAAGTCATCGCAGTGGACGATATTGTCCAGGTGCTTGAACTGGCCTTTGATGCAAAAATCGGCAGGAACGAAGAGGTTCCTGTGCAGAAACCGGCAGTGGCAGTCATTGCCGCCTCTGCAGCAGGTATGGACAAAGGATTCTAATAGCATATGACAATGTGCGGCAGGGGATTGCTCTCTTGTCGCATTTTTTATTTCCATGTATCATCTTGAGTATAGCGAAGGATATTATAAGATTCGTCACTTCGTAGAATGCAATATTTAAGCGCTTTTAAACAAATGATAGATTTGCTTAAAGTTAACAAGACTCATGACAGAGGAAACGATCTTATTGTCCTGGCATTGTATGAATTGTAATTAATATCATAAATGTGGATTAATTTTCCTAAAAATTCTGTCCTTTTTAGTCGCTTTGTGCTAAAATTAGTTAAAGTAAATCTCAAGGGAGAAGGAATGAAAAAATATATAGCGCTGCTTGCTGTTTTCTTGTCTGCGGTTGGTTACATTGCCGTTAACTTTGCAAATGGAGGTACGGGCGTTGGTGCAAACAGCTCGCTCATACCCGTAGAAACGTCCGCCTTTAGTCTTGCGGAATTGAAGGAAGGCCTTGCCCCCCATAAGTACATCAAAGCCTATGTCAGTAATGTCACGGATGGTGATACCCTGGAAATCAAATTCCGGAACAAGGAATATAAAGTAAGGCTCCTTTGCATTGATACACCTGAAAGTGTAAAAGCGGGTGTGGATGTGCAGCCCTATGCTCCGGAAGCTTCAAAATTAACAAAAAAACTGGCGCTTCATAAAAATGTCCGGCTTGTATTTGAAAAAGGCCTGCGGGACAGATATGGACGTCTGCTGGCGTACATAATCATGGATAACGGCGACAACCTCAATGCGCTGCTGGTAAGGAACGGCTATGCCAGGGTTGAGTTTGTCAGTCCAAATAAGAAATACAGGGAATATTTTCTGAAACTCCAGAGCCAGGCCATTCAAGACAGGGTGGGTATGTGGGCTCTGGATACTAAAAAACAGCCGTTTGTAAAAGATAGCGGCGGGAATTACATACCCAGGTATTGGGAAACCCAGGAAGCTTCCTGACCCCCTCTCCATCCAAGGGGAATCCTCCTGCCCGCAATTTCACGGTCGGGGCTGACCCTTGCGGGAGCGCTGATAAGAGGCTTGAACAGGGAGTTCGCCTTGAAATTGTCCTTTTTGATGTTCATACCTGCAATCCTTATGAGTGCGGCCAAGGCCGCACCCGGCGTGGGGCCATAGACCTATGGCTGCTGTGCAAAAGGCAGGACCATAGTACTATATAAATTAGAAATGAATTCTGTTATTATTTATAAGAACATTAGCATTTCTCCTATTGGGGACATGGAGTTTTAAAAGACTCCATGTTTTTTTTGCTTTTTTTTGAACAGAATATGATGGTATAATAGTGAGTATTCCATGAAAGACAGGTGTGAGTCATTTGAAGGATATCAGAATATTAGGTATAGAATCCAGCTGCGACGAGACTTCTGCAGCTGTAGTAGTAAATGGAAGAAGAATATTGTCCAACATTATTTCCTCCCAGGTGGACCTACATAGCAAATTTGGCGGCGTAGTACCTGAGATCGCCTCCCGCAAGCATGTGGAGCTGGTTTTACCTGTGATTAACCAGGCCCTGGAGGAAGCATGCGTAAAGGCCGGCGAGCTCGATGCCATTGGCATAACCTACGGCCCGGGACTGGTAGGAGCTCTGCTTGTGGGCCTTTCGGCTGCAAAGGGGATGGCGTATGTTTTGAAGAAGCCCCTCATCGGGGTACATCATATCGAAGGGCATATAGCCGCAAATTACCTTGAAAATCCGGAACTGGAGCCGCCTTTTACCTGCCTTGTCGCATCCGGCGGGCACAGCCATATCGTGCATGTGAGGGAATTCGATAAATTTGAAATCATGGGTCAGACAAGAGACGACGCCGCCGGCGAAGCCTTCGACAAAATTGCCAGAGCGGTAGGCCTGGGATATCCGGGAGGCCCTCTGATCGATAAAACTGCGGCCAAAGGAAACAGTAAAGCCATTGATTTCCCAAGGGTCTACTTTCAGGGCGGAAGTCTGGATTTCAGCTTCAGCGGTCTGAAGACGGCAGTTTTGAATTATCTCAACCATATGGAGCAAAAAGGTGATACCCTTGTCATCGAGGACCTGTGCGCCAGCTTTCAGCAAGCGGTAGTGGACGTACTGGTGAAAAATACCGTTGAGGCCGCCATGAGGACGAAAACAGGGATTATTGCACTGGCCGGCGGTGTTGCCGCAAATTCGCTCTTAAGAAGCAGTATGAAGGAGGCCGCCGGAAAAAAGGGCATTGAGGTTTACTATCCGAAGCCTGTACTGTGCACGGATAATGCGGCGATGATCGCCGGAGCGGCATATTTCGGATATAATTCGGGAAATAGAGCGGATTTGTGCCTCAACGCCATTCCGGGTTTAAAGCTGGGCGACAGATGATTGTGGATAACTACACAAATCGCCGGCAAAATTCTTGCCTGGCAAAGGTAGATTCATCCGTATTTTATGGAAGAATTCGACAGATATTGTAAAATGTCGAATGGGTTCCAGATCTGGCTTATGCCGTAAAAAAGTGCTGTTTCAGGGCTTTCGACAGAATTGCTCTCCGCAGAAAATAAGGTGAAAAATGTTGAAACACTGTGTGTGAATATTGTGGAAATTTATCGTAAAGCCAGTATTTTCAGCATTTCCTCATGTGGATAAGTTTGTGGATTGTGTGGATTATAACCGTTGAAACTATGTTAATGTAGGAAATTTGTCTGCAAACGACAAATTTCCTTACATTAGGTCGTTATAAATAATTTTTGTTAGCTTTCGGAATATTGGAAATAATATTGCAAAACCTTATCCACATAATTCCGGGTTTCGTCAAACGGCGGTATTCCGTTATATTTTTTTACATTTCCCGGCCCTGCGTTATAAGCTGCCAGTGCCAGCCGCAGATCGCCGTCAAAGGCTACCAGCTGATCTTTCAGATATCTTGCGCCGCCGTCGATATTCTGCGCTATGTCCCATGGATTGTCAACGCCCAGACCGTCTGCGGTATCGGGCATCAACTGCATCAGTCCCTGGGCGCCGGAGCTGGAAACGGAATAAGGGTTGAAGCCGGATTCCTGCTTTACCACGGCTCTTAATAAATCCGGATCAATATGATATTTGACGGAGGCTTTTTGTATAGTATCATTAATCGTCAACATCAGTCTCGTTTTGTCTGCGGGTATGAAAGAGGTATTGGCCGCCAGTGATTTTTCCGCCCTTTCAAGGTCTTTGCCGTGGTCTGCCGGTTTGACAGCGGCAGCATCCGCCAACTCATCCTGTGCTGTCTCCAGGTATTCCTGAAACGGAATGCCCTCCTGGGACCGTATGATTTTGACAGGAAGCCTGCTTTGAATTTCATTCAGTTTTTGCTGAAATATATCCGCTACCCTTAGGTTCATTGCATTCTCCTATAATACTGCTGTTCAGAAGGGGACATTCCCTCCTAATACGGATTACCCCCAACTCAGAGGGTGTGTCCCCTTACATTAATAGCTATTATACCAAATAGTATATCGGAATAAAAGATGGAGAAGAATAGCTATGAAACGATGGATTCGGATTTCCGTATAAATTTTGAGCAGGCGCATTTTGCCTCTCCGTTGAACTTCCTGACGGTAAAAAGCTGGCAGAAGCCAATGGGGACGGGTTCCACCGAATTTGCCGCATCCACAATGTAAAATTCGCAATCCACACATTTGTTCTTACGGGTAAGAATATTCCGGGTCATGGGCAGCGCTTTGTATTTCGAACAGACAAAATCATGGGAAACGATGCCCTTGATCTTGCACAATATATCCTGGTTGAAGTTATTGGTCAGGCCATTGGCGCAGGTATTGCAGCTTTTAATATGTTTCATGCAGGTATCCCCCCATTTGGATTAGGGCTTATGTAACCTGTACATTATAGCACGTTGTGCGCAAAATGACAAATAATGGGAAATATGCTTCGCATAATATCTTTTTTGTTTTTAAGCCTGTTATCATGTATAATAGTAGGTATCTTTATTTGGCTGCTGAGGGGAAGATATGAAAAAACCTATATTGTTGAGAAAACGATTTATACCTTATGAAATCGCGGATATTTCCAGCGACGAGCTGATTTTCAGGGATGACGCGCTTCTTGTTACCCGGTGGAAGGCCATCAAGCCAAGGACAGATTTTTACGGTGGAATTTCCTATACGTTTTTAAAGGAAGGCATCAAGCTGGCCAGATTTTATAATGAGGAAGGTATATTTCTTTACTGGTATTGTGATATTATTGATGTGCTGTACAAGGCGGAAAAGGATGAATATACCTTTGAAGACCTGCTGGTGGATGTAAAAATCCTGCCGGACAGGACCATCAAGGTGCTTGATACCGATGAACTGGCAGAGGCACTGGAGCAGGGGCTTATTACCGTCGAACAGGCCTGCAGGGCGCTGCGTACGCTTGACAAGGTGCTTAAGCTGGTTTACGACAATAAATTCCCTCCGGAGGAGTGCAAGAAATTTGAATATTCCTAAGGCGCCAAGCCGGATTATACCTGAACGTAAAAGTAATGCCCATTCGAATTGACATCCTATTTTTCGAGGTGGAAAATGCAATTAATCGACCTTCACACACATACGACGGCATCCGATGGAAGCATGCTTCCGGAAGAGCTTGTAAACTATGCAAAACATAAAGGGTTAAAAGCCATTGCCATATCGGATCATGATACGACAGACGGACTGCCGGCTGCTGTAGATGAAGGCATAAGAATCGGGCTTGAGGTGATTCCGGCGATTGAGATAAGTGCGGATTTCGACCCTGAAATGCACATTCTGGGATATTTCATCCAGGGTGATTATTCAAGGATCGCGGGGGTTCTTGCGGATTTGCGTTTAAAAAGAGAGGAAAGAAACCCGCGGATCATTGATAAGCTGAACGAGCTTGGCATCCGCATTACCATGGAGGAAGTGCTTGCAAAATCTTCCGGCAGCGTCATCGGGCGCCCCCATATAGCCAAGGTAATGGTTGAAAAGGGATATGCCGGCAGCCTGGAAGAAGCTTTCGACAAATATCTTGGCAGCGGCAGGGCTGCATATTTCAAAAAGGATAAGCTCACGCCCCGGCAGTGCCTGGGAGAGATAAACGCAGCAGGCGGTCTGCCTGTTTTAGCGCACCCTATTTACTTAGGAATGGAAAAGGAGCGGTTGGATACTCTGCTTGGAGAGCTTAAGCAAGCTGGCCTGAAGGGTATTGAGGCATACTATGTGGACAATACCCCCCAACAGACAGCCATGCTTTTGGAGCTTGCCGCAAAACACAGCCTGCTTGTGACCGGCGGCAGTGATTTTCACGGGAGCTTCAAGCCGGATATTGATATCGGCGTCGGCCGGGGAGATTTGCGTGTCCCCTACGAGCTGCTGGAGAGTATGAAGGGGCGGCGCTGATCCAAAAAAAAGACCTGTCCGGGCGGACAGGCGGAGTAAGGTATGGTGTTTATGGAAAGTTTATTACATAAATAATAAGGAGGACTTTTGCAAGTTTTCCATATCATCTTATACCCTGCGGATACTTTTTACAATGAACAATAATACCCTGGTTCCGGTGGGACCGGAAACCCATCGATGGGACCGGAATCCTACATTTTTTAATGGGATATAAATAGGGAAATATGTTGGAGGACAAATGGGCGAGGTAAGCAGGGAGATCAAGATCGGCGGCAGGTACAGGCATTTTAAGGGCAGGGAATATCTTGTGCTTCACGTTGCAAAGCATTCCGAAACCCTGGAGGAACTGGTGGTTTACCAGGCGCTGTACGGAGAGATGGGAATCTGGGTAAGGCCGCTGCAAATGTTTCTTGACCGCAAGGAAGCCGAAGGCGGAATGGTCTATCGGTTTGAAGAAATAAATGCGTAAAAAATCAATCGATACAAAGGGGGATGTAAAGAATGCTGATCGCTGAAAACAGCAAGTTATTATTGATTGGAGACTCCATCACGGATTATGAGCGGGCAAGACCCGTGGGCGAGGGCCTGTTCGGGGCCATAGGAAAGGGATATGTCGGATTGGTATCCGGATTGCTGCAGTCGGCATATCCTGAAAGACGGATCAGGGTCGTGAATATGGGTTCCTCGGGAAATACGGTGAGGGATCTCAAGGCGCGCTGGCAGACCGATGTTTTGGAGCTGCATCCTGATTGGCTCTCTATTATGATCGGTATCAATGACGTCTGGAGGCAGTTCGACAGCCCGTTTATACAGGAACAGCATGTGGGTATCGAAGAATATGCTGCAACGCTTGAAGAGCTGGTTAAGGTTACCTTGCCGCAGCTAAAAGGAATGGTCCTTATGACGCCCTATTACATAGAACCCAATACTGCGGATGCTATGCGTTCAAAGATGGATGACTACGGCAATGTGGTCAGGGAGCTTGCTGCAAAATACAAAACCGTATTTGTAGATACCCAGGCAGCTTTCAATGCGGTTCTTAAGCATTATCATCCCAATGCCTTTGCCTGGGACAGGGTCCATCCCAATACGGAAGGAAACATGGTGCTGGCAAGGGCGTTTTTAAGCGCAATAGGCTATGAATGGAGAGCTTGAGGAATACCCGGGTGTGAGCAGTTCATTTTCTTTTCAATAGCATTGATTGTGTCCAAAAGGAGCGGATGATTTCACGCTCCTTTTTATGCTGTCAATTGGCAAATATACTGAAAAACGGAGAGGATAACAGGATGGTTCAAGGCGAAATTGCGCTTGACAAGAAGATTTTGAAATGCTAACATGTTAGGTGAACCTAACAAATAGAATTCCATCGTTATGCAAGGAGCCGCATTGGTGATAAGCGCTCTGAAACGGCTGACATCCGGAAAGGTAAAAATGGTATGACTGATAACAGGGATATTGTTACTATGGCGCTGAGCCAGCTTAAGACGGGGCAGAAAGGAAGAGTCGTAAAGGTTTCCACAAAAGGCCTTGTAAGGCGTCGTATTATGGAAATGGGGATTATCACCGGTACTGAAATACTTGTAAAGGGCTTCGCTCCGCTGGGGGACCCCATGGAGCTTGGAATAAAGGGCTATAATCTCAGCTTGCGGAAAGCGGAAGCATCGGAAATTCTGGTAGAATTACTTTGATCTTTCAATGAAAATAAGGGGTATCTCGCTTTGGAAGTTAGGCTGAACTAACAAGGCGCGAGGTTGAGCGGATGGAAAGGACACTGATAAAAAATAAGGAATTGGTAATTGCCATCGCCGGCAATCCAAACTGCGGTAAAACCGTTATTTTTAATACGCTGACGGGGTCCAGGCAGCATGTGGGAAACTGGCCGGGAGTTACCGTTGAAAAAAAAGAGGGCAGCTTCATTTTTAACGGCAGGCAGATAAAGGTGGTGGACCTTCCGGGTACATACAGCCTTGGGGCGTATTCTGAGGATGAGGCCGTCGCAAGGGACTATATTTTATTTGAAAAACCGGATATTGTCGTCAATGTGATTGATTCGACCAATATGGAGAGGAACATGTACCTTACCTGCCAGTTGCTGGAGATGGGCGTAAAGGTCATCCTCGTGCTGAACATGTATGATGAAGCCAGGTCCAGGAATATGGAAATAGACATGAAAAAAATGTCTTTTCTCCTCGGCGTGCCTGTCCTTCCCACGGTTGCTACAAAGAATCAGGGGATCACGGAGCTTATGCAGCAGATGCTGGACACTTCCGAATCGCCAAGGATCGAGATTCCGGGTATAAATTACGGGCAGGATGTTGAAGAGGTTTTAAAGAGGCTTCAGGAGGGAATCCGGAAGGATTCTGCCTTATCAGTTTACAACCCTAGATTGCTGGCGGTAAAATTTCTTGAGAAGGACACTACCATTGAGGGAATAGTAAAAAACAGTATGGAATATGCTGCCCTCAAGGAATACCGCGATCACTCGGCGAAAAGGCTGGAAGCAATGTGGGGCGACGATATTGAAGCGTTTTTTGCTGAAAAAAGATATGGTTTTATCAGCGGCATCGTCAAAGAAACATTAAAAAGGTCGATGTCGGCGGAAGAGAGGCAGTCCATCTCCGACAAGATCGACAAGGTGGCTACCAACCGCTACCTTGGAATCCCCCTATTTTTATTGGCCATGTGGGGCGTCTTTCAATTCACCTTTACCCTGGGGGCTCCGTTGGCGGATATGATCGAGTCCTTCTTCGGTTGGTTCGGCACACTGCTCAAGGGCTGGATGGAATCCGCAGGGGCGCCTCAGCTTCTGAACTCGCTGATTGTTGACGGAATTATCGGCGGAGCCGGATCGGTCATTGTTTTTATGCCCAACATATTTTTGCTTTTCTTTGCGATTTCACTCCTGGAGGACAGCGGCTATATGGCGAGAGCCGCATATATTATGGACCGGTTCATGCATACCCTCGGTCTTCATGGCAAATCCTTCATCCCCATGATTGTGGGTTTTGGCTGTAATGTCCCCGGCATACTTGCCACCCGGACGCTTGAAAACAAACGGGACCGGCTCGTTACGATTTTGATCAATCCGCTGATGTCTTGCTCTGCAAGGCTTCCGGTGTATATACTTTTTACGGGGGCGTTTTTTTCTGCCCGGCAGGGGCTGGTCATATTCCTGCTGTACCTGCTGGGAATAGTCCTGGCTGTTTTGATGGGAGTAGTATTTAAGCGGTTTATATTCAAGGGCGAGACTTCCCATTTCGTGATGGAGCTGCCGCCTTACCGGGTTCCGACGCTGAGAAGCACTTTCATCCACATGTGGGACAGAGGAAGCGCTTTTATACGCAAAGCAGGGACCATCATCGTTGCGGTTGTGGTGCTGGTATGGGTATTGTCGAGCCTTCCGGCAGGGGTGGAATACGCCAGTCCGTCAAGCTTCCTTGGCAGGGCCGGGGGTCTTATCGCTCCTTTATTCCGGCCGGCCGGCTTTGGGACATGGGAGGCGTCGGTAGCGCTGCTGTTCGGCATTGTTGCAAAGGAAGTCGTTGTCGGAACCCTGGGCACTGTTTACGGCGCAGGTGAGGAAGGGCTTTCCAAAGTCCTTGCGGCGGCCTGGACTCCGCTTTCGGCAATTTCCTTCATGGTTATGACCCTGATATACATCCCGTGTGTAGCGACCATCGGCGCCATAAGGCGTGAAACAAATTCCTGGGGCTGGACCGGCTTTGCTATCGGGTACAGCCTTATCCTGGGGTGGATAATGGCGGTGATTGTTTATCAGGTGGGTTCTTTGCTGGGATTTGCATAAATCTCGCTGCAAAAGCCGAAAGGATGGAGGACAGAGATGTTTTGGAGTATTTTAATTTTAAGCGTCATAGGACTGGCAGCAGCGCTGTTCATATTTATAAATATCAGGAAATCCTTTAAAAAGAGCGACTGCGGCTCTTGCTGCGGCTGCGATAAAAAATGTGATTAAAAATGCGGCAGGAGACGTTCTCCTGTCGCATTTTTTACATGTTGGCAAGATGGATTGATTTTGTTTTTCGTGGTAAAATTAATTGTGCAATACCAAAGGAGATCCATAGCCTATGATATCTATCGATGAAATGGAAATAATGCTGGACGAAATAGCCGTTGAGCTTCCTGAGGAGATATACAGGGAGCTCAACGGAGGGATCGTCCTGCTGCCGGAGGAAAAACTGAACCCCATGAGCAGGGGCAATGATCTTTATATTTTGGGCGAGTACTATCGAGGCGGAAGTATGGGAAGATACATCGCCATTTATTACGGGTCGTTTTCGCGTGTTTACGGGTACCTGGGAAAGGAAGCACTGAGGCAGCAACTGGAGCACACGCTCAAACATGAATTCATTCATCATGTCGAATCCCTTGCCGGAGAGCGGGGACTGGAAATCAAGGACGCCCAGTTTATGGCGGATTATCTGAAACGCAAGGACAGGTGAAGCCGGGTACTATACGCATTTGGCGGAGGAGCTCCGCCAGGCGGGGATCAGGCAAACTCCCTTAACCTATTGCGGAAGTGCATATAATTTTCAAAGCTCACTTCTTCGGGCACCCCATGATCACAATTTGGTATATAGCCGCCTCTTTTCTTCAAGACCGGCAGGATGCCGTCTATCATCCGGTCAATGGCTTCCCTGCCTTCGGCAAGTATCCGTTTGTCTATGCCTCCGCGCATGATCAAGTCGGGATATTGCATTCCCGTCCGCACCACATCGCTGCCCGAAGCAACTTCAAAGGGGCTCATATAATCCATTCCAAGCTCCTTGTACAGAGGGATCACCGGGTCGGAATATCCGTCGGTGTCCAGTTGGAAATACAGGTGGCGGTTTTTATCCAGCTGCCGGGATTTAATATGGGTCATTAACTGCTGGTAATAAGGGAACAGGAATTCCCTGACCAGAGCGGGCGAGATGAGCAGGCCCTGATTGTAGCTGATATCCTCCCCAATAAAGAATTCATCAATGGTGACGTGCTGCTGGTATTTGGCGCAAACTGCATCCGCAAGCTCAAACCAGACCTTCATGCAGGCATGGACCAGGTCCGGATCGTCGTAAAATTTATATAAAAGGTCAACAGGTCCCATAAGACTTCTCAGGTACATATAGCCGCCCACCAGGTTCAGTGTGACCACCTTGCCCTGTCCGGCGGCCTCTCTTGCCCTGGACATCTGCCGGTCAAAGCCGGCGTATCTTTCGGTGGTATTGGGATTGAGCCTCCACTTGCAATTTTCCTCCCAGGTCTTCATATCCTTTACCGGATGGTCGATGTATTCCGGCATGAAACCATTGCGGCGGCCTTTGAAATACAGCACATGACGGCCGGCAAAATCCTGTTCGACTTCGTAGTCCCCTCTGTCTTCAATGACCTTTACGTCAAAGGCGGGGGAAAAGCCTGCTTCGCACCACCCAAGGCCGCCAAGGTGAAAGCCGCCCGGCTCGTCGAAGCCGAAAAGCTCATTCAGGTCGGTAGCATCGCTGATATAGCCTTCGCTTTTCCAGCGGTCAAGGGAATAATAGCCGAACTCGCTTAAATAAATGGGAGCGTCCGGCGTTAATTCATAAAAATCGCGGAGCTTGCGGGCTCCCTTGCTCATCTTGTTCCGCGGAACCATTCCGGTTATACCGTTGTTTATTTCCAGTCTTTCCATGGGGGAGACACCATCCTCTTGATAAAATGTATGACAGCCATTATATACAAAATGTATCGCTGGTCTATAAAGGGTATATACTGGCTGCATTGGAGAAATTGCGGTCTTATGCATATATTATATTATTTGACGATACATATTTGAATGCAATTATCGGGTGAATATATATACAATTCGGCAATAATCAGGTACAATCAAGATATGGATTTTGATTTTTCAATTGCACAAAACCCAATAGCAACAATTGCAGTAGCCTTGAGTACTGTTTACATTTTACACGCCGACCCCACCTATGATGTCAGGAAGTCTTTGCTGAACAGCAGGGGCATAATCGCGCTAAGGACTACCGGAGGGATGGGGACCGTCAAGATTGACGGCCTGGAGGAAATTACAGTACTGCCCGGCACGTTATTGTTTTTTGAGCATCGTTTGACCAGGCGGTATTTCTGCAGCGGCGAAACCTGGGATTTCTGGTGGTTTGAATTCACCTGCGCCAGTCTTTTCAACCAGCCTTTGAACCAGATCCTCCACCTTGCGCATGATGAAGCCGAACAGGAGGATTACAGGACCTGCCTTGACCTCCTTCGCAGAAGTGACTCATCATCAAGGCTGCTGGCTTCCTCTGCTTTCGGCCATATTCTGTGCAAATGGACGGCGCAGCTGAAAAAAAGTTCGGTAAGCAACCCTTATCAAGCTGCCGTTGACCGCGTCATTGACCATATGCGGTCCAGCCTTCCGGAATATGTATCGATCAGGGAGCTTGCGGGAAGAATGGGATTATGCGAGAGAAGATTCCGACAGGTTTTCCAGAATATTACCGGCATGCAGCCCAAAAAATATTATGATTCCATGCGAACGGGCATCGCTGTGGAGCTTTTAAGGAAGACAACCCTTTCCATTGCGGAGATTTCCGACCGGCTGGGCTATTCAAGCCAATTTCATTTCGCCAGGGCTTTCGAAAAGGCCTATCATATGGCCCCGTCACATTTCAGGAAATACGGCCTGTAATATCGCCAAGGCATTTGGTATTGCCATGGAAGGTGTAATCCTGGTAAAATAGGAGAAGATAAAAACAGCGAAAGAAAAGGATAAGAATATGAAAAAACCAGTATTCCATAGAATCGTTGTATTGATTGCACTTTTGGGAGTCCTTGCAGTGTTTGCATCCGCCTGCGGACAAAAGAATTCCGGCGAAAGTCCTGCCAATTCCAAAGCCAACGGGCATCCCATTGTCGAGATTGTCATGGCGGACGAAAGCAAAATGACCTTTGAATTGTATCCCGAATATGCACCGGAGACTGTGGCAAACTTTATAAGCCTTGCCAAATCAGGCTTTTATGATGGCCTTAAATTTCACAGGATTATCTCGGGCTTCATGGTTCAAGGCGGCGACCCGGCGGGAAACGGCTCCGGCGGCTCCGACAAAACCATTAAAGGCGAATTCTCTTCCAACGGTTTTGGGAAAAATACCCTGAAACACACAAAGGGCGTTATATCCATGGCCCGCACCAAGGATCCGAATTCGGCCAGCAGCCAGTTCTTTATTGTGGATGGCGACGAACCAAGGCTGGACGGCGATTATGCCGCTTTTGGAAAGCTTACCGGCGGAGAGAGTACGCTGGATGCAATTGCAGCAACGCCGGTGGATGTGGACCCCAACAGCGGACAAATGTCCCTGCCTAAAAAAGATGTGGTGATCAAAAAGGTAACGGTCCTTAGTACTGGTGCAAATTAACTTCCCGTATAGATTTCTGAAAATGCAGTCTTGGAGCGCCGGGGCTGGTCACAAATGCTTTGCATTTGCTGCTCGCCTATGCAACCTACATTATCAGAAAAACGGGAAGTAATATTTGCAGTACTCTTTAGTGAATAACGGATTTTCTCATATTTGGAGGGATATATGCGCATCGCGGTAGTAGACGGCCAGGGCGGCGGAATCGGCAAGACCATTGTAGAAAAGCTCAGAAAGGAATTGCCGGAGGATGTGGAGATCATTGCATTGGGTACAAATGCCCTGGCTACTTCCTATATGCTGAAGGCGGGAGCAAATGAAGGCGCCACAGGTGAAAACGCTATTATTGTCAACGCCGGAAGGGTTGATGTGATCATGGGCACGGTAGGGATCATCGCCGCCAATGCCATGCTGGGAGAATTGACTGCAGCCATGGCCAATGCCATTGCAGACAGTCCTGCAAAAAAAATATTGCTGCCCATGAACCGGTGTAATATAGAAATTGTCGGAGTGGATAAGTGCGAGCCTTTGCCCCATCTGACGGACAAGGCCGTGCAAAGTCTGAAAAGCTATTTTTCGAGGTGATAAAAATGTGTGAAGCAAACGTATACCTGATCGATGAAAAAGGGGAAGAGAAGCTGATTCTTGAAGCGGTTGACAGAATCGTGCCCGAAGAGGACAATCTGGTCATGGAAAACATTTTCGGGCAAAGAAAGATCGTCAAGGCAAAAATCAAGGAAATGCAGCTGGTAGAACACAGGATCATACTGCAAAAGTGACATGGAGTACCTGCGCAGTACTCCCAACTGAAAATAAAACAGGGACCCGGTCCCGAAGGACCGGTTCCCTTGATAGTTAAGATAAGGCTAGTGCAAATTCTTCTCGCTGTCCTTCCCGTGATGTCCGTCCTTGCCCTTAAATCCCTTGCCGTGGAATTTGGGATACCCGTTGCCGTCCCATTGATTTACCTTTTCGGTAAAGTCCTTGAGTATTGTATCGGCATTTTCCCTTGTCAGCTTACCCTCCTTGACCCTTCTTTCCATCGAGGTCTTGAAATCGTTGATCAGCTTCGCTTTTTTCTGCGGCGGCGTCAACTTGTTAAACTCGTTGACTTCCTTGATTTTCGCATCAATTCTTGCAGTAATGGCGTCCGCCTTTTCTTTACTGATCTTTCCTTCCTTTAGCCTTGATTGGATTCTCTCTTTCTTGCTTTCAAGCGCTTTTACAGGATCTTTGCTGAAATCTTCACACTTTTGGTGTTTCGCTTCGATCCCGGGCGCATTGGGATTACCGGGAGCCGCAAAAGCTGTGGAAGTCAAAAGGCAAGCTGATAACAAAACGGGTGCCAGCGTTCTGAAAAACTTCATTGTACCACCTCCTTCAGTTTTTTATTTTCCCCGGATTTAAGATAATCCTGTGTTTTATTTGTGAACAAATTTTGAATTTAATTTTTCCCAGGCTTAATTGGTGCTGTTCCCATAATGTGTCTTAGTTTTTTTGACATACATTTTGACCGATGGATGAAAAATAAGCTATGGGCTGCTGCGTGAAAAACAATGACAGCTGCCATTTTGAGGAATTATGGGGGGATTTTACATGAGAAAAAAGCCGGATAAATATTTTTGTCGGGCGGTGTTACTTTTATTTATACTTTCCGTACCCTTACGGACAGCTTTTGCGATGTCTGACGGGTTTGTGTTAAAAAAGGAGATGAAAGGCGACCAGGTAACCCGGTTGCAGGACGATTTGAAGCAGCTGGGGTTTTTCTGCCGGGACTCCACGGGATATTATGGCGATATTACCGAAGCGGCAGTAAGTGCATTTCAAAAAAAGTATGGCTTAGCTGCTGACGGTAAGGCTGGAGAGAATACACTCAATAAAATAAACAGCGTACTGGGCATAGAGAAAAGCATGCCGGTTTTTAAAAAAGGCATGAACAGTCCGGAGGTAACCGGCTTGCAGCGGAGCTTGAAACAATTGGGATTTTTCACTTTAGGTCCCACCGGATATTATGGGGACGCTACGGAGAATGCTGTAATCAAATTCCAAAAGAGTCAAGGCATAGCTCCGGATGGAAAGATGGATGCAATTACCTATGATAAAATCAATGCTTCATTAAAGCAGGCAAAACCGTTCATCCTTGTTATTGATCCGGGACATGGAGGAATTGATCCGGGAGCTTCCAAAGGAAATGTGGTTGAGAGTGAAGTGAATTTAAGTATTGCTAAAAAACTGAGGGACAGCCTCGTGAATTATGGATATGAGGCTGTCCTGACAAGGAGCAAGGATGCGGCGCTGGACAGTCAATCGCACAATGGCGCGACCCGGCAGGAAAGGGATCTGAATGCAAGGACAAACATCATCAACAGCAGCGGCGCAGAGTTCTTTGTCAGCATCCATGTGGATAGTTTACCCGAGTCCCCTTCGACCTCAGGCTCTACCGTATACTACAATCGCAAAAATCTCGCGTCGAAGGAATTGGCGAGAAATATCCAGAAAGCCTTAAACGGCATAACGGCAAAGGGCTTGAAACGCCAGTCCCATGATTGCGAGCGGGCGGACTATTATATCCTGCGCAACTCCAATGTGCCCGGAGTCCTTGTAGAAACAGCTTTTATCACCAACAGCAGGGAGCGGAAACTGCTTGCAGCCGATTCTTTCAGAGATATGCTGGCCAAAGCCATTCTGGAAGGAATTGAAAAAACAAGGTACAATTGACCCGGTCATTTTCAGGAGCTATCGACAGAAGGGTTGTACCTCCCCATGTTTTTTTGGTATGATTCAATCAATAGAGATAAATGCAATGGAGCTATATCAATAAAGAAATTATGGGGAGTGGAATAAATGGACAAGTTGAATATGACAATGCTGACGGACTTCTATGAGTTGACCATGGCCAACGGATACCTTCAGAATGGCATGAAGGACAAAATTGCCTACTTTGATATGTTTTTCAGAAAGGTTCCCGACAATGGCGGCTTTGCCATCATGGCGGGAGTGGAGCAGCTTATCCGTTACTTGCAGGAGCTTAGCTTCGATGAGGAGGACATCCGGTATCTGCGGAATAAAGAACTTTTTAGCGAGGAATTCCTGCAGTACCTGAAAACCTTCAAATTCAGCTGTGATGTCTGGGCAGTACCCGAGGGGACGCCAATATTCCCTAACGAGCCTATCGTGATGGTGAGGGGACCTGTCATTGAAGCTCAGTTTGTGGAAACCATGGTGCTGTTGACCATCAATCATCAGAGCCTGATCGCTACAAAAACTAACCGGATCGTGCGGGCAGCCCAGGGCCGCGGCGTCATGGAGTTCGGATCAAGACGGGCTCAGGGCTACCACGGAGCGGTTTTGGGAGCCAGGGCCGCATACATCGGAGGGTGTATCGGCACGGCCTGCACCATTGCGGAGAAGGAATTCGGCGTTCCGGCCATCGGGACCATGGCGCACAGCTGGATTCAAATGTTTCCCACGGAACTTGAAGCTTTTCGGGCATATGCAAGGACCTACCCCGGCAGCTGCACCTTTCTCGTGGATACCTACAATGTATTAAAATCCGGTGTCCCCAATGCGATTAAAGCTTTTAACGAAGAGGTAGTTTCAAGAGGGTTCAGGCCCAAAGGCATCAGGATCGACAGCGGGGATATTACATACCTTTCCAAGGAAGCCAGGAAAATGTTGGATGCGGCGGGATTCCAGGATTGCGCTATTGTGGCGTCAAATTCACTGGATGAGTTCATTATCAGGGATATCCTGTCACAAGGCGCGCAAGTGGATTTGTTCGGCGTAGGCGAACGCCTTATTACATCCAGATCGGAGCCGGTATTCGGCGGCGTTTACAAGCTGGTGGCAGTTGAAGAAGCCGGCCGGCTTATTCCTAAAATAAAGCTGAGCGAAAATGTAGGAAAAATAACAAACCCCGGATTCAAGCAGTTGTGGAGGCTTTTTGACAAGGGCACAGGAAAAGCGATAGCGGATGTCCTGACGCACTACGATGAAATTATCGACGAGAATAAGCCGTATGAGTTATTTGATCCCGAATACACCTGGAAGAGAAAAAACGTTACCAATTTCCAGGCAAAAAGGATCCTGGACAGAATTTTTGAAAAAGGCGCCTGTGTGTATGAGAGCTCGAATTTAACGGACATAAAGCACTACAGCGAGAAGCAGCTGGATACAATATGGGATGAGGTCAAAAGGTTTGAAAACCCGCATAAGTACTATGTCGATTTGTCAAAAGCTTTGTGGGACACCAGGGAGAAACTCCTGATGGAGTACTCTGTAAAATAGCAGAGGACCGGACATAGCCGGCAGGTGGAAAGGTGATGGCGGTTTGGTTTGATTTACATGTCTGAAACTAGAACAGTAAAATCATGAAGCAAGAGAATGGAAATTAAGTGAGTCAGGCTTTAGATAAAAGGTGAAAAGATTGCGAGGCAATCTTTTTTCTTTTTGTAAATGAATACTACCGGCTATGCCGGTAGTTCCAAAAAGCTTATAGCTTTAAAAGTGAATTAAAAACCTCCATATGATAGAATAGAGCAGGTTTCGCCGACCGCTCTAGAAATCAAAGGA